>SFAQ01000119.1:0-32998 GCA_007096525.1 Microcystis wesenbergii Mw_QC_B_20070930_S4 | reverse complement strand
TCAAATCTTATTGAGATATGCCAGCGTCCAGAAGGATGTAATCTGACTGTTACTGTGCTTGGTTCACAGCTTTCTGGGATTTGTCTTGACCATCGAATAGGTAAAGGTTCTGTGCATTTAGCTAAATAGATTTGTCTGTCTTTAAATTTAAAAGCTGACTTAGTAAATTCGGCACTTCCTCCTTGATGTTTTTTCTTAAAGTTAGGATACTTAGTACGACCAGCAAAGAAATTAGTAAAAGCTGTTTGTAAATGTCTTAACCCTTGTTGTAAAGGTACACAACTAACTTCATTGAGAAAGTCTAATTCTTCTTGCTTTTTCCAATCGGTCAACATTGAAGACGTTTCAGTATATCCTACTCTTTCTTGTCTTTCGTACCATGCTTGTGTTCTGAGATGGAGAGCTTTATTGTAAACCAATCTTACACAGCCCAATGTGCGCCGCAATAGCGACTCTTGTTCTGGTGTTGGGTAAAATCGAAACGAATAGGCTTTTTCCATACCTCACATTCTAGAATATATCGTGTAAATGCGCTAGTATTTAACGGTAAAGCCGCCGTAAAACGGCGGGGTTTCAGACCCAAATTTTCGATGAAATTACCCCGTCTTGCCGCTTTAATCATTGGTCTGAGCTTTATTTTCGGATTAATGTTGTGGTTAGTCAACTCTATCTATCGTCTTTACATCCAGATCGCCTTTACCGCTCCTATCTTAGCCAATATTCTGCTTTTACTCATTATCGGACTGCTGGGCTTGCTCATTTACGTTCTTTTGTACTACTTTTATCTGCTGCCCCAGCGCCCAAAAAGTCGCCGCGGGTTGCGTTCTTCCTCCCGTCCACCCCTAAAATTACCAGTAGAAAAAACCGAGGCCGCCGGGGAAACCTTAAAAGCTATCCGGCAACAAGTGGAGCAAATTCAAGATAAAGTAACCCAACAGGTTTTTATTAACCGTTCCCAAGAAATTGAGCGAAGTTTAGCCAGAAAAGAAGTTAAAATCATTGTTTTCGGCACAGGTTCGGCGGGAAAAACCTCCCTAATTAACGCCCTCATCGGTCAAATGGTGGGCAATGTGGAGGCAACCATGGGAACCACGGAAAAAGGGGAAACCTATAGTTTAAAAATGAAAGGTGTGAATCGGGAAATTCAAATTACCGATACCCCCGGCATTCTCGAAATTGGTGCAGCCGGAGGTCAAAGGGAACAGTTAGCGCGACAATTAGCCACGGAAGCAGATTTACTTTTATTTGTCATCGATAACGATATTCGACAATCGGAATACGCCCCTTTATTGCGCTTAATTGATATTGGTAAACGTTCTCTCTTAGTCTTTAATAAAATCGATCTCTATAGCGATGAAGATCGAGAAATTATTTTAAAACAATTACGAGAACGTCTTAAAGGAGTGATACTTTCAGCCGATATTATTGCCGTCGCCGCTAATCCCCAACCTGTGCAGTTAACCGGTGGACAAATCATCACACCAGAACCAGATATTTTAGCTTTAATTAAACGTTTGGCTTCAGTTTTACGGGCCGAAGGGGAGGATTTGGTGGCGGATAATATCCTCTTACAATCCCAAAGATTAGGAGAAGAAGCTAGGAAAATTATTGATCGCCAACGTCGTCGCCAAGCTGATAAAATTATCGATCGCTATCAGTGGATCGGTGCGGGAGTGATTGCCGTGACTCCCTTACCAGTGTTCGATCTGTTAGCAACGGCGGCGGTTAATGCTCAAATGGTTAGGGAAATTGGTCAAGTTTATGGCTGTGAAATTAACAGCGATCGAGGCAAGGAATTGGCTCTATCTTTAGGCAAAACTCTAGTTAGTTTGGGAGTAGTGAAAGGAGCGGTAGAATTATTAGCCAGAATCCTACAATTAAACTTTACTACCTATATAGTCGGTAAGGCAATTCAAGGGGTCAGTGCCGCCTATTTAACCCGCATTGCTGGCAAAAGTTTTATTGAATATTTCCGTCACGATCAAGACTGGGGTGATGGTGGTATGACGGAAGTGGTACAAAGACAATTTCAACTTAGTCGCAAGGAAGAATTTATTAAGTCTTTTGTGGCCGATGCGATCGGTAAAGTGGTACAACCTTTTCAGGATGATTGGCAGCAAGAAGAAGTTTTAGAAGCTAGTCGCGAGGATGATTGGTAAAGATCGAACCCGGGAGCGATAGGCAAAATTGTATAGTAATTGTTACAATCGTTTTGGGGTTCCGCAAGGGCAAAAAAAAGATGCGACAGCAAGTTATCGACTGGTTAAAAGAAAACGTCAACGAACACCGTCTGCGACATATTCTCGGTGTGGAGACCATGTGTATTGATTTAGCTCGTCATCACGATCTCGATCCCGTCCAAGCAGGGCAAGCCGGGTTAATGCACGATCTGGCCAAATTTTTCAAGCCAAAAAAACTGCTAAAAATGGCGGAATCGGCGGGAATAGACGTGGATAATATCTGTTTATCCCATCCCCACTTACTCCACGCCGATGTCAGTGCGGTTGTCGCCCAAAAAGAATTTAACGTTACCGACGAGGAAATTCTCGAAGCGATTCGCAATCATACCCTCGGTAAACCCAATATGAGTGATCTTAGCTGTATAGTCTTTATTGCCGATGCCTTGGAACCCAATCGCGGCGATACACCCGAATTAAACGCCCTACGACAACTCAGCTATCAAAATCTCCATAAAAGCGTTCAACAAACCTGTGATTATTCCCTAAAATATCTTTTAAGTAGCCATTGTCCCATTCATCCCCGCACCGTGCTAACGCGCAACTGGGCGTTACAAATTGTTAAAGAACAACCAACAGAAACTAAAACCATTGATTAACATAATCTCAAGACTCCCTTACAACCACCTTAGCCAAAGGATAACCACCACCTGAATGACCAATCCCACTGGAATTATTACCCCCATCGCCGAAAATCTCAAGACCGAACAATTTCTAGAGACAATTGTTACCGCTGCCGAAGACAAGAAAGCAGGGGACATCGCCATCCTGAAAGTCGCCGATATCTGTTATTTAACCGATTATTTTCTGATTATTACCGGGTATTCTACCACTCAAGTGCGAGCGATCGAGGATGCGATCGAAGCCGCTATGGAACTAGAATGGCAACAATCCCCCCGACAAGTGGAAGGAAAAAGCGAAGGTAGCTGGATCCTGATGGATTATGGCGATATCATTGTCCATATCTTTTTACCAAAAGAGCGAGAATTTTATAATTTAGAAGCATTTTGGGGTCATGCTCAACGTATTCCTCTACCTAGCGACCATTTGGAGGAGTAGAATCCATGAAATCCTCCCTTGATTTCTGTCCCATCCCGGAAGAACAGCAACCGGTTAACGAGTACGAACAATTAAAAGAATCTTGGTTTTTCCGTTGGGCAACGCTAGATGTAGCCTCTTATACAAAAAAAATTGTCTGGTTATGGTTGTGGACATGGTTAATTGTCGGACCGATTGCCGCCGCTAGTTTTCCCCTTAAAAAAGCCCCTTTTCTCTTCTTCTGCGCGGGGATTTTTGGCTCGACAATTTTGGTAGGATTGGTGTTATTGCGCTTGTATCTAGGCTGGATCTACGTCTATGACCGCTTGCAATCAGAGAAAGTATTTTATGAAGAGTCGGGCTGGTATGATGGCCAAATCTGGACAAAAACCGCCGCTATTTTAACCCGCGATCGTTTAATCGTCTCCTATCAAATCCAGCCCATTCTCCGCCGTTTACAAAAAACCGCCCTGATTTTAGGGGCAATTATCGCTATCAGTGGTCTTTTCTGGCTATTTTTCACTCACTAACCGCAACCAATCTGAATGAATAGGGTAAAACGTTCACCAACCCACCGCTTAGAAATTCATCTCCTCCGGGAAGGTATTATTGAATCGGTCCATCATGTCGAGGCCGCTATTTGCGATGACCGCGGCCGGGTATTATCCACCGCCGGCAGCGCCGAAACTAGCGCCTTTATTCGTTCGGCCCTGAAACCTTTTCAAGCGCTGGCTGTCACCAGTACCGGCACCCTCGAACGCTACGATCTCAACGATAAGGATCTAGCCATTATCTGTAGTTCTCACCAAGGCACAGTGGAACAGGCCCGTCAAGTCTTTAATATTCTCTGGCGCGCCGATATCGATCCTAATGCCCTGCAATGTCCTCTCCCGGAAGGTAAACCCAGTCGCCTCCAGTACAATTGTTCTGGTAAACACGCCGGGATGTTAGCGGTGTGTCAACAGCGCAGCTGGCCGTTAAATAGCTATCTGCGGCGTTCTAGTCAGATACAGAAGCTAATTTTAAGCAAAATTGCCGAATTATTGGGGATGCCGGGAGATGAATTAATCAGCGCCCACGATGACTGCGGTGCGCCCACCTATTCAATGCAGTTGGGGCAAATGGCCCATCTCTACGCCCAGTTAGCCTCTGGCAACCGTTTAGACTTAGAAAGAATCGTCCGGGCGATGACCTATCATCCCCGCATGGTAGCAGGAGAAGGGGCTTTTGACACGGAATTAATGCAGGTTAGCCAAGGGGAAATCGTCAGTAAAGCCGGGGCTGAAGGTATTCAATGTATTGGGCGCGTCGGTGAGGGTTTAGGATTAGCAATTAAAGCTTTAGATGGTTCCAAACGGGCTAAATATGCCGCCGCTTTGCAAATTCTCAAACAGTTAGGCTGGATTACTCCCAATGTGGCCGAATCTCTCTCGGAAAAATTCCTCAAAATCGGCAGTTATACCCGCTTGGAAGTGGTGGGGGAAATGGCTTTATTGTAAATAGTCAGTTAACAAAGCGTAACACATCAAAAATAAAAGTTTTTGGTGTGTTAGGTCAGTATTTATATCTTGATTTTTTTCCTAAAAACAAGGGATTACCTAACCAACCCAGTTGACTCGAATTATAGCCCATAAAAATACCCCCCAATTCTGTATAATTAAGGGGTATGGGTTATATTAACAGGGAATTTAGCCTATTTCTGTGGTTTCTTTTTCGATAGAATGATTGCGTTTTACTTGGCGTTTTATTGTCGCACCAGCACCGAGTATTCCTAGAGAAAAGAGTCCTAAAATTGATGTGGGTTCGGGAACTTGACTCACAATATAATACGAAGTTATAGGTTCACCACAAGTCTGAATTATCGTCTCATCGGGAGGTAAAGTACATTGAATTCCTGGAGTAGAAACATAAAAGTTTGCCTCAGAAGGGGGTTGAGCAAAATCGCCCAAATACTTGAGTATCACATCTCTTTTAAATTCAAAGGCAGTGGCAAAAAAGTTAAATGGTTCTGTAGAATCTGCTGAATATCCATTAGTACCCCAGTCAAAGGATACTGTTTGCAGTCCATTTATATCATCATCTATAATATTTACTGAAAGGCTTTGATTAGGGTTTTGAAGTGCGACAGTAGTTCCTTCTCCACTTACTCCATCCCATAAATTAGGGTCTACTGGAGGTGCTAGTAAACTTGGATTTTCTCCCCAAGAACCAAGCCATCCAAAATTTAATACTTTCATAAGTTTACTATCATAATGAAAATAAAAAGTACCAGAGTAAAAAGTTGCTGCTGGAGGGTCAGTTATACCAAGGGCAACCCCACCTCCTGCAATTAAAATTCCGCCTAAAGTCCCAAGCCAACTTTCTTTAGTAATGCCAGCAGTTGCGACTCCTCCACCTACAGTAACAATGCCCCCTGCCACTTTCAGAGAAAGATTAGATGTGCCGGCTGATATACCTGTTGCTGCCACAGCATTCGCAGCATTTGCATAAATTAAACTGACTGGTAGCGCAATTAATAGAACCGATATTTTGTTTAAATATGAACGAAAAGTGTTCATGGGAAATAACCTCTTACGAATTTCATTTTGACCTCTCCCAACCATAAACACCCTAAAGTTAACTTTCAAGACCCATAAAAGCCCTATAAAGAAATATAAAGACACCAAATTTGCATTTTGCGCTATAATATCAGGCAATCCTGACTTAACTCCCTGTTTAAAATCATCCTATGAACTCATTCGATATTCAATCTTTTATAATAACTATTGATGAGCTTGTTTTCTCCCATACAGGAGAACATTTAGACGATCTTCACCATGAAATCTTAGAGGGAGTTGTCAATCATCAAAAATACGCCGAAATCGCTCAAAAAAATCATCGTTCTCAGAAATATATCAAGGAAACAGCAGGGAAATTATGGAAAACCTTATCAGAAATATTAGGAGAAGAAGTCAGTAAGGCTAACATTAAATCGAGTTTACAAAGATATTATCATTCTAATGTTTTTTATTCTAGTAAAATCAGAGATGTTGTCCAAATCAATAAGGGAAATGATTGTCAAGAGAAAATAGAAAATAATTTACACTCATCTAAAATTTATCAACAAGCTAAATTAGAAACCATTCCCGAATTAATCAAAGAAGGATTAACTGTGGAACAAATTGCTAGAGTTTTAAAACTTCCCCTAGAATTAGTGCGATCGCAACTAGAAAAATTTGAGTAAGTCACTGGCAACATCACTTATAATATAGTTAAGTAGCTGGTTATAATTAAATTAAAAATGGATTTTAGGTTCGATCCCCCCTGCCCCCCTTGATAAGGTAGGGTTGATTCATGAATCAACCCTACTATGAATCAACCCTACGATAGGCGCGGGGATCTGACAACTTTTAACACCTACCTACTTAAGTGATTTTAACCAAAAAACTCAACAAGTCATTCAGAATATTGAAGAACAAAAAAACTTAACTGTTTGCCAAGATCAAGTTGAACTATATCAGCAGCTAGGAATTTAATGTTATTAACCATTTATAATCTATAATCGCCATATATTAAGGAGAATAATTAACTATGACCGAAAATAGAAGCCCGATTCCCGTAGTTGTCAACGGTGCAGCCGGCAAAATGGGACGGGAAGTCATTAAAGCCGTTGCTCGTGCCGACGATATGATCTTAGTGGGTGCAGTCGATCGAAATCCAGCTTTTCGGGGTCAAGATGTGGGAGAAGTGGCCGGTTGTGAACCCCTAGAAGTGCCGATTCTCGACGATTTACAGAGTGTTTTAGTCCTGGCAACTCAGGAAAAAGTGCAGGGGGTGATGGTGGATTTTACCCATCCCGACGGTGTTTATGACAATACCCGCAGTGCGATCGCCTATGGAGTGCGTCCGGTGGTGGGAACTACGGGATTATCGGCGGCACAACTGCAAGATTTAGCCGAATTTGCCGAAAAAGCCAGCACCGGCTGTTTAGTTATCCCTAATTTTTCCATTGGCATGGTTTTACTACAACAAGCTGCCATGCAAGCATCCCGCTACTTTGATCATGTAGAAATTATCGAACTGCATCACAATCAAAAAGCAGACGCACCCAGTGGCACAGCCATTAAAACCGCCGAATTACTGGCCGAATTAGGTAAAACCTTTAATCCTGCCCAAGTTTCCGAAAAAGAAACCATCCCCGGCGCTAGAGGCGGTTTAACTGCCGAGAACATCCGTATTCATAGCGTGCGTTTACCCGGTTTAATTGCCCATCAGGAAGTCATTTTCGGTTCCCCCGGAGAAATCTATACCCTTCGTCATGATACCAGCGATCGCTCCTGTTATATGCCGGGGGTTCTCCTTTCTATCCGCAAAGTTACTCAGCTGCAATCCCTCGTTTACGGTTTAGAAAAAATACTCTAAGCTTTAGACTTAGAAATTGAACAAGTACCACAAGTCATTGAGGGACAAAATTGAGTGAAAACGGACAGTATTTTCTATCGTCTCTTTCAGACTTTTCCTGAAAGTTTCTTTGATTTGCTCAATCTTCCCCCGGAAACCGTCAATCATTATCAATTTTCCTCCCTAGAAGTTAAACAACTAGCTTTTCGTTTAGATGGGGTCTTTCTTCCCGATAACCTGAATGACCCGATTTACTTTGTTGAGGTACAATTTCAAAAAGATGAACGGTTTTACTCGCGCTTTTTTAGTGAAATATTTCTCTATTTTCATCAGAGTGAGAGTAATAACAATTGGCAAGGGGTGATCATTTATCCTCATCGGGAAATTGAAAATAGCCCCAAATCTCGTTATCAAGAATTCTTTGAGTCAGGCCGGGTTAACTGTTATTATCTAAATCAGTTAGATGAGGGGGATTCTCTGGGGGTAAAAGTGTTACAATTAATTGTAGAATCGGAACCAAACACCTTAGCACAGGGAAAAGAACTGATTCAACAAGTTAGACAACAATTCCAGGAGTCTTTAAAAAGAGAGGACATTCTAGAATTAATCGAGACAATTCTCATTTATAAATTGCCCAAATTAAACCGTAAGGAGATAGAATCTATGTTTAGTTTAAGTGATTTAAGAGAAACTAAAGTCTATCAAGAAGCTTTAGAGGAAGGCAGAGAGGAAGGCAGAGAGGAAGGCAGAGAGGAAGGAGAATTATCCGCTAAAAAAAGCCTAATTTTGCGTCAGCTAAACTTAAAACTAGGTTCTATTCCTTTAAATATAGAACAAAAAATTAAACAGTTAAATCCTAATCAATTGGATAATTTGGCTCTTGCTTTATTGAATTTTTCGGATTGGGAAGATTTGCACCAATGGTTAAATTAAAGAAAAAAGCCTTAGATTGAACAATTTAAACAACAATTCAGGAATACCAGACAACAGGGAGAACTTTGAGAATTAATAGAGACGATTCTCATTTACAAATTACCGAAAATGAATGGTAAGGAGATAGAAAAAATGTTTAGTTTAAGTGATTTGAGGGAAACTAAAGTCTATGAAGAAGCTTTAGAGGAAAGCAAAGAGGAAGGTAAAGAAGAAAAAGCTCGACAAATTGCCCTAAAAATGCTATCTGCTGGTTTTTCTATCCCAGAAATTGCCCGATTTACCGATTTATCCCCCGACGCAATCGAGGAATTACAAAGGCAAAACGCTCGCCATGTTTGATAATATTTGTACCCAGAGGGTCAATCAGACTTAACATCTAGTACCGAGATGTTCGAGTAGTGCTTAAGTTTTGGGTAATGATTTGGTAGTAGTGCCGTAGCCCTCTTGCTTATCTGGTATGAAGTATGTAAAATATTTAATAATAAAAATAATTGGTTAAAATCAGTCTTTAAACCTCTAGCTTGATCATGACTTTTCTGATAAATATCTTTCCAGGGATTGCTTATTCAAAGCCACTGATTACTGATTACTGATAATTGCCATGTTAAAGCAATTGAAATAAAACCGAGAGATTATTAGCTGGCATAGGAATTACTTCTAACAATTGTAAACCTCGATCGCTCGCTTCTTGCACCACATCTTCTAAATTCCTCACTCCCCAAGCAGAGTTTTGAGAACGAAGGGAAAAATCAAAGCTTTCATTACTAGGAGAAGTATGTTTTCCCTGTCGTTTATAGGGACCATAAAGATAGAGAATTCCCCCTGGTCTGAGAATGCGACTTGCTCCTGCCATTAAAGCTAAACAAGCGGACCAAGGGGCGATATGAATCATGTTAATATTAACAATGGCATTAATAACGATATTTTCCGTCTCTACCGCCCAAACTGACTGATGAACATCGATAAATAGGGGGCGATCGAGATTAGAACTAGGATAATAATCACACCAACTGCGAATACTATCTAGAGCCAGAGGGTTACAATCCGAGGGAATCCAACGACAAGGAGCAAGACGAGGGGCAAAAAAAACAGCGTGTTCACCCGTGCCGCTAGATATTTCTAGGATATTGCCAGTCTTAGGTAAAAATTGGCTGAGAACTTCTAAAATCGGCTGACGATTGCGTTCTGTTGCTGGAGCGTATTGACGTAAATCAGACATAACTAGGGTTTGCGGCAAAAAGTTGGTTGGTGGGGTTAGGAGTCGGTCGTCAGGCGTCGGTCGTCAGTCCTGATGAAAAAATTTTCACCCCCACAGATGAAAGAGGTTTCCTTCCCTACACCCCACACCCCACACCCTACACCCTCTTTCAAGTCAGGAGGATTATTTTTATTTATTCTCCCTTCTCCCCATCCTACTCTGCAATAACTACTGGCAGCCAGAAATACGTTGGTTTCCTATCATACTTTGTGCTTTTTGTCAAAAAAACTTTTTTTTTGCAATAAAACTACACACAAAAAAGATCATCGTTGTGGGTGAAATTGACTAATTTACCCGTCTTAATTAGGATAACCTTCTAGGTGTGGCAAGGGTTTCAACCATTGCTGCCTAAAAAAGCAAAGAATATCCCATTATGAAATTCAGTAAAATCGCTGTAACCATTGTAACATCGTTGTTAAATAAAAATCTTTCTCAATTAATTTTTAAGAATTTATAAATATTGCGGAATGTTAATTTAAATATTCTCAAGTCTTTGGCATCAATCAATAATTTTTGCTTATCTTTAGCGAACATGGGGTTAGGAGTCAGTCATCAGTTATCAGTTATCAGTTATCAGTTATCAGTTATCAGTTATCAGTTATCAGTCATCAGTCATCAGTGTCAGCTTTTTTCTCCCTTCTCCCAACTCCGGCGCTCCCATCTCCCATCTCCCCGCACGAAGTGGTCTCCCCTCTCCCCATCTCCCCATTACCCCATCTCCCCCCTCCCCTCTCCCTGCTCCAGAAAAATATTAAGTTTTATTAAGAAGTTAGTGACAAAAGACCGGCTTTAATCTCTATTATCGTAGTAAGTGGCTTTTGACCGGAATCAAGCCGGTCAAGATAAATAGTAACTTTTGCCCATCATCAAACAACGATTGTCAGCCTAACTAAAACAGTCGCTGTGGCGATGCCCTCGTGATCAATCCTATGTCAACCCTGGTTATTGTCGAATCCCCCACCAAAGCTCGGACGATCAGTAATTATCTGCCTAGCGGCTATCGAGTCCAAGCCTCCATGGGCCACATCCGCGATCTGCCCGCCTCCGCCGAAGAAATTCCCCCCGCCCACAAAGACAAATCCTGGGCGAATTTGGGCGTGGATGTGGAGAACGATTTCGACCCCCTCTACGTCGTCCCCAAAACCAAAAGTAAAGTCGTCAAAGAATTAAAAGAAGCCCTCAAAGGCGCGAGCGAATTGATCCTCGCCACCGACGAAGATCGGGAAGGAGAAAGTATCAGTTGGCATCTCTTACAGGTACTCAACCCGAAAATACCCACCAAAAGGATGGTATTTCACGAAATCACCAAAGAAGCGATCCAAGCGGCCTTAAAAAATTGTCGCTCGATCGACGAAAATTTAGTTCATGCCCAAGAAACCCGCCGCATACTCGATCGCCTCTACGGTTATACCCTCTCCCCCCTACTCTGGAAAAAAATCTCCAAAGGTTTATCCGCCGGCCGGGTGCAATCCGTCGCCGTGCGTCTGCTCGTGCAACGGGAACGGGAACGACGGGCTTTTAAAACCGCCAATTATTGGGACCTAAAAGCGACTTTAGAAAAGGACAAAAATCAATTCGACTCGAAATTAGTCACCTTAAACGGTCAAAAAGTGGCAAATGGGAGCGATTTCGATGCCGACACTGGCAGACTGCTCCCCGGTCGCCAGGTGACACTCTTAGATCAAGCCACCGCCACCGCCTTAAAAGAACGCATCCAAGACAAAATCTGGCGCGTTAGCCACACCGAAGAAAAACCCACCACTCGCAAACCTTCCCCCCCCTTCACCACCTCAACCCTACAGCAAGAAGCTAACCGGAAACTGGGCATATCCGCCCGCGACACCATGCGAATCGCCCAAAATCTCTACGAACAGGGCTACATCACCTATATGCGGACAGATTCCGTGCATCTTTCCGATCAGGCCATCACCGCCGCCCGCAATTGTGTAGAACAAATGTACGGAAAAAATTATCTCAGTCCCCAACCCCGGCAGTACACCACCAAAAGCAAAGGCGCACAGGAGGCACACGAAGCCATCCGGCCTGCCGGTAGCAGCTTTCGCCTGCCCCGGGAAACCGGCCTGAGCGGACTAGAATTCGCCCTCTACGACCTAATCTGGAAGCGTACCGTCGCCTCACAGATGGCCGATGCCCGTATTACCCAGATCGCCGTCAATATTCAGGTAGAAAATGCCGGATTTCGCTCCTCCGGTAAAAGAATCGACTTCCCCGGCTTTTTCCGCGCCTATGTGGAAGGTTCCGACGATCCCGAAGCCGCCATCGACGACCAAGAAATAATCTTACCCCCCCTCCACGTCGGTGATACCCCCAATTGTCGCCAACTAGAAGCCATTAGCCACGATACCCAACCCCCCGCCCGTTATAGCGAAGCCTCCCTCGTAAAAACCCTCGAAAGTGAGGGAATCGGGCGACCCAGCACCTACGCCACCATTCTCGGCACCATTATCGATCGCGGTTATGCCCAAATGCGGAATAAAACCCTCATTCCCACCTTCACCGCCTTCGCCGTCGTCGGTTTATTAGAAAACCATTTCCCCGACCTAGTAGATCCCAAATTTACCTCGAAAATGGAAGAAACCCTCGACCATATCGCCACCGGTTCCGCCCAATGGTTGCCCTATCTCGATCGCTTCTATCGGGGGGAAAAGGGGCTAGAAAGCCAAGTCAAAGAGCGCGAGAGTCAAATTAACTCTAGCACCGCCAAATCGGTGATTTTAGAGGATTTACAGGCAACCATCAAGATCGGCAAATACGGACCCTATCTAGAAGTCCCCCGGGGGGATGAAATCCTCACCGCCTCCATCCCCGCCGATTTAACCCCGGCGGATCTGAACCCCGAACAGGTAGAAACCCTGCTGCGACAAAAAACCGAAGGTCCGGATAAAATCGGTCTTCATCCCGACACCGGAGAGCCAATTTATCTGCTGGTGGGTAGTTACGGTCCCTACGTCCAGTTAGGAGATATCAGCGATGACAATCCCAAACCGAAACGCGCCTCCTTACCCAAAGGAGTCAAACCCGAGGACATCACCCTCGAACAAGCCGTGGGTTTATTAGCACTGCCGCGACTGCTGGGAACCCATCCCCTCACCGGAGGCAAAATCAAAGCCAGTTTAGGTCGTTTCGGCCCCTATGTGGTTCAGGAAGAGGGCAAAGAAAAAGAATATCGTTCCTTGAAAGCCGGGGATGATATCTTAACCATAACCCTCGATCGAGCTTTGGCCTTATTAGCCGAACCGAAAAAAACTCGCAGCACCCGCAGTTCCACCAAACCACCCTTAAAAGAATTGGGTAAACATCCCGACGATGGGGAATTGGTGGGATTGTACGAAGGTCCCTACGGAGTTTATATCAAGCACGGTAAGACCAACGCCAAGATGCCGGAGGGAGAGACGGCTGAAACTGTTACTCTAGAACAAGCTTTAGTGGCCCTAGCAGCCAAGACAACCACTGCCAAGAAAACCACTACCAAGAAAACTACTTCTAGCACCACCAAAAAAACTACTTCCCCGGGCCGTAAAACTGGCAAAAGTAAGACGGTTTAGCAGTTAGTGGTGAGGCAATTTTCTCCCTGGTCAATTCCTCACCCTGATGCGGGACAAATCTGTTTGGCTCTTTTGTCCTTGGCACCACTTTGACTAGGTTGATCCTAAGTAGGTAGGCGTTAAAAATTATCAGACACCCCCCTTATCAAGGGTAGGGTTGATTCATGAATCAACCCTACCTTGAATCAACCCTACCTTATCAAGGGGGGGCAGGGAGGATCGAACCTAAAATCCATTTTTAATTTAATTATAACCAGCTACTTAGGGTCTGCTGAATAAATCTAAAAACCTTGTTGGGTAAGACTTTTAGACCTTTTGTCAATCAAAAAGTACTGGATATGGGAGTGATCGGGGGGAAATTTAGGCACTTTTTCCCTGAAAATTAGGTAATTGGCCACCTCAAAACTGGTAAAACCCCACACCCCACACCCCACACCCTACACCCTACACCCTACCCCCCGGAAAAACTTTTTGCCGCAAACCCTACTTATACCTCAAATTCCCCTACTGTAAAGCAATCCCCATCGCTTCTTGGGGAATTTGTCGGTAAATTGGTTTTAAAAATTGTTCTATGGCATCCGATTCGGGGGCAGCGAGGGGAAAATTGCCTAAAATGTCGAGAATGGTTTGATTTTCATTCCCTGGGGTGATGACAACTAGGGAGGGATCTAGGTCTTCATCGTACTGCCAAAAGCGATCGATAGCGCTGTCGGGGGCAGTTTTTTCAACTACTGTGGGGGGTTCACTGACTGCTAAAGGTTGATTATCAGGGGAATAGGAGCGTTTTTCTCGTAAAGCTTCCAGAATTTGGCTTTTGGTTCGGCCGCGCAGTTGCAAAAGCAGCAAGGGATCGACACTAAAACGATCGCCCAGTTGATAGTATACTGCTCCTATATGTTTGCAGGGGTTGGCTTGATCGGGACAGGTACAACGAGAGCGAATATCGGCCAGGGAAAAGGGAAATAAATTCACCCCACTATCGATAAAAACACGCTCGATATGATCGGGCATTTGTCCGGTGAGCAATTGAGCGGAATAAATGGCTTTTTTGGAGAGAAGCTTAATAATATAATCCCATTCTTCATCACTAAAAGCCGCTAGGGATAAGTCCACTAGATAAGGTTCGGATTCACTGCCTTGTACTCTAGCAATAACTTGCGAGTCTTCAAAGTCAATACTTAAAACATTGCCTTCTCTGGCGTAAAGTCTAGCTCGTTCCAAGCGTTTTTTAAAGCGATAGGAATCGAGTAGTTCTAGCCATTTTTGTACCCACCAAGCTTGTTCTGTCATTTTTTATTTACCCTACAGCTGATCAGCTTCGTTACCAACCAAAAGATATATTTTGAGTTACATCTGATTACTGCTCACTGACTACTGATTACTACTCACTGATTAAAAGCCGCCGGGGCTTAAATAACTGGGATTTTCCTGTAGGGAAGTATCGAAGGGATTGGATAAATCTTGGGTGCGAATTAAGGGGCCAGACTGTTGCTGTTGCATGACATCATAGTATAAAGTTTCGGTCAATTTAGCATCCCTAGTAATCAGATTATCGAAATAGGAACCTTGGGGAAAAGTTCGCCAACCAAAAAGAGAGTTTAACTGTCCTAAAATGTTGGTGTAGTCGTAGAAACGCCCCGTATTGTTATTAACAGCCCGGTTAAACAAACCGGGGATATTATTAAATCTCACCGCCGTATCGGGAGAGGGGACAAGTTGCAATTGTTGGGTTTTTACCGGTGCAGGATTGGTGGCGGGTGGAGTTTCGGCGATCGCAATAGACGAACTCAACCAGACTAAACCGGTTAAACAAAACAGGGAAGGAAGTAAAAATTTAGCGCGCATGGGTAAAAATCTCCTCACAGGGATAGGGTTAATTAAAAAATCGCGTCAATGGGATGAGAAAGAAATCAATACTAGCGATCGAGTCAATATATAATGACTTTTGGCTTAATTGTAACCGAAATTTTGGAGTCAGTCAGGCTCCCAATCCTGAAAATATGGCTAATTCCTCGGTAGCGAATCTCGATACTGCTTCCCTGCGTCAATTTCTCCTCGATGCTCTTGTCCGTCTTGCCTATCGGGAAGGGGATTTCACCCTGTCCTCAGGACAAAAAAGCAGCTACTATATCAACGGTAAACAAGTTACCCTCACTGCGGAGGGAGCTTTAGCCGTGGGGCGTTTATTGCTGTCCCTACTGCCTCCAGATACCCAAGCGGTGGCAGGATTAACCCTAGGGGCGGATCCGATTGTCAGCGCCGTTAGTGTGGTATCTGCCTACGAAAATCGCCCGATTCCAGCTTTAATCGTCCGTAAAGAGGCAAAAGGTCACGGTACCATGGCTTATATCGAGGGGCCAACTTTAAATCCTGGGGCTGCGGTGGTTGTCCTCGAAGATGTGGTGACAACGGGGAAAAGTGCCATGGTAGCGGTAGAAAGATTACGCGATGCGGGTTATCAAGTAGATTTAATCATTGCTTTGGTGGATAGAGAACAAGGAGGGGCGGAATTTTACCAATCTCAGGGAATACAGTTTCAAGCTTTGTTTTCGATTCGGGACCTACAGGCGGCTTATCAGAAAAAATAGGGTTTGCGGCAAAAAGTTTTTCCTGGTGGCAGGGTGTGGGGTGTGGGGTTTTACCAGTTTTGAGGTGGCCAATTACCTAATTTTCAGGGAAAAAGTCCAGGAATTTTCCCCCTGATCACTCCCATGCCTGGTACTTTTTGATTGACAAAAAGTCTAAAAGTCTTACCCAACAAAGTTTTTAGATTTTTTCAGCCTACCCTAAATAGCGGCGATTGGCGAGAAACTCTCGATAACTGGATTTTAAAAGTCGGTAAAACTTATCGGATGTTGCCTTGAGAAAATGGCTGTATTTTTTTCCTGTGAATAATTGGTAACTAACTGAGGTTGTCGGCGCTAAGAAACAGAGGGGAACATTGATAGATTCAGAGTCTAACTATTGACTAATAGCTATTCTCGGACGGGGAATCAAGATTGCTTGACTCTCTTGGCTGCTAATGAATTGAAGCCTTTGTCACTTTCTGATAACCCTCAGACCGACTAACTGTATACTAGGCTATAAGATTTGCTTAAAAATCTTCAGACCATGCCGAACTATTGACAGTACAGCGATCGCCAAATATGAATCAAGGCATAGATTTACAAGAAAGTTTCATTAAATCCCTAACAGACTTGGGATTAAGTGGAGGACTGGCTAAAGCGATTTGGATGCCTTTACCCATGTTCCTGATGATTATAGCCGCCACGGTGGGGGTTTTAGTCTGCGTCTGGTTAGAAAGAAAAATTTCCGCCGCCGTCCAACAGCGTATCGGTCCGGAATACGCAGGACCCTTAGGCGTTTTACAACCAGTCGCCGACGGTCTGAAATTAGTCTTTAAAGAAGATGTCGTCCCCGCTAAGGCCGACCCTTGGTTATTCCTCTTTGGGCCAATTTTGGTGGTGATGCCGGTGTTTGTCTCCTATCTCATCGTCCCCTTCGGCCAAAATCTGCTGATTACTGACCTAAACGTAGGTATCTTTTTATGGATTTCCTTGTCCAGTATTGCCCCCATTGGCTTATTAATGGCGGGTTATGCCTCAAATAATAAGTATTCCTTACTGGGAGGCCTGCGGGCGGCGGCGCAATCGATTAGTTATGAAATTCCCTTGGCTTTATCGGTATTAGCGATCGCGATGATGTCTAATAGTCTCAGTACCATTGATATTGTCGAACAACAATCCGGTTATGGCATTTTAGGCTGGAATATCTGGCGCCAACCAGTGGGTTTTCTGATTTTCTGGATTGCCGCTTTAGCTGAGTGTGAACGTCTGCCTTTCGATTTACCTGAAGCGGAGGAGGAATTAGTCGCCGGTTATCAAACCGAATACGCAGGGATGAAATTCGCTCTCTTTTATGTGGGTTCCTACGTTAACCTCGTGCTATCGGCCCTAGTTTTCGCCGTCCTCTATCTTGGTGGTTGGGAATTTCCTATCCCCGTCAATGCTTTAGCCGGCTGGTTGGGAGTGAGTGAAACCAATCCCTGGCTACAAATTATCACCGCGTCCCTAGGGATTACGATGACAGTATTAAAGGCCTATTTTCTCATCTTCATCGCTATTCTCTTGCGTTGGACCGTACCCCGGGTTCGCATTGACCAATTACTCGATTTAGGCTGGAAATTCCTCCTACCGGTATCTTTAGTTAACCTACTACTTACCGCCGCCCTAAAACTAGCTTTTCCCTTTGCTTTTGGCGGTTAATTTCCGTTTTTGCCCTGTTAACCTACTATCCCCCTGACCATCATGTTTAACATCCTCAAACAAGTCAGCGATTACGCCAAAGGTAGCATTCAAGCGGCGAAATACATCGGCGAAGGTTTATCCGTTACCTTTGATCATATGCGTCGTCGTCCGATTACCGTCCAATATCCCTACGAAAAGTTAATTCCCTCGGAACGTTATCGGGGTAGAATTCACTTTGAGTTCGATAAATGTATCGCTTGTGAAGTCTGTGTGCGAGTTTGTCCGATTAATTTACCTGTAGTGGATTGGACTTTTAACAAGGAAATTAAAAAGAAAGAACTCAAACACTACAGTATCGATTTTGGGGTCTGTATTTTCTGCGGCAATTGTGTGGAATACTGTCCGACTAATTGCCTATCGATGACCGAAGAATACGAACTAGCGACCTATGATCGTCATGAATTAAACTATGATAATGTCGCCCTAGGTCGTTTACCCTACAAAGTCACCCAAGACCCGATGGTGACACCTCTGAGGGAATTAGGTTATCTGCCTAAAGGTGTCATCGAACCCCACGATTTACCCGTCGGTAGTCAACGCGCCGGTAAACGTCCCGAAGAAATCACTGATTAATTAGCAGTTAGGAGACTCCGAGACAGCTTGTTCTCCCCAATCCCCCCCGCAACGCGCACGCAGTGACCACTCCATCACCTAATCCCTGACTGATAACTAATAATTAATAACTCTCAAACATAAAAGGAGATGAAACTACTGTGAATTTAGCCGAGGGCGTTCAAATAGTATCTTTTGGCATTTTAGCAGCCCTGGTAATTGGGACTGCTTTAGGCGTGGTACTATTATCTAATATCGTTTATTCCGCCTTTTTATTGGGTGGTGTTTTTATCAGCATTTCGGGTTTATATCTCTTACTAAATGCTGACTTTGTAGCGGCGGCACAAATTCTAATTTATGTGGGCGCGATTAACGTTTTAATTCTCTTTGCCATTATGCTTGTTAACAAGCAAGAGGACTTTTCTGATATTCCTAAACGTTGGATTCGTCAGGCATCTACTGCTTTAGTTTGTGTGGGTTTATTTGTGCTGTTATCGACCATGGTTTTAATCACGCCTTGGTCAATTTCTAGCACTTCTCCGGCCGTAGTAACTAATACTTTAGTAGCAATCGGTAAGCATTTCTTTAGTGATTTCTTGCTACCCTTTGAATTAGCTTCTGTGCTATTATTAATGGCCATGGTCGGAGCAATTATTTTAGCTCGTCGTGACCTTATCCCCACCCTAAAAGCTGAAGAACCTACGGCCACAGCTTTAACATTACCTGAACGACCTAGAGAATTAACCGCCCCTAAATAAGACCAAAGAAAGAGGTATCATGCAGATTCAGTTAGAGTATGGTTTAGTCACCAGTCGCAATGCCGTCCGGGTTTTAATGTCGATCGAATTGATGCTCAATTCTGTTAACATTAACCTAATGGGTTTTTCCAACTATCTTGACCCCGCTAATATCCGAGGCCAAATTTTTACTATTTTCGTAATTACCGTAGCGGCAGCCGAGGCAGCCGTGGGTTTAGCGATTATCCTGACTATCTATCGTAACCGCGACACGATCGATATGGAACAGTTTAATCTGCTCAAATGGTAAGCTTTTAAATATTTACCCCCCCTCTCCCTTTTTTGGGGAGAGTTTTTTTTGGCTAATTTTTCCTGTTAACGGGGATAAATCTCGGTGACAACTCGATCGGGGGAGCTACTGGTAACAACAATGTTATTATCTTCTAAAGTGCCGATCGCTTTATCGCCAGTGAGATTAAATTTTGGTTCCTGTTGTTCATAGATAATATTCCCCTCGGCCTCGACAATTTTTTCCGACATTTTCCAAGTTAAGATCTGACTATACAATTGCGCTCCAGTTTTCTGATTAATTCCCTTAACCCCATCCTTGAGATAAGCGATACGATTGCCTAATTCCACCACCACACGATTACCAGTAATAGTGATTTGATCTTGATATTGAAAAATTTCCGTGGGGCGATCGGAAGTTAGGGTACGATTTTGATAGTTCCAAATTGCCTGAGAACCAGAAATCTGTAAAGGTGGTTCTAAAGAGCGATATTCGAGGTTTTCTTGCAGGATAACCTGATTATTTTTTCTTTCCCAACGACCGCCGATAGCAGTAAGGCGATCGATAATAGTTTTATTAATATAGCGATCAAAAGCGACTTTTTGATCGGTACTAATGACTTGTTGCGGAATTTCCCAGTACAGGCGCTCGGTTTGCAGGACGACACGAGATTCCTTGGCGGTAGCCACCACTTGACCTTGTAATTCTAGTTTTTCTTGGCGCGTGTCGTAGCGTCCTTGGCGCGCCTTGGCTTCTAGTTGTAGATGACTACCTTTGATCCCTTTGGGGGAGATTAAAATACCTTCCTTGGGTAGCCAACGCAATTCCGGCGCGTTAATAATGGCCTTATTGCGGGGATCCACAGCCACAATATTATCTTTGAGGAGAATTTCCTGGCCTTCCTTGTAAACTTCACCGCGGTCAGCACTAACCTGTAAAACTACTTTCCCATCTTGATAGATATTACCCTTGATATTTTCCAGACGGGCAATTTTTTGGTCTTGGGTGTAGGTAGCTTTTTTGACTTGAATTTTCCAGAGGGGTTGTCCCGAGGGGTTAGCCTGTTCTAAGGTGGCATTATTGAGAATTAAGCGGCCAGTTTCCTCAATTTTAGGCGATTCTGTCGGCGAAATTTTCGGCGGATCGGGAGGTTGACAGGCCGTTAATCCCAGCAAACCGATTAGGAGGGCAGCCCCGCGCCCAATTGATAGTTTTAATTGTAACCGCTGCCTCAATTTCGATCGCTCCGCTGCTATTTTCTCTCCTCCCAGTTTAGGGTAAGGGGTCGCCCCTTGACCGGTTGAAAGTAGTTCACTCGCTAGTTTTGCTAGGAAAAACCCCCGGTTGTACGGTGAGAGTTTGTTGTTTACCCCTGCGGTTAATCTCGATTTCCAGATTACCACCGATCGCACTGGTTTCTACACCTTGCTGCACATCCGAAGCGGTTTTAACGGGGTTTCCTGCCACAGTTTCGATGATATCACCCGGTTGCATTCCGGCTTTTTGGGCGGGGGAATTTTCCACCACTCGCAGGACGATTACCCCTTCATTTTGGTCAATATTAAAGTTTAATTCTTTAGTTTCGTTCAATTGCTGCCGTAATTCTGGGGTTAGCGTCACCATGTGGATACCGATGTAGGGATGTTCCGCTTTACCCTTGCTAGATAGCTGTCCCGCCACTTTTTGGGCGGTTTCGATGGGAATGGCAAACCCTAAACCCTGGGCATCGGCCCGAATTGCCGTATTAATGCCGATAACTTCCCCCTTGGCGTTCAGCAACGGGCCGCCGGAATTGCCAGGGTTAATAGCGGCATCGGTTTGAATAAAACGGACTCGTTTATCGGGAACCCCGACTTCGCTGCTAGTCCGGCCCAAGGCACTAATAATGCCCACCGTAACCGTATTATCTAAGCCTAGGGGATTGCCAATAGCGATCGCCCACTCCCCGGGTATTAAAGTTTCGGCCTTGCCAAAAGTCACCGTCGGTAAATTTTCCGCCTCAATTTTCACCAGGGCCACATCGGTCATATTGTCAACCCCCAAAACTTTACCCTGATAGATTTGACCGTTTTTCAAAGTCACTTTTACTTGGGTTGTCCCTTCCACCACATGGGCATTAGTTAAAAGTAGTCCATCTGTACCAATAATAAATCCAGAACCGGTTCCCCGTTCCAAATGCTCCCTGGGAATCGGCACTTCATTACCAAAAAAGCGCCGGAAAAAGGGCTGTTTAAATTCTTCGGGAATTTGGTCGGCCACTTCCCGGGCCGAGTCAATCCGCACCACCGCCGGCCCAACTTTCTGCACGGCCTGGGCGATAAAATTAACATTGCCGTCGGTTTGGGGAATAACAGGGAGAGAGAGGGAAGCGGGGAGGATTGCTGGCGGTTTATTTACCTCTAGGGGTGCTTTTCTGCTTAAATACTGATTTCCTAGCACCCCCACAGTACCACCTAGGGCGAGTAATCCCAGTGAAATCCCCAATCTTGTCAATAAACCCATAAGCTCTAGCCCTAAAATGTCGTGTGCGGTAGAATCGGCCCCAAACTTACCTATAATTATAGGCTGTCTTTTTTGTCGGTAGGGAAGAATCAATGGGAACTTACCCCGTTTACCGGTCTTCTTTTAGCGGTAAAATCACGAAACAGCTATGAGAATCTCAGTTCATGCAATTGTTTGATCGCATCCGTTTAGGGATAGCCGTAGCGGTGGCTAAAACCGTTACTGCTGTGGTTAAAGGACTCCGTTTAGGGGCTGCCAGCGTCTTGCCGGGGGAAATTGCCCGTCGTCTCCATCCCCGTTTGTTACCGCTACTCTGTGGGCAAGTCCGACGGGGGGTAATCTTGGTGGTTGGCACGAATGGAAAAACTACCACTTCCCTACTCCTAAGAACTATTCTAGAGCGTCAGGGGGCAAAAGTCACCCATAATACCACCGGGGCGAATTTAATTAATGGTTTAATCACTGCTTTATTAGCCGATGCTAATTTATTCGGCACTTTAAAGGCTGATTATGCCATTTTAGAAGTGGATGAAAATATTCTCCCTTTGGTTTTAAAAGATTGTCGTCCTCGCGCTATTTTAGCTCTAAATTTGTTTCGCGATCAACTTGATCGCTATGGGGAAGTAGATACAATTAGTCGCCGTTGGCAAGGAGCCATATCTCCCCTACCCACCGATACTTTAGTGATTCTCAATGCTGATGATCCGACCCTTTCCCATTTGGGTCAACAACTGCCCCAAAGAGTTGTATATTTTGGCTTAAGTGAGCCAGACTTATATCTGGAAGAAATTCCCCACGCTGTCGATTCTATTTACTGTCCTAAATGTGGTGCTTCTTTGGATTATCGCGGGGTTTATCTCTCCCATTTAGGGGATTTTAGTTGTCCTAGTTGCGGCTTTAAAAAGAGTAGTCCTGCTTTTCATAGTCACGATTGGCCGCAGATTTTAATCGGTGTTTATAATAAATATAATACTTTAGCGGCGGGTTTAGTAGCCCAGGAATTAGGGATTAAAGATCGAGAAATTTTTGAGACAGTACAGGGTTTTAAAGCGGCTTTTGGTCGAGCGGAAGAATTAGAAATTGAGGGTAAAAAAGTTAGAATTTTACTGTCTAAAAATCCCGTGGGTATGAATGAAACAATTCGTGCAGTGGCTGATATTTTACAGAAAGAAAAGTCTTCTACTACTCTCTTAGTTCTCAATGATCGCATCCCCGACGGGACGGATGTTTCTTGGATTTGGGATGTGGATACGGAAAAATTAACCCGTTTGGGAACAACTTTAGTGGTGACAGGCGATCGACTTTATGACATGGCTTTACGCTTACAATATAGTCAGGATAGTCTCGCTTCTCCCGTTAATTTAATTGTTGAATCCGATCTAAAAAAAGCGATCCAAATTGCGATTAATAACACCAAAAATGAGGAAACTTTACATATTTTACCTACCTATTCTGCTATGTTAGAAGTACGAGAGATTCTCACGGGACGAAAGATTTTGTAGAAATAAAAGGGGTAGAGAAGCGCAAGAGTATATTAGCTTTTTTTGTGAGATGCTTACACGCACTTGTTCATATATTTGTAATAATTTTTGATTTATACAAACTTGAGATGCAGCCTGTCTTCTATCCCCTATTCCCTAATTCCCTAATCCCCGAAAAAATTATGCAAGAACTAGAACTAAAAATCGGCTGGTTATATCCGACCTTAATGAGTACCTATGGCGATCGAGGTAATGTTATTACTATCCAAAGAAGATGTCAATGGCGTGATATTCCTGTGACAATTATTCCCCTAGATGCTCAAACAGAAGCCGAGACATTTTATCAAGTAGATATAATTGTTGGGGGTGGAGCGCAGGATCGGCAACAGGAGATCGTTATGCGCGATTTACAAGGGGCAAAAGCAGCGGCGATGAAAGAACAATTATCGGCAGGAATACCTGGTGTTTTTACCTGTGGTTCCCCACAATTATTAGGCCATTATTACGAACCAGCTTTCGGTCAAAGAATCGAAGGATTAGGATTATTAGACCTAGTAAGTAAACATCCTGGACCGGATGCAAAACGCTGTATCGGTAACGTGGTTTTTGAAATTACGGCCTCTCCCTTAGCGGAGGAAATAAAAGCTATGACTGGGGAAAAACCGCTAGTAATTGGCTTTGAAAATCACGGGGGTCGTACCTATTTACAAACCGTTTCTCCCTTGGGAAAGGTGATTACTGGCTACGGAAATAACGGAGAGGACGGTTATGAAGGAGCATTTTACCACAATGCGATCGCTACCTATGCCCATGGTCCGCTACTACCCAAAAATCCCTTTTTAGCCGATTGGTTAATCCAAAAAGCTTTAGAACAAAAGTATCAAAAAGCCATTTTTTTAACAAAACTTGATGATTCTCTGGCTCTGAAAGCAAGATTTGCCATGTTTGAACGACTAGAACTAACCGGCGTGACCAATAAAGCCTAAACTGGTCATATACACTTATGGCAGGAGATAGTCAAACTAGCCATTAAGAATTTTAATTGTGGCAGCTTATGAAATTATGACTGGAAAAATTATCGAGCGTCAAACGGCGGGGTTTCTCGTCCTCATCATTCCCCTAGCGGTGCTAATCATCCTTGTTTTTACCGCTTGGCCATTGATCCTACTTGTCTTCTTCTTAACTCTGGCAGTCAAGGTGTGGCAAGACTATCGCTGGTCAAAATTATCGACGGTGATTAACCCCTATTTCAATCAACTTTTACAGGACAATCAAGGTTGTCTCACCCCGATTGACCTATCGGCAAAAGCCAATCTCACGGCCAAATTAGCTAGACAATTTTTAGACAGAAAAGCTGAGGAATTTGGAGCGCAAAAAAAAGCTGTAGGCGATCAGGGTATGGCCTATTACTTTATCACCGCCAGTACCTTGGGTAGTATTTTTGATGAGAGTGACCCCTCTTTAGAAGAAATAGGGGAAAAACAAGTTCCTGCGATTACTGCATCGAGATCACCTCTGACCAATTTAGAGCAATCCCAGGAGGCTAAATCCCCCCTGATTGTCGCCGAAAAGAGCGAAAATTCTGTCCCGGAGGTTCCTGTTATTTCTTCCTCCCAACCTCTGACTAATTTAGGTAAATTATTTGAGGAAAAAGAGGAAGAAAAAAACGAAGCGATCGCTGTTCAAGAAACGGTAATTCAAGAACCGGAGGAGATAATTAATCCTAGTTTGAACAGTTCTGACAGTTCTTTATCCCAATCAGAATCAGAAGTTAGGGAAGAATCTCTAACCACTGGATCTGAAACCATCTCACCCCGGCCGTTTTGGGTAGAAACAAGAAAAATAAATCCGAAACAGAATTTGCCGATTGGAGTCGCATCAGAGATCCCGATGGTATTGCTTGGAAATTTGACGCAAAAAACTCCCTATTTGTGGTTAGCTAATAGGTAATTTGTTTTGTTTTTTAGACAGGCTCAATGCCTGTCTTTTTTAGAGCGAGGATTTAGGGAGATGTCAGCACCAGAGCAGTACCAGAATACTCGACTGGAGGCTTCTTCTCTAAAAAAATTAAGGGAACGGTGAGTCCCGACAACATTGGATCACGCTCTTCGGGGATCGCTCTGTAACTGACGTGGTTGCTTTAATGGACTTGAGATGATTTGCCTACCGCTCTCAGCCTGCTTTCGCCGCAAATCATCGCAAAGGGCATTAGTATTGTATTGATTTAACTCAGGCTCTGTAAGACTTTTAGCCATAGCTAGTATATTTATATGGGGGAAGTTCAGTTATATTGCCAGTATCGGGGATTGAGGGCAAAATAAAGGTATGCTTCCTCAAAGCGACTCCCAAGAATATCGCCAGGGAACTATCTAATTTTTCAACTTTTGAGGCAATATGTCTTATCCGCAAAAGCGATTTGTGATGGTCTGTCAGCATTCTTCCTGTTTGGTCCAGGGTGCGTCCGAGCTTCTTTTAGCTTGGCAAACGGCAGCTCTCCCAGAAGATGTCATCGTTATGACCAGTGGTTGTCAAGGACAGTGTAGCACTAGCCCCACGGTGAGAATTATTCCTGAAGAAACTTGGTACTGTCGTGTTAAACCAGAGGATGTCAATCAGATTGTCGAAGAACATTTAAAAAACGGTCAACCGGTTGAGCGTTTACTTCATCCACGCATTCACCCTCAATAGACCTCTGGTAAGGGTCAAAAATTGTCCTGATAGGTTAGGAGTCAGTAGTCAGTAGTCAGGAGAATTAAGAATGAATAATAATCAATAAATGGTTACGGAAGAACCCTATCGGCTCTCCCTTACTTATGGTTATCAGAAAAAGTTATCTGAGGGAGGGCTTATGCCTTGGCCCCCACATAACAACTAATATGGGGTAATTTAGGGGCGCAATGCTTGCACCCAATATGTGACATTAACAAAAAGCTTACACAATGATGTAGAGAGAGATCATTTTTTTCTCCTTTGTCTTTTTTTCAAGTCTAACTTTCTTCTGGACTATTACCTTTGGGGAAAAAGTTCAAGTTGTGAAAGTGCAAAGTATATAAACCTAAATTTTTAACAGCTTAGAACGGTTTTTGACCGCAGACGACGATATTCCAAGCGATTTTGCTCATAATACCACTTAGATACTTCTCCAATACTTGATCGACCAAACAAGCGGCCTGACTGATTGGATTCATCAACCATTGTGGAGAAAGCATGACTTCTGCAAAGGGAGTAGAGAAAAATCCTTGTGGATAAGACAGAGTTTTGACAAAACCAGAAGAGCGGAATAGTTTTAACAATTGTGCTTCATCAAGCTGCTCCTGTTCTGCGGAGTAGGATTTGTCCATCTTAGTCCGAACTTGTCTAAGATATTGAAAGAGAGGATTGGCATCTTGGGGTTCATTGACGACAAGAAAACCACCTGGTTTTAACAAGTATAGACATTTTTCCAGAGCGGCGGGCAAATCTGACATATGATGGAGAACACCGATCATGAAAATGACATCGTAGAGATGATCTGTTTGATAATCAAAAAAATCTGCTGTTTGGAAGCTGGCATTGGAGAATCGATTTCGTTGTTGGGCACTCAAGATTAATTCTTGAGAATAATCAAGTCCCGTATAGGTTCCGTAGCGTCCACGCAGATACTCAGCAGTAAAGCCAGCACCGCACCCCACTTCCAAAATGTCAGACTGATTGTTGAGGTGTATTTTGTTAAGGGTTTGGACAAATCTTAAAGCTCGCGCTCTTTTTGAAGGTGGATAAATATCCTTTTTTGCGTATTTGAGGGCAATAGCATCGAATAACTCTCGGTCTCTCCGCGCTCTGTCCTGGTCTAGATTATATTTCACCATCAAATCTCCAAAATTGTAGTTATTTATACAGATTTTCTTACACACCTATGTGTGATAGTAGTCCATCTTGAAGCCATTTGGATTAGAATTAAGCTAAGACGCATTTAAACTGGGTATTGTATAAGTTAGCTAAAAAGGCAGATAAACCTTACTGTTCCAGTGTTCTGGCGTTCTCTGTTTCCTTATCGACCTAGACCAATTTAGATGCGGGGGCGGCTTATTATGTCTAAATCCAGAGTCATTGACCTAATAATGGAGCTATTTTAATAGTCTTTTGCTACTAGGTCAACCCCTTTGATACTAAATCCTGTTTAAAAGGCATAGGATATCGGGGAGCAGGGAGAGGGGAGCGGAGCTGCGGAGAAACAATCCATAACTGGGTTTTTAAAGTTCGATTGGGAGTTAATCATACCATTAAAAACGGATTTGGTTTGAGTGCCTGTGATTTCAATCTAGAGACTTAATTCGCAGATAATACATTTGTTTTAAATTATTGGTTTCTTTTGGGGATTTCTGAAGAACAAAAAAGGGGTTTTAGCCCCTTTTTCTGGATTAGTTAGTTATTTTTTCGGCGATAACATCATCATCATGTTACGACCTTCTTTTTTTGGCGCTTGCTGTACCTCAGCTACATCCTCTAAATCTTTGGCCATGCGCGCCAGTAATTCTTCCGCTAGGTTAGAGTGTTGAATTTCCCGGCCTCGGAAGGTAATCGTCGCTTTTACCTTATCTCCCGCTTTTAAAAAACGTTGCGCTTGGTTGACTCGCACGTTGTAGTCATGCTCATCAATTTTATAGCGCATTTTAACTTCTTTTATATCGGCTGTATGCTGTTTTTTCTTGGCCTCACGGGCTTTTTTCTCCTGTTCAAACTTGTACTTACCATAGTCCATAATCCGGCAAACGGGAGGATTTGCCGTTTCACTGACGAGGACGAGATCAAGTTCCTTTTCTTCGGCCACGCGTAAAGCTTCGGCAGGAGTAATAATGCCTAGTTGAGAGCCGTCGCTATCGATAACGCGGATTTCAGGAAAGCGGATTCTTTCGTTAATTTGGGGGAGATCGCGAGTAGTGCGTCTTTTATCTATCACAGGCGTTCTGGGTTATCTCTATTCTGGTTAATTAATCGACTGGAGTTTACAAAATGATTTACTTGCTATTCTACCTACTCGATCGAGTTTCTTGGCCAATTGTTAAGATTTCTTGCAATGTTAATTTTTAGTCGTCGGCCGTCAGCCGGCGGCCTTGAGCTAGATAAGCTGTTATGCTTGGGCTTTGTTAGACTAAGATTCCATACTCTCAGGAATTGATTCGGCAAGGTGCGTTCCCCCTGGTCGATTAGTTGCTTAGTCAGAGTTGCAGCAGGGAACGCTATTAGTAGGAAAGGATCAGGCGAAAGTTGAGAAGATTGTCCAGTATGGTGGAATTCGCCATGAAACTTCCATTCCCCTTTGAGAATTTGTTGAATGCCGCGCTGATGTTTTAATATTACTTATTGCCTAAAACTAGGATTACTTATATTAGACCTCTGGCAAAAATCAAAAATCTGACCTTAGATGAGGAGTCTCCGAGCCAGTAGTCAGTAGTCAGGAGAATTAAGAATGAGCATTAATCAATTAAATGCTCTATTTAGGGATTTTAGGCAATTTTATGCCTATTTTTCTCATTTTTGAACTCTATTAAAGTTCATGGCTTTAAATCCTTTGATAATTTTGAAATGGAATTTACGCCCCTTACTGCTGGGGTTAACGCCGATGGTAAGAGTAATTTATGTGATGCTTGGCAATTGTTGGTGCGGCTGGCACAAGTCGATCTGAAGAAGGCTTTGAGCGAGTAACGAGGACATCCTAGCCAACTTTTTACCCAATATGACGAGGACGACTACGCCACGGAAAGGGAATTTATAGTTGAGATGTTAGTCAATCGCCAGGTAAAAGATCCTTGGGGTGGAGAAGTCGATCTTAAATAGGGTTGGCGGCAAAAAGTTTTTCGTGGGGGCAGGGGGGGTGTAGGGTTTTACCGATTTTGAGGGGGTCAATTACCTAATTTTCAGGGAAAAAGTCCAGGAATTTTCCCCCCGATCACTCCCAGATCTGGTACTTTTTGATTGACAAAAGGTCTAAAAGTCTTACCCAACAAGGTTTTTAGATTTATTTAGCCAGCCCTAAATATACCTGTACTTCCCCGTTGACAAAAGGCCATAACATCTGCTGTAGGAGGAGAATTTTGTCCATTAAGAAATGTTACAAATTACCTGGGTACATTAAGAAAAGTTAACGGGTGCATCCATTGATGGATAAGGGTTTTCGGCTCTTGTAGTAGATATGTATGGGGGAAGTTCAGGTATACAATTTTTCAAAAGTAATGGCAGAGGCTGATTCATTCTAACAAATCGCAAAGCCTGAACCACTTGTTATCAAGCCATCTTTGCCCCTTTGTAATGGATAAAAAGCCTAAACCTCTGAAAAGATTTAGAGCTATAGTTTGGAGAATTGACAAATTACTAACAGCTTTAAAGTCAGTTAAAGGTAAAATATCTTCCTTAAAAATTACGTCTTTTACCCAGTGCAACTGATTTTCTATGTTGCAATGACCTCGAATTTTTCGAGCAAAAGTCTGATCACTTTCTACCAAATTACTAATGTAATAGGCACAATTATAATACTCTTCTACCCCTCTTTCACCATACCTTTCCACCTTAATATAACTTTTAATGTGTTCCCAAACACTATTAAAAGGATGAGTTACATTAAAGACTGATGTTAGTCTGATTAGGTCTCGTCCATGACTTTTGTCTTCTTCACAATCAATGCTCACAGGCTGAGAATTTTTTGTCACTTCCTCCACGGGTTTATATAAATTTAATTGATTAACTTTTAGAGTTATCAAATAGTCATTATTTATTAGAATCAATAATCTCTTGGTGAGTAACTCGATTATAGTGTAAAGCATCTAGAGTAAAAATTATGTCTGTTAGCTCTGTATCTCTTACCATATATTGAACTTGATCAACTTATGAGCTTTCTTTATTCTCCCATTGCTCTAGGTGTAATACTATACCTGTTTCCTGACTAAAGAAAGAAGCAAACATGACAAAATTCTGGGTTGCATCATCGTGATTGATAACGTTACTTCTCAGGCTTTTGCCATCAATAGCACTCCAATATAATCCCTCTTTATTCTGATACTCTTCCCGTGCCCATTCGTGAAAACTATATAAAATATCTGACCAATTTAATCCCATTAAAAACCTTCTAATGTTTGAATAATAGGGAACTTTTTCCCTAGATAGTTTAAAGTATTTTGTTAATAAAGCTTGGTTGTATTTAGCCAAGTCACCGATAGCCCTATAGCTAGTATAGGACTGCATAATTGCCGGGATAATGATTAAAAGTACGACCCATAGCTGGTGTCTTTTTCCAGAACTTTTCCGAAAATCTTTGACTTTCTTGAATTTTTCGATTAGCCTCTGCATAGTATAAAAAGATAAGGTAAACATTCCTCATTTTACATGAGTTTGTTCACCTGACTTTTTTTTTAGTCTTCGAGAATGAATCAGCCCTACCCGACTTCGGGGGGATATAAGTGTCGTGCCAAATTAATTTCCTAGTCGAGACTCCGAGACAGCGAGACTCCGAGACAGCTATCAGGGATCGGATTTGAGTTTTCAGTTCACCGTTTACTCACAGCAAAAGGCTGACGGCTGAGAGCTTAGATGTGTAATTAATTTTGCGCGCGGTACTTATGGATATTCTCCACAAAATGTTACATTAAATGTTACATTAAAGGTTGAAACTTGATTGTTAACTGGTTTAAAGGCCAAAATTAGCAGTGAATGGCCATATATCGCCAGATTTAAACCCAAACGTGCATACCATGATGAGTGCAGAACCAAATAACTCAGCAATTTTCGACGAAAACCAAGAATCTTCTCCTAATTCCCCCGAATTCCTGGCAACCGAATCAGAAGCGAGTGTCACCGATGAGGCCGAAACGGCGACAGAGGAAATCGCTTTCAGCGACGAATTTTCTCTTCTAGGCGCCATGGCTATCGATCTACAAGAGGAAATCGACAATCTCAAGCAGCAGTTAGAGGAACAAACCCAGCAGGTTGATGCCTATAAGAAACGCTATATCAGTCTAGCTGCCGAGTTCGACAATTTTCGCAAACGCACAGGCAAAGAAAAAGAGGAACTGGAAACCAAAATCAAGGGCAAAACCCTGATGGAAATTCTTGGCGTGGTGGATAATTTTGAGCGCGCCCGTACTCAAATTAAACCGGTTAATGATGGCGAGATGGGGATTCACAAGAGTTACCAAGGGGTCTATAAAACCTTAGTAGAAAGTCTCAAGCGTTTAGGCGTTTCCCCCATGCGTCCGGAAGGTCAATCCTTTGACCCCACCTACCACGAAGCGATGATGCGGGAGTACACCGATGAACATCCCGAAGGCACGGTGATCGAGCAGTTAGTGCGAGGATACACTCTCGGAGAACAGGTTTTGCGTCATGCTTTGGTAAAAGTGGCCGCCCCCAAAGCGGCGGCTCCTAACGCCGAACAGTCAGAAGCGTGTGTGATAATTTTTGCTTATAGAATCGTGAAATGTTTACTGGCAAAGACTTTTAGGACTATTTTGCTGAAGAAACTATCAGTATAGACCCCGTTTCCACACAGAAACCAGAAGAGCCCACCTCGATCTTAAAAAGTGGTTAGTTATTTGGGTTTTGGGGGGTATGTGTTCCCTTGCTATCCCCTATTCCCACTGATACTAAATCCTGTTTAAAAGGTATAGGGGAGCAGCGGAGCAACGGAGCAGGGAGAAACAATCCATAACTTGTGAGTTAATCACACTATTAAAAACGGATTTGGTATCAAAGACTTTTTCTCTCTTGACCGATTTATCTTTTAATTAAAAACGCTTCTATACCCAAGGCTTTTGCTCCTTGGTAGTCCTCTTTTTTACTATCGCCAATATGCCAAGCTTGTGCGGGGGAACAATCATGTTTTTGTAGGGCGATTTGGAAAATTTCAGCATCGGGTTTAGCGACTCCCGCATGGGAAGAAATTGTGATCGATCGAAAAAAATATTCTAAGCCTAATTCTGCCAAAACTTGGTGGATACGACTATCAAAATTAGAAATAATGCCCAACTCGATCCCCTGAAGCTGCCAGAGTCTTAAAGCGGGAATGACATCCTCGTACAGCAGCCAAGGCTCGGCCGTGGCAAAATGACGATAAAGTTGACCAAAAAAAGCCTCAAAATCGGGAAATCGTGCCAGATAACCTAAATTATTAAAAACTGCCTCAGTCAATGATCGCCACCACTGATACTCTAACTCAGGAATTTGTGCAGGTTCAACGTTAGGAAAAGCGAGAGGGGGAGAAGTGGGGAAAATAGCCAAGAAAGATTGTTCTAGACTCTCGGCCGCCACCTCTACCCCAAAATCCGCCGCTATTTGGCTATAAATTGCTCCGACACTGCCTTTTACCCCAAAAAGGGTCCCCACAGCATCGAGAAAAATAACTTGCGGTTTCTGCATGAGAGTTTTGTCTATAATGGTTCGTTCTCAGGTTTTTAGGGTCGGCCCTTTAGGTGGCCTAACACACCTAACAATTGCTCATCGAAAATTTTGGGTCTGAAACCCCGCCGTTTTACGGCGGCTTTACTGTTAAATATTAACACATTTACGAAATATATGCTAAAATGTGAGACATGGAAAAAGCCTATTGGTTTCGATTTTACCCCACACCAGAACAAGAGTCGCTATTGCGGCGCACTTTGGGCTGTGTAAGATTAGTTTACAATAAAGCTCTCCATCTCAGAACACAAGCATGGTACGAAAAGCAAGAAAGAGTAGGATATACTCAAAC
>SFAQ01000118.1:0-5808 GCA_007096525.1 Microcystis wesenbergii Mw_QC_B_20070930_S4 | reverse complement strand
ATAGGAATCGGAGACGACGTTTTGGTCTGAGATTTAATTTAATCGCTGGCATTTACAACTACGAACTTGCTTTAGGCTATCATCAAGTAGCTGAATAAGACTTTTGCAGGAGGTCTAGTGTGTCAATTGTCACCGTATCCGTACCCGCTCCGCCATTGTTACTGGCAAGATCGGTGTAGCTATCGGCTGTCACGGACACCGAGCCAGTGGTTTCAACCCCATCGGTGGCCGTGAACGTGGCCTGGTAGCTGTTGCCATCCACCTGGGTGAAGTCGCTCAGTGTGCCACCGCTGACGCTCACATCACTATCGGCAAAACCGGTGACATCTTCGCTGAACTCAAAGCTGACCAGAGAACTGTTATCGCCGTCGTTCAGGGAAGCATCAACGATATCGACTGTCAGTGTGGGTGGAGTATTGTCGTAGGGAACGAAAACATATTGTCCATCTACCGCCTTGATACCGTCGGTGCCATTAACGGACGTGGCCCGGATACCAAGGACGACAACACCCTGAGCCAACAGCGCTTCAATCTCTACCCCTTGATCCTTGCTGTAGCTGTAAGTGTAGGTATTACCCGCAGTCAGAAGACTGCTGCCATTATGCTCCGTTCCCGTTAACCCCGTATCGGAAATCTTGTCGTATCCATCCCAGACGATACCAGTCCCATTCATATTGAGACTGTTGTCAGCCTTGGAAAGAACTATATTGCCATCTGCGTTGCTATCGCCATTCGACCACCACAACGCATTGAGATCCATCGACCCCTTCTTCATATCAACAGTCCACTGATTTGTGACCGTGTTGTAAGAAGCGGTGAACCAGAGAGCCTGGGTAGTGTCGCCGTATTCCCAGGTGTAAGTGCCTTCCTGCAATGTCATAATAAAAATTCCCAATCAACAATTCTATACATACGGCAGATTCAGGCTCAGTCTGGTACATCTTCTAAGTGGAAATGCTTATCCAATAAGGAGTTATCGGTACAAAACGGATAGAGGAACCGCCGTATGTGAATGGTAACAGATTATGTATCGTATGTAACCATTTAGGGGGGGCAAGCAGCCAGTGGCATTGATTCTGTGGAAGGAGTCTCCTGGGGTAGCACAAAGGGAGAATTACTACTCCTCCCAAAGGCGCGAAGGGTTCCTCGGTCATAAATTCCAAAACATTGCGGTTCTGAGAACGCAGGCTCGTCACTACCATCAGCATCTGCGTCCTGAAGCGGTGACAACGAGGTTAAAGTCTAGGCTGGGTGTAGGGTGTGGGGAGTTTTTTGCTGTGAACAGTAATCAGTGATCAGTAAACAGTAATCAGTAATCAGTGAAAAGACAGTAGGAAACTTCTATTTAATACTGCACACTTAAAACTCGCATCTGATAACTGATAACTGCTATAAACCACCCCAAACTAATCGGGCTGCCCAAAAGGGAATTAACAAAAATAAAGCGATAAAATCAGCCCATCTTAACTTTAATTCGTGCCAGCGTACTTGATGCTGATTGGGACTGGTAAAACCACGAACCTCCATAGCGATCGCTATTTGTTCCGCGCGTAAAAGCAAATTATCTAGTAATTTTTCCACGACTGTTAACCAGACATTTAAACTTCTTTTAATCCCTAACTTTTGCCAATCGATCGCCCTAGTTCGCACTGCCCTGGCTAGATTTTGCACTTCTTCTAAAACCAGAGGAATAAAGCGCAAAGACAGGGTCAGAGTCAGAGAAATTTCCGTCACCGGCACATTAAATCGCCGTAAAGGACTCATTAAATTCTCTAAACCTTCGGTAATTTCTTCCGGGGCTGTCGTCAATAAAAAGAGATTAGTGCTATAAATCAAAGTAAAAACTAAGGTACTAATTCTCACTGCTAATTCCAAAGAACGTCGGGTAACAAATAAACGACCTTTATCCCATAAAACATACTGATAATCACTTGCGGGCGGTAAATTCAGCCCTTCCTCTGGTAAACGCGGCTGAATACTCACCCCTAAACCATCGGGAGTGATAGCAGTAATTAGAAAGACGATAATCGCTAAAAATATCAGCCAGCCCATCTGTTGCCGCCAGACCCGGGGGGGAATAGGTGCCAGCAGGGTTAACAACATTAACAATCCCACCAAAGCTAAACGCCACCAAGCATTAGCCAATAAAGGTGCTGCTAAAAATGCCATTAACCAGATAAATTTTACCCTGGCATCTAGTTGATGTAGTCGGGTGATCGGTTGATCGAGATAAAGACCGATGGGCAAACTTCGCAATAAATCCATAAATTAGACCTTGGTGGCTCTATTAACCGTTTTTTCCACTTCTCGCGCCGGTTTGCCGCGCCAGATTAAGCGGATCGGGGTTCCTTTAAAGCCTAACTGTTGCCGGAATTGCCCTTCGATGTAACGGCGATAATTATCATTAAAGCGCTGGGGATCGTTAACGAAAAGGGCGATCGTGGGGGGTTGACTGGATACTTGCGTGCCATAGTATAGTTTCCCCTGTTTTCCGCCCCTGGTGGTGGGGGGATTGTGCCATTTAACCGCATCTTCGATCACATCGTTGATTACCGAGGTACTGACGCGACGACGGTGAGATTCGGCGGCGATATCGACTAATTCGAGGATTTTGGTGACTCTTTGCCCCGTCATAGCGCTGACAAAGATCATTTCTGCCCAATCCATGAAATACAGCCGATCTTGGAGCATTTTGGTGTAAGTATTGATGGTATAGGTGTCTTTCTCCACTGCATCCCATTTATTGACTACTAGCACCACCGCGCGCCCTTCTTCAATGATTCGTCCTGCCAATTTTAAATCCTGTTCGGTGACACCATCTAGCACATCGATGACGAATAGTACCACGTCAGACCGGCGAATTGCCTTAAAAGCACGGTTAATACTGAAAAATTCGGCTCCATAGTCCACATTCTTCTTACGGCGAATGCCGGCGGTGTCAATTAACCGATAAACCTGTCCTTCTCGTTCAATTAAAGTATCGATCGAGTCTCTGGTGGTTCCCGAAATCGGACTAACGATCGCCCGTTGTTGTCCGGTTAAAGCATTGAGGAGACTGGATTTACCCACGTTAGGACGACCGATAATTGCCACTTTAATCTCTTCATTTTCGGGAATTTCCGCCCCAGGTGGCAAATATTTAATCAGAGCATCTAGTAGTTCTCCTGTACCAGAGCCGTGAATGGCCGAGATGGGGAAGGGTTCACCGATGGCTAATTCCCAGAATTCCGTCGCTTGCAGGATACCCTGTTCCACCGATTCACATTTATTAACTGCCAAAAGTATCGGGACATTTTGCTGTCGTAACCAAGCGGCAATTTCTCGATCGCCGGCGGTAATTCCTGCCTGGCCATCGACGACAAAAATCGCCACACTTGCCTCTGCTAGGGCGATTAAAGCCTGTTCGCGGATTAAAGGGAGAAATTCGCTGTCATCGTTAAAAACTAGCCCTCCTGTATCGACAATTTGAAAATCTCGATCGCACCAGAAAGCTGGTTGATAGGTGCGATCTCTGGTAATCCCGGGTTGATCGAAAACGATCGCCTGTTGATCTCCAGCGATACGATTGACGAGGGTAGATTTGCCCACATTGGGACGACCGATAATAGCGACGACAGGCAGTTTCATAAAGGGAGGAGGGGACGGAAATTAAAGACCCAATATTCTATCATAGCGATTTGCGATCGACCTTGGTTGATTTGAACGTTGGTTTACAAAAAGATAGTAGTGATGGAGATAGGAGTCGGTCGTCAGTATTCAGGAGACAGTCCCGATGAAAAAATTTTCACCCCCACAGATGAAAGAGGTTTCTTTCCCTACACCCCACACCCTACACCCTACACCCTCTTTCAAGTCAGGAGACTATTTTTATTTATTCTCCCCACACCCCACTCTACCTATACCTTTTAAACGGAATTTAGCCTCACAGGTCTAGTGACCCAGAAAACAAGGAAGCGCGAGCGATTCATGTTAATTTTTATTAAGAAGCGATCTTTGATGAGAACAGACAACTATGAACTTCGAGATTCCCAGTGCCGTAAAAACTTGGTCACAATTTGGCCATCCCATTCTCATGTGGGTTTTATTAGGATTAACTATCTATGCCCTCTATTCGGGGCTACAATGGCGACGGACGCGTACAGCAGATAAAGACCTAAAAAAAGAATTATTGCCCAAAAATTTTCGCACTAAACACTATCAAATTGGCTCCCTAATCCTCGCTTTAATGGTGTTGGGGACGATCGGGGGTATGGCGGTGACTTATATTAATAACGGTAAATTATTTGTTGGTTCCCATCTGCTGGCCGGTTTAGGGATGGTGGGTTTAATCTCGATCAGTGCCGCTTTAGTACCTTTAATGCAAAAAGGCAATGAATTGGCCAGAATCACCCATATTACCCTTAATGCCGTCATTTTAGGTCTTTTTGGCTGGCAAGCCTTCACGGGAATGGACATAGTTCAGCGTATTCTCAGCAAAATGTAAGAAACTCTGAAAAGATAGGATGCGTCTGATGACGCATCCAACCCTAAAAAGTGCTTTCAAAGTTAATCACAAGTTATAGAATCTTTCTGACGGGTAGAAACAAAAACCAAAAAATCAAATAAAGAGATATAGCGTTTCTCATAAAGATTAAGTGTAACCTAATGTAGTCGTGCCAAATAAAATGAGATGACTATTGAGGAGAAGACAAGTCGCAGAAAATCCGGCTGGCGATGGCTGCACTCCAGCGAATTTGTTCAATTTCGGAAAGACTTTGCCAATTTTCGGTGTCTATATTAGTTTCGCTCTGGCCATTACGCATAGTATAGGCGTAGGGACGGGCAAAAACCTCTAAATCTTCTGGAGACCATTGGGGAAAAAGCTCGCTAAGACAAACAACAAGGCGATCGAAGTTATCTAATTGACTATTAACTAGATTTTCAGCACTTTCTACTAGACGATTTAAATGTTCGGCTGGCAGTAAAGAGGCAAATTTATCAAGGATATTAGACCGGGATGAAACGGAAACTGTCGGGAATTTTTGGTGTAAACTGCTAAAGAATCTATGAGCTTGTGCTTCAAGTGCCGTCGCTTCTAGTCCTTCACACAGAGAAAAAGGCGTTTCTGTCACGTCTAAGGGATCATAACTCTCAACGGCGGTTACATCCCAGGGATAGGTGACTTCTTCTTCGATCAGGATTGCCAGAAGTTCCTCGGTAATCTGTTCGGATAGGGATAAATGGCTCATAATTTTAGCCTTTGTGGTGTTCAATGAGTAACTACATCTCGGTTTTGACAATTCCCGAAGGTAAAAACAGACTTCTGGTGGAAGTCAGGCCAGAGGCACTCTGACTCTTCTCGACTTTGTGTGATCAGTTTAACTTATATAGGAGCGATCGATCTTTGTGTCCTCTGTGTCGGTCGGGTTCCTTCCACTCCCTCGCCAGCATAACTGTATCTTAGAATACATTTTACCCAGCAAACCTAAGAGAGCCAATTGCTTTGGTAAATGTCAACAAACAGACCCTATACTTTTCTGATCGCCCGAACCGGATTGCTGGTAATCTGTCCATGGCCGCCTATCTAGATGAGTGGACAGCCCTGACGGGAAAAGATAATTTTATTAACGATCCCCCGAATGGGACTCTTTCCATCTACGAACCTGGCCGTCAAGACGATAATATAGTTGTGGTCAAGATTAGCAATCCCGTCATCGAAAATTTGGGTCTGAAACCCCGTCGTTCTACGACGGCTTTACTGTTAAATATTAGCACATTTACGAAATATATGCTAAAATGTGAGACATGGAAAAAGCCTATTGGTTTCGA
>SFAQ01000117.1:0-38771 GCA_007096525.1 Microcystis wesenbergii Mw_QC_B_20070930_S4 | reverse complement strand
TTAGCATCGGTAAAGACGTTAGTAACAATGGTGTTAATATTGGTCGTGGTGCTATCTGCCGCCCGGGTAAAAGCGAGAGGGGCATTAATTGCCGCACCAGCTTGACTAAGCAGGTCAATCTTATCAGTACCAATAGCAAAATCCGTAACTCGGTCTCGGGCTGCTGCGGTGGACTGACCAAATCGGAAGATGAAGATGTCTGTCCCCGTCCCACCGGTTAAAGTATCGCGTCCAGCAGCACCATTGAGGGTATCGTTACCAGCAGCACCATTGAGGCTATCGTTACCAGCAGCACCATTGAGGTTATTATTGCCACTATTCCCTGTAATCTGGTTATTTAAGCCATTACCCGTGCCATTAAGATTACCAGTACCAGTGAGAAGGAGATTTTCCACGTTGTTGGGAAGAGTATAGAAAATGGAAGCTTGCACGGTATCGGTTCCCTGGTTGAGAGCTTCAATCACCAAATCGCCGGCATCATTTACCGTATAAGTATCATTTCCGGCTAATCCAGTCATGGCATCTGCTCCAGAGGTTCCCACAAGGGTGTCGGGGCCAGAAGTACCGATAAAGTCATCATTATTGATGGTTCCCGTGGCTGTAGCGGTGGTAATAGTAGCACCGTTGGTGGGATTGGAGAGGGTGACGGTAAAGTTTTCGTTCAGTTCTACTGTTGTATCTCCCTGAACGTCAACAGTAATCACCTTACTGCTTTCTCCCGGGGCAAAACTCACTACCCCACTGGGTAACAATCCCCCAGCAAAATCAGTGGCATTGGCAGGATTGCTGCCGCTGCCGGTAACTGCCCAGTCAACGTTATTGCTTCCCGTGGTGTTATCCCCACGAGTGACGGTGAAAGTAAAGGCTTTACTGCCACTGTTGCCCTCGGTTTGACTGGCACTGGTGGCGGCAATAGTGAGGGTGGGAACTGCTACATCATCATTTTGAATGGTTCCCGTGGCAGTAGCGGTGGTAATAGTAGCACCGTTGGTGGCATTGGAGAGGGTGACGGTAAAGTTTTCGTTCAGTTCTACCGTTGTATCTCCCTGAACGTCAACAGTAATCACTTTTGAGGTTTCCCCCGTCGCAAAACTCACGCTTCCTGAAGGTAAGACTCCTCCGACAAAATCCGTGGCATTGGCAGGATTGCTGCCGCTGCCGGTAACTGCCCAGTTAACGTTATTGCTTCCCGTGGTGTTATCCGCACGAGTGACGGTGAAAGTAAAGGCTTTACTGCCACTGTTGCCCTCGGTTTGATTGGCACTGGTGGCGGCAATGGCGAGGGTGGGAATTGCGGGCGTACCCACATTTAAGGCCCATAATTCCCAACCGTTAACGCCGTCATTGGCAGTGAAGAACAGGGTGTTGCCCACCGCCGTTAGAGAGAAGGGGTAGGAGCCATAGGAACCGGGGCGGATATCTTTGACCAGAACCGTACCCGCGGCCGTGCCGTCACTCTGCCACAATTCCCCACCGTTAACGCCGTCATCGGCAGTGAAGTACAGGGTGCTGCCCACTACTCTCAGGTTTTGGGGGTCGGAGCTAGAGGAACCGGGACGGATGTCGCCCACCAGAACCGTGCCGGCCTCCGTGCCGTCGCTCTTCCACAATTCAATACCGTTCACGCCGTCACTGGCAGCGAAGAACAGGGTGTTGCCCACCGCCGTTAGATTGCCGGGGTAGGAGCTAGAGGAACCGGGGCGGATATTCTTGACCAGAACCGTGCCGGCTGCCGTGCCGTCGCTTTTCCATAATTCAGTACCGTTCACACCGTCAGAAGCAGTAAAGAACAGGGTGTTGCCCACCGCCGTTAGATTGCCGGGGTAGGAGGTAGATAAACCGGGGCGGATATCTTTGACTAGAACCGTACCGGCCGCCGTGCCGTCGCTCTTCCACAATTCCCGACCGTTCACGCCGTCCCCGGCAGTGAAGAACAGGGTGTTGCCCACTGCCGTTAGATTGCGGGGAAAGGAGTCACCGAAGCTGATGTCGGCGACCAAAACCGTACCAGCGGCCGTGCCGTCGCTTTTCCACAATTCCTCACCGTTCACGCCGTCACTGGCAGCGAAGAACAGGGTGTTGCCCACCGCCGTTAGATTGCCGGGGTAGGAGCCAGAGGAACCGAGGTCGATATCTTTGACCAGAACCGTACCGGCCGCCGTGCCGTCGCTTTTCCATAATTCCCGACCGTTAACGCCGGCATTGGCACTGAAAAAGAGGGTGTTGCCCACTGCCGTTAGATAGCGGGGGGAGTAGAAGTAGGCGACCAGAACTGTACCGGCCGCCGTGCCGTCGCTCTTCCACAACCCCCGACCGTTCTCGCCGTCATAGGCCTGGAAGAACAGGGTGTTGCCCACCGCCGTTAGATAGAAGGAGAAGTCACCGAAGCTGATGTCGGCGACCAAAACTGTACCGGAGGCCGTGCCGTCGCTTTTCCACAATTCAATATCGTTGCCGTCATAGGCAGTGAAGAACAGGGTGTTGCCCACCGCCGTTAGAGAGAAGGGGTAGGAGCCAACGGAACCGGGGTTGATATCTTTAACTAAAAAAGGAGTTGACATGATTTTTTCCTGAATAAAGGGTGAAAATTAAACAATTAAGTAGTGGTGCAGAATAAATTTCCTAGTGGAGATAGGCAAGAGGCAAGGGGTGGTTAGATTTGTGTCATTAATTTTGCTTAGGTACTTAAGCTGGCAAAGAAGGGTATATCTGGCTGAAAAACCCCAGATGTCTGCAACTCCGACAAATCTAAGGTTTCAACAGTGGTAAAAAAGCGGAGATTTGTTCGATTCCGTCTTGATTGGGAGAGAGAATAACCGTGGCGACTTCTGGAATTACTCCAGCTTGGAGACTTTGATAATCGGTAACACCAGCATCGAGGAAAACTACAGTAGCGGTTAAACGCTGATTTCTCGCACTATTCACCTGATTAACTTGACTCAAGCCATCAGATTGAGCAAAATTGAAGAAAACATCGTCAACAGCAGGAAGGCTCGGCAACAGGGTAGAAGTCATGACATTGACCGCAAAGGATGACTTCGACTATTTTGTGCAAACAATCGCCAATTTTTCAAGGGGGATATAACAAAAATTTACAGAAAACGGGTTTCTAAATAGGCGTTTTCTCATGGTTTCTTGAAAAACCCCATTTTCTCAGTTTCGTGGGTTGTTGCAAGATATGCAATCTGAACGAAGTTCATAAATTGTATTTTTATTAGTTTATGGGACACAAACAATTCCTAATCCTGCCATTTGACGAATATGATCATCAAAAGCGAATACCTTAAATATTTGTAAACGATGAGCCATAACTAAAATAGAACAATCTGTGTAACTCCATTTTTTATCATTGTACTTACAGAAAGCTTCCCATGTTGCCAGATCATCGCTATCTGACACATTGATATAACGATGATCTTCTCTTAGTATTTGACCCACTTGGATTGAGGCTCGACTAGATACCTTGCTCCGAATCCAAGTAACAGTTTCATCGAATACCGATTCCAGAATAATCCAATTATTATGAGGATTTTCCAAGTAATATTTTTGAGCGCTTTCGTGATGAGTTTCAGATTTGACAAAAAAGGCAATTAAAGCAGAAGTATCAACAATAATTTCTTTGTCCACAATTTTTAATAAATAATTTCATCGATGTTTTCAGCGTAGTTAGTTACAACTTGACCCCGATTATCTTGTCCGATAATGTATTTAGGCTCAGGTTGGACAATTTCTAAACTTCCACAAAGTTCCCAAGTACGAGTCTTAGTAATATCTGGTAATTCAGCTTGAACATAATTTTCCAAAGCTTTGATAACAATCTCTTGAACCGAGGATTTTTGTTCTTGCAAACGAGATATTAATTCGTCGGGAATTTCGATCAATATTTGAGTCATTGATAAACCTTAGAGATTAACGTTGTTTTACTAACATTATAGCCTGTTTGTGAATTATAACCAAGAGACGCAAATGCAATTACCTGAATCAGTTACCAAAAGGCTAACAACTGTTCACTGATTCAGGTGATTCGCCATAAGTCCAGAAAACGGGTTTCTGAAGATTGTCTCTCAATTACTCCCTCACAATGACAATTTTAGCGGGTCATGGCGAGAAGGCGATGGCCACAAGTCCAGAAAACGGGTTTCTTCAAGAAACCCGTTTTCTGGGTGAACTTCGGGAAAGAAAAAGTATAAAAACGCTTCAAAATACTCGGTTAATGCTTCTTTCCAGGGTTCATCATAATTGGCGGTTGGTTGTTTCATGGCGAGTCGCTACCAATTGGAAAGTTAGGCGATCCTCTAGATTCATTATTCCCCATAAATATCATCAATGCTACTTGTCGTCACAAAACTTCCCATTAGAGCAACCTACATCTACATCTTTGTTCTAACATTTATTGGTAAAACTATATAATGCCGTCAGATATTTGGGGTAGGAGTTAAAGGCACCGGGAAGGATATCTTTGACCAAAAAAGGAGTTGACATGATTTTTTCCTGAATAAAGGGTGAAAATTTTAAAATCGCCGTTTCCCGCACTTGGGACAGTCCTAGTCGTTACCATGCCAAGAAGCGGCTCAATCATCGCCGTCAGCGTTGGGTTTCATGCTTTAACCCAACCCACGTTCATCTCTGGTATAGATTAGAATCGATTATTAACATTGATTTTTGCTTATGATTTATTATGGTTTCAGTGGGTATTAATGGGGGTTATTATAAAGTTTTTTGAACGGCTCTTCTGGTTTATGTGTGGGAACGAGGTCTATACTGATATTTTCTAGTTTCTTCCGCCGCTCGACTGAGCGTCGCCGAACGTCAAAATAGAGCTAAAAGTCTTGCTTGATAGGTATTTCACGATTCCATAAGCAAAAATTACCACACAAAGTCGAGAAGAGCCAAAAAATATGTTGAGAATCAAGCTACTCCGTCTAAGGAAACGCTATCCTGTTAGTCTTTTTTACTGGTCGCAATTCATCTCCCGCTAACCGCGGGGGCGGTGTAACGGGAGTCCTCTTGCTCCAATTTAGATAGGGTTTGCTGAATAAAGGTGAAATGTAGGCAAGGTAAGGGTTTTGTGGCTTTTCTCGCGAAACAGGTGCAAGATTTTGAGAGAATCGTGCTTCAAAACCTTGCGTCTTCATCGGCCCGCGTCCTGTAGGGGCGAAGCATTCGGATAAAAAATCTACGGTTTCACCGATAGGTTATTGCCCGAATGCTTCGCCCGTACTTTTTCAGCAAACCCTAGATAGAGTCCTATAGCAGCGGGCAGAAGGCAGGATTTTCGCTGCTTTTGCCCCCTTTTAGAGAGATTCTTCCCTCACGGAACCATCTTCCTGCACCCAGGCGAGATTTTTAATCATTCGATCGCGGGCATAGGTGCGAATTTGTGCCTCGCTGCGACCACCTAAATCGATCGCCACCCTCAGATTCGGATCACCGGTGCGAAGAGAGCGAGCTTTACTAAAAGTCGCTATCTGGGCGTTATTACCCAAAGGGATAAGCAACCAGTCGAGGGGAGGAGCTTGACCGGGTAAAGTCTGCCCTGATAATAAACTTTCGTGGAGTTCTTCGATATTCAGGGAAAAACCGATACCCGGAGCCGATTGACCCTGGGGATGAAAAACGCCCAGTAATTGATCGTAGCGTCCGCCCTGGCCTAAAATACTGAGATTTTGCTGGTGATCACTAACCGCTTTAAAAACGATGCCAGTGTAGTAATCAAAGGTTTGAATCAGACTTAAATCGAGAATTAGGGGGAAAGGACCAGAGCGATCAGCATTAAGCAGCTCTACTAGGGATTTAAGGTTATTAACGGCTTTTTGGGCCGATTCTTCCTGGGCTAATACGGCCACTTGTGCGAGGACATCGTGAGGATTACCGCGCAGCTGAAATAATTGTCGGGCTTGCTGCCGGAGGGTTTCGTTGGGATAGGGAAGATTTTCGAGGCTAACGTAGTCGAGGAGGGCTAAACAGCGTTTCACCTGTTCCCGCAAAGGACCGGGAAAAGGGGAAAGTAGGGAACGAGTCAAACCCGCTTCTCCTAGAATAATCTGCCAGTTAGGGACGGCCAAACTATCGAAACAGTCGGCCAGGAGCAGTAAAATCTCGGCATCAGCTAGTAAACCGCCGGAAAAGAGCAGTTCTACCCCCGCTTGATAGAATTCCACTTGACGACCGTGATAACCGGCGCTAGGGCGACGAAAAACGTTGGCCCGATAACAGAGACGTTGGGGATAGGACTCCCCACTCATGCGGGAGACGGCACTGCGGGCAATGGAAGCGGTTAATTCAGGGCGTAATCCCGATAGTCCTTGGCTATCCCCGTGGAGTTGGATTACGGTGCCCGGATCGATCGCACCGCCTGCGGTGAGGGTATCGAGCCATTCAATGGTGGAGGTGACAATCCTTTGATAGCCCCAACGCTGAAAGACAGACTGAAGGCGATCGTTAATCCAGCCTTTTTGGGTAACTTCTAGGGGTAATAAATCCCTTGTCCCCGCCGGGGGTTGATGAATCATGGGAGTTTGCTAATCAAAATCGGTGGCACTGGTCAGTCCTATTTCTTTTTACCACCAAATCGAGACCAAAAACCGCCATTGCGATCTCCTTCCTCTTTTTGTCCCTTCTGGTGTTGCACTTCAATATTAGGATTAACTACTTTATCTAGTTCCTGTTTGCACTTAATCACCGTCGCATCTTGGGGGCTGGTTTGCGAGGCGCGATTGATATGAACCCGGGCCATGGAGAGTTGATTTTGTCGCAGGTAGGCTAACCCGATCAGGCCGTGACAGATGCCATTATCCGGTTCTTGCCGCAGGGCATCGCGCAATTCTCGCAAAGCTTGGGCGGGATTATTTTGGTCAAGAGAGGCTTGAGCGCGGCGAATACAGGCTTCTAGGGGCGATTCTTTGGCTTTAGCTGGGGCTGCCGTGGTGACAGTAGCCCCGACTAACTCGGACTGGTTAGGATTGCCTTGGGAGATAAAGACTTTCCGGGTGGTTTTCTTGTTGCCCTGACCTTCGGTTAACATCAGATAAACCAGATTGAGTTCACTGAGTTGGGCGATTTTCTGATAGGCATTTTCTAGGGCGGTATATTGATCGATCGCCAAAGATTGCAGGATTTTTTGATAGGCTAATTCATAGTTAGCGGTGGACTGGCCTAGTTTTCTAGCTGGTTCGCTACTGATGGTGATTTTACCCGAATCCCTCGCCATTGCCTTGCCCATTTCTGTTAAAACAAGGCGAAATTCTTCCCGAGATAGTTTGCGGCCGAGATGTTCGTAGGCAGGGTTAACTAATTTTGAGAGTAAATGATGAGCCTGTTCCCTTTCGGCGGGGGTGTGAGTGCGACAGGTATCGGGATGGAGTTTATGGGCGATTTTTAAGTAACGCTCGCGAATCTCCTGATGCTCGGCATCGATCGAGACTCCTAAAATAGCGAAGTGATCGATTAAATCAAATTGAAACAATCCCTGGGAAATTGGAAAAGTCATACAGCGGCTCCTGTCTCTAATCAAAATGATAACGCCATAAATAGAGTTTGCTGAAAAAGTTTGTTGGTGGGGTTAGGAGTCGGTCGTCGGCCGCCGGTCGTCGGTGGGGGAAGTCAGAATAACAGAATGACCTCGCGCGCCTAGAAGCGGCACCCTTTGCGTTCTCGCGTAGCGAGTGCTTTGCGTTCGCCCCCAGAAAGTGCCAGGGTTTTGAGTACCTGGGAGCGATTTCTCAACGTTTGTTTCTGGCACTTTTTTGGGGAAAAAGTCCCAAAACCCTTTTCTAGCAAAGCTTATACTGATATTCAGCCAACCCTAAATATTAAAAGGATTCAAACTGAAACCTCCAAGAGGCAGCTTTTTGCAGAGCCTGGCTTAAGGGGCTGTGAATCTGTCCGTTAGTGGCCAGAATTCGCCCCGTTTCCATCCTAAAAGGACTCTCATCATAGGCGCTAATTTTACCCCCAGCTTCTTCGATCAGAATAATTCCCGCGGCCAGATCCCAGGGATTAATCCCTCGTTCCCAATAACCATCTAAGCGCCCACAGGCCACATCGGTTAAGTCTTTGGCAGCGGAACCGCTGCGGCGTACCCCTTGGCTCAGATGGGTCAGATAACAGAATTCGGCATAATTATTATCCTGGGTTTGACAGCGATCGTAGGCAAAACCCGTCACCAGTAAACTTTTTTCTAGTTCACTCGTCCGGGAGACATGGATGGGACGACGGTTCAGGGTCGACCCTAAACCCCGGGCTGCCCGAAATAGTTCCTTTCTAAAGGGATTATAGATGACTCCCACTGCTGCTGTCCCTGCGATCAGTAGTCCGATGGAGACGACGGATACGGGATAACCGTGAGCATAGTTGGTGGTTCCATCGAGAGGATCGATCGCCCAGAGATAGTCGCTATCCGTCCCTGGCAGTTTTCCCGATTCTTCCGCTAAAATCCCATGTTTGGGAAAGTGACGGCTAATAATTTTGAGAATTTCTGTTTCCGCTCGACGATCTATTTCCGTCACTAAATCGCCCGATCGCCCTTTTTCTTCTATTGTCTCGATTTTACCCCAATTATCGAGGATAATTGTTCCCGCCGCCAGGGCGGCCTCGCTGGCAATGTCTAGGTATTTTTCTAATTGGCTGCTGGTATCTGGCACGATTAATCCTGAATCTATTCCTCATCTAAGGGTAAACCAAAACGCACTTTTCCACGGGCAAAAAAGCGACCGAATTGCAGTTCATAGACTTCATCTTCGTCTTGGGTGGCTACTTCCATATCGCCCCGGGCATAACTGACACAAAGTAAAGCATAACCTCTGGCTTTTAATTCCGGCGATAGTCCGATCGCTTCTGGTTGATGGATATCCCCCGACAATACCCTGACCGCGCAGCTGGTACAAGCTCCATTGCGACAGGAAAAGGGTAATTGATAGCCCTGTTTTTCCAGACTGTGGAGTATATAGTTATCCTCGGGAACGGTGGTGGTAATTTTTTCGCCCGTCTGACGATTGTTAACCGTGATTTGATGATATTTAGTCATAGTTTAGTTAGGCGGAAATTGAAATTATAGATGCAATTCTAGATAGTTCTAAATTTAGGGGCTATTTTGGTCAGCAGTATCAATTATATCATCAATAATTGCTCAAATAGTTATCATCTTGACAAATTCTACTTGAGAACTATTGACTTTTTTGGGTCGATTGGCAATTTTTATGGCTCTTTAAAATTCATCTCTTTTAATCTAACTGCACCGTCGATAATTGAGATTTCTTGGGAACCAATTTGCACGATCGCATCTAATCCCTTGCCAATAATTTTAACTGCTGGGGGGCGACTTTTCTGCACGGTCATCACCAGAAAAAATTCCTCGCTACCCGTGGCTAAAATGCGCTCACCTGTATTAGTTTTCTCGACTCTTAAAGTCACGGGAGTGATAAAAGTTCCCTGCATATTTGCGCCATTTTGAGTGATAGTAAAACTATTTTTTCCGAGAGTGACATTTCCCTGGGTATTCATCACCCAAGTTTTATTAATAAATTCTGGTTGATCGACTTTACCTAATAATTTATCCATCAAGACGAATAATCCGGGGGAACCGGAGGAGAGACTGTAATCGACGGCGAAAGAGCGAACTAGAGCAACTTCTGCGGGTTTATTAGCCCTTTTAACCCTGATTTTATCAGTTTTTAACGTAATTACTCCCGAACCATCGGGACTAGATTGAAAAGTCATCGGTTTTGCCTGTCGCCAAGGCGGTGTTTTCGGGAAAATAACCGTATTTTCTGAGTTCCAGTCGCCTTTTGATCCCTCAAAACTCGCCCAATGTCCTCCTAATCCCCAAATTCTCACACTAGCGACATCGGGAAAAGACCATCCCCCCACAAAAGGTTGCTGTTTGAGATAGATACTAGCGACAAAATCCTCTTCATTTTGCCAGCGATTACGAAAAGCATAAAATCCCTTTTGTTGATCAACTAAAACCCGGTCAAGTTGGCGATCAGGATTTTCGGGAGTAAGATTAGATGGATAAGCAGCGAGAAGAAAAGGGGCAATATGGGGATAATGGGGGTGAAAAAGTTGTTTTTCTTGACCTTGTAATCGCCATTTTATTGCTGGTATCAATGATTGATCGGTAATTCCCAATCCGATAGTTAATAAAGACACTCCTACAAACATCTGATGTCTGCCATAAGCAGGAATCAATAATTGACCATTTTTAGGGACAATTCTGGTTAAATAATGGGGGATCAATTGGGCTGCCGAGGAACCAGTTACTAAGTCTAATCCGAGACTATTTCGATACCCTTGCAAAAAAGGAAAAACAGCGAGAACCATCGGTTCGGTGCTGTATAAATCTCCTTCTGTGCCAAATCCTCGCTCGCCGATCGCTGTGGTAAAATAGCGTTCGATGTGACGTTTGGCCATTTCCACCTGTGCCGAGGGATAATAGAGAGAATCGGGGGGTAAATCTTCCTTGAGAATCGCTAAACTAGCTAATCCTGCCGCACCTCTGGCCCGCGCATTCCAGTTACTAACTGCGTCTCCATTCCATCCATTTTTGGGTGAATCACCTTTGAGAAGTTTTTTACTTTCACTGGATAACCAGTCAGTAATTTCCTGTTGGCGCTTTTCTCCCCAAAAATCATAACAAAGATCGTAGGCGAGAGCGACTCCGGCGACAATTGGCGATTGTTCTAAGACTCTCCTTCCCCGATTTTTACGGGTTTTTTCGAGAATTTCCCAGGCGGTTTCTGCTGATTTTCTATCTTGATTTAAAATTGCTAAAAAACAATGACCTGTGGCATGATAACCCCCATTCGGCACATAACCATCGTAATAAATTTTTTCCTGTAAACTGTTGTTTAATTGGGCGATAATAGTTTGACCGATGGGAGTTTTCGCTTTTTCTCTGAGATTAGTTAATTCTGACTTGCGAAAGATTAAACGGGGATGTTCTCGCGCTTGTAGGGGTTGGTGATTAGGAACAGGATTAGGCCAAAAAGGGGAAATTGTGCCATTAACTGTGTTTTGTAGTCTTCTTCCCCCTAACGTGCCTTGATAACTGCCGATAAGTTGGTCTTGGTAGGGGACAATTTCGATATTATAGATAGCTTCCCTGATTTCTGCTTGCCAAGGGTGAGTTTGAATGTTCATTTTCACCTGTAATCGCCAAGCATTGTCTAATTTAATCGTTTTTACCGTACCTTGGTGATCCACTTCTTTATTGAATTTGGGCGCGTATCCCCACACCGACGGTTGACAAACGGCACGATCGCAGGTTAAATCTAGGGTAATATATTGATAAACGGGTTTATCTTGCCACAGTTTCCAAACACCATGTTTCAGGGTTAAACGAAGGTTGCCGGTTAATAATTGCGGATCGATGGTTTCTTGACTAGGTGCGCTTGTACCACCTAGCAAAAGTAAGGGAATGGCCGCTAAAAAAGGAGATATTTTCATATTAAACAAGCGAGGGGAAATATCAGGTATTCTAGGAAGAATAATTTCCAAATAAATTGGTAAAATCGGCTGATTTCGCTTTTATCTTCTAAATTTACTCCGCGACTACGCCACCAAAGAAGAAGAAGTAGGAGCAGATGGGCGACAATGGCCAGAGAAGAATTAATTCCTGTTATCCCCAAGAGGCCGACGGCAATCATCCCTGCATAACACAGCGAAATTGTCAAGAGGGAAATTATTAAGATTTTTTCTGGGCCGAGCAGCAGGGTAAAAGTGGTAATTTGATAAATGCGATCGCCTTCTAGGTCAGGAACATCCTTAAAAATAGCGATCGCAACGGTGAAAACGAGAACAAAAGCTGTTAAAACCCAGAGCGAGGGATAGATAGACTGATTTTGATTAATAACTGTGTTGTAGTGGCGAAAAAGACCTAAATTGACGACGACACCCCGGACGGTAAAAATACAGAAGGCGGACCAGAGGGGAAAGCGTTTTAAACGCACTGGTGGCAAGGAATAGGCAGTGCCGATAAGTAAACTAATCCCCACGGTGATTAACAGCCAAAAACCACCGATAAAAGCCATTATAATTGCTAAAATACCAGTAAAAACCACGATTAACCTTCCTGTTAACCGAGAAAATTCGCCCTTGGCTAGGGGAAGCTGGGGTTTATTGATTTTATCGATGTCGATGTCTTCCAACTGATTTAAACCGACGATATAGACATTACCCGCAAGACAAGCGACCCAAGTGAGCAATAAAACCGGCCAATGGCTAAAAAAATCGCTGATATTGCCCAAAGCAATTAAATACAGACTTAAAACACTTAAAGAAGTGCCGATAATCGTATGGGGACGGGAAAATTTCCAGAGACTCCCTAACCAGTGGAGAAAGTTAGGCCGGGGATGGTTAACTGGAAGAAAAGGAGCTTGATTCATAAAAAAAATCAATCCTAGGGCAAGTAATCTGTTAAAATGATAATCCAGACTCAAACCTTGTGGAGAGGTGGCAGAGTGGTTGAATGCGGCAGACTCGAAATCTGCTTTAGGGTCACACCTAACGTGGGTTCAAATCCCACCCTCTCCGTTGAACTGATAACTTAGTGCTGTCGTTAACGATTTTAAGAGATATAGCGTTGCCGTGGCTGGTTTCCGACTGGTGACTAAATTGAGACAACAAAAATCAACCCTAATTGTGAAGAGCAAAAGCTTTTCTAATACCCCTTAACTTCTTCACTTTTTCATGGCCAGGGTCAACCCATCACCAATGGGAATAATACTGATATTTACCCGTTCATCCTGCTGAATTTTGGCATTAAGGGAACGGATAATTTTTGTGCGATTATCAGTGTTATCGTCCGTTGCTACCCGTCCCGACCAAAAGACATTATCGATAGCGATAATTCCGCCCGTTCTGACCAATTGTAATGCCCTTTCGTAGTAGCGATCATAATTACTTTTATCGGCATCGATAAAGACAAAATCAAAACTATTACTTTCTCCTGCGGCGATTAATTGATCTAAAGTGTCCAGGGCTGGGGCAATTCTTAAATCGATTTTAGCGGCGACACCGGCCTGCTGCCAATAACGGCGGGCTATACTGGTATATTCTTCGCTTAGATCACAGGCGATCAGCTTGCCTTGCGGGGGTAAAGCTAAGGCCACCACTAGAGAACTATAACCGGTAAAAACCCCTATTTCTAGGGTTTTTTTCGCTCCGATCGCCTGTACCAGAAAAGCCATAAACTGACCTTGTTCGGGGGCAATCTGCATGACTGCCAGGGGTTGAGAGGCAGTTTCTTGACGTAATTGAGCTAAAATAGGAGATTCTCGCCGACAGATAGATTGATAATAGGAGTAAAATTGTCGATCGAGTCCAAGAGTTTGATTAGCCATAAAAAAATTGCTAGTGGATGAAGTTATCGGGTAGAATTCTGGGTAACCTGAAGCTAGAGAGAGCTTATTTATTGGTTGACCAAAAAGGAAGACTTGGCAGGAAGCAAATCATGATGAAACCCGACTCGGATCATCTCTTTAACGAAGATCTCGAACAGTTGTTAGAGAGTTTAGAAGACAAAGACAGCGACGGTGAGGAGGCTCTAGACGAACTCAGCTTTTTATTTGAGCCGGCAGCCAGGTCTGGGGCTTCTCTTGGCCAAACCCCGTCTTCCTTGCCCTCAGAACGGGAATTACGGGAACTTTTTGGCGGTAGCATCAATTGGGAAGAAGCCGCCACTAATGATCTTTATTCTACCCGTAGGCCTGCGCCAAAGTCAGAACCAGAAGATGGGGATGATCTGGAATCGCTGCTGTTAGAAAATGCAGCAGTCTGGGACTCAGAAGCAATTATAACCATCAGCAACCCCAATTTTTACGATAGCCTCGAAGACTTAGAAGCTTTTCTGGAAAAACCCACTCCAGGAGCGCAATCGCCACTGCCAGACATCTTTGAATCCCTAGAAGCCCTCCTCTCGGAATCCCCAGCGGTGGAACGGGAGGCTGGGGCGGAACATCTCCAACGGTTAGAATCACTGGAAATTGCCCCGGAAAGCCACCTAGAGAATAAATTCAAGGATTTAGAAAAACTCCTCAAAGAAAGCAGTCAGGTGATGGGAGGGACTCCAGCCTCCAGTTTCAGTCCACCGGCAAGGTTAAATAACGGGCGTCCCCTTGTCAGTAAAGCTTTTGAACAGACGATGCGGGTGCCGATCAAACAATTGGATAACCTCAGCAATCTGATCGGGGAACTGGTGGTTAAACGCAATTGCCTTGAACAGGAACAGAAGGACCTGGGTCTCTTTTTGGATAATTTGCTTAACCAAGTCCAAAAACTCAGCGATGTGGGCAGTTGGCTGCAGGATCTCTATGAAAGAACCCTCCTAGAAGGGGCTTTGCAGGCTAGTCGCAATTCCAGCGGTGCCATCGGTTACGGTAGAGTTAAGGGAGAAAATCAGGGCGATTCGGCGATGACTGGCAAACGAGATGCCCTAGATCTCGACCAGTTTGATAATGATTTCCATAAAAAAGCGCAAAATATAATTGAATTGATCGTGCGAGTGCGAGAATCGGCCTCTGATCTTCAATTTGTCGTCGATGAAACCGATCAGGTGATGCGTAGTCTGCGACAGGTTACCACCCAACTACAGGAAGGGATGACCAAATCGCGCATGGCTCCCTTTAGTGAAACTGCCGATCACCTACCCCGGGCAATTCACGATATGTCCCTGAAACTGCATAAACAAGCCAAATTAAAAGTGGAAGGGGGTGATGTTCTCATCGATCAGATGATCCTTGAACATCTCCTTAGTCCCATGACCCATCTGATCAACAATGCGATCGCCCACGGCATTGAATCACCCCAAGAACGCATGGCCAAGGGGAAACCTGCCCTCGGTACGATCTCTGTCCAGGCATTCCTACAAGGAAATCAAACCGTGATCACCGTTAGTGATGATGGGGCCGGTATTGATGGGAATCGGGTTAAACGCAAGGCGATCAAAAAAGGCCTAATCAGCGATCGGGAAGCTCAACACCTCAGTCCCCAAGAAGTCTATGAACTCCTCTTTCGCCCTGGTTTTAGTACCAAAGATCAGGCCGATGATATTTCCGGTCGTGGGGTGGGTTTAGATGTGGTGCGGACCAGTTTAATCGATGTGCGCGGGACCGTTACTATTGACTCGGTACTGGGCAAAGGAAGCACTTTTACCATCCGTTTACCCCTAACCCTGAGTATCTGTAAGGCCCTCTTTTGTGTTAGTAATCGTGCGCGCATCGGTTTCTCTAGGGACGAAGTGGAAGAAGTCCTCCTCCCGAAAAGCCTGGAGGTCAAGGTGGGAAAGGTGGAAGAGGTGAAAGAGGTGAAGATGAGCTTTTACCAGCCCAGGGATATCCAAATGGATATGGATGGACGGCGCTGCGTTTTCTGGCAAAATACTTTACTACCTTTCCAACCCCTGAGCGAGTTGCTTTCCTACAATCGGCGGGTCGGTCGCGGTAGTTTTTACACCGGCAAACAGGAGGAAGACTCTTTTTCGATCGTGATCCTGCGCGGTGGTAATAATCTCTTGGCAGTGCAGGTAGATCAAGTGATCATGTCAGAGGACCGATTCCGAAGCTCGCTACCGGAAATCGTCATCAAACAGATCGAAGGACCGATTCCGAAAACGGTTGGGATTGCTGGGGCGACGGTTTTAGGCGATGGTACGGTGATGCCCATCGGCGATGTGTTAGAGTTAATCGACATTGCCCAGGGTCGTCTGCGTACCGATAAGGGGAGTCCTTGGCGCCAACCAGCCTCCCCCTTAGAGGTGGGAACTGGCCAAAAATCGGAGACTATGGTGCTGATTGTCGATGATTCGATTACTGTCCGGGAATTGCTCTCTTTAACCTTTAGTAAAGCTGGTTATCGTGTGGAACAGGCCCGGGATGGTCAAGAAGCTTGGGAAAAATTACGCGGCGGTTTGCCCTGTGATATCGTTTTCTCCGATATCGAGATGCCCCGCCTGAATGGCCTGGAATTACTGTCTAATTTGCAAAAAGACCCCCGATTAGCGGCGATTCCCGTGGCTTTCTTGACTTCCCGAGGAGCGGACCTTCATCGCAAGGAGGCGGCGAAATTAGGAGCTAGTGGTTATTTTACCAAGCCCTGCCCAGACAGAGATTTACTCTCGGCAGCTGAAAAAATGATTGCGGGGGAAGTGTTACTAGCTGATAGTATTAAAGCGGCTCGTAATCAGCCTTTATCCTCTCCTCTGGTCTTGATTGTCGATGATTCGGTAATAATGCGAGAAATGTTAACGATTTCTTTTGTTAAAGCTGGTTATCGCATTGAACAGGCCCGGGACGGTTTAGAAGCATGGGAAAAATTACGGGCCGGATTAGCTTGTGATCTGATTCTCTGCGATATCGAAATGCCGCGCCTGAATGGGTTAGAATTGCTCTCTCGTCTGCAAGAGGATGAACAACTTCAGGGGATACCAGTAGCGATGGTTACCGCGGAAGGGGCGCAAAAAATGCAGCATCTCGCCGCTGCTAAAGGGGCAAAAGGTTTTTTTGTCAAGCCCTATATTGAGAATGTTTTACTGTCGGCAGCCCAACGTTTGATCGCTGGTGAGGTATTAATCCAAAAAGAAAGTCTTGTAGATTAAGTTCAGTGGGACTTAAGTTTGATCGAGGAGAATTTCTACTAAGGTTTTTACCGTTTTCTCTAACTGTTCAACCCGCTGCTCTAAACTAAGAGAAGGATCGGGAGGTTTTCAACCATGAATCCCTCGCCAAAATGCCTCCCGCATTGTCCTGAAATCCCAAGTGCAAATGGTCAAGGAGAAACCATTGAAGAAGTCAAAGAAAGCTTAAAACCTTTAGCTGATATTCGTCGAGGACTACCAAAAGAAGCGATCGAGGAAACAATTTCCCTATGAACAAGATGATTTAATCAGTATTATTCGACATAGACAAATTGAAAAAAGACGAGAAGAAATCGCCAAAAATATCCATCAAGCGCGTCAAGACTACCAACAAGGGAAAGTCTTTCGGGGAAACATTGATGATATTATCGCAGAATTAAACAATGACTAAATTAATTCTAAGCAAATATTTTTATTCATGTCGTCTTTTTTGCTAGGCTTAATTTTTGTCAATTATTGATCAGTAATTCCCAGATTTCTCCCCTATTATTGCCTTGAGAATTAATATTTCGTCGGGCTTTTACCCTTTGAATATTATAATCTTTATATAAATCATCAAAAAAATTATTGTCAGAGTCAAAGTTTTTAAGGTCGGAATTACTTAAAATAAATTTATAACCTGCCCGATCGACTCGATCGATAAATTGTTTTAATCTTATTTGCTCCTCATCGTTAAAATTTTCTTTAGTATAAGAGGTAAAAGCTGATGTTTTTTTAATCGGTTTATAGGGAGGATCAAAATAAAATAAAGTCTTGTTATTGGCATAATTTAGGGTTTGGACAAAATCTCCTTGTAGGATCGTCACTTTCTGTAAATGATGATTGACAGCTAATAGGTTTTCTTCATTGCAGATCAACGGTTTGACATATTTTCCAAAGGGTACATTAAAAAGTCCTTTGCTATTGACTCTATAAAGTCCATTAAAACAAGTTTTATTGAGAAATAATAACAAAACTGTTTTTTCTAGACAGTCATCGCAGCTGCGAGAATTAAATTCTATTCTTTTATCTAAAAAAAACTTTTGTTGTTCCTCTAGATTTTTAAGTTCATAAAAATCCTGCTGGATTTGTTTAAGCTTGACTATTAATTCTTTGACATTATCTTTAATAACATTATAAGCCATGATTAAATCAGGATTGATGTCATTAATAATAACTTTTTGGACAGGAGAAAAATTATTTAAGACTGAGAATAAAACTGCCCCACCTCCGACAAAAGGTTCAATGTAGTTAAACTGACAATCCTGAGAAATCTGGGAATTAATCAAAGATAGAATATTGGGAACCAGTTGAGTTTTGCCTCCCGCCCACTTTAAAAAAGGTTTGCCGCTAACTGTTTTCCTTTCAGACAAAGAAGTGGTCATTATTCCTACCAGATTATCCTAATTTATTCAATTTACAGCGCAATTCAAGAAAACCTGATCAGAGAATGCGTTACGCTGGGCTAACGCATCTGAATATCCAATATAAATAACTGATTATAATTAAATTGAAGATAGATTTTGGGTTTGATCCCCCCTGCCCCCCTTAATAAGGGGGGTATCGGACAATTTTTAACACCTAGCTACTTATCTATTAGATATCAGAAAGGTAAACGGGGCATTTTTTTCAATACTGACTCAATTTGGTTGATTAAATCGAGCAGACGATTGCCATCCACATGAACCTCACTGGTGGGATAATTATCGAGGACTTCGATGATTTGAATCTCGTTATCGTTGAGGGCAGAAGTGACTAGGGAACCTCGTAAAGCTTGCCGACTAGCAGCCCGATTGGGGGTGTGGACAATTTCGGCGGCATAATCTAGCAAATTTTCGCCAAAAAAACTATTAAGAAATTTGGAAAGAAAGATGGCATCCACCGCTACCCGACGATTAAGGATTTTGCGGAATTCTTCGGGTTTTTGGTTAGCCATCTTTAATTGTGACGCTAAAGCGGGGGCTAATTCGCCTGTTTCGCTCAATTGCTTTAATTCTGATACCGATACGGACCCTTGGAAGATGTGGTATTTGATGATAGCTGATTCGGCGGCTGACAAAGACTGACAAACACCGAGAAAGATAGATATTCCTAGGGGAAGTAAAAGATTTTTGAACATAAACCAAAGGTACAAAACAAGCGAAAAGCGATCGGGATGATTGACTCATTCTAGCGGAATTGGTTGCCGCTTAGGAAAAACTTAAGACGGTGATGATTATCTAGAGATGAATTTTTTAGTCACCCAACTAGGGGCAGAAAGCTGATAGCTTAATGCTAATCATTAATTTACATTCGCGAGAGAGCAGTGATTTTTGCTAGTTTATCTTTTTCCAAACCGTTGAGATCTTCTAGCTTTAACCATCCTTCCTTTAACAGTTGAGCAAAGACAAAAATTAGGGAAGTATAGCGATAGTCATATTTACCATCAATCTGATGTCGTCGGGCGCTTAGATAATCGTGCATTTGCCAGATATCATCTAAAACCGTGATCTGACCAGACTGTTCTTTAATATGTTCTATTAAAGTGCTAGTTTCTCGCTGATAGGCTTTTTGGAAAGCAGTTTGAGCAATTTCTTGTTCGGTATCTGACCAAATTATTTCACTCATAGGCATGATTTTAGTTTTAGGGATGATAATTTTGGATTTTTGAACTACCTCGACTCTTTTCGCCGACATCTGTAAGAATAATTGTTTAGTTATTTTTACCTAGATCGGAGAAGAAACCAGTGTATTTACCAATTTTTTTAAGTCAGCCTTTTAATTGTAGAAAAAAAAGAGTTCACTTGACAAGGAACTCTAATAAATTTCATCAGAATTTTTAATGATTTCTTCCAGTAGCTATTTAGCCACGGGCAAAGTTTAATAATTCTTTCGGAGAAGCTAATAAATCGATCGCTAGGAAGAAAATTTTGTTATCAGGAGTTAGGAGGAAGCGCCATGCCATATTCATACCCACACCTGCACCAAACCAGGGGGTTTGTACTTTTCCCGTTACCTTAATCTGAGTAAAACCGTCATCGGCGGGTTCCACTACACCGCGTTCGGGGATTAATTTCAAATTTTGGCATTCTTCGCGGAAAAAGCGATATACTGACTCTTTACCGACGATGGGACGTTGGAAGGGTGGTTGCAGAGCGCCGTCAGGGGTGAATAATTCAATTAATACATCAAAGTCGTTAGCGTTGAGGTTGTCCATATAGTTGAGGACGGTGGCATTGGTAACGCCTTCAATGCTAACTTTGGTCCGTTCGGCAATATTTTGGGGAGGAACCACGGGTTCGGAAATACGGTTATAATCGCCCAGTTTCTTGGGATCGTAGCCCATATCGACCACACAATTCCGCAGAACGGTGATTTGTTGTCCCGACTCTAATTTTTTAATCCCGTCTAAAACGGCACTAGCATTAGCGGATAGTTGATAACCCTTGGGAATTGGGGCAACACTGCCATCTTCCATCCATTGTCCTAATTGATACCAGAATCCCAGTTTGATATTAGCAGACCAAGTGCCGTAGGTACGACAAATCGGGGTGTCAGCATGGTTGGCTAAGTCGCACATCACCTGCGACTGTTGCAAGGGTGACATCTGCCGAATTTCATTCATGGTGTTTTCGGCAAATACCATACTAGCAGCGCCGGGGGCGGCAACGGTGATGGTTTTGCCCATTTCTAGGTAGGCAAACCAAATCAAGGCTAGTTGATCCTCGGTATTCAGCTGATTGAAACGCGCAATCGTGGCGGGAACCACATCCGCTGATAGCGTGTTGGGGAAAATGCTCCGCGCTGATTCGATCGTAAACGGCATAGATTCACCTTGAAGTAAAGTTTTGTATCAATTTACTGGCATTCTATCATATTTGCGCCCCAAGGCAGCACCGATGGAGAAACTTTCCCAAAAAAAGCTGTACTTTAGATCACACTTACCCGGTATTATCACCAAATCTTAATGGTTGAACAACTGTTCCATCATTTATCTAGGGGTTTGTGGCAGCAGCGATCGCTGTTTGAGGATGATTTTTGCTGCTCTAACTCGTTTTCAATCCGTGACTACTCTTGATGCTCCCTAGTTTTTTCTAGGATTTATCACCCCGTAGTAGGCCGTAAATTTCATCCGTATAGTCATAAAACTGAGATTGTCGTTTAATTTTATAATTACGATCTGCGGGTAAATTAATTGTTAATTCCCGTTGTATAGTCCCTGGCCTAGCACTCAAAACATAAATACGTTGAGCCAAAAAAACCGCTTCATCCACATCATGGGTAATCATTAAAATACTACACCTAATTTTTTGCCAAATTTCAATTAAATATTCGTGCATTCTTTCTTTGGTTTGTACATCTAAAGCGGCAAAAGGTTCGTCCATTAATAAAACTTTGGGATGACAGGCAAGAGAGCGTGCGATCGCCACCCGTTGTTTCATCCCACCCGATAGTTCTCTAGGATAAGCATTAGCGAATTGGGTTAAACCGACAATATCCAGATAATAACAGGCCACTTCCCAGCATTCTTTTGTCGATAATCCCTGTAGTTTTAAGCCAAATTCAACATTTTTTTGGATCGTCATCCAGGGATAGAGTGTATAATTTTGAAAAACCATGCCGCGATCGGCTCCTGGCCCTGTCACTTCAACACCATCAACGGTAATTTTGCCGGAAGTAGGCAGTTCTAAACCCGCAATCATTCGCAACAAAGTTGATTTTCCCGAACCAGAGGCCCCGACCGCACAGACAAATTCAGAACTTTCAACGTGTAAATTAATATCTTTCAGAGCGACCACAGCACCTCGTTTAGTGGTGAAAATTTTATTGAGTTGAGTAATTTCTAAGTGCATTAAGGTTCTTCTCTTATAATTAAAATAATTTTACTGGTGACATAATAAACTCTGTTATTGAGTTTTTAAGTTAACGAGTAATTGACCATTTACAAGTCCACTGCAAAAACAAACGAAAACTTAAATCTAGAGCAAAGCCAATAATTCCTAGGACAATTAAACAGGCAAAAATTTCATCGGTTCTCAGAAATTTTTGAGCCAATAAAATGCGTTTGCCTAAGCCATTATCGGCCGCCACCAATTCCGCCACCACTACCAAATTCCAAGCCGCCGCCATATTAACACGAAAAGTATCAATAATATTAGGAATAATATAGGGAGTAATCACTTTAAATAAAACCTGTTTTCGATTTCCTCCCAGGGTATAAGTTACTTCGATTAATTCCTGGGGAATAAACTTAACTGCATCCATAATCATCAGGGTATTAAAGAAAATTGTCCCGATAAAAATCAGCATAATTTTTGACGTTTCTCCAATACCTAAATAAATAACCAATAGGGGAATAAAAGCAGGAGCGGGCATATAACGTACAACGCCAATAATCGGTTCCATTAAACTGCGAATACTCGGAAAAGTTCCCATTAAAATCCCCAGGGGAATAGCAAACAATCCTCCCAAAAAAAAGCCCCCAACTACTCGTAAAAAACTGGTAATAGTATCTTGAATTAAAAAGCCCTGTTCTGCTAATTTTCCTAATGCCTGAATAACGGCTAAAGGAGAAGGCAAAAATACGGATTCAATGCCCGCAAAACTAGAGATTAGTAACCATAAAATAAGCGGGACAATAATAGAGGAAACCATTAAAATCCACTTTAGAGATTCGGGAATATCCTCGGTAATCCGCCAAAAAGTGCTTTGAGGAAGCGTTTTAGGTGTTGTGGTCATGGAATTTTTAAAAGAAAAGAATAATTTTGACAGCCAATATCACCCAGTTATCAAACAATTTTTGCAGTCAATGATCGAGGGAATAATTAGGAGTTTTTGTCTTGATTTGCCAAGGCTTTGACAAATTGGGAATCTAGAATAGTTGTTAGATCGGGGACTTTTTTAATAAAGCCAACTTCCATCATAAAATCAGCCATTTTTTGAGCGGCAAATGGCATATTTTTCATGGTTTTCCCTGGACTAAACGCTTCTAGATTTTCTTCTAAGGTAAAAAACTTCGTTCCCTCTTTATATAGGGCTAATTCTTCTGGACTAATGCCCGCACGCTTGGCCATAATCTCATCGGCTTTTTGGGGATTTTTAGCCATAAACTCTCGAACATCAAACCAGGTTTTTACCAGAGCTTGAACCTGTTCTGGTTTTTCTTTTACTAATTTGGCACTGACAACCAACAAATCAGGAATAGCACCGGGAAAAGCTTTAGAACTAATTAATTCTTTAGAACCTTTTCGTTTAAGGGCGGTTGACCAAAAAGGGGGAAAAGCAGCGACTGCATCTACTTTTCCCGATGCAAAAGCGGCTGCCGCCGCCCCTGTTTCCATGGGTACAATTTGCACATCTTTACGGCTCATTCCTTCTTTTTCTAGGGCTAAACTGAGGAGAAAATCACCGACAACGCCTTCTTCGACTGCAACTTTTTTGCCTTTTAAATCCTTAATCGTTTTAATCTCTTCTGTGACAATAACTTTGTCATTTCCTGACGAGTTATCATTGACTAAAACAGCAACTTGACCATTCACTGCATCTCCTGCAAAAGCAATGGTATCGTTAAGAGTTTGACTATTTCCATCTAATTGTCCGGCAGCTAAAGCTTGCAAGGATTCAAGATAACCATCAAACCATTTCATTTGAATATTAGCCCCATTTTTAGCAAATAATCCCTCTTCTTCAGCGATCGCCCAGGGCCACCAACCGGCCCAGTTACTATAACCGATGACAATGGGGACAGTATTACTCAGAGAAGTACTGGCATTGGGGGTTTGCTGAGGAGCTTGATTACAACTAATGGTTAGGAGTAAGCTACTAAAAAAAACGAGAGGTAAGGAGAAAAAATTGCGCCGTTTCATAGGTAATCGCCTTTAGAGATGACAGATAGTAAGTAAGTAGTTATAATCATATTGAAGAGCCGATTTTGCCTTTGATCCCGCCTTAATCCCCCCTTGATAAGGGGGGAATCTGAGAATTTTTAACACCTACCTAATTAAAACAGAAATAGATATCAAAAACTGTTACTGATTAACAATTCAAAAACCTCGCGGTATTGACTTGGCTTTTTACCCAATTTAACCATTCTTCTAAACCTTCTCCTGTTTGAGCAGAAAGAGCGATAATCTTTACATCGGGATTCATGGAGCGAACATTTGCTTCTAAACGGTTTAAATCAATCTCTAAATAAGGAGCCAGATCTAATTTAGTAATAATCAGACAATCCGCCTCTTGAAACATAATTGGATATTTGAGGGGTTTATCTTCTCCTTCAGTCAGACTTAATAGAGCAACTTTAGCGTGTTCCCCTACCTCAAATTCGGCGGGACAAACTAAATTTCCCACATTTTCTACCAACAATAAATCAAACTCTTTGGGGTTATAATCTTCTTTGAAACGATGAATTCCTCCAGCTACCATTTTGGAATCTAAGTGACAGGAGCGACCTGTATTAATGGCAATCACAGGAACTCCATATTGTCTCAGGCGCTCTGCATCTAGTTCTGTAGTCATATCACCTTCAATAACAGCCATTTTTAATTGATCTTTTAAGGCTGCGAGGGTTTTTTCCAATAATACAGTTTTACCCGCACCGGGACTACTCATCAAGTTTAAACAGGTAATGCCCCACTCGTCAAAATGTTCCCGGTTGTGATCGGCTCCTGTTTGATTGGCATGAAGTAGATTAATTTCTAGGGCCGCGTCAAAAGTTTGGTGCATTTTAGTTGAGAATGAATAATTGATAATTACGCTGGTAGAGGAGATCAACTAACTCTGTTTAAGAAACTAAATAATATTCAATGTGGTCAATTTTTAACTCTCGACCTGAACGAATATCCTCCATCGGTGATCGACAAGTTGGGCAAGAATATTGCTGGCCAATTTGGGGTTGATAATCCTTTTGGCAGCAATGACAATAAGCAATTAGAGGAATATTTTTAATTGCTAATTCCACGCCAGCAAGAAAAGTATTGGCAGTTTGAACTTCAAAGGCAAATTGTAAACTGACCGGTTCGACACAGGTAAATTCACCAACCATGAGATGAATTTTTTCAATTTTGAGCTTTTCAGGTTGGCTATCATACCAATCTCGAACTGTCATAATTAACGCCTTGGTCATATCAGTTTCGTGCATAGGAAATTACTGCCAGGGTTCGTCAACGGCCAGATTGGCTTCAGGATGAATATAATAAGGCTTTTCTTTACGCGGTAATTGACCTGAAATAACCAGATGGGCCATGGCATCACAAATAACACGGGTAGCCATCAAAGAGGTCATATCACTAATATCGTAGGGAGGGGAAACTTCCACCACTTCCATACCACAAATGGGAGCTTTTTGGATAATTTTGCCCAATAAAGTTAAGGCTTCACGGGGTAATAAACCTCCCGGTTCCGGCCAACCTGTACCGGGGACAAAACCGGCATCAATGCAATCAATATCAAAACTAATCCAAACGCAATCCGTACCATCTAAAGCTCGTTCTAAGGCAAATTCGGCGGCAGCATCAATGCCTCGTTCTACAATGTCGGTGACGGTCAAAATATTAGTAGCCCGCTCGCGGCAAACTTTAACACCTTGACGGGGAACTTGCCAACCACCAATCCCTAATTGGACGAGATTTTTAGCAGGAGCATTTTTCATATTGGTGGCATGAAACCAGGGGCAAGTGTGCATCCGTTCATCTAAATCTGTTTCCTGAGTATCCACATGGCGATCAAAGTGAATAATACCGACTTTTTTATCCCCTAAATGCCGACAAATACCGCGCACTGTCGGAAAACCAATGGAATGATCACCCCCTAAAATAATCGGCAAGGCACCGGAACTAAAGACATGGGCAACCCCCTTAGAGATTTGATCAAAGGACTTTTCATTATTAGCAGGAATGGTGAAAATATCCCCCAGATCACAGAGAGTAATTTGTTCGCGCAAATCTACCCCTAATTCAAAATTGTAGGGCGTATAAAGAGCCGAAATCCGCCGAATTCCCTGGGGACCAAAACGAGTTCCAGGTCGGTAAGTTGTCCCCGAATCATGGGGAACACCCACGATTGCCACGTCATAATTGCCCACATTCCGCACATCTTCCAAATAGGGGGCCTTCATAAAGGTGTTAATTCCCGCATAGTGGGGTAACTCACCCCTGGAAAAGGTGGGAATACTGCGATCGCGGATACTATCGGCCGCCTCTAAACCGTAGGTTAACCCCTGAGAAACTTCCTGTTGCCAACCGGTTAGGGGCAAATGGCGTTCTTTTTCTAGGGCCTGTTGAGCTTCGGTTAAATGCGGGGGTTGAAAAGTAGATTCCTCGGACATCATTTCACCTCAAAATACAATAACCCAGGAGTCTTCAAAGATACTGCCTCAAAACAGTTATCCTTAAAGTCTCCCGGGCTTTTATCCCGCCGTGTAGCCAGCTTAGATGGAAAAAATTTTTGATCCGATCATTTAAGACTAGCTTGCTCCTCTCGGACCTGACATTTAAAGACGCTTAAATCGGAACCCTAGAAGCAATTTCTTTGACCTTAGACGATCTCAATCCCAAAAACAGTATCATAGACTACATAAAAGGGATTTTTCCCGCTTTACATAACTTCAAGAAAAAGCGCCGAATGTGGTATTATACCGACTTTTGGTTATCTTATCAGAAGATTATTCCAGGTCAACGTTATGGAGAATTTAAAACTATGTTCTCGCAACTCCGGCAAGCAGAATCAAGATAGAGTTTAAATGCTTGGGAAAAGGGGGTTTGCAGGCGCACGGATTTTCCATTATGAATATAATATCATGTCAAGTCGCTTTTGTCAAGAGAAAATTTTTCTGACCCGGAAGAAATTCAACCTAGATAAAAACTGAGGATCAGAGCCACTAAAAAAGTCATTAACAGGCATAAAATTACGAAATAAAGGACGATTTTAGGACGGAAAGCTGATAAGAGAAGGATAAAAGCTTTAATATCAATTAGGGAAGCGACCAGTAAAAAAGCGAGAGTGGAACCCACAGAGAGATTAGTAATTAAAGAACCGGGGACAAAAGTGCTAAGACTGGCATTAACAGCGAGGGTAAAACCAAAGAACAACTGCACAAGAATTTGAGTAACGGGAGTATTCCCCCAGGCAATTAATTGACTCTGAGGTAATAATAGCTGAAAGACACTGGCGATCGCACAGCCAATGATTAATAATCCCCCTAATTCCAGCACTTCATCGATAAAGTTATCGAGAAATAACTGCACAGAAATTGGCCAAGCTTGCCTATCTCTAGTTTTATACTCATAAACAAGACTGCCGACTCTTTGCAGGGGTTGACTGGCTGCTTCCTCCGGTAAAAAACTACCAGAAAGAACTAAACTCGATTCTAGGGGAATTTCGCTATCGGTGCGGGGTTTTTCCCGATAGAAACTAAAGAGAGTACCGATAAGAATTGCCATTAACCACACCGAAAGCGATCGATAGAAGAAAATACTAGAATAGGTGAAAGTCTGCCAAGTTAGCCAAAGAGTGACGATATTTAGGGTAGGTGCAGCGGTGAGAAAGCTAAACACCACCCCTGGGGGTACTCCCTCTAATAGGAATCTTCTAGCGACGGGAATCGTGCCGTATTGTCCGACCGGTAGGATTAATCCCATGGCACTGCCAACGATCGCTCCTAAGACTCGATTACGGGGAAATATCGCCGCTAATCGCTGTTTATTGACGAAAACCAGCAAAAAACTGGAAACGGCTGTCCCGAAAAGTAAAAAGGGAAGCGAGGTCAAGGCTAAACTAAGAAAAAAAGTAACAGCGATAGAAATTTGATTCATGAATAGGGTTCAAGATCGGAAGCTATCCTACAAAATAGCAGATAAGGTAAAAAGTAAAAAGATCGGTTTTAGATGCAACAATAGGTTAGTTTGTTGAAATCAAAAATTAAAAAGAACGTAAAGCGATTAATTGTGCCTCAGCTTTATGAAGGGATTCTAACCATTCTTTTTCGGGATCGCTATCGGCAACTATTCCCGCTCCCACTTGTCCCCAAACGGTGTTTAAATTCCCTTGAGTGGTCATTAATAGGGTACGGATGAGAATATTCAAATCTAAATGACCCCGTAGGTCAATATAGCCACAGGAACCATAGAATAAATTGCGTCGCACCGGTTCCAATTCTTCGATAATTTCTAGACAACGAACTTTCGGACAACCGGTAATTGTTCCGCCGGGGAAAAGAGCTTTAATTAAATCAATAGTATGATACTTTTTATCTAATTTTCCTTGAACATTACTGACCAAGTGCATAACGTGACTATAACGCTCGATCGTCAGTAATTCATCCACATCAACCGATCCCCATTCACAAACTCTACCGAGATCATTACGTTCTAGATCCACTAGCATAATATGCTCGGCCTGCTCTTTTTTATTAGTTAATAATTCCTCGGCCAATTGTCGATCGCGTGCCTCGGTTTTACCCCGGGGACGGGTTCCAGCGATCGGTCTAGTGCTGGCTATTCCCCTTTCTAATTTTACCAATCTTTCGGGAGAACAACTAATCATTTCTCCCCAAGGGGTGCGCCAATAACTAGCAAAAGGAGAAGGGTTAATCTGTTGTAAACTGCGATAAATTTGCCATCCTTTTGCCCTAGTTGTGCTTTGAAATCTTAGGGATAAATTTGCTTGAAAAATATCGCCTTTTCTGATATAATCTAAGGCTTTTTTAACAGCTTTTTCGTAGTCGAGTTGAGAGGTATAAAAGATTAAGGGAGAGGGATGAGGATCGATAAACTCAAAATCGGGGTGATTGGTTAAAGATTGTTCGTATTTATCTAAATCTTCGGGTTTAGTGGCAGCTAACCAGAGAATTTGTGCTTGGTGATCGAGAAGGGCAAAACTATCCGGTTCATACCAATAAGCGACGGGAAAAGGGAGAGTATCAGCTTTCCTGTCCGGTAATTTTTCTATCTCCCAAGCTAAATCATAGCCTAACCACCCCAACCAACCGCCATGGAAGGGAAGATGATCGGGAAGATGATCACATCGGGTTTGGGGGAGTAAACTGCTTAAAAAGGGTAAAATTTCCCCTAGTGCGGGGGTCCAAAGCTGACGCGGGGAACCAGCACAAAGAGAGTAACGGGAGAGGGAATTACCCGGATAGGGACTTTCTAGTAAAGTAGCGATCGCATCTTGGGAGAATAAGCAGGCAAAAACCTCGGAACCAGTGCGCTGATGCAGAGGAAGCGATCGCCAATGCCATGCTAGAGGTTTTTGCATCTAAAATCGCGGGCCAAAATAGCTGGGAAATTGGTTATAACTAGGGTTTTGGTGTTAGTTGTGGGGGAGTTGATCTTTCCTATCTGCTAACACCTATTATCTTAGTCCTAAATGTTTGCTGCCTCCTAATTATCCCCGATAATCGAGGTCAATTTCTTTAGAACCGCCGCGCTGTAATTGGCCTAATAATTCCCCTAACTGACTCCAAACCAAACCACCAATAAAGATAGTCATCGGGAGAGAGATAGCGTAGGCAACCCAACCATTGAGAATAAATATATCTAATCCCGAGGCAAGGAAAAGACAAATCCCGATACAAATCCCAATAAAAGGAATTTGTAAGGAACTGGATTTTAAAAGATTTTGATCGTCTGAACCCTTATTTTTATACCAATTGTTAACCACTTGCTTGAGACTAGCTTCAAAAGCGGCCCCGCAGGTAATACCGATAAATAAACCGGCAACAACTAGAAAATAGGGCGGTTGGGGCAGAAAATAATAATCCATAGAAAAAGTGATTAACCGATGATGACCTTAAACACTTTAACGCGAACTGGTTTCTCGCGGAAGGACAGCGGCCACACCTTGGGACGATAATTCCCGAAAAGCGCTCATGGCCACATCCAAGAGTCGCCGCGGTTGCAATTCTCCTTGAATTAAACCCCAGAGACGTTGCACTTCGGCAGTGTGGAGACGGTCATCTTCCGTTAAAGCTAATAGTAATTGACGACGCAGATAACGACCTTCTTCCGAGAGAAGAAAAGTGATGCCTAATTGCGCGGTGGGCAGTAAATCGAAGTTACTTTCCGATCGAGCCATTGTAATCATGTTTTCTAGGCGTTGCCACTGGAATTTACCGTCTTTGAACAGGACATCCAGTAAACGCCGCCGCAGTTGGGGCGATTCCCCGGTCAGGAGACGTTTAGCGACGTAGGGATAGGCCACTTGGACAATTTTGAAGTTAGGATCGAGGGTGAGGGCCAAACCTTCTTGGGTGACGAGGGAACGAATAATCAGGGCGAATTTGGCGGGAATCCGGAAGGGATATTGGTACATCAATTCGGAGAAATCATCGGTAATAGTGCGGAAATTGAAGTCACCGACCCTTTGACCGATGGCGTTGCCTAAAACTCGTTCTAGGGCTGGAATAATGGGTTTTATATCCGTTTCTGGGGTTAAAAATCCCAGTTTGACAAAGTTGGCGGCCAGGTTTTCGTAGTCTTTGTTAATTAAATCGACGACGCAACTAGCGAGGGTTTCTTTAGTTTCCTCCTCTAACTGGTCCATCATGCCAAAATCGATATAGGCCATGCGACCATCAAAGGTGGCGAAAAGATTACCCGGATGGGGATCAGCGTGGAAAAAGCCGTGTTCGAGGAGTTGCTGTAATCCCGAGGTGACGCCGATTTTAACGATACTATTGGGGTCTAATCCTAAAGCTTTGATATTCTCGGTATCGGTGAGTTTATAGCCATCAATCCATTCCAGGGTGAGGACGCGGCGACCACTATAACGCCAGTAGATACTGGGAACTTTAACTTCGGGGTTATTTTGGAAGTTGGTGGCGAATTTTTCAGCGTTGCGACCTTCGTTTTGATAGTCGATTTCCTCAAAGAGTTTGGTGCCGAATTCATCAACAATCAGGGTGAGGTCGTGGCCAAGATTGAGAGGTAATAAACGACCGAATTTTTGGGCAGCCCAGCGCATTAGGTATAAATCGAGGCTTAAAAGCGACCGCAGCCCGGGCCGTTGCACTTTAACGGCTACTTCTTCGCCGGTGGGGAGTATCGCTTTATAAACCTGTCCTAAACTAGCGGCAGCCACAGGGGTGGGGGATATTTCCCGATAGGCTTTTTCTACGGACATTCCCAATTCTGTCTCGATAAGGGCAAAAGCGATGTCGTTATCGAAGGGGGGAAGTTGGTCTTGCAGTTTAACTAATTCGTCTAAAAAGTCTTTGCGAACGAGGTCGGGGCGGGTAGAGAGAGCTTGACCGACTTTGATGAAGGTGGGACCCAAACGGGTGAGAATTTGCCTAAGTTCGCTGGCACGCCTGTATTTATTGGCTTCTTCTTGCTTTGTCCATTTGTCCCAGAGGAGACTGAGGAGAAATAATCCTAAAGACCAAGTAATCACGAAAGCGCGACCGAACAATTGCCAAGGTTTGTAACGGTATTGTTGAGCGATCGCTTCTGCACTGTAAGGAGTGAACTGTGCTTCTTCTCGTTTCCCGTCAGTTTGACTGTCTTGATTCCGACTCACAAGCTAATCTCTATATATCTTACGCCACTTGATATTGTAGCTAAGTTCTTGACATCAGTATACAAAACTACACATTATTTAATAATTGTTATAATTCCCTGAGAAATCATAAGTATTTATGGCTGGACTGCCGGGGTGATTTGGGCAACCCTAACACCCCCAACCGGATATTTAAGCAATTTCATCGGGATTAATGCCCAATTCTCGCAGCTTTTGGGCTAATTTTTCCGCCCTTTGTTGTTCTCTTTCTTTGGCTAATCTTTCCCGTTCTTTGGCTAATCTTTCCTGTCGGGCCGACTCTTGAGGGGTGGGAACCAATTCGCCCGATTCGGTGAAATAGCGCAATTTATTGGCAAAAATTCCTAAATATAATCCTAGTTGCTTACTCCATAAATAACCGTTTTCATTGGGGGTAATCGGTTGGTATTGTCCCTCGATTAAAGTGAATCCTTGCCATTCTAAAGTATTGGGATCAAACCAAAAATATTCAGGAGTCCGGAAAGTATGCTGATATAGTTCCTTTTTGGCTTTTCTGTCCACATTAGCGGTGGAATCGGAGAGAATTTCGATGATTACATTGGGATATTTACCCCCTTCTCCCCAGACAACCCAACTTTTTCTAGGACGTTTTTCCGTATCTAAAACCAAGAAAAAATCTGGTCCACAAAAATCTCGCTGTTTCAGTTGTCTTTCGTTATAATAAATAGTCAAATTGCCCGAGGCATAGTAATCGTTTCTATCTTGCCAGAGCCAATCAAGACAAGATAATAATAAAATAATTTGTTGTAAATGCAGATCACTTTCCACGGGTGGTTCATCACTCCATAAATCGGTGGGAGGACAGACAATATCGGTAGCAATATCTAGGGTTGTCATCGTTTATAAACCCATTGAGTCAATTTGGGGTGATTCTAGCAACAAGCCACAATCAATACAATTATATTATAAGTCCGATCGTTTTGCTTGTATATAGGGTGTGCTGAAAAAGTTTGTTGGTGGGGTTAGGAGTCGGTTGGAGAAGTCAGAATACCATGACCTCAATTTCCTTCGTTGAAGGACTTATAAAAACCAGAAGAAAGCAATTAAAATAACAGTGAGAGTGGCGGCAAAAATGAGAGCATATTCAATTTTTTGATTGATAATACCAATAACAATGACTAGGGTAATTGCCAGAAGAAACACACCGATATAGACTAGATTTTGAGAACCTGAATTAACTAAATTATTATTTAAAGTCGGTGTGGGTGTGGGAGTTTGTAGAATTGTTGATGAGAGACTAATCGTGGGGGTAATGAACATAAGTAATTAGTTATAATTGAAGATAGATTTTGCCTCTGATCCCCCCTGCCCCCCTTAATAAGGGGGGTGCCGATAGGTGGGGGGATCTGACAACTTTTAACACCTACCTACTTAAATATTTATGACTACCATAGAACTAATTCTATACAGTAAACCGGACTGTCATCTTTGCGAAGGGTTGCTAGAGAAACTAGAAAAAATCCGTCAACCGGAGTGGCAGTTAGAAATTAGGGACATTACCAGTCGAGAGGATTGGTTTAACGCTTATCAGTACGAAATCCCCGTCCTCTGTCAAAAACTAGCCACGGGGGAAAAAATCCTCCCTCGTCTTTCCCCCCGGGCAAATGCCGAACAATTAGCCCGTCTTTTAGCCAATAATTTAACCTAGGGGCTAATTACCCGGACTAGGAATAACGACCGGACTAGGAGAGGGAGAAGACTGGGCGACCGGTTGCGGTTTGGCTGCGGGTTGAGTTTGATACCATTTAAAGTGTTGGTAGGCCGTGCGCGATATTTGTTGAATCAGAGTCCTAGCGTTACTATCATTGTGGGGACGTTTCACCATCACTGCTCCCAGATAGCGTTTCCCGTTGGGCATATCAATAATCCCCGCATCCCCTAACATCGAGCCAATATCACCGGTTTTATGGGCAATATTGGCGGCTTTCTCGATACCTTGGGGAAGCAGGGTGCGAGTGCGCGTTTCCTGCATAATATTCAATAGACGATCGCGGGAACGTAAACTGAGTAATTCCCCTTGATTAACTTTTCCTAAGATTGTCACCAAATCTCTCGGACTTGTGGTATTGGTTCCTTCCAAGTCTGGTAAAGGGTTATTAATTACCGTACTGGTCAAACCCCAAGCTTGAAAACGCTGATTAAGAGCCTCTTTGCCGCCCATGCGCTTAATTAACATATTAGTAGCGGTATTATCGCTAATTACGTTCATTTTAGTGGCGGTTTCTAGGGCAGTATAGGTTTTATTCACTCCTAGATACTGCATATCCCCGGACCCACTGGCCAGGACATCCTTAGTGGCCACAAGGGTTTCATCGAGACGAATTTTACCCGCGTCCACATCCTCAAAAAAGGCCACCAGAATCGGTATTTTAATCGTACTAGCGGCGGCAAAAATAGTATCTCCGCGAAAATTAGCGTAAGCACCGTTATCGAGGTCAATAAATAAAGCTCCCGCCTGTAATTTCGGATATTTGACCGCTAAAGCCTGTAATTTCTGATTGAGGCTGCTCAGATTTTCGTTTAAAACTAAGGTGGTAGGTTTTGGGGTGACGGGTTTGGGAGTCGGGGAATTAGTAGCGGTGGGTTTTGGGTGTAGAGGCAATTTACTCGGATCCACCACGGTTAAAACCGTACCAGCGATCGCGCCTAAACCGACACCAAGAATAGAGAAGCGAAGAACCTGAAGGAGAAAAGAAGCGATTAGGTTAGGTTTACGTTGTTTTTTCGACTTTTTAACCGGTACAGGCCTTTTTTTATTATTTGAGTCCATGGACCTAGGGGACTTAGGGTCTGATGGTACTTTAGTGGGACGACGAGTTACTTGACGAGTCACGGTTTTCCTCAAGGGTATCCAGATTTATTATCGATCGCTAGGAGAATTTTTTTTCTTGCCCTTGAGACTATCAAGACCGAGAAAAAGTTGCCCGATACTTTCAATATGACCGATAATGCCCCGCAGCAGGGCTAATTCCTCCACCGTGGGACGGGCCCGATGATAAAATTGCCGGAATTTCTCCATCCTAGCGGCGGCGGTGTGGGGGTAAAGATAGCCAATTTTGAGCAAAAAGCTCTCCAAGTGCTGATAATAGCCTTCTAGAGCCTCAAAAGTGGCATTAGGGAGCATTTCTAACGGGGGTTCGAGCCTATTTTCCGTCGCCATTTGGTACAGTTCGTAGGAGCAAACTGCCACCGCTTGGGCGAGATTGAGGGAGGAATATTGAGGATTAGCGGGAATACCGACAAAACGCTGGGCGTGGTTCAGTTCGCTGTTACTTAAACCCCGGTCTTCTGGCCCGAAAATTAGGGCCGATTCCAGGTTAGGGGTGAGTAACCAGGGTAAGGCAGTCCGGGGTGTTTCGAGGGGAGTATTCAGGTGACGGGGTTTCGAGGTGGTGGCAATGATGCGATGACAACCCCGCAAAGCTTCCGCAAGGGTGGCTACCCGTGAACAGTTTTCTAGGACTTCAATCCCGTGTACTGCCATGCGTCGCGCTTCTTCTGCAAGGATATCACAGGCGGGATTGACGATAATTAAGCGACTTAAGCCCATATTCCGCATAATTCTGGCAGTAGAACCCACATTTAAGGCTCCAGCTGGTTCAACTAAAATAATTCTCAGGCGATCGAGTGGGGAACTCTGATTATTTTCATCTACACTCATAGATAAGGCGCAGTTTTTGACTTTTTAATTCTAATCATGGCACGTCAGCCCTCGAAGTCCGATCTTCCCAGTAAAATTTGTCCCGTTTGCGGTTTATCCTTTACTTGGCGCAAAAAGTGGCAAAACTGTTGGTATGAGGTCAAATACTGTTCAGAACGCTGTCGTCGTCGCAAGTCCTCGGTGAATCAGTAAAAAGCCGAGAATTTTAACTAGGGTCTGCTGAAAAAGTTTTTCGGTGGTGGTAGGGTGTGGGGTGTGGGGTGTGGGGTGTAGGGTTTTACCGATTTTCAGGTGGTCAACTACCTAATTTTCAGGGAAAAAGTCCAGGAATTTTCCCCCTGATCACTCCCAGTCCGGTACTTTTTGATTGACAAAAAGTCTAAAAGTCTTACCCAACAAGGTTTTTGGATTTATTCAGCAGACCTTAACTATGAGATAGGCACTCCTGCAAAGGGCAATTTTTAGCTGAGGACTTAGATGGGTAATTAATTTTGCTTGGGTATTCTATTAGCTTTTAATTTTACGGCTAATTTAGTAAGCTGATATTTGGCTAAATTAACTTTTTCTTAAGAGAATCTCAATGCACATTGCCTGGTTAGGAAAAAAATCTCCTTTTTGCGGTAACGTTACCTATGGGCGAGAAGTGACTAATTCCCTGCTCGATCGAGATTATCAAGTCAGTTTTCTGCATTTTTCTTCCGAAAAACCCACTGTAAGCGATTGGCCTGACTTTTACGACGAAATCACCCTGCCACGTCTCTATAGTTCCCAAGTCTATACTATTCCCACCCTGAAATCGAGTCGGGTTCTACAGGATAAACTCAGGGAACTGAAACCCGATCTAGTTCATGCGTCCTTACCCCTGTCTCCCCTCGATTTTCTGCTACCGGAAATTTGTGAGTCTTTAGATTTGCCTCTGGTGGCGACTTTTCACCCGGCTTTTGATAGTAAAATTCGCAATATCATCTCCAGTACCCAATTATTAACCTACCAACTACACGCCCCTTTTTTAGCTAATTACGATAAAGTAATTATTTTTTCCACCTCTCAACGGGATTTTTTGGTTAAATTGGGAGTTCCCGAAGAAAAATTAGCAATTATTCCCAATGGGGTTGATGTTAATAAGTATTGTCCCGGTGTCTCGCATATTAAAGCTCAATATAATGCCGATTGTTTATTTATTTATCTCGGTCGGATCATGCCGGAGAAAAATGTAGAATCTTTATTGAAAGCTTGGAAAAAAACCAATTTAGGGGGTAGATGCAAACTGCTCATTGTTGGTGATGGTCCGTTAACTCCTTCCCTCAAACCTTTTTATGGAGAAGAAGATGGTATTATCTGGTTAGGTTTTATCGGCGATGAAAATAAACGAATTGAAATTTTGCGCGGGGTTGACGGCTTTATTTTACCCTCATTAGTGGAAGGTTTATCGATTTCCCTCTTGGAAGCGATGGCCTGCGGTGTTGCTTGTATGGCTACGGATGTGGGGGCCGATGGGGAAGTGTTAAAAGGTGCGGGAATAGTTCTAGATACTAAAGGACTAATTACCCAATTAAAAACTCTCTTACCCGTATTACGAGATCATCCCGAATTAACAACAATTTTAGGACAAAAAGCCCGTCAAAGAGTTTTAGACTCTTACACTCTCAGTAAAAATATCGATCACTTACAGTTAGTTTATCAAGAAGTGTTAGCCAAAAAACAATCTTCTCTTAGCTACTTTCACTAAGGAATTTATATGACGATTGCCCGGACAATTTGCTTGGGATTTATTGCGGTAATTTTAGCGGGAACTTCCCTGTTGATGTTGCCTGTTTCTACCACTAGCGGCACTTGGAATGACCCAATTGTTGCCCTCTTTACCTCCACTTCTGCGGTCTGTGTAACCGGTTTAGCAGTGGTAGATACGGGTACTTATTTTTCTTTTTGGGGTCAATTATTTATTGCTTTATTAGTGCAAGTGGGTGGACTGGGTTATATGACCACTACCACTTTTTTAATGTTATTAATTGGGCGAAAATTTGACCTGAGACAGAAGTTAGCGATTCAAGAATCCTTTGATAGACCTTTCCTACAAGGTAGTCAAAGTTTAATGAAATCAGTGATTGCTACTACTCTAGTTTTTGAGTTAACAGCAACTTTGGTTATGTTAACTGTCTTCGCCCAAAAGTATGATTTTAGGTATGCGGTGTGGTTATCTTTATTTCATAGTATTAGTGCTTGGAATAATGCCGGTTTTGGCTTGTTTAAAGATAACTTGATGTCCTATCAGTCTTCAATTATTATTAACTTATCTATCACAGGATTGATCATTTTTGGAGGTATCGGTTATCAGGTAATTATCGAGTTTTACACTTGGTTTATTCACCGCTTTCAATATAAACGAAAAGGCTTTGTTTTTTCCCTTAACTATAAAGTTGCTATCAGTACAACTATATTTTTATTAGTGATGGGAACATTGGCTTTTTTATTTACTGAACAGGGAAATGGTGACACTTTGGCTAATTTATCAATTAAAGATAAATTGCTGGCTGCTTGGTTCCAATCGGTAACATCGAGAACAGCAGGATTTAATACCATTGATATCGGGAAAATTTCCGTAGAAGGTTTATCAATTACCATCGCTCTCATGTTTATAGGAGCCAGTCCTAGCGGTACAGGGGGAGGTATTAAAACCACAACTTTTAGGATTTTATATAACTGTACTCGCTCGGTTTTAAGAGGCCATGAAGAAGTGACTCTCTATCAAAGACGCATTCCTATGCCGTTAATTTTAAAGTCAATGGCGGTGGTTTTTGGTTCGGTTATAGCGATTATTATCTCCACCCTAGCTATCTCATTTGTGGAGACAGATTTTAAAATGATTCAACTGTTTTTTGAGGTAGTTTCTGCCTTTGGAACTGTCGGCTTATCTATGGGTATAACCGCCGCTTTATCGCCGATTTCTAAGTTAATTATTGTTTTTATGATGTATCTGGGACGGGTAGGAGTTATACTTTTAATAGCGGCTATTATCGGCGATCCGAAACCAACAGTGATTAATTACCCCGAAGAAAACCTTTTAGTGGGATAATTAATATCAGTTATCAGTTATCAGTTTCTCCTGTCTCCTTACTCATTGACACTAGCATTTTAAATGCGTAACAGTTTAACTTAAAATTATGCAATCAATTAAATTTTTTAGTAGTATGCGTCCCCAAAATCGTCAATTTGCCGTCATCGGATTAGGCAGATTTGGGCGCGCCGTCTGTGAAACCTTACGCAAACAAGGTTATCAAGTGGTAGCGACAGATATTGACGAAGGATTAGTAGCACAAGCGTTATCTGATCGAATAGTAGATAATGCGATCGAGCTTGATTCTACCAAACCTAACGCCCTGCGAGAAGCGGGAATTTTTGAAACCGATACGGTGATTGTCGCTATTGGTAAATACGTTGAAGAAAGTATCATTACTACTCTCAATTGTAAGGAAGCAGGGGTTAATTTTGTCGCCGCTAAAGCCTCCACAGAAATCCATGGAAAATTACTAAAAAAAGTTGGTGCAGATTTAGTAGTTTTTCCCGAATACGATGCCGGTTGTGAGTTAGCGCACCGTTTAACTAGACCATCAATTTTAGAACGATTTGATCTCGATCCCGAACATAGTATTGTCGAGTTAAAAGTCCCGGAAGCTTTTCACGGTAAAACCCTAGCAGAGTTAGAAATTCGTAATCGTTATGGGTTAAATATTGTCGCTGTCGGTAATGCGGAAAAATTCAAGATTAACCCCAATCCCCAAGAAAGATTACACAAGGATTTAGCAATGGTGGTGATTGGTTCTAACCGAGATATTCAGCGTTTACCGATTTGACACTCCCCGCTCTAAAGAGACGGGGATTCTTGGTTCACAGAGATTACTTGCTTAGACAGAATTGCTTCTGAAAAAGTAGAGGTATTCTCTCCCCAAGCGTTTATTGGATCTAGCC
>SFAQ01000116.1:0-18199 GCA_007096525.1 Microcystis wesenbergii Mw_QC_B_20070930_S4 | reverse complement strand
AACGCCGCTATCAATATTCTCAAAAAGGGACTAAGTACGGTAGGGCATACCGGAACTCACGCTTGGGGAGAGATTCCCTCTGGTTTGGTTGGATACGTCCTGCCAGATTAAGGAAACTCAGTGAACCAAGAATCCCTCGCTTTTAGCGATGGGAGTGTCAACAACGTTGTCGGACGATATTCGAGCAAATCAGACCAGAGTTGAGCGGCGAACATTACGGCTGGTATATCGCCATCGAGCCGGATAGCAAGGAATATTTTATCGACATCGATCGAGAAACCGCTCATCTCAAAGCACGCCACGCTCATCCCGATTCTATCCATTGTCTTTTCCGGTTGGACGGGACGGGAGCTTGTGGAACGATATGATCCGAGGAACATTCGGTGATAATTGCGAGATATTTTTCCCGATCGATCTCATCACGGGAGAAAGCGAGAATCTTTCCGTAGATGCCATGCTAGATACGGGGTTTACCGAGTTTCTAGCGATAAATAAACAGGATGTTGAAGGATTAAATTGGGCGTATTTCGATCAAGAAGAAATGCTCACCGCACGAGGATTGGCAAACTTCGATATCTATCTCGGTAACGGTTCACAATGGCTTAAGGAATTGGATTTAATGGTCAGATACCGACAAGAAGAATTAAAACTACAATAAAAGTCTCAGAAAATCCTTCGGCATGGGGTGAAAACCAACGAGGTACAACCCATGTCCAAACCGCAAGCGATCGATAAATTTCAACTCATCACCGACAAACTGATCGGCCTGATCGAACGGGGAGTAAAACCATGGACGAAATCATGGCACGCGACCCCCTACCAGAACCTGATCACCGGTCATCAATACACGGGCATCAATCCCATACTCTGTGGGATCGACTCGACCATAAACCAATGGGAACATCCATTTTTCGCCAGCTTCATTCAGGCTAAACAGGTAGGATGGACGGTCAAGAACGGCTCGAAATCGACTTGGTTACGATGGGGCGGCACGAACGTCAAAGAAACCGAAAACCCAGAGACAGGAGAGGTCGAACTTCTCTATTACAAGGCTTTTAAGTTCCATAACGTCTTCAATGTCGCCTGTATCGATGACTCGAATAGTGACGTGAAGATCGATTCTCTTATCCGCCAAAGAAAGGTGACTATTTCGGGAAATAGCGAACTCCGTTTGCCAGAAATCGAACAATTTATCCAACAACACCTGCCAAAAACCCAATTCGGGGGCAACGTCGCCATCTACCATATCGCCACGGACACGATCCGATTACCCGAATACGAAACTTTCTCCAACGCCGCCGCCTATTACGCCACTTACCTGCACGAGTTGGTACATTGGACGGGACATCAAAAACGTTGCAACCGTCCGCTCAAAAATAAGTTCGGCTCCTGGTCCTACGCTTTCGAGGAATTGATCGCCGAGATCGGAGCGGCGATGGTCTGCAATCAACTGGGTATCGATACCAAACTGGAACATCACGCCAGTTATCTCGACGTTTGGCTTAAAATCCTGAAAGATGATAAAAAAGCCTTTTTTGATGCAGCCCGTTTGGCAATAGGAGCGACTCAATATTTGACGGCAGTTCAACAACTAGAAAAAGCCAGCTAAGGACAACAGGCGATCGAAATAAACGTTATCGATCGCCCTTTTCCATCGAGAAGATTAAAAAAAATCGAGAAAAAAGAGAACGAAAAAGCTGACTGCGGGGTGAAAACTATCGAGAGAAAGACCGTCACTAACCCCGCCCTAAAAGGGACGGGGCTTGCCTAGACCAATTTAGGCGACGCAAGTAGAGACTACCGCATTGAGACACAATCTGGCACAGACTTCCGAATACTTCCCTAGTTCGGATTACCTCTCAGCTTTATTGGTAAAGCGTTGTTAGACAAGACATCTTGATTGTGTTGCGGTAAGGGACTTTAACTTCACTCTTAAGGATTATCTCCATGGCAAGAGTTCCTGTTATCTCAAAAGACGGAAAACCGTTAATGCCAACCAAACCCAGTCGGGCTAGACGGTGGATTAAGGAAGGAAAAGCTATCGGTAAATTCAACGACTTAGATATTTTCTATGTCCAGCTAACCGATGAACCTTCCGATAACAAAACCCAACCGATTGCTATTGGTATTGACCCGGGTAAATTATTCTCTGGAATTGGCGTTCAATCCTCTCTTTTTACTCTTTGGAAGGCTCACCTAGAACTTCCTTTTAAGCGAGTAAAAGAGCGCATGGACAATAGACGGTTAATGCGAAGAGGACGTAGAGGAAGACGGATTAACCGCCAACTTCCTTTTAATCTAAGAGCGCATCGACAAAAACGATTTTCAAATAGAAGAACAGGAAAATTAGCTCCCTCAATCAGAGCTAATCGTCAACTTGAACTTCGAGTCGTTTCTGAACTAACCAAAATCTATCCAATTACCGATATCTATTTTGAGTACATCAAAGCCGATATTGATCTAACTTCCAGTAGAAAAGGAGCTAAGTCTGGAAAAGGTTTCTCGCCGGTTATGGTTGGACAAAAATGGGCTATTGAGCAACTGTCTCAGTTTGCAACAGTCCATACTCGCTTTGGTTGGCAAACCTCTAATCTCAGAAAACATTTGCGACTAGAAAAGTCTAAAAATAAAGCAGAACAATCACCAGAAAGTCATGCTAACGATGGAATTGCTCTTGCCTGTTTTAAATTTTTAAATTATTTGCCATTCCATACTTCTAATGGACATGGATATGATTGGAAGGGTTATGTTAAAGTAACAAACGCTCCCTTTGCTGTCATCAAACGTCCTCCTGTTAGTCGTCGTCAACTTCACCTGATGGTTTTTTCTAAGGGTGGTAAACGACGTAAATATGGTGGCTCTACCACAAGACATGGGTTCCGTAAAGGAGATTTAGTTTCTTCTCCCAAAGGGATTGGTTATGTTAGTGGAGATACCGAAAAACAGCTATCTGTAAGCGATACCAGTTGGAAACGATTGGGACAAATAGCTGTTAGTAAGATTCAGTTAATTCGTCGTTCTAACGGTTTAATTGTTTCTCACTAACTTGTATAAAGCCGCCCTCCGCTATCGCTAAAGGGCGGGTTTTCAGACCCATTTTTTCGATGACTAACAATCGCTTTCCCCGTCCCGAATTACTGCTACACCCTAATATTCCCAAACCGTTACACGGCATCAATCCCCGCACGATCCTCGGTCAGAAGTGGTGGAACGCACAACGACAATTAGCTTATGCCGAACACGATTATCACTGTTGGGCTTGCGGGATACATAAAACCTCGGCTAAGTATCACCGTTGGCTGGAAGCACACGAGGTCTATGACATCGACTACGCTACGGGACGGGTGGAGATGAAAGAAGTCTGTGCGCTCTGTCATAGTTGCCATCAATATATTCACGATGGCAGAATGCAAAAATTATTTGAACAGGGCAAACTCTCTTTCGAGAAATACATCCACGTTCTCGCTCACGGAGAACGGCTCGTCAAAGATTATTTAACCGAAATGGCTATCAATTATCGGGGAGAAGAGTGGAAACGACCTTTCGAGGGAACGCTTCCCTTTCAAGATACTTTCCCCGATGTGATCGTACCAGGATTACCCCGTCCCGTCCAATCGCAGGTCGATTGGCAAGAATGGCATTTAGTGGTCGAGGGACGGGAATATTATACGCGCTTTTCCGATGTTCGGGAATGGTCGGATTATTATCAGTGGTTACACCGCAATAACCTGACCGATAATTTCCAAATATTCGCCCAATTTAAAGAAAGTAAATAATCTTCAAAAGCTTGCGCCAAGGGTTGAAAACCATTCGGAGATAATCCCTTGGCCTCTAAAGTTTATTTACTGCATTATCTCGGAGAGATAGGCGATACCACCAAACCAACAGGATACGCGCAACACTATCTCGGTAGTACCAGACGAAGCTTAAAACAAAGACTAGCGGAACACGCTGCGGGACGGGGTGCGAAGATAACCGCCGCTTTCGCCCGACAGAATATCGACTTTATCTGCGTCCGAACCTGGAACGGCGGCAGAACGGTGGAACGTTACCTCAAACGCCGTCACGCCCACGCCCGTCTCTGTCCTTTGTGCAATCCCAACGCCCGTAAATACGGCAACCAGATGGGAGGAACACCCCTGATCTCTAGTTTCAAACACGGTTCTCGATCGACATCTTCAGCGTCTTGATCGAAAATATCCAGAAATTGAAATGATTTGAATGGGGGGTAAAAACCTATCAAGGAAAAAACAATGAATATAATCTTCAAACAATGGAATTGCCGAGTTATCGTCAGTAAATATCTGAAAGGTGGTTTTCCGGCGATTTATTTAGTCGATGCCGATAACGGAGAACCGATCGCAACAGCAACGGTTAACCTGATGGAGTACGGTATCGAACCAGAACCGAATCATTGCTATTTGAAAGACTATTCCGAAAATCAGGGAATTGTCGAGGTTCTAGCGGGAGCGGGAGTCGTGATTCCTATCCAACAGATTCGCCTCGGAAATTTGACCGCAACATTGTGCAAACTTAGTCCTCAACTGATCGAAGAATTAGAAAAGCTATAAAACGTGGAGAAAGCTGTCAGATGACAGCTTTTTCTGGTTATAAGTAGTCAAACATGGTCAGACCTAAAGAACAATTGGAGAGAAAAAAATAGCTGGAACGGGGGTGAAAAACATGGAGAGCAACCGATATGCAACTATCCATCTTCGATCTTCCCCCCGATCCCGTACCGACCCGACTTCGCTATCCCGATCCCCGCAAAGCGCAAAAGCTAAGGGAATTAGCCGCTAGTCTCCAATCGCAAATCGACAAGAAAATGAATCCGGCCATCTCCCATCAACGCCCCACCCGACGACGGGCCGGCATCGTCGCCTCGATGAGAGAGGACGGAAAACAACTGCAACGGATTCAGTCCTGGCTGCGGGTGATGGCCGACGAAGCGGAAACAGGAACGTTGCCCGACATTCTCCAACGGATAACGACGAAAACCCAGTTAGAAGTCCTGTATTCTTTCTGTTATCACCGTTGGCGGGATGAAGATATCCACCGCATCCTCACCGACAGAAATTGTCATTGGTACGGCAAACTGGAACGGGCGCACCTGAATAGCCTCGATCGAATTAAGCGGGCAATTACCGCGTTACAGTCCCTCGACAATCCCGTACCAGAAGACCCCACCCTCATCCAGATACGGGAACTGGAACGGGCATTGATCGGACGGAATATCCGAGGTTATTTTCCTACTACCAGGCCCATCTGCGAACGGATGGTCAAATTGGCCATGCTCCGTAACGGTATGAGCGTTTGGGAACCGAGTGCAGGCAAAGGATCGATCGCCGAAGCGATTCGGGAATCGGTACGGGTCAACTTAGATGTCTGCGAACTGCAAGCCGAACTCCGGCAAGTTCTCCAATTGAAAGGTTTCAACGTCATCGCCTTCAATTGCTTCGATGTCACGGGAGAGTACGATCGCATTCTGATGAACCCTCCCTTCGGCAAAGGGCTGGAAATTTCCCATATCACCCACGCCTATAATCGTCTGACCGAAGGGGGACGGCTGATAACGATCGCCCCAGAATCCGTCAGTTTTCGCAAAGACCGAAATTATCAACAGTTCCGTAATTGGTTGGCCGATAAAACCGTCCTCGATGAGGCTTTACCTGATAACGCATTTCTAGAAAGCGATCGACCAACGGGAGTAAGAACGAGATTATTGGTACTGGAAAAATAGCACGCAATGGACGCTTACGGGAGCGTCCTATTTCCGCAATCGGACCAGCTATAGCAATAGAATCGGGAGACGGCATCCACGAAAAGGGTGAAAACAGCAAAAAAACCGACCGGCGTAAGTGAAAACGATTTGTGAAAAATCATGAACAACACTTTCACGGAAAAATTTCTCGAACAACCGCCACCGAATACCGTTCGGGTCATCCAGACGGTCACGGGAACGACCGACAACGCCCGAATATGGGTCGGTTACGATGCCGACGACCAGAAAACCTTCCGCATTTACTGTCCTTATCGCATTGGCAACCGCATACCAGAACCCGTCACGGCGATCGAGGCGATTTTTTTTGATAATTACTGGCGCTGGCGGGTCACGACCGCATACACCGCTCCCCGTTGTCCCGATTGTGGTGCGGCATGGAACGAGCGCCATTGCGAATTTTGCGGTTTGTCGCTTGAAGACCCGATTTAAAAAGAAAAAAAGAGAACATTGAAGAAAACCTCTGTATTAGTCGAAAAAAAATTGATACAGAGGTCTTAAAGTATGAACTTATCCTGTCATTCCCTCGGTGATAAACGCTTCAGCCCCTTATTTTGCCGTTTAGAAGCATTCGGAACGATTCGCTCGATCAAAGAGCATTATCAACTGACTAAACGCTTTCAAGGCAAACCAGCCCCGATGTCGTGGCAGGAGGCCGAGGATTGGCACAAGCAAGGAATCGCTTGTGTCGGTTTTGAACTGCCAAACGGGTTATGGTTGCCCCCCGATACGAAACGAGTGGATGATCTAGCCGTTCAATTCTATATCGCACTCTGGCTAAAGTATTTACGACTCCATCCAGAGTTGATAGCGATCGCATCGGAATACGACGAGTTCGAGGACATTTTTCAAGAAAATTTCCAGTTCTCCCAAGCAGATATCATCCGCCAAGCGGTGCGAGATGGGTTGGATAGCTTTAAACCGATGTGCGAATCGTTCCTCGACCGCTGCCGTCACTTTATCGCCAGAGATCTGCTGAAAATAGAACGGGGCATCATCGCTCATCAGGTTAACCTCAAAGGCAAAATGGGAGCGGGATTAGCCTTGCAGATACGTCGTCGCTATCCCGCGGTTTGGGAGCAGTACCGACGGGATTACCAGCAAATCCAATTAGGGCAAGTCCAGCTAGTTCCTGTGAGTCAGAGTCTATACGTCGCCAATCTAGCGGCGCAGACTGATTACGGTATTGATCGACGACAGACCGATTACGACGCACTCGCTCGTTGTCTAGCCGAATTAGCCGATTTCTCCCGACAACTGCACTTGACCCCCTATCTCCCTCACGGACTGGGCTGTGGATTGGCCGGCGGGGATTGGCGTATCGTTTGCGGTCTGATCCTCCGCCATTGTCCTCAAGCAGTCGTCTGTCGGCTCTAGGCTAAGGGATTAAGAACATAAAAACTAGAAATAAACAGATAAAAACAATATAAATTACCGAAAAAGACGGTATCACTGGCGAAAACCATTAGAAACTGGAGAAACAATCATGCCAGTCCCGAAAACAACCGTCAACTCTGTATCCGATGAAGCCCTCGGCAACTTCGCCGTCCCCGATCATTCAGAACGGGTTTATGCCCAAGTGTACTATGCCATCCGGGAACGTCAGGGTATGCTATCTCGGAAACGCAACGGCGAGGATTTCAGTTGGGATGACTTCAAACAGAAATTCACTGAAGCGTTCGGCACTCCCAACAATCCAACCTATACGATCGAACAACTGCTGGATTATGCACTTCGCAAATTCAATATGACCTTGCAGGACTTGATCGATGCCAACAAACGCAGTTGGAAACGCCGTCGCGATTGGGAAGAAAAATCTGGTTCCCACTATAACAGCATTCCCCACGACTGGAACGCAGGTTAACCGAATGCGATAACACGAAAGGGGAGGAGTTTTTCTCTCCTTTTTTTTACCTCGGTGAAAGGAGAAATCAAAGAAAAATTAAATAACAAAAACTATCGGAGTGGGGTGTAAACTATTCCGAGAAAATCGATGGATAACAACACTTTCGATAGTTATCTTAACGCTCTCCGTGATTATCGTCTATATCAACAATTTTCCGATAATTATTACGATCCGACCGAGGATTTACCGTCAGGTATTCACGCCTCGATCTATCGTCCCGAACCGGAAATAGAAGATGACCCCGACCCAGATGAGCCAGAAATTTCGGATAATTGGCAACCCAGCGACGATCCTCTTCATTTCTAATCGGTAAATCAAACTTTTTCTGCTCTTGGGCGATGGTCACTGCGACTATCGCCTTTTTTAACTGAGGGAAACGATCGCCAGTAATTTTCAGACAAAGCTCGGTCGGGAGACAACGAATACAAAAAATAGGAAAAGAAAACAAAGAAAACGGTCGAGTGCGGTCGAAAACCAACGGGAGTTAACACCATGCGTCAATCCGGCCACACCCTTCTCGAACTGCTCGTCACTTTAACCCTAATCGCTATCCTGCTGCTGATCGGTCTGTCTCTGCTCTCCCGATTACTAGCAGAAATTCGTCTCAACACCGCCACCTTTGAACTCTCCCAACATTGGAAGTTTACCCGCTTCGATGCAACAGGAAGTGGAACCACCCCCACCACCCTCTGCATGAAAGACGACGGACGGATCGAGGTGGCCAAGATAGCCAGCGACGATTGCGAGACGGTCAGCGAATGGCAATCCCTGACGGACGGGGTGGACATCGACACCGCTAATTCGACCCTGAGAAGAGTTAGCGGTGTCGGGGGAAACAACGGCACGATCTACCGGGTTAGTTGGGCAGACACGAGAGGCGGTCTGGGCGGTTCTTGGGGACAGTTAGGCCGACTGACACTGACCGCCCAGGGAACAAACGCCAAACGCTGTTTATTTTTATTCCGTGTCGATGGTTCATGGGATATCCGCGAAGACAACCGATGCCAGAGATGAAAAAGAAAAAAAAGGAGAAAAGGCTAACGCCATCGGGTGCAAATCATTCGAGAAACAAAACGATGACAGAACAAACCTTATTGAACTACCTCTCCAGGCAATTCCCCCAGCTTCCCACCCTCGACCTCACCCTGCTAACACGAACCCTCTTTCCTCTATCCCTGGTCGAACTCTACACCCTCAGACTCGCTCACGGCGATAACGCTATCATGAAGGCCGCCATTGATAGCACCATTCGGCAACGGCAAGAAGAGAAGGAAATCGCCGCCCTCGAACGACAACACGAAATCTATGACGAGTATCGTCACTGCTGCGGCGGTTGGTAAACTTTATTCGGTGGGGACATTCCCCGCCAGATAGCCACATAATCAAAATGTTAATCAACGTATTATCTAGTTCCAGTACAAATATGGTCAGATATGAGTTCCAATAGGTCAGATCGAGCGAATGCCCTGTATGAATCCGACTTCTACGGCTGGACAGAGCTACAAGCGAACGTTCTAGCCAACCGACAGGTAGAAGCACTGGACTGGCAAAACTTACGGGAGGAAGTCATTTCCTTGGGTAAACAAGAATATCGAGAACTGGTGAGCCGTCTGACCGTTTTGGTAGGACATCTTCTCAAATGGGAATATCAGCCAGATAAACGTTCTCGCAGTTGGTTTTTGACGATTAGAGAACAGAGACGAGCGATCAGACGGCATCTACAGGGCAATCCTAGTTTAAAATCCCGGATACCGACGGCTTTATCCGACGCTTTCGAGGCCGGAGTCGATTTGGCTTTGCGGGACACGGATTTACCGATACGGACTTTTCCCTCTCACTGTCTTTTCACCTTCGAGGACATCATGGCCGACCATTTCCTCTGCGATACAAGTCAGGATTGGCCATGAGTTCAATGATTCGACGATACCGCCTCGACGGGTATTTGTATCTCGCTCCGTTTCAGGGGATCGGGAACGTAGGGACCGTCATAGAAAAAGCGACGGGGGGAACCGATCGCCCGGTAGCTCGGATGTTCGGCCAGCCATTCGTTCAGTCGGGTCAATCCCTGTTGGTAACTGTCAAAATCATAACCTCCCTGTAGTCCCAAACTCACCACCGTCATGGGTGGTACATCCTCGATCCGAATATTATCGGCCACCTCTTTCGGGTAAGTGTCGGTGTCGCGGTAGAGAAAGGAAACTTCGGCCTCTCCCGATGTCGCTCTAGCGTCTGCGGGGTAACGGGTTTCGACGGGCGCGGTCATCGATATCTCGTTGGAACTGATGTGTTGGTACAGGGGATAAAACGACCGGTTCGCCGCCTCGGAAAGTTGACCCCGATAGCGGTAAGTAGCGGCGCGATAGGCGGGATAGTTCTTCACCTCGATCCGTCCGTTCGGGGTCGGGGTCGGAAATCCTGCGGGTATGGGAGCGCTAGAGGCTTGATAGACCCCGATCACTAGAGCGGTTAGGGCGATGAAGCCGAGCGGTATCAATAGGTAAGGTAGTTTCATGGGGAATCGGGCGCGATGACCTCTCTATTGTGGGACGAGTTGACTTCCGTTGACCGCTCAACTGATTTCTAAGCGCGAGTAGAGAGACTTTGAAGGCGATGTTTATAGCGGTGTGCAGTCGTATGAGGTACAGTATCACGAGCTATAAACCATGCTAGGCAAAGCTTGGTCTGTATCTCACTCAAGAGCTTACCGCTATAATATGCTAGTTAGGTTATCGCGGTTCCATAGAAATTTTCTCTATTCTCCCGCCAAAACGGATAAAATGCTTGAGATTCAAAGTTAATAAATGATCGACTTCCGCTTTTAATGAACCATAAGCAATTAAAGCATGATAAATCGCTCCTCCTCTTAAATTTAAAGTTACCATAAGATTAATTACAGCTTTATAATCATCGCTTGTTAAGGAAATAATCTCAAAGGAATCTAAATTTTCTTTAATTAATTGTTGTACCAATTGAGGAGATAGACGAGGTTTGGCGGGAAAAGCCGATAAAATTGCGTAGAGTTCTGCAAGAGTATGAGTTCCAATATAACCCTGAATTTCTCCTCGTTTAACTCTGGTTAACCAAGAAATACAAGCTGAGTGCTGTTCATGGTTGACTAAAATAGATGCAACCAAAACCGACGTATCGAATAAAACTTTAATCACAACATTAGCTCATTCATTCTTTCTTGTCTAAGCTCCTCGATAAAAGCTTCAGGATTAACTAGCAATTGGCTGTCAACAACCAAAACATCATTCTCGTAATAAACCTTTGGCTCTTCCTTAATTGGATTTAAGACTAGCTTACCATCTTGAACTTCTACCTGAAATTGACTATCATATTCAATGCCTAGTTGTTCCAGCAAAGTTTCAGGAATTTGAATACATCTACTTCGATCGAGCGTCACTAATTCCATGGCAATTATCTTGAATTCTTTTATCTTCATTATACCGCTATATTTCTCCTGTAGCTCTTAAAACCCCTAAAATAATTCGACATCCATGAACATTTTACCTCAAAATGTCGGCTTGAAGGAACCCTCGGTTTCACCTCGGAGATGAAAAACCGACCAATATAACCGAAGGGAACTTAAGCAATTTTGGGAAATATCCAAAATTAACTGTTTTGCGATCGATTGCGATACCGCCGAATATTACTCTAGAGTTTATTATTACTTGAGGAAAAAGGGCAATCCGATTGCGACTAATGATATGTGGATTGCAGTGACCGCTCTACAATATAATCTGGCTTTGTTTAGCTATGACAAGCATTTTCGGGCGGTCGATGGGTTGATAACAGGAAATAGCATCGCCAATTTTGCGATTATTCCTATCTAAACTGCCCGGGAGATCACAAGTCAAGACAAATGTATTCTCAATGACAAAGAGATAGTTTCTGCTGATTAAATAAAGGAGGTTTTGAAATCATATCTAAAGAGTTTTAACAATTTTTTTATCGGAGAAAAACATAATTTTTTCGAGAAAATAAAATTAGTTAAGTCTCGACAATAATATATAATTAATTTAGAAGAATAGTTATATTTTAATCGGCTATAATCCCTTTTGTAAAATCGGGGATATTACCCGACGTTCAAGATAAAATCCAATACCGAAAAAAACCATGAACCAGCCCCTCGATCCCGCAGCCCTGCTCCGTGCCGGTCAAAAATTGGGTCAACCCCTACCCGACGGTCTCGGTGTCGGTAAATCGGTCACTTCGCCACAATACGGCACGGGAAAAGTGACGGGCTGGTTGGGCAATCGATTGATCGTCAAGTTCCCGGGCTATTCTGTCCCCCTACAGTTCCCAAACTGGCAAGAATCGATCGCTTCGGGCGAGTTAGTCTTAGCCGAGATAACACCATCCGAGTCCTCTCCATCGACCCCCGCAATTCTGGCAGCTATTCAAAGTCTCAAGAAGCCCGAATTCCGGGCGATTGCTACCGAATTAGCGGAAAGATTGACTTACATCACCGTCATTCCCGCCATTAAGGGACGGTTACACCCGATCCCCGCCGATGTTCCGCCCGTGCTAACAACCGCTCTAGCTAAAATCGGGATCGATTCGCTCTACGAACATCAACTGGAAGCCCTGACCTTATTGCGACAGGGCAAGGATATCGTCATCGCCACCCCCACAGCTTCTGGCAAGACGCTCTGTTATAACCTCCCCATTCTCGAATCTTGTCTCAGGTCGCCGGAACCGACCGCTCTCTATCTCTTTCCCCTCAAAGCTCTGGCCTTCGACCAGACCAGGAAGTTACAAACCCTGAACGAGGTGTTGCCACCGAACGCTAGTTTGAAAATCGGACAGATGACGGGGGATACCTCGCAGTCCGAACGATGGAAATTGTTTTATCCCGATATTCCCCGGATTCTAGCGGTCAGTCCCGATTTACTCCATTACCAGCTAGAGAAAATACGCGGGGGAAGTCAAGGGCAGGGATGGCGAGATTTCTTGCGTTCCCTACGTTGGGTGGTGATCGACGAAGCTCACACCTACACCGGCGCCTTCGGAGCGCATTTCGCCAACCTTACCCGCCGTCTCCGGCGGGCGGTCGATAGTGTCGGCGGCAATAGCGATCGCTTACAATTTATCTGCACTTCGGCCACGCTCGGAAATCCCGTCGAGTTATTGGAGCGTTTTGGGGGTCGTGCCGACGAACCGAAACGGCTAAAAGCAATGGATACGGGTCGGGGAACCACCGCGTCCAAAACTTTCCTTTCCCTCGCACCGACGGGTTCCCCCAATCCCGACACGGTGCGGATCGTCCTCTCCCTTCTCCAACAAGAACTGAGCGGTATCGTTTTCTGTTACTCGCGCACCACCGTCAAGAACTTGCTGAAACTGCTCGCTAAAGAAGCCGAAAACTGGGGAAACGCAGGGTTAGCGCGACGGGTAGCACCCTTTTACGGTTCCATGCAGTCCGAACAACGTCGTCGCCTGATCCAACAGTTAGAAACCGGGAAGATTAGGGTTCTCCTCTCCACATCGGCACTGGAAGCGGGAATCGACCTCCCCGAACTCGATTGTTGCATTATCCGCGGTTATCCCGGTTCGATCATGTCTTTCCGGCAAAGGATCGGCCGGGTCGGACGACGGCGAAGCGGTCTGGTTATCTTCCTACCGATCGCCGATGATCCTCTCGATCACTACTACGGAACCTATCCAGAGCGATTACTATCGGACGGAGTAGAAAATGTCGCCTTCAATCCCGACTACCCGACCCTGCTGGCCAAACACCTGCTCTGCTGTTGTGCTGAGAGCGGATTAGGGGTAAATGAGGTACTACCCCGTTTCGGAGAGGTGGGCGGACGGCTGGCCGATGAATTATTACGGCAGAACAAGCTTTTTCTGAAAGCGAACGGTTTTTTGCACGCCGTCGGAATGCCCCACCACTCGGTCAACCTTCGCGGCAACCCCCAACAAGCGGTCAAATTGATAGACCTGACCACTAAGGAGACGATCGAAGAGATGGGTTTGGAGTTAGCCCACCGTGAGGTCTTCCCCGATGCACTCTACACCGCAATCGACGGGGACGGCCGACGGGTGTACCGGTGCCGCGAACTGAACGAGCAGAACCGCACCGCGTCGTTAGAACCTCTCGGTTGCGATAGCGATCTCTCGACCCAACCAGAAACCGACCTAACAGTAGCCGTCAGAACGCTACTGGCAGAACCGAAGATTCTCTCGACCCCGTTCCCCGACGCACGGCTCAGAATACGTCTGCACTGGGGCGAAATCACATCCTCGGTCACGGGTTATCAACGGTTAAAACGCCAGTACCGTCTTACTTGCACCAATCCTCACTGTTCGGGCTATCATCTGCCCCTCAAGGGCAAAAGCTGCCCGCAATGTCACCGCTCTCTACGAACGGCCGAGATCACCGATGTGGAGCAGAAAATCACTTTTCCGACCCCCTACCGCACCGGCTACGAAGCTCCCGTCTTAAAAATCGAACTCAATCCTGGAGTCACGACCGTTATCCGCGAGGAAGTAGCCCGTCTCAGAAAAAACCTTACCGATCGCTACGGTGATAACATTCCCGACACCCTCAAACACCTCTGGACAAGCGCACCAGATTGGTTAGCCCTACACAGTATGGGGCATCAACTGATCTTCGCCGTCCCTCTACTGGTACTTTCCTCGCGATCGGATGTCAATTTCGTGGTCGAGCGGGAGGACAAACGAAGCGTCGGTTATTTCTTCGATACTTGCGACGGTGGCAACGGGGCGACGGAAGCGATTTTTCAGAACCTACCCCGACTGGCCGACAAAGCGCGGGCGCTGGTTGAAGCCTGTGATTGTGAGTACGGCTGTCCCCGTTGCCTAACCCAACACGGTTGTCCCCAACGAAACGAGGGGTTGAATCGGGATTTGGGACTGTTTTTATTGAAAGCGATCGGGGAAAGCGCGTCCTCGATCGAGTGAAGTTTCCTCACTCAAGGTTTGAAGAACAAGGCAACGAGTGGCCAACTTCCTAAGCGTTCCTGTATCGTCTCGAAGTGTCGATTAACTAACGGTTCAATTACTCAATTTATGGGGAAGAAACCAGTTCACGGTAACTGTGGGCGAACGCAAAGCGCTCGCTACACGAGATCGTCTTCGGAACTAACATCCGAGCTAATAATTGCCTCCGCAATCTGCCGACGTGTGACCCCGGATAAACAAAGGGCGCGGGTTATCAGGTCAAGTGAAACCGAGGGATCACCCGATTCAATTTTCGCCACTCGCGACTGGCTCGATTCCATTCTTTTTGCTAACTCTTTTTGAGAAATGTTTTGACTTTTTCTAATTTCTTTTAATTTTCTACCGAGGGCTAGTTTGAGTTCGATAAGCTCGGATTCTACGGGCGTAAGCTCTAGAAATTCCTCTACTGTTCCCACCTTCCAGCCCGCCGCTTCTAAACGTTGACGCTTAGCTAAATCCATGTCCGATCTCCCAGGAGTTTTCACCTCTCCACTCAACCAAACGATATCTTTATCATTTTTGTTTTGCATTTATTATCCCATAATATGTCAAATCTGACATACGGGCAAGTGCTAAACTGCCTTTTGTATCAGACTTCCTGCGAGCTTGAAGATATATCGCTTTGATAGACCTCTTGCATAAATCCGAAAACAAACGATAGAAACAATAATGGGAGGGACTTTCAGTTAATTATTTATTAGTAGTTGATAATCTTCAAAAATGTTGCTGTACAAGGATCGAATTAAGACTTTTGCAAGAGGTCTAAGAGGTCTATTGGCTCGAAACTGTTTCCTGTTCCCATAATTTACGCTTCCAATTCTTTAATTGCCTTTTCAACTTCAATCAAAAGTAAACCTAAATCTTGAGTGATTACTTGCCAGACAATATCTAAGTCAATATCAAAATAAGCATGAACAATACGATTTCTCATGCCGATGATTTGTCGCCAAGGGATTTTAAAATACTTAACTTGGCAAGGTTCAGAAACATTATTAGCAGCTTCGCCCATTATTTCAATTAATCTTACGAGAGCTAAAGATAACATCCTATCGTCATCTAAATCTTGTCTGGTGCGATTATTTACAAAAGATAATGCCTCTTTTGCTGAATCTCTGATGTGTTTTAGCCGAGTTAAATTATCAATTTTGCTCATAAATAACTATAGCTTCTGCCAAGACTTGCTCACGAAAATAACGGCTTAAATCTGCCGATGTTCTTAAATCTATCTGGCGATTTATTATATTTGATAACTCATCTTCCATCGTAATAATAGCTAAACCAGGAGTCTTCCCTTGTTCAAATTCTACTAAAACATCAACATCACTTTCTCTTGTAAAATCATCCCTTAATACTGAACCAAATAAAGATAACTTGCAGATCGAGTGACGCTGACAAAATTGTTTAATTTCTTCTTGAGATAAATTAATAGGAAGAGTTGTTTTTTTCATGGTTAAAACTCCTAATTGATGATTTTTAAATCTCAGATTTAAGAGAGGTGACTTAAAACTCCATCGCCTTAATTAATAAGTAGTCGTGCAAAATAAATTTCCTAGTGAAGAAAGGCACTCATGCAAGAGGCAAGAGGCAAAAGGGGGGTTAAAACCTTCCCACAACTCTAATTTTTCGGGTGTATAGGCTTCGTATTGGTGGAAGGTAATCGGGGCGGAATCCAGTTCGGGTCGCGGGAAGGGTGGCTTTTGACTCATGGCGGGCAGAGAGAGATGGCGATCCGGTACGCGGTCGGTCTATCAATTCTAACACCCCTAGATCCCGCGTCCGCTCGTAGTCCCTCGATCTGGGGTCGCGGTAATTCGGAGGGAATGATCGCCAGTCAAGGACGAAAATCAATCGGTCACTACCCCGTAATACTTCTCTAACATGGTCAGCATCCCTTCCTCCAACTCGCTCAAGTAGGGTCGCTGTAGTTTCCCCAAGATTCCCAAAAAGGCGACGGCGGCATCTTCCAAGTCCTCGCGTTCCCTCAGTCTCGACAATCGATCGCATAATCGCCGCACCGTCTGACAGTCCCCTTCGGTGTAGCCCAACTCCTTGAGGTACTCGATTTTAACCAGATCGATCGCCCCGTCGTGAAGTCGCAGGTCGCAGGAGCGCGGGTGAACGGCGGTGACGATCGCCCAACAGTTGTTTTTCCCCTTCAGGCGCGGGTTATCTTTGGCAAGGATAGCGACCACTTCCCCCACCTCGAAAACATTCGCTTTCCCTTTATCCTGGTATTTGCCCACCGTCTCGCGAACGACTCGGTTAGAGGGTGCTTTGCCCCCAGCTTCCGCTACGGCCTCGTTCCAGACGGTCGGCTGTCGTTGCGGGGCAAGAACGGCCAGCGGCCGCACCTGATACTCGCTCGATGGCAGCAGCAGACAGTTGGCTGCACTCAGGGTTCGGTAGATCGCCGCTCCCATAATTAAATAGTTGGCCTTCTGACGACTGTGACCGAATCGCCCCCGACAGTAATCCTCGAAGGAGTCGTACCCGTCCCGGTACAACCGTCGATCTCGCAGTTCTTGCAGGGCGGAGCCGGCCTGGTAGAAAGCCCGTTCTACCGTCCGCTCTAACCGCTCCCTGTCCCTGACCTCCTCCTCACTCAACGGTCGCGAAGACTCGATTACCTCCACCTCGATCGCTTCTACCCCCCGGCCAGCGGAAGCCAACATTTCATCGAGTTCGTCTTCTGTCCATTCCGACTGTCTTTTAGCCATCGCGTCCATTCTCCCCACCCAGAGCGAACACATAGGACGGTTTGGGAACGAGAGCTTTCAAGAACACCGTGTCAGCCGTCCAGTAATTGGCTCTCTCCCTCTCGGCCACGGCCAGAAAAACCGCGTCGTACAACGTCAGTAAACCGTACTGCCCGGCCATCTCCCACGCCCTCGCTCGAATATCTTCCCCATCGACATAATCGATCGGTAATTCCCCGAAGGCACTATAGAGTTGACCCGCCTCCCCTTCCGTCAGCAGACCGCTCCTCACCTTTTTCCGCAAAACCGAAGCGATTTCCGCCCACGCAAAACAAGGCAGGACGATCCGCCCCGATAGTGCCTGACCGACCAATTCCGTCGCCTCTCCCTCCTGTTCGTCGGGACACAAATATTTAATGAAAACGCTGGTATCGATGCAGTAACTACTCAAGCTCCCATTCCCCCTCTCTCAATTGACGAAGCGACGGGAGCGGGTCGGGGTGTACTCCCGTTCTCTGTTTGACCTGTTCCCGTAATCGCTGGATGGTCTCGTGAGCTTCTAAGGCTTTACGCCGCCTCACCTCTCGCTCCACAGCCTCCACCACTAATTCGTTAAACGATTCTTTCCCCGACTTGAGCCGCTTGGCCTGCCGCATCAACTCGGACGGGAATCGGATCGTCACCGATTCTTTTTCCATAACCATTTCAAGTAACCACTGTTTAGTTACATTTTACCCAAAATGTCGGCTTGAAGGCTCTCGGTTTTACCTCGGAGATGAAAAGCCGACCAGTATAGAACGGCGAAGCACGATTAATATTCTGGGGAGTCTTGGCTCTCCACATATTTTT
>SFAQ01000115.1:0-28080 GCA_007096525.1 Microcystis wesenbergii Mw_QC_B_20070930_S4 | reverse complement strand
CGGTGAGGGTGGCAGAAGTGGCGATGTGGTTAATTGATCACCAGATGAATGTTAAAGTTAGTAATACTTTTGGTCAATATTTTGTGCGTTTACCATTAAAGAAAGCGGCAAAGATTGTTAATGGGAATGCGTTGCGGATTGATTGGGAGGAAGTTATATCAAAAGAGAAGCTCAATTTTATTTTAGGAAATCCTCCTTTTGTGGGGCATCATTACCAAAATTTTGATCAGAAAGAAGACTTAAAGCTAGTTCTTGATAAAATCATTGGATCAGGGGTTATGGATTATGTATCAGCATGGTTTTATAAATCTGCTCAATTTATTCAAAGCACAAAAATTAAGGTGGGATTAGTGGCGACTAATTCTATTTCTCAAGGGGAACAATTATCTATCTTATGGAATGTTTTAATAAACGAATTTAATATCAGTATTCATTTTGCTCATAGAACTTTCAAATGGAGTAATGAAGCTAAAGGTAATGCTGCGGTTCATTGTGTGATTATTGGATTTGCTAGTTTTGAAGCTAATGAAAAATATCTATTCGACTATCAGACTATAACCAGTGAGCCGCTTTTAATAAAAGCCCAAAATATTAATCCTTACTTAATCAATGCAAACAATATTTTGGTTTTTAATCGAAAATATCCTCTCTGTAATGTCCCTAATATGATGTATGGAAATAAGCCAACAGATGGAGGCAATTTTATTTTATCTGAAGAAGAAAAAAATACTCTTGTCTTAAAAAATCCTTTGGTGATTAAATTTATCAAACCTTTTATTAGTGCTAGAGAATTTTTAAATGGTGGCAAAAAATGGTGTTTGTGGCTACTCGATATTAAACCCAATGAACTAAAGAATATACCTGAAATTTTGGAGCGGGTGGAAGCCGTGAAGCAATTCAGATCAAAAAGTATTGCAGCTTCCACTCGAAACTATTCTTATCATTGTTTATTTCGACAAATCACACAACCAAAATCAGACTATATTCTTGTACCTAGAACTACGTCAGAAAATAGAAAATACATTCCAATTGGCTTTTTTACGGCTGATAATATCGTAAGTGATACTTGTCAGTCTATTCCGAACGGAGATTTATATTTATTTGGTATTTTAACTTCAGAAATGCACATGGCATGGGTTAAATATGTATGTGGCAGATTAAAAAGTGATTACCGTTATTCAAACACCATCGTTTATAATAATTTTCCTTTTCCTGAAACTGCTACGGACAAACAAAAACAAACCGTCGAGACTTGCGCTCAAGCTGTGCTAGATACAAGGGCAAAATATCCTGATAGTAGCCTTGCGGATTTATACGATCCTTTAACCATGCCTCCCGACTTGCTCAAAGCTCACCAAAAACTTGACAAAGCCGTTGATTTGTGTTATCGTCCCCAACCCTTTACCAGTGAATTAAACCGGATTGAATACCTCTTTGAACTCTATGAAAAATTAACCGCTCCCTTACTCTCTACCAGCAAACAAAAAACCACGAAAAGAAAAAAATCTCAATAACGAAGACAGGAGACGGGAGACAGGTTTTGGGGTTTTGGGGTTTTAGTTCAATTTCCCCACTTCCCCCTCCCCACTTCATAATTCATAATTCATAATTCATAATTCCCCCTCCCCACTTCATAATTCATAATTCATAATTCATAATTCCCCCTCCCCACTTCCCCATCACCCCATCCGCATCCCCAATCCAGGCAATTCCGGAGATTATATAAAAAAACACCCAGAACAATCGAGGTGATGGACAATACTAAAGGTTGTGTAGGTCATCAGAAAAGCCCTGTCAGGGTAAAATACCATGAAACTAGCGTCACGAGTCAATCAAGTCACCCCCTCCCTTACCCTAGCTATCGACTCCCTGGCCAAGGAAATGAAGAAAAACGGCGAAGATGTCTGTAGTTTTAGCGCCGGGGAACCAGATTTCGACACACCCACTCACATCAAAGCTGCTGCGAAAAAGGCCCTCGATGAGGGGAAAACTCGCTACGGACCGGCTGCCGGGGAAGCGGGGTTAAGAAAAGCCATCGCCCAGAAATTGCTGCAGGATAATCAACTAGCATACAATGCCGATAATGTCATCGTTACCAATGGGGGTAAACAGTCTCTCTACAATCTAATCATGGCGTTAATTGAAGCGGGGGACGAAGTAATTATTCCCGCACCCTACTGGTTGAGTTATCCTGAAATGGTGACGTTAGCGGGGGGAACATCGGTTATAGTGAACACTAGCCTAGAGAATCACTATAAAATCACCCCCGAACAGCTAGAAGCGGCAATTACACCGAAAACTAAGTTATTTGTCCTCAATTCTCCCTCTAATCCCACCGGCATTGTCTATACTCCCGAAGAAATCGCCGCTTTAGCAAAAATTGTGGTTGAAAAGGATATTTTAGTGGTTTCTGATGAAATTTACGAGAAAATCCTCTACGATGGCGCAATTCACCGCAGTATCGCTTCTTTTGGGCCGGAAATCTTTCAGCGCAGTATTATTAGTAATGGTTTTGCTAAAGCTTTCTCGATGACGGGGTGGCGCGTCGGTTACATAGCAGGACCGGTGGAAATTGTCAAGGCCATGACTAAGATCCAAGGTCATAGTACCTCCAATGTCTGCACTTTTGCCCAATACGGTGCGATCGCTGCTTTGGCGAGTCCCCAAGATTGCATCGAGGAAATGGTCAAAGCTTTTAGCGAGCGCCGACAGTATATTTTAGAACGAGTGCGAGGGATACCTGGACTCAATTGTCCTACTCCCAACGGTGCTTTTTATGTGTTTATCGATATTAGTCAAACTGGTTTAAAATCCCGGGATTTTTGTCAGAAACTCCTCGAAAGCCAAAAAGTAGCCGCTATCCCCGGGATTGCTTTTGGTGCTGATGATTGTATTCGTCTTTCCTATGCTACAGACCTAAAGACGATTGAAAAAGGATTTGATCGCCTTGATAAGTTTATCAGCAGTTTGTAGGATTATTACTTTCTCTGTTGGGGTGAATTTTGTTTACCCCTTTTTTTCGGTTTTAACAGCCAATTATCTGTAATCTCTAGAGGTATTAAGATGAGTGGGATCAAGTTAGAAGATATTAGGGAAATTACCAAGAATCCTCAAGGAAAAGGATATTTAATTATTTTTAATGATAACAGAGTAATTATTTTATATAAAAAAAGAACTATTGCTGCTTTGCTAACTCTGATTAGGTATGGAGAAGGTTGTGAGAGCGATCTAACTAATGCGACCAATAATTTACAAGAGATAAAAACTATACTCAAAGGTAAAATTCCTGAAAATTTAATTCAAGATTCCTATGCTGATGCTAATAAACCCTTTAGCGAACTTTGGAATGAAGAAGGATTTAATTTTATTTATGCTCCCCAAGGACAAAAAAGATTAGGCAGTCAAAAATATATTTTAGATAGTTCCGATCATCAACGACTTTTTACCACTACTAAACCACAGATTAGAACACCTCCCTCATCTCTAATTCAGAGAAATATCTTAGAACAACAAAAAAATAAATGTAATTTTTGTGGCTCAATTCTTAAAAAGAAAGAAAATATCAATCAAAATACCTATGCTAGGGATCGAGTGCGTTTAGTTTGGGATCATCGGATTCCCGTAGAAAAAGGTGGAAATAGTGCCGATGACAATTTTCAAGCTCTCTGCTTCTATTGTAATAAATGCAAATGGCAAATCTGTAATCTTTGTAACTATGCTCCTGATAAATGTTCAGAATGCGTCTTAGCTTTTCCTGAAGTAACTAAGATTATTTTCCCCAGTCAAGAAAATATTGAAGACCGGCTAAATCGAGCTAATTAAGTGATTTAGTAATATTTATACCAATATGTTTAATGACTGGGGGACAGACAGCGTTAGAAAGTTGTTTAATAGCAGCGGTGCGAGAAACAGGAAAATAATAATCATCGGGAAATCCCATTAATCTTTTTATTTCTAAGAGACTTAAATGTCTTCTTTCCTTGCTATACACTGGAATCATAGCACCACCACCGCTAACACTAACCGCAAAAGTAGGAAAGGGTTTTTGGATAGAAATTGCTCGGATGCCACTAGACCTCATTTGATAAATACAATTATCATAATCTACATTAACACTTGCTCTTTCAATACTTATTCTTGTTTTTGGCAGTTGAAAAGATAATTGTTCGGCAGTAATTCTGCCAGCGTAATAATCAATATACTGCTGCCATTTTTCCGATATGGGAATTGAATAATCCCCCGGAACAATAATTTTTTCAATACCGAATTCTGCATGGCAAGGTTGGGGAAATTGAAAGTTTTTAATTCCTAAATCCTTTCGGAAAGCCAATAAAAAAAAGCGAGGTCTTGATTGAGGAATTTGGAAATATTTACTATCGATAACTGCATAAAAAGCCAGATAATTTATTTCTTTTAACTGGATTAATATATCTTTTAATATCTGCCCTTGATTTAAGCGCATGATATTACTAACATTTTCAAGAAAGATCACTTTAGGCTTTTTTTCATGGCAAATTCTGAGAATTTCCTGAATAGCTAGTCCGCGACTGTCTTGCCAACCTTTTTGTTGTCCTGCTCTGGAAAATGGCTGACAGGGAAATCCCCCACAAAAAACCTCAAAATCTGGAAGTAAGCTAGGAATTAAAGCTTCAACATCTTGCGGTTTTATCGATTCATGAAAATTGTGATTGTAGGTTTTCAGACAATCTGGGTTATTTTCGTTGCTAAAAACACATTGCCAACCGATTTGTTCAAGACCGAGACGAAAGCCACCAATTCCCGCATAAAAATCGGCAAAAGTCAAGCAACTATGGGTAAAATTTTTGTTAGCTGGACGAATAGGTAACTGGTTCATAATATTGATTGAATAACCGAGAGTCTTATCTATTTTCTCAGATATTATTGTACTAGATGCCCAAGGGGACAGACGGACAGACAGGGGGAGAATCTGATTAACTTTCCCTAGGGGCTTTTGTTAAGTTACATTAAGCCCTACAATAAAATTCTAGTGAGTTAGACGAAATTCGCTCGATCGCTCGGTCTTATCCGCTCCTAGCTGAGATAGAGAAAAGATAGCGCATCGAGAAACAAAAAAACTTGAGCTACTCAAGCTTTCGTCAATACTGCCCTGTCATCTATCTTGAGTTATAACCTAGTGTCCCAAACCCTACCTAAACCCTCCCTAAAAAGAGAATTTTTGCCCTTTACCCTACAGGATGTCCGTCTAGCTATCCCGGCCCGTTGCTTCCAATCAAGCGTTTTTCGCTCTTTAGCTTACTTTTTTTTTGATATTGGCATTATTGCCCTACTTTACTGGATAACTTACCAGATTAATCAAGCATGGTTCTTCCCCCTTTTTTGGTTTATGCAGGGAACCATGTTTTGGGCCTTATTTGTCGTCGGTCACGATTGCGGTCACGGTTCCTTTTCCCGTTATCGTTGGTTAAATAACTTAATCGGTCATCTCAGTCATACTCCCATTCTCGTACCTTTCCACGGTTGGCGCATCAGTCATCGCACCCATCACGCTAATACCGGCAATATCGACACCGATGAAAGTTGGTATCCCGTCACGGAAACCCAGTATAACAATATGGCTTGGTACGAAAAATTAGCTCGTTTTCAGCTAATTTTATTTGTTTATCCCCTTTATCTTTTCCGTCGTTCTCCTAATAAACAGGGGTCCCATTTTATGCCCGAAAGCCCCCTCTTTCGCCCCTCGGAACGCTGGCAGGTACTGACTAGCACCGTTTGCTGTACCTTTATGTTAGGTCTATTAATCGGGTTGGGTATTAGCTACGGCTTTTGGTTTCTGTTTAACTACTACATCATGCCCTATATCGTCTTTGTGGTTTGGTTGGACTTGGTGACATTCCTACACCACACTGAAGATGATATTCCCTGGTATCGCGGCCAAGACTGGTACTTTCTCAAAGGGGCGCTTTCTACCATCGATCGCGATTATGGCATCTTTAATCCCATCCATCACCAAATTGGTACTCACGTTGCCCATCATATTTTTATCACTATTCCCCACTATCATCTCGAAGAAGCAACCGAGGCTATCCGTCCCGTCTTAGGAGACTATTATCGCGTCTCAAAAGAACCGATTTTTAAATCTCTCTGGCGGTCCTACCGCAATTGTCATTTTGTCAGTGACCAAGGCAGTAAGATTTTTTACCGCAAAAACTGATCCTATCTTAGCTATTAGGGGGAAACGGCAGCAAAATCTGCCTCCTCCTCTCACACCGAGAATAGTTGCCAAAACTGGCGGTAAATTCTTTGTCTTTATTTGATTCATTGGCAAAGGATGAAGATTCAGCCGTAGGTTGGGTTGAGCTATCATTATTAATCAGGTATTACCAATCGGCTCAAAAGGCGAAACCCAACAAAGATTGTGAAAATATTCCAAGAAGTTGTTGGGTTTCCTTGCGTCAACCCAAGCTACGAGATTCAACATTTCTGGCAAGAAATCTCTAAATTCCCGTTGCGTCATACATAAATAACCTCCGATAAAATTCTTTCTCGCCTTCTTCCTTTTAAGCCATTTTTACTGATAACATCCGCTTTTACCTTAAGTAAATCACTTAAATAATATTCCAGATCCACTAAATCTAGTAAACTAGGCGGTTCTGTATAATCTATCAGAATATTAACTTCACTATTTTCCTGCACTTCTCCTTTTACATAATCTCCAAAAATACCTAATTCACTGACATAATACTTTTCTTTTACTAAGGACTTGACTTGACCCAAAATCTCTTTAATTTCTTCTAAATTTTTCATGATGCTTACCTTCTAAGATAGAAAATACTTCTACTCTACTGGTCAAGATTTTATTTTCTGTATCTATATTGTAGCAGATCTCAGATGAAAGGATAAACCATCCTCCCTGAAATTATGGGAATTGAGAGAGTTATGCAAAAAACACCCCCTCAACTGACTGAATGAAGGGAGCATTTATGGTATTTTTAGAAGCAATTTAGCCTACTTTTGTGGTTTCTTTTTCGGCTGATTTGGATGGCTTCAATTTGCGCTTGAGGGTTGAAGCTGCACCGAGGGTGCCGAGGGCTAAGAGGCTGAGAGTAGAGGTGGGTTCGGGAACAGATGTAGAGATAACTTGAAACTGAAAATTAGGACCGAAACGGCCATTGTCAGATCCAGTGTTAGAAGGGAAAGAGAAACCACCGGCCGAATTGTTAACTGCCGTGCCTAAAAAGGTAATTTCTGGGGCTGTGACGATCGAACTAGCACCACTTGTATATCCATCAGAAAAAGGGTCATAAACTTCTGAACCTAGAAAATACGTTAACCCGCTGGTCAAAGCCACTGGCGTGATCGCCGCATAGCGAAAGCTACCGGTTAATGGACTATTGGTTTGAATAGTAGCGGAACCGAGCAGAGTTCCAGTTGAACTCCATAAGCCAACCTGATGAGATTGCCCTAAAGGGTCTGCCGGAGTTTCATCCCATAGCCCTAAAGAAGTTACCGAGAGATTGTCATTAGCGGTAAATGACCATCCTATGGTCCTGTGCGTTTGACCAATACTTGTGAACACAGAACCACCCGTAAAGCTTTGTAAAGCGACGATCGCTTGAGCTTGAGTCGGAAACAATAAAAAAGGAACGACTAGAGCAGAGATGGCGGCTGAGTTTTTGAGCATTTTAACCTCTTTTTCTTGCTGAAACTTAAAAAAGAACCGCAAATATAATACACATTACCCCCCCAATCTGTATCCTAAGCTACAATTTTATGAATCTTTATATTTCTTTCCCTAACTATCCCTTGCCTTCCGCCCTAAACCGATTAAGCTCCAACTAGCTGATAGACTAGGGATACCAGCTTTCATTTTGTAGTGAGAGAGTGGTTGAGTTAACCGATTCCCAAATTTATCAAGAAATTGGCAAGATTGTCAGACGTTGGGTTTCTACGTTCTACGTTCTTTTAATAGCTGAAAAAATGCCAGATACTAGAAATACAAAATCCCCATCCAAACAACTCCTATAAATTGCTAAAATAGGACTAGAGAAAGCGATAGAAACCGATGAAGCCACAGCAACAAATTGGCTCAATGAGCAACTAGAAGCCTTAAGTATTGACTGATTAAAATTAAGCTAAGATAGCTTAGGTATCCTGTCGTTTCCAAGATTATAGTCATTTCAGATAAATCTGATACACTCTAGACCGACAAAACCCTTATGAACTCTGGGATTGATATTCTCAATCTTAATTGAAATGACTATAATTTAATCATAGTTAATATTGACAATCAAGCGATCGCTCGTATAAAATTAAATTAGTATCATTGGCAAATCAGGAGACAGAAACATGACTGCTTTCACCGAATCGGATATTAAAGAACTGAAAGACTTAATGATTGTTTTACAACAGGAGATTCAAAAATTACAAATAGGACAAGTAGAAATACAACGAGACATCAAAAGGATAGAGATAGGTCAAGCTGAAATCAAAGCAAAGGTTGAAGGACTAGATAAGCGAGTTGATGATATTAACAGTCGCCTCAATATTATGACTGTTGGCTTCTTAAGTATTGTTGGAGTAATGACAACTGGAATCTTAGGAATTATTGGTAAGGTTGTCTTTTTTCCCAATCCCTGATAAGTTCCAAATTGAATTAATAATCAAGCGATCGCTTGCTTAAGATTAAATAGTTTTCCCGAACCTTAGATATAACAAAACCCCTCTCTGTCTGGTGTAGTTTTTATTTCTGTCACTATAGACAGAGTTATAGCTATGAGTAACGGGTACGGTAGGGATCGAACCTACAACCGTCCGCTTAGAAGGCGGATGCTCTATCCATTGAGCTACGTACCCAAGAAAGCACAATTATAGATCATACTTCCAAAAGTGACAAGTGGTAGGACTAATTTTTGCCGTTGCCCCTCTTTGTCACTGTCAAAACTTAATGATGGTGATGATGTCCGTGGTGATGATGATGGTGATCGGAATGAATGTGAGGAATTGTTACAGAACTATTGACAGATAAAGCCTCTTGTGATGTCAAAGCTTCGATATGTTCCTCGGCCCAATCGGCGGCCATCCGGCAAAATTCGGGGTTATCGTTGACACAGGCCATCTGCACATAATTAACTTGGTCGTGTTTGCGGCGTAAAGCTTCGATAATATGCTCTACATCTAGTAAAGTTTCGTGATTTTCCGTAGCAAAGCCAATCGGCATGAAAATTAAGGCTTTTGCCCCTAATTCGATTAAATTCTTCGCCGCTAACTCTGCATTCGGTTGCGTCCATTTAATTAAGGGGGTTTGGTGATTTAACCAACCCACAGAAATCAAGGGATAACGATAGATTAATTTTTCCCGGACTAACTCGTATAAAGCTTGACTTTCATCGATTCCCGACGTAAATCCCTTAGCTTCGTGGGGACAACCGTGATTCATTAAAATAATGCCAATTTGCGAGGGAAGACAGCTACTAGCTACCTCAGCAGCGATTTTTTCTTCCACTAACCGCGCCATTAGATCTATATAAGCGGGTTGGTTATAAAACGAGGGAATATAGCGCAATCCTTTCACCCAATGTTCCCCCGTTTGTCCTTGAGCTAAAGCTTTGTTAACTTGTTCGATCGCAATGCCACTGGTAAAGATAGAATCAACCACGAGGAGAGGATAGATCAAAATTTTCTCGAATCCCCGTTCGCGGATTTCCCTTAATACTTGTGCCGGTAAAAAAGGCGCACAGAAGTTAAACGCTTTGAATACCTCCACCCGATTACCCCATTTTGCCTGTAAATTGCGCTCGATTTCCTGTCTTTGATGCTCGAAAATGTGGTTATGGGGCGAAATAAAGTGATTATGCTGGTGCTGCCATTCGTGCAGGTCAAATATAGCCAATAACTTCGCTAGGGGAGGATAAACCCAAGTCGGCACAGGAGCGAACTTAGCCGTCAGCAAATTTAAGGCCTGTTCATTATAGTTGGCGAAGTCCTCATAACTCTCCACTTCCCCGTACCCCATCAATAATACCGCCACTCGATCGCTGTGGTGGTGGGTAGCGGCTAACTGTTGTTGATCTGAAATGGCAACCACGTTTTTAACCCCGATTTTCTAAGTGAAAAACGCTATATCACTGGGATAGTAGCACTTTTCTATCCTATCCCCTAGCACGGGATAGACCGCTAAAAATTTATAACCTCTACAGAATCATACAGATTGCTTATCATCCTCATTAATAAAACGATATGTAAAGAAACTTTAAATAATGTTAAGATCGTTGCAGTCCCACCTATGAGAGATATGACAGCAGGCGTGTTTGGTAGCTTACCTTTTCCCAATCAGAGCGGCGATCAACTCATCAGTAAAGTGGTGAGTGCTGCGATCGCTGCATTATTCAAACGTACAGGCAAGCTGACAGCCACTGTCCGCGCCGAACCCGTAGCCAAATTACTCCAAGGCAGTATCGACGGTTTTGACTTTATCGGTCAGTCGATGCTGATGTACAATGGCCTACGCATCGAAGCCATGGAATTGTATGTACAAGCGGTGGCGATCGATTTTAGTGCCATTTTTACCGGACAGGTAAAACTCCGTCAACCGACGCGGGCCACTTTGCGGGTAGTTTTAACGGAAGAAGACTTAACCACCTCTTTTAATACACCTTTTATTGTCGAAAAACTGCAAAGATTAGAGTATGAAGGTAAATCAATTCACTGTCAGAACACGGAATTAATTCTCAATGACGATAAAACTTTAACTCTGAAAAGTCTAATTAAATTGGCAGAAGAAGAACCAATTCTGCTAGAAATGACCACTGCTGTGGTTGTGGAAGAACGGCGAAAAATTCAATTTGTTGATGTGGTTTACCAAGGGGACGAAAGATCGAAAGCTTTAGGAGAAGCTTTAATCAGCCACGTTAACAACCTCATGGATTTAGATAAATTTGCCCTCGATGGTACTCAATTAAGGGTCGATCGACTACGTTTAAAAGATAAACAGATCATCTTTTATGGTATCGCCGATATCGAGCGTTTTCCCCAAAGAAAATAGGCAGTATTTTTGCCTTTTAATCGTGCTTGTGGCTACAGGGAGGCACAGGATCGTAACCTCCGGGGTGAAAGGGATGACAACGGAGAATACGCTTAATTGCCAACCAAGAACCCCGCAGCACACCGAAGCGATCAATCGCTTCCATGGCATACTGGGAACAGGTGGGTTGAAAACGACAGGAAGGGGGAAATAGCGGTGAAATAAACCGTCGATATCCCTCAATTAAGCCAATAAAAATTCCTTTCATCAATGTCACCTCGATCGCCTAAACTAAATAGATAGTCAATTTTCGCTTTTGCCACGTGGAACTATCCCACTCTCTCCTATTTTCGATCGGTTTAGTCGCCTGTTACCTAGGTGTTCTGATTCTGATCGCTGAAAAATTAAAAATTCTTTTCAGTACCGATGGCGAAATTACCCGCAAAGTTGTCCACATTGGCACTGGAAACGTTATCCTTTTTGCTTGGTGGTTAAATATCCCCGCTTGGGTGGGAATAAGCGCCGCTATCCTAGCGGCAACTATTGCTATCCTATCCTATTTTTTCCCCATTTTACCCAGTCTTAATAGTGTCGGTCGCCGCAGTTGGGGAACTTTTTTTTATGCTGTTAGTATCGGTGTTCTCGTGGCTTATTTTTGGCCAATTTCTCACCCCGAATACGCAGCAATGGGTATTTTAATTATGGCGTTAGGAGACGGATTAGCAGCCCTAGTCGGACAAAATTTCGGTCAACATCCCTACAAAATTTTCGGCAGTGGCAAAAGTCTGGAAGGTTCCCTGGCTATGTTAGTAATCAGCTTTCTAGTCAGCTTGATTATTTTATCTTTTATTAATGGCATTAATCCGCCAATTATTTTAGTATCTTTATTGACAGCGATCGGAGCTACTATTCTAGAAACTTTCTCGAAACTAGGTATAGATAATCTCACTGTACCGATTGGTAGCGCCGCCATTGCCTATTTTCTTACCCAAATTTTCATCTCAAGCTAGTTTATCTCAGCTTATTCACAAAGGCCGAATCTAAAACCTCATTGGTTAAGCTAAGTAGGGAGGCACAATTATTTGTAGGATGGGTTAGTGGTAGCGTAACATGATCAGGTGTTGGGTTTCATGCTTCAACCCAACCTACGTTCTATGTTAGCAATCAGCTTTTTAGTCAGCTGTACCGATAACTGATAACTGATAACTGATAACTGATAACTGATAACTGATAACTGGTAACTGGTAACTGGTAACTGGTAACTGATAACTGATAACTGATAACTGATAACTGATATGACCTTTACGATCACTCAAAACCAAAATCAATATCTTACCTATTGTCTCAAGGATGAAGAGGCTGACGCTTATCTGGAAGTGGTTCCCGCTAGAGGAGGAATCATCACCCGTTGGCAAATTTGCGGAGAAGATCTTTTATATCTGGACAGAGAAAGATTCAAAGATCCTAACCTCAGCGTCCGAGGAGGAGTCCCGATTTTATTTCCTATCTGTGGCAACTTACCCGATAATACCTATCAACACCAAGGCCGAAACTATACCCTGAAACAACACGGATTTGCTCGTGATTTACCCTGGCAAGTTAGCAAACAAAGCAGCGAAACCGCCGCTAGTTTAACCCTAGAATTAAACAGTAATGAAGCCACTCATCAAGTCTATCCCTTTGATTTTCAATTAATCTTTACCTATCAACTGCAAGGAAACAGCCTCAAAATTCACCAAAAAGTTATTAATATTTCCACCGAAAGAATGCCCTTTTCTATCGGGTTCCATCCCTATTTTCAAGTCACCGATAAAACTCGATTATCCTTTGATATTCCCTCCTCCCAATACCTCGACCAACGCACGAAAACCTTCCATTCCTACTCCGGCAACTTTGATTTTAATCTCGAAGAAATTGATGCCGCTTTTCCGCAAATTACGCGCCATCAAAGTAGTTTTATTGATTCCTATCATCAGCGCCAAATTGTCCTCGGTTACGACGATCTCTATACAACTATAGTTTTTTGGACCCTGAAAGATAAAAATTATATCTGTCTCGAACCTTGGAGCGCTCCCCGCAACGCCCTTAACACAGGCGAACATTTGACCTACTTGGAACCCCAGAGCAGCCGCGAGGCGATCGTGGAAATGCGAGTCAATCAAATTTAAATTACCCCTTGACTTAGCCCAAATAAGATGTTATATTGATAAATCGTGTGCAGAACACGAAACGGGTCGCTAGCTCAGCGGTAGAGCACTCGGCTTTTAACCGATTGGTCTTGGGTTCGAATCCCAGGCGACCCATAAAAACTTACTGATACAGAAAGATTGACTTGTCTTCCCCTGTCTATGGATTAGCCTTGCATACCAGCAGTCCCCAACTAGGACTGGCCCTCTCTAATTTCAGCGATGATAGTCGTCAACAAACTTGGGACTTAGACAGGGACTTATCGAACCTATTCCACCCCTATCTAAAACAGTTCCTAGCCCCGCAAAAATGGGCTGATTTAGCCTTTCTCGCCACCGCTAAGGGGCCGGGGAGCTTTACCAGTACCCGCATCGGTATAGTCACCGGTAGAACCCTAGCACAACAATTACAGCTACCGATTTTTGCCGTCTCCAGTTTAGCGGCCTTTGCTTGGTCACAACGGCATTTTTACCCTCCCGATACCTATCTAGCCCTAGAAATGCCCGCAACTAGGGGACAATTGTATGTGGGCATCTATGGGGGCAATCGGGTTTATTTAGCTGATAGCCTGATGACTCCCGAACAATGGCAGCAGACTCTAGAAAATTTAACTATTCCCTATCAAAGATTAGCCATACCCAGCTATTTAGGCATAAATGCCCCCGCTATCCTCGATTTAGCCCATTTGGACTGGCAAACAGGAAAACGCCCCCATTGGTCGGAGGCGCTACCATTTTACGGGATGTGATTAGGGTTTGCGGCAAAAAGTTTCTCGTGGGGGCAGGGGGGGGTGTGGGGTGTAGGGTTTTACCCATTTTCAGGGGGTCAATTACCTAATTTTCGGGGAAAAAGCACCTGAATTTTCCCCCTGATCACTCCCATGCCTAGCAATTAAGGTTTTTAGATTTATTCAGCATACCCTAATTCCTAATTAGCAATTCCCTCTTTTTTTCAAACTATAACCAGCTAATCCGAGGGTTAGCAATCCTAAAACTGCGCTAGGTTCTGGGACAGGTTTGACGGAATAAATCGCCACATTACGACTAACTTCATTGGCAACAATTAACAGGGGAGTACCATTGGGACTATCGGCAGCGGGAATAAATAATAATCCTTCGGGAGATATATCGCCTAATTGCCAATCGTTGATATAATTGGTGAACAAAGGATTACTAGGGTTGGTGATATCATAAACCATGAAACCGCCAGCCCTTTCTATTCCCACAAAAGTATAGAGACGATTGCCCACAGTTCCCACGGCTAAACCTTCCGGTTCTGGCCCGCGGTTATCGCTGCGACTATCGAAACTGCTAGGAGTGCCATCGGAATTAAAAATACTAGAAGTTAGGGGAGTTGCCGAAAAACCCGCTAAAATTTGTTCAAAATCATCGCCACTATCGAAGACTTGAGACAGTCCATTAGTGACATTCCAAATCGAAAAAGAACGACCACCATAGGCAAAAAGTTGGCTATATTGACCTTGGGCGTTAAGTCCGTCAATGCTAGAAACATCCAAACGGCCGAGATTTTGGGTTAATTGCAAGTCGGCGGCATTAGGGAAAGTATTGGGGTCTAAAGTTAGAGTAGAAACTCGTTTGGCCTCATCTCTAGTATCCCCTTCATTGGCAGTAATTAAATAGGTTTGTCCGGCGATAGTAACGGTAGCGATTGTATCCGGTTGGTATAAGCCAAAAACCGGCCAGTTATTAATTCTCACTGCTGGGGAATTAGCCGATCCTCCAAATACTACCCCATCTCGATCGCTAGGATCGAAACCATTACCCGGTGCGTTAAAATTTTTGGCTCCTAGGGGTACAATACTGATGACTTGAGCTTTAGCAATATCGACTACGGCAATAGCATTATTTTCCTGTAGAGACACCCATGCAGTGGTTCCATCGTCGGAAACGGTGATGTATTCTGGTTCCACATCTTGGGCGACGGTTTTACCAGGAAAAATTCGCACTCCCGCTTGCTGGAGACTATCGATCTGACCATTAAAACTATCAAAAGTAGCGGTGTTGACCGTGGGATTGAGAATACCAGCACTAAGGTCAATAATACTAATCGAACCATCGGGATCGATCGCCCCTCTCGCTTCCCCTTCATTAGCGACCAAAACCCGATTACCGTCAGGAGTAAAGGTTAACATATCGGGTAAAGCGCCCACAGTCACCTGACTCTGAAAGACACCATTAGTATTGAAAAATACCACACTGCCGTTACTGGTAATCGGACTAGCTTCCATGGCCAGGGCCACGATACCATTTTTGATGGCGACACTGTTAACCCCTGCACCGTAGGGACTAAGATCGATCGAGGGTAAGGTAATAGGACTAGCGGGATTGCTGATATCGGCAATATCTAGACGATTATTGGGACCGGTCACGAATAATTTGCGACTAGCTGGGTCATAAGCGGGAATTTCTGCCCCGAAGTTATTTGTACTATTGCCAAGACTGCTCAATCGGGTGATATTTAAAGCTGAGGCCGATTCGGTAACAATATTGATACTGCCAGCAATTGACAGCAAGGTTAATAAAAATTGCCAATGGTGACGATAGATAGGATGAATCATCTTTTTAGCTGAAAACCTGCAAAAAAAGGCTAAACAATCGCATTTTTTCAGACCTAAGTTAAAAGAAGATTAAACAAGAGAGAAATTAAGGATATCTTCAAAATTTGGTCAAGGGTAGTAAAAGCGAACTAGGAAAACGGGTTACTCGATCGCTTTTTAGTTGAACGGCTGATTTACCAGAGTGATAACATGGTTTAGTATAAGCTCGATCAATATGGAATCAAGACTCGTGTTATCTATTCTCCTAGCCGATTTCAAGATCATTTTTGAACGTGACCCCGCTGCCCGCAACTGGTTAGAGGTACTGTTTTGTTATCCTGGATTACAGGCTTTACTGTGCCATCGCTTCGCCCATTGGCTATATCACATCGGGATTCCCTTTATTCCCCGTTTAATTTCCCATCTTGCCCGTTTTCTGACTGGTATTGAAATTCACCCCGGCGCCCAAATTGGTCAGGGTGTTTTTATCGACCATGGCATGGGAGTTGTCATCGGAGAAACCGCCATTGTCGGTGATTATGCCCTCATCTATCAAGGAGTTACTTTAGGAGGGACGGGGAAAGAAAGCGGTAAACGTCACCCGACTCTAGGGGAAAATGTGGTCGTCGGCGCTGGGGCTAAGGTTTTAGGTAATATTTATCTGGGTAATAACGTTCGCGTCGGCGCTGGTTCTGTGGTTCTGCGCGATATTCCCGCCGATTGTACCGTCGTTGGTGTACCCGGTCGTTTAATCTATCGCGCTGGGACGCGGGTGCAACCCCTCGAACACGGTGATTTACCCGACTCGGAAGCGGTGGCTATTCGCGCTTTGGTGGACCGCATTGAACAACTGGAAAAACAAGTGTACGAATTGCGCCTAGAACGGTCAAAAGAACCAGATTATCGGATTAATTGCCCAGTTTTAGCCCATTTAGAAGAAGAAGCGAGTCATAGCTGTGGTCCTGGGGCCGATCAAGATCTGCGCGAGTTTCTCGAACGGGCGGTTTAACCCCGATAATCTTCTGATATGATAGAAGACTGGTTTTCTAAGTAAGTGGTTTTAATTAAATAGAAGATAGATTTTGCCTCTGATCCCCCCCTTCCCCCCTTGATCAGGGGGGTGCCGATCCCCCCTTGATCCCCCCTTATTAAGGGGGTGTCTGACAATTTTTAACACCTACCTACTTAGTAGCTGAAACCCATTCGTCAAAGCTATGATTGTTTAGGACTACTTAGCACCGTCCGATGGCTCAAACTGACTCAATCCGTATCCGTGGCGCCCGACAACACAATCTCAAAAATGTTGATCTCGAATTACCCCGCAATCAGTTGATTGTTTTTACGGGAGTTTCGGGATCGGGCAAATCTTCCCTCGCTTTCGACACTATTTTTGCCGAGGGACAGCGCCGCTATGTGGAATCCCTCAGCGCCTACGCGCGTCAATTTTTAGGACAATTAGATAAACCCGATGTGGATGCGATCGAGGGTTTAAGTCCGGCTATTTCCATTGACCAAAAATCCACTTCCCACAATCCCCGTTCTAGTGTGGGAACTGTAACGGAAATTTACGATTACTTGCGTTTATTGTTCGGTCGTGCCGGTGAACCCCATTGTCCCCATTGTGATCGCAATATTGCCCCCCAAACCATCGATCAGATGTGCGATCGAGTGATGGAATTGGCCGATAAAACCCGGTTTCAAATCTTGGCCCCAGTAATTCGCGGCAAAAAAGGCACTCATAAGCAATTAATCTCTAGTTTGGCCTCCCAAGGCTTTGCCCGGGTGCGGATTGACGGCAAGGTAGTAGAATTATCCGAGGGCATCGAGTTAGATAAAAAACATCTTCATGATATCGAAATTGTTATCGATCGCCTGATCAAAAAAGAGGGTTTACAGGAAAGATTAGTGGATTCTTTAACCACTTGTTTAAAGCATTCCGACGGTGTAGCGATTGTGGAAATTCTCGATGAGAATAACGAAGATAATCCCGAAGTTACCAAAGAAATTGTCTTTTCCGAAAAATTTGCCTGTCCCGAACACGGGGCAGTTATGGAAGAATTATCCCCCCGTTTATTCTCTTTTAATTCTCCCTACGGTGCTTGTCCCAACTGTCACGGATTGGGCAGTTTACGGAAATTTTCGGCAGATTTAGTCATTCCCGACCCGAAACAACCGGTTTATTCTGCTATTGCCCCCTGGTCAGATAAGGATAATTCCTACTATCTTTCTCTCCTCTACGGTTTAGGGCAAGCTTTAGGTTTTGAAATTCAAACCCCTTGGCGGAAACTAACAAAAACCCAGCAAGATATCATTCTCTATGGGAGTAAAGAACCGATCTATTTTGAAGATGATTACCGTTACGATACTGGTCGCGGTTACTATCGAGAATTTGCTGGAGTTATCAATATCTTAGATAGGAATTATCAAGAAACCACCTCGGAAGTTATTAAACAAAGACTAGAGAAATATATTGTTAACCAAACCTGTGAAGTTTGCCACGGAAAAAGATTAAAACCAGAAGCTTTATCGGTACGTTTAGGAGAATATACGGTCACGGATTTTACCGGAGTTCCGATTCGGGATTGTTTGCAGAGAATTAATGATTGTCATTTAACCCCAAGACAAGCATTAATTGGAGAATTAGCTCTCAAAGAAATCAAAGCGAGACTACAATTTTTAATCGATGTGGGATTAGATTATCTTACCCTCGATCGACCAGCGATGACTTTATCCGGGGGAGAATCCCAACGAATTCGATTAGCCACTCAAATCGGTTCGGGATTAACAGGAGTACTATACGTTCTCGATGAACCTAGCATCGGATTACACCAAAGAGATAATAGTAAACTGTTAGAAACCCTGCAAAGATTACGAGATTTAGGTAATACTTTAATTGTCGTTGAACATGATGAAGAAACGATTCGGGCAGCCGATTATGTGGTCGATATCGGTCCGAAAGCGGGTATTCATGGCGGAGAAATCATCTGTCAAGGCAGTTTTAAAACCCTGTTAAAGTCCAAAAAATCGATAACAGGGGCCTACCTATCGGGACGCAAAGTTATTGAAACCCCCCCCCAAAGAAGGTATGGAAATGGTAATGCTTTAGTCTTAAAAAATTGCCATCAAAATAACCTAAGAAATATTGATGTAACGATTCCTTTAGGAAAATTAGTCTCGATTACGGGAGTATCTGGTTCGGGCAAATCCACCCTAATTAATGAGTTATTATATCCGGCTTTACAACATCATTTAACCAGTTTAACTCCCTTCCCCAAAGAATTAGAGAAAGTGGCAGGATTGGACGCGGTTGATAAAGTAATTGTCATCGACCAATCACCGATAGGACGCACTCCTCGGTCAAATCCTGCCACCTATACGGGGGTTTTTGACATTATTCGCGAGATTTTCACCGAAACCATCGAAGCAAAAGCTAGAGGTTACAAAGCGGGGCAGTTTTCTTTTAATGTTAAGGGAGGACGCTGCGAAGCTTGCCTAGGCCAAGGAGTAAACGTCATCGAGATGAATTTTCTCCCCGATGTCTATGTGCAGTGTGATGTGTGTAAAGGGGCGCGTTATAATCGAGAAACCCTACAGGTTAAGTATAAAGGTTATTCGATCGCCGATGTCTTAGATATGACGATCGAGGAAGCATTAAAGGTCTTTGAAAATGTCCCCCGGGCCACCACCAGATTACAAACTCTCGTGGATGTGGGTTTAGGATACTGTAAACTCGGTCAAAGCGCCCCCACTTTATCCGGTGGAGAAGCGCAAAGGGTGAAATTAGCGGCCGAATTATCCCGACGGGCCACGGGAAAAACCCTATATTTGATCGATGAACCGACTACGGGATTATCTTTTTATGATGTGCATCATCTGTTAGATGTGTTACAAAGATTGGTCGATAAAGGTAATTCGATTATCGTCATCGAACATAATCTCGACGTGATTCGCTGTAGTGATTGGATTATTGATTTAGGACCAGAAGGAGGGGATAAGGGAGGAGAATTAATCGCGGTGGGAACACCGGAAACCGTGGCTAAATGTGAAAGATCCTACACTGGTCATTATCTTGCCCAAGCATTACTTCAATATCCCCCAAAAAAGCGGGATAATAAGTAATGGAAAAAAATTAACTTCTTGGTTAGGATAGGCAAAAGGCAATAGGCAAAAGGCAAGAGGTAGTTAGATATGTATAATTAATTGTGTCTAGCTACTTATTAGGGAAGAACACAGAGATAATAAAGCCAATGATCAAGATTAGCATTTAACTCTTGTTCGCTCTTAATTTCCTGACCAGTTTTCCAAGAATAAATTTTAATATCTTGAAAGTAAGACCTTAACTGTCTTAATTGTTCTTTGGGAGTGGCGTAATAATTTCGGAGACGAAAATTATGGGGTTCATCCCGAATAATTGCATAGTCAGCAGTCAATAACTGTTCGTAGCTAAGAGAGGGATTACAGGCCCGCAAAATCACCCAGATGAGTAAATTGACATAGCTACTAAAAGGATTCAAACTAATCTTTTTTTTCCAATCGAATTCTGGGATAATTCCCTGAAGATTATGACTAGAAAAGCAAAAATAACCACCCGCTTTACCGATGCGGCTAATTTCCTCTAAAACTAGAAAACGGTCAGCAGGGGAAATATAATCAATGCCATTAAAACTAAAGAGAATAAAATCAAAATAATTATCGGCAAATTGTTCTAGATTTCTAGCATCGGCCACTTGCCAGACTAAATGGGGAAATTTTTGACGACAAGCAGTGATCATTTCCGCAGAATAATCGACACCGATATATTCTCCCACAAGAGGGGCAAAATACTTCGTAGTCCGTCCCGCACCTACCCCTAAATCAAGCATTTTCATGGTTGATAAACGCTCTTGCAGCAGGGTTAAAATTGTCCTTTCTGCCGGCTGTAGCGCGGTTAATTGGGCATAATAACCGACAATACTAGGGTCTCTATAGGTTTGCTGATTTTTATCCTTAATCATTCTCGATCGCTCTTTCCTACTGCCATCGTTAAGAAAATATTTAGACTATCATAAGATGCGCTTAAATTATCCAATTGGCATCAATTACAAGGATAGCATTTTCCAAAAGTGATCAAAGAAATGTAAAGTTATTTTATAGTATTAGCCATAATTAAATCTCCCAGTCTTCATATTTTAAACCATCTATCCGACTGAATTCACCGATATTATGAGTGATTAAAATTAACTCATTAGCCATAGCAATAGCTGCAATTTGCAAATCATAACCACCGACAGGAATACCTAATTGATTTAATTGAGAGCGAATTCTCCCAGCAATTTTCGCAGAATTTTGGTCAAAAGGTAAAATCCTAAATTGATTACAGAAACGCTCTAGCTTCGCTAAATTTTGCTCTTTTCTACTGCTTTTGTAAGCCCCATAATATAATTATAATTGTACAACAGTAGATAAATAAATCTCGTCTGGCTGATGTTTTGCTAACTCATGAGTAACAGCCAAACTACTATTATTCAGTAGCTTAATACAAACATTTGTATCTAACAGATAGGTCATAGTAGTTGTTCTCTTTCCTCATAATCTGGCTGTTTTTCTCTTACTAATAATTCACCTTCCCAACCGCCAATTACTTCTTCAAAGAAGCCTTCTTGCCATTGCCTAAATGTAGTTTTTTCTTCTTTTTCTTTTAGAGATATTGGCTGATAAACTAAGGTGACTTCTAAATCTGTGTTTTTAAGTTCAGGCGGTAAAGATATTTGTAATGTTCCATCTTCTCCCACATGGGTTTTAAAACTAATTGTTTTCATGGTTTTGGCTCAGGTTACTACTATCTTATGATAGTCTCATATATCCTCGTCTGACAACGTGCGTTCCCTGCGGTCTTTTAACCATAAAGACATCTTCACCCCAAACAGGTCGGACATGGCAGAAATCACCATCCGATGAGAATGGCCATACATCCCACTCAAGACCGAGACGATGGATACTACTCTCTCACGGTAGCAGCTCTTTCCTACTACCATCTTTAAGAAAAGATTTAGACTATCATAAGATGCGCTTAAATTATCCAATTGCCATCAATTACAAGGATAGCATTTTCCAAAAGTGATCAAAGAAATGTAAAGTTATTTTATAGTAGTTGTCTTTGGTGTCTGTCTGTGTTATAATCGACGGAGCCAGTGATTATTGAAACTTAGTCGATTGATCTCTAGTTGCGCTTAGAAGGAAATGAAAACTTTAAATCAGAATCCCTTGCAAGTAGAGGGAGGAGAAAACCTGCCCCTACTTTACGAAATTGATCAACATCTTTGGTTAGAGGAAACAATAAAAATCCTCAAGGAAAATCGCTTAAATGAATTAGATGTAATCCATTTAATTGAGGAATTAGAAAGCTTGAGTAAAAGAGATAAAAACCGAGTCAGTAGCTTAGTTGAACAAGTGATCAGGCATTTATTACTTTTACACTACTGGACAACAGAAGCAGAAAAAAATGGTAATCACTGGCGAGCAGAAATTATCAGTTTTCGCACTCAATTAAGAAAATATTTAACGACAAGTTTACAGAATTATTTAGCTGAGGAATTACCGATAATCTATCAGGATGCTTTAGATTATGTTCAACAAAAAACTGGTTTTTCTGGCGATTTTCCCTCAGAATGTCCTTACAGTTTAGAGCAATTATTAGATAAAAATTGGTTCAACTGTGAAGATTAGACATTAAAGATGATCAAATTATCAAGGAAAGCCGTTCTAAAACGATGGGTTTTTTAACCGAAATTTGCGATAATAAGATGCGCCTAAATTATCAACTTGCCATCAATGCAGATTTTTAGCTCTTTTGTCTCATCTACGGCGACTTTTGCCGAATTATCCCTACAAGCGGCCAAGGCCCCTGTTGATACCCTCACCGGTTGGTCATTAGAGGATCGGGATCCGCAAGTGATCGAAAAATTTGTCCCCCTTCTGGATTGGTTTTATCACCATTATTTTCGCGTTAAAACCGATGGTTGGGAAAATATTCCCCCCTCAGGACAGGTATTATTCATTGGCTCCCATAACGGCGGTTTAGCGGCTCCCGATATGTTTATGATGATGTATGATTGGTTTCAACGCTTTGGCAGCGATCGCTTAGTCTATGGTTTGATGGATTCGCGAGTCTGGCGAGTTTTTCCATCCCAAGCGCATCTAGTGGCCCAAATGGGGGCCATTCATGCTCATCCGAAAATGGCGATCGCTGCTTTGAATAGTGGCGCTAGTGTCTTAATTTATCCCGGAGGTGCTACGGATGTTTTCCGTCCCCACAGTTTAAGAAATAAAATTCATTTTGCCGGTAATCTAGCTTTTGTTAAACTAGCTTTACAGTACGAAGTGCCGATTATTCCCGCCATTTCCCACGGCGCTCACTCGACCCTGTTTGTCCTCGACGATATTTATCCTCAATTAAAAGAATTACATAAAAAGGGTATGCCCTGGCCTTTCGGTATTGACCCCGGGACTTGTCCCATCTATTTCGGTTTACCCTGGGGACTAGCTATCGGTCCCTTGCCGAATATTCCCTTACCCGTATCGATACATACGCGGGTTTGTCCCCCAATTATTTTTGAACGTTACGGCAAAAAAGCGGCCCGGGATCGCCGTTATGTACGGGAATGTTATGAGAAAGTCTGTTATTTGATGCAGCAACAACTCGATCAATTAGTGGCGGACAATTCTCCCTGATCCTATACAGGAAAGTGGGGACAAAGCGATCCCCATTGAGGATTTCCTCGGTCAGATTGGCCTGCTTGTGAGATAATGAAGTGTTTTGAGCAAAGTTATCAGTACAGAGTTTTCTCTTGAGATTTGACGATTATTTGGGGAATGCAGAAAATTATGAAACTATTACCCGCAGAATGCCAGCATTTACAAGACAAAGTAGCCATAGTAACCGGGGCCTCGCGAGGGATCGGTAAAGCGATCGCCTTAGAATTGGCCAGCCAGGGTGCTACTGTAGTGGTGAACTATGCTAAATCTAGCAGTGCTGCCGATGCCGTTGTCGAAGAAATTACCGCGGCCGGGGGAAAGGCAATAGCACTACAAGCAGATGTGGCTAAAAGCGAAGAAGTGGATAATTTAGTAGATAGTACCAAAGAAAAATTCGGTCATATTGATGTCTTAGTTAATAATGCCGGTATTACCCGGGATACTCTAATGTTAAGAATGAAATTAGAAGACTGGCAAGCGGTGATCGATCTCAATTTAACCGGGGTTTTTCTCTGCACTCGCGCCGTCAGTAAATTGATGTTAAAACAGAAAAGCGGTCGCATAATTAACATCACTTCTGTATCCGGTTTGATGGGTAATCCGGGTCAATGTAATTACAGCGCCGCTAAAGCTGGTGTTATCGGTTTAACGAAAACTTTAGCCAAGGAATTTGCCAGTCGAGGCATCACTGTTAATGCCGTGGCCCCCGGCTTTATTGAAACTGATATGACTCATGACCTCAAAGCAGATGAAATTCTCAAATATATTCCCCTCTCCCGTTACGGAAAACCGGAAGAAGTCGCCGGAATGGTGCGTTTTTTAGCCGCCGATCCCGCCGCTATTTATATCACCGGTCAAGTCTTTAATGTCGATGGTGGCATGGTTATGGCTTAATTCAGTGATCAGTTATCAGTGATTAGTTATCAGTGATTAGTTATCAGATTAAAGTGGTAAGTTTTAAGTTTTAAGCTTTAAATGATATTATCACCGATCAATCTTCACTAATTACTGTTTACTGATTACTGTTCAATGATTACTGATAACTGAAAATGACTTACTGTTTAGGAATTATCAATCGTTTTGGCATTGTTATGGGGGCGGATTCTCGTACGAATGCGGGAGTCGATTATATTTCTGCCTATCGGAAATTATTTGATTTTTCTCAGTCGGGAGAAAGAGTAATTATGGTCTGTACATCGGGCAATTTATCGATTAGCCAAGGAGTGATTCACGAACTAAAAAGAGATCTGCACAATCAAGAGGATAAAAATCTCCATTCTCTGACGCATCTCTACGATATTGCCCACTATATTGGTGATAAAAGTCGTCAAGTACAAGCTAGGGAAAGAACTTGGCTAGAACAAGATAATATTGATTTTCAATGTAACTTTATTCTTGGGGGACAAATTAAAGGAGAAGAACCGCAATTATTCCTGATTTATCCCCAGGGAAATCATATTCAAGCCACCAAAGAAACGCCCTTTTTACAGATAGGTGAAACTAAATACGGTAAACCGATTCTCGATCGCACTATTACCTATGATACACCCCTAGAAGAAATGGCCAAATGTGCCTTACTTTCCATCGATTCGACCATGAAATCGAATATTTCCGTCGGACCGCCTATCTATTTGAGTATGTATGAAGCTAATAGCCTAAGCCTACGTCATAAGTTACAATTGCGCCTAGGAGATCCCTACCTAGCCAAAATGCGGAAACTCTGGGAAGATTACGTCCGGCAAGCTTTCGAGGCTATGCCCAATGTGGAATGGCATTATACCGATGAAGATCCCAAAGAAGATATCATAATAGATTAAGTAACTCTTTGTGAATTAACTTTACAACTCGATGATCATTGTTACCTTGATGTTGGCAGGTAGTCTAGCTTGGTTTTTTAGCACCCTTGCTGGTGGGGGCAGCCCCCTGATTCTACTCCCCGTTTTAGGTTGGTTTCTCGATGCTGCCGTCATTCCTCCGGTTTTGACCACGGGGATGCTAATCGGTAACGTCCAACGCATGGGAATGTATTGGCGCGCCATTGACTGGCCCTCGACGGTGTGGTATCTACCCGGCGCAATTATGGGATCTACCCTCGGCGCTTTTGTCTTTGCCCATTTACAATTCAAATGGTTGCCGCTAGTTTTGGGAATTTTTCTGGTTTTATCCTCGCTTAAACAATTATTTCCTCAACAAGAAAATCCTTTTTTTGAGATTAAAACTTGGTATTTTATGCCCTCGGGATTTATCTACGCTTTCCTCTCAGGATTAGTCGGTAGTACCGGCCCGATGATGAACCTGTTTTATATCAACTATGGGCTAGTTAAAGAACCAATGGTGGCAACGAAATCCGTTCACATGGTAGTAGTTCATGTGGCCAAATTAATCGCCTACGCAGCCTTTGGAGTTTTACATCTGCCTTTTCTCGGTTACGGTTTATTGTTAGGATTAGCGGCCTGGCCGGGCAATTGGTTAGGACAAAAAGTTTTAGAAAAAATGAGTCCCCAACAATTTAAACAAGCAGTGATGTTATTCGTTTCGATGAGTGGCTTATTGATGATCTGGCGAGAACGCGGCATCGTCTTTTAAAATTTTGCTGACAAGGGGACAAATTTTGCTAAAATACTAGATAAAGGTAAATTGTATTAACCTAGTGTAGTACACAAAAAACCGTTAAATTTACTCCTTGACTAACCCCGCAGCTGAAAATGACAGAAACCGCCAATTTTACCCTCGAACAAGGTTTAGAACGCTACCAACAGGGAGAAAGCGCCGCCAGTTTATTGCCGGAATTTAAACAATTAAGCGATCGCAATCCGAAAAATGCCGCCGTTTGGTCCTGTTTAGCTTGGTTATATATGCTCACCGATAAACCGGAATTAGCCCTAAAAGCCGCCCAAAAAGCCGTTAAACTGGACAAAGTTTCCCCCCAAAACCGGATCAATTTGGTTTTGGCTATGTTAGAAACCAAAACCGCCGGAGTTAGAGAACATATCGAACTGGTGCAACAATTAGTTAGTTTAAACAAAGAAGTTCGCCAAGAAGTGGATGAAAATATCGCCGATGGTTTAGCTAGAAAACCCGATTGGAAAAGTTTAGAACGCGTCAAAGCTTGGTTAAATGAATAAGAATATGGAATTATCAAAACAGTTATTACTCGGCTTAAAAGCCAATGATTTTCGGCATCCCATCGACCTAGAGGCAACTAATTCCCTCAAACAATTGCCTGGGTTAGATATAGCCTTGAGAAGTTTATTAGGTTCCGTCGCTGAGGAATTCTTTTACCTAAATAATATTGCTGCTAGTGTTTTGGTGGGGGAAAAACAATTACCCGACCTGCATAATCTCCTCCTAGAAGCTTGCCGAATTCTCGACTTAGAACCACCTCAATTATACATTCAACAAAACCCCGTTCCTAACGCCTATACCTTCGCCATGCGCGGCAAAAAACCGTTTATGGTGATGCACACTTCCCTAATCGAAATGCTGACTCCCGCAGAAATTCAAGCGGTAATGGCCCACGAATTAGGTCATCTCAAATGTGAACACGGCGTTTATCTGACTTTAGCCAATATTATCGTCCTAGCGGCAGGATTACTGCCCAATTGGGGGACAATGTTAGCGCAATCATTACAACAGAGAATGTTAGCATGGGTGCGCTGCGCCGAGTTTAGTTGCGATCGAGCGGCATTATTGGCAGTTCAAGACCCAAAAATCGTCATGTCGGTGTTAATGAAGTTAGCCGGAGGTTCCCCCAGTCTCGCACCTTTATTAAATTTAGAGGCTTTTATCGATCAGGCCAAGTCCTACGATGCCGTCAGCGCCTCGGAAATGGGCGAAATGTTAAAGGGTTTGCAAACCCAACAGTTAACCCATCCCCTCCCCGTCCTGCGCGCGCGAGAAATCGATCGTTGGGCCGGTTCCCCCGATTATCAAAATTTGTTAAAGGGGCCAAAAATGGGTTATAATGATAAGGTTAATGCCAAGGGCGAATGGCGAAATTGGTAGACGCACCACACTCAAAATGTGGCGAGGCAGCCCCTCATGTCGGTTCGAGTCCGACTCCGCCCATCAAATTACAGTAATTTCTAGCTATTTTGGTCTAGAAATGGCCGATAATATTATTGTCGGGGCGAATTGTCTTCGCCCTCTTTTAATAACTTCTGCCAGTGAGAAAAAGTCCCGAATGGGAGATGGCAAAATTTCCCTAAACCGAACTAACGAGTTTTGATTAGTTAAACTGAGAGTTTTTAGTAATTGACTGAATGATGGGCTGTAATATTTCAATAACCAGCATTTTCTTGGTGCTTGAGCTATACCCTGAGATGTAGATTTTTATATAATAAAAAAGATTTAGTACAGAGGTAAAATTAATGGCTGAAACGCTATATGAAAAAGACTATGTAGCTTGGCTGCAAGACCAGGCAGAAAAACTGCGATCGCCTGATCGCAATACTTTAGATTGGCAAACTTTAGCCGAGGAGTTAGAGGAAATGGTTGATGAACGCAAATACAAAGCAGAAAGCTTTCTTATTCAACTCCTCAGTCACCTGCTACTTTACGCCTACTGGAAGCATCCTTACTACCTACCCCACTGGACAGA
>SFAQ01000114.1:0-35331 GCA_007096525.1 Microcystis wesenbergii Mw_QC_B_20070930_S4 | reverse complement strand
AAAATAAAGCTTATTAAAAGAATAAGTTATGGATTTACCAATTTTGAACATCTTCGACTTAAGCTGTTTGCTTGCTTTAATTCATAACAAAAATTAACACACGAAAACCAGAAGAGCCAAATATCTGAAAGTGAAGCAGAACTCAAGGAACTGCTTAGACAAGAAAAAACTGGTTCAGGAATATTTGAGTGGAATTTGCCCTCTCAATTGTTGGGCAAAAATCGACCAAATGGGTCGGTTTCGTAACTATTCTGATTGACTGGTATCGCTTGAAATGCTCACGCGGATCACAAAATTGGCCAATTGTCAATAGCGTTTGAGATGCTCTCACCCTGTGTTGCGGGTAAGGGTTTAATAGTTGGATCATCAAATCTTATTGAGATATGCCAACGTCCAGAAGGATTTAATCTGACTGTTACTGTTAATTCTGGCGATTTTTGCTATTACAACCACAAAAGCCCGAATTCTCAGACATTTAACTACACTATTCTCATTCCGAGATTTCGATCGAATTAAATGATCTTTGCCAACGTTTTTTCCAGTGGCTAGTCGGTTCTAAGTCACAGAGAGCCTGTTCGCTGCGACGACGTTGTATGATAACTTCGGCTGGGTCGGTTAAAGTCGCGTCTCGATAGGGAATAGCGGCTTTAGTTTGCAGATGTTCCCGTTCCTGTGCCGATAGAGATGGGGGTAAGGACAAAAAACTGGCTATTGTCCCTGGCGATCGCCGACCGACGCTATCGGTGGCTCCAATCTGCAATCCTGCTAATTGTAAAGCCCTTCGCACCGAGGCAGCACAGGAATAGGTGACTAAATAACCCGTCGGACTCAGGCATTTCGCCACTAAAGCTAAAAACTCCACCGTCCACAGTTGCGGACATTTACCCGGGGAAAAGGGATCGAGAAAAATTGCCTCCGCTTGAAAACCCGCGTCAATCACCTTGGTTATCGTCTGTCGCGCATCCCCGATTAACAGTTTAGCGGTGAGATTAGGCAATTCTAACCAGTGATTATGGGCAAAATCACTTAAATATTCGGGAATTGGTTGACTCCAACTATTTAAGAGATTTTCTCTAATCGCTGCTAGGGGAACCATTCGATCGCTTTCTAAAGCTAATAATTCTACCCGACAATCCCCCCTAACTTGCCAAATAGCTGCTAAGGCGGCGGCGCTATTATACCCTAAGCCGTAGCAAATGTCAAGAATTTTCAGATTATTGCTCTGGTCTGCCTTTGCTGCCAGACGACTGGAGAGGATAAATTTTTTCTCGGCTTCTTCCCTTGCCCCGGAGGTAGAATGATAACATTCGCCGAATTCGGTCGAAAAAAAGGTATAAGAACCATCCTCAGTGACTTTTTGCGGGTAAGCTTCGGGGGAGACAAGCATGGTGATGAAGAATGTCTTTGAGGTGAATATCGGTTTCCAGCAGGCAAGCGTGACCACTATTAGGCAGAATCGTTAATTTTGCGGCAGGTAACTGCTGAATTAGGCGTTTAGCCTCCGCTACTGATGGTAACAGTCGGTCGCCTTGACTGGCTATCACTAACACCCCCAATTGCAGATCTTTTAACTCGCTGGCACTAACCTGAAACCGTTGTAACTGGGATAAACGCCAGCTAATCGTCTTCGGTGGGACGTATTGCATGGCTTTGAGGAGAGAGCGGCGATCTTCCCGGGATATTCGACCGAGAGCGGCGAGAAAGGGTAAAATAGTTAGTGCCGAGCTGCCGTGGATGAAATCGGGCATCATCTGGGTGATACCGATTCCCAAGCTTAAAAGAGGTCTTTGATTAAAAGAAGAAGCAGGGTTAATTAAAATCAGTTTTTTAATTAATTTTGCTGATTTTGTCGCTATTTTCAAGGCTAAACAGCCACCAAAAGACTCACCGCAGAGATAGACTTTTCTCGATTGTCCCTTTAATTCCTGGGCTAATAAAGCAATCACGCAATCGCTTAATTCCTCCCAATCACCGAGATATTGCGGGGAAATCGCCAAACAACGCAGATCGAAGTAAGGTGCAAGGTTTTTAATCTGACGATGGTATAGTTGGCCGCTGCCATCCATTCCGGGTAAAAATACAAACAGGGGATAATCGGGACGGGGATGACGGGGAATAATCCAACTGACAGGTTGTTCCATTGTGCAACAAGCGCGATCGATGTTTAAAAAGTTTTTTCTGGTTATCTATTTTAAGGATAATTAATATTAGAGAGAGCTGCTAATTTTAAGAGTAGTATTAACCCCCAACCTATGGATGGTTTCTCCCTGCTCGCCAACCCCTGATAGCTGATAGCTGATAACTGATAACTGGATTAACTGAGCCAAATTTTTAGGCCGCCGCTAAATTAGCAGCTACGAAATCCCAATTGACTAACTTAGTTAAGAAGTCGCTGATGTAATCGGGGCGACGATTTTGGTAGTCGAGATAATAAGCGTGTTCCCACACATCCATAGTTAAGAGGGGAACCTGTCCGGCGGTTAAAGGATTGTCAGCGTTGCCGGTTTTGGTGACTTTGAGAGTACCGTTATCGAGAACTAACCAAGCCCAACCGCTACCGAATTGAGTTGCGCCCGCAGTTTTGAAAGCTTCGACAAATTTCTCGAAACTGCCGAAATCTGCGTTAATTTTAGCGGCTAAAGCAGCGGTAGGCGCACCGCCACCACCCGGTTTCATGCAGTCCCAATAAAAACTATGATTCCATGCTTGGGCGGCATTGTTGAAAACCCCAGCTTTAGAGGCATCACCGGCAACCTTAACGATAACTTCTTCTAAGGAGAGAGCATCGAGTTCCGTATCTTTGACCAAACCGTTATAGTTATTGACATAAGCGGCGTGGTGCTTGTCGTGGTGGAATTCTAGGGTACTTTTGGTGATGCAAGGCTCTAAGGCAGTGTAATCGTAGGGTAAAGGGGGAAGTGTGTAAGCCATCTGCTGTTCTTTATATCCTCTCTTGAGAGCTTGTTTAAGTTAGTGTTGATAAAACTTTACATCCTCGATCATAGCACCGAAGGAGACTTGATCAGTGATCACTGATCAGCTTTTTCTCCCTTCTCCCTTCTCCCCCATCACCCCAACTCACACCCGACACCCAACCCCCATCGACCGTCTCCTAAATCCTGAGAAGATCACCAAACAATGTTAAAATAATTCCCGTACTGTAGGCGCTTGCAGATTCTTGTGGGCGTGGCAGGGCAGGCGAAAAACGATTCCGTTCGGAATTAGACCAAAAAAGTTCCACTGGAAACAGCAGTAGATTTTATCTCACTGGGTTGACTGGTTGGCACTTCGTCAAATTACGAATCAATACAAAATTATCATTTACAGATCTTTCTTGGTAACTTATGGCACAGCGTACACGCTTAGGTGAAATCCTTCGTCCCCTCAACTCAGAATATGGTAAAGTTTCCCCCGGTTGGGGAACTACCTTGCTAATGGGAGTGTTTATGGCTCTGTTTTTAGTCTTTTTGCTGATTATTTTACAAATCTACAACTCCTCCCTAATTTTAGAAGGATTTAATGTAGATTGGGGTCAGTAAGCAGATTACAACAATCTCGTCGGCATTTTTGGCGGCAGAATTATCCCTCGGACTTTGGCAGGTGGGTTATTGCCCACCGCAAGTTTTTTATTAGGAGCAAAAAAATGAATATTTTTGGGATTGGATTACCGGAAATGGGGTTAATTCTCTTGATTGCCCTGCTAGTTTTCGGACCGAAAAAATTACCAGAAATCGGTCGCAGTTTAGGCAAAACAATCCGAGGATTTCAAGAAGCATCCAAGGAATTTGAAAGTGAATTTAAGCGAGAGGCCCAGCAGATTGAAGACTCGGTAAAAATCAAAGCTGAATTAGAAGAAAGTCAATCTCCTAGGGATCAAACTCGTTCCAGTTGACAACTGTGTAGAGATGTAGAGTAGGTCAAATTCGAGGCTATCCGCTAGATTAACATCGAGAATGACCAAAGCAGGATTAAATTGGCAGTTTTACCATCGGCCACCATTTCTACTTGTTAGTTTTTTTGACCAAGAAAGCGGTAAATCAGCTTTCGGATCGCAAAACCGTCTTTAAACATGATAGTTTTGGCAGCAGTCAAGGCCATAGTTTCGATGAGTAGGCAGTCCCGATGAAAAAATTTTCACCACCAGAGATGAAAGAGGTTTCTTTCCCTACACCCCACACCCCACACCCTACACCCTCTTTCAAGTCAGAATATACCATTAGTTTGAGAATTCCCAGACGGCAAGGAAAAAATGACTATTTCCTTGCTATAAGTATTGTAGATGTCAAGAGTGTTAAGTGAATGTCTATAGTGGTATCCCCCGAACAAGTCCATCAAATCGTCAACAACCTCCATCACGATCCCTTTGAGGTTTTGGGGGCCCATCCCCTAGAAGAAGAAGGAAAAGTAAATAAATGGGTTGTTAGAGCTTATTTACCGAAAACCACGGCCGCTTGGGTTATTTTACCGTCCCAAAGACAAGAATATCCCATGACGACCGCTTATCACCCCCATTTTTTCGAGTGCGTTATCGATATCGGTGAACTGAACAATTATCAATTACGCATCCACGAGGGAGAACAGGAACGGGTAATCTATGATTCCTATGCTTTCCGTTCTGCCAAACTCAGCGATTTTGATTTACATCTGTTTGGGGAGGGCAACCATCACCGCATTTATGAAAAATTAGGGGCGCATTTAGCCGAAATCGAGGGGATTAAAGGGGTTTATTTTGCCGTTTGGGCCCCTAATGCTCGTAATGTCTCGATTATTGGTGATTTTAATAGCTGGGATGGTCGTGATCACCAAATGCGGAAACGTAATAATATGGTCTGGGAATTGTTTATCCCGGAAATCGGTGTTGGCACTAAATATAAATACGAGATCAAAAATTGGGAAGGTCATATTTACGAAAAATCTGATCCCTACGGTTTTGCCCAAGAAGTACGCCCGAAAACCGCCTCGATCGTGGCCAATTTAGATAGCTATACTTGGGATGATAGCGATTGGATGGAAAAACGCCGCCATAGCGATCCTTTAACTCAACCGGTTTCCGTTTACGAATTACACCTCGGTTCTTGGCTGCACACTTCTAGTGCCGAACCCCCCCGTTTACTTTCCGGAGAAGGGGAAGCGGTTCCCGTGTCGGAATGGAACACTGGGGCGCGCTTTTTGAGTTACTACGAGTTGGCCGAAAAACTAATTCCCTACGTTAAGGAATTAGGTTACACCCATATCGAATTATTACCGATCGCCGAGCATCCTTTTGATGGTTCTTGGGGTTATCAAGTGACGGGTTATTTTGCTCCCACCAGTCGCTACGGCAATCCTGAAGATTTTATGTATTTTGTCGATCAATGTCACCAAAATGGCCTTGGTGTGCTAGTGGATTGGGTCCCTGGTCACTTCCCCAAAGATGGCCACGGGTTAGCTTTCTTTGACGGGACTCATCTCTATGAACACGGCGACCCGCGCAAAGGGGAACACAAGGAATGGGGAACCCTAATTTTTAACTACGGTCGCAACGAAGTCAGGAATTTCCTAGTGGCTAATGCTCTTTTTTGGTTCGATAAGTACCATATTGACGGTATTCGCGTGGATGCGGTGGCTTCTATGCTCTATCTGGATTATTGTCGTAAAGATGGGGAATGGGTGGCTAACGAGTACGGTGGCCGGGAAAATTTAGAGGCTGCGGAATTCCTGCGTCAAGTCAATCATGTAATTTTTAGCTATTTCCCCGGAATTCTCTCTATTGCCGAAGAATCCACCGCTTGGCCGATGGTGTCCTGGCCCACCTATATGGGCGGTTTAGGCTTTAATTTGAAGTGGAATATGGGCTGGATGCACGATATGCTCGATTATTTCGGCATGGATCCTTGGTTCCGTCAATTCCATCAAAATAATGTCACTTTTAGTATGTGGTATAACCACAGCGAGAATTATATGCTGGCTTTGTCCCACGATGAAGTGGTTCACGGCAAAAGTAATATGATTGGCAAAATGCCGGGGGATGAGTGGCAAAAATTTGCCAATGTCCGGGCATTATTTAGTTATATGTTTACCCACCCCGGCAAGAAAACCATGTTTATGAGCATGGAATTTGGTCAGTGGGGTGAGTGGAATGTTTGGGGTGATTTGGAGTGGGGTCTTTTGCAGTATCAACCCCATCAACAGCTAAAACGCTTTTTCACTGATTTGAACACCACCTATAAGAGTGAACCTGCTTTATATACCCAGGATTTTGGTCAGGATGGCTTTGAGTGGAGCGACTGTAGTGATAATAGTCATAGCGTCGTTTCTTTCCTGCGCTGGAGCAAAAATTGGCAGGAGTTCGTCGTGGTGGTCTGTAACTTTACTCCCCAACCCCACAGCCATTATCGCGTTGGTGTACCCCATCCCGGTTTTTATCAGGAAATCTTTAACAGCGATGCGGGTAAATATGGCGGTAGTAATATGGGCAACCTTGGCGGTAAATGGTCGGAGGAATGGTCCTATCATAGCCGTCCCTACTCGATTGATCTTTGTTTACCACCTTTAGGGGTTTTAGTTCTCAAAATCGATCCTCATGCTTCTGGGGAATAGGTAAGTGGGGTGTGGGGTGTAGGGTGTAGGGTGTGGGGTGTGGGAAGTAGGGAAGTGGGGGAATGGGGGAATTCAACTAAAACCCTAAAACCCTAACACCCTAAAACCCCAACACCCAACCCCTAACAAAAAAATTTAGAGGCCATCTTGCGAAAAGTGGCCTCTTTTTTGGCTGAATTTTGCGGAAACTATTAAGTTGTTAGATTAGCGAGCAGTGTTTGCACCCATTCTTGAGCGAGTTCTTCCACGTTACCATTACTGTCGAGATGGCTAAGAATATATTTTTGTCGTTGGTGAGCTAATTCCGCGAGACACCGATATGATGGCAAAGCCATTTAATGGTCTGATACTAAATCCGTTGAGTATAGGCTAAATATCAGGAGAGGCAATAGGCACTCTTGCAATAGGCAAAAGGATCAATAGATAATCAGTCTTTAATAACAGGATTTAGTCTGAACAGGTACAGACAAGAAAGTGCAGAAAGTGGGCATTTTCCTCCGTTGAGCATCAAAACCATAAACAAGCAAAAGTATCTGTATATTTAGTTACTAAATAAGACAGATTTGCTCTAGATGCGGCCCGGGGAAAAGCCAGTCAAAAACTAACCCATCAGGATCACCGTATCGATGACGTGGATAACACCATTATCTGCCTCGATATTACCCGCGACCACCGTGGCATTTTTCACCTCAAAACCTTCGCTACAATCGACGGGAATCGGTGAACCCTCTAGAGAAGTCACTACAGCCAATTTTGCCAAATCTTCCTGCATATATTTGCCCGCAACGACGTGATAGGTGAGAATTCGGGTTAATTGGGGGATATTCTGCACTAGGGTTGTAATCGTCCCGGGGGGCAATTTGGCAAAAGCTTCATCGGTGGGGGCAAAAACCGTGAAGGGGCCGGGACTTTTTAGGGCATCCACAAGATTAGCGGCTTGTACCGCCGTCACTAGCGTTTTAAAATTATCGGCACTTACCGCAATATCGACAATATCTGCCATAAACTTGACTCGATCCCTTAAAAAAATTATCTATTTCAGATTTTAAACTTAATCTTGTCCCAAAGATCGTTCTAGGGAAGTGGGAAGTGGGAAGTGGGAAGTGGGGTGTGGGGTGTGGGGAAGTGGGGAAGTGGGGTGTAGGGTGTGGGGTGTGGGGTGTGGGGTGTGGGGAGAAAAAGCTGCCTCCTGTCTCCTGTCTCCTGTCTCCTGACTTCTAACCCAATTTTGGACAAAGATAAGCAAAAATTATTTATTGACTCCACAAACTTGAGAATATTTAAATTAACATTTCGCAATATTTACAAATTCTTAAGAATTAATTGAGAAAGATTTTTATTTAACAACGATGTTATGAAGGTTACAGCGATTTGATAAAATTTCATAATGGGTTTTTCTGTGCTTTTTTGGGCAGCAATGACTGAAACCCTTGCCACACCTACAGGGTGATCCTAATTAAGACGGGTAAATTAGTCAATTTCACGCATAACGATGATCTTTTTTTTGTGTAGTTTTATTGCAAAAAAAAAGTTTTTTTGACAAAAAGCACAAAGTATGATAGTGACGCTGGTGTATTTCTGACTGCGAGTAATTATTGCAGAGTTAGGTCAAAATCAGAGGATTTTCTGTTTTCAAGTGATGAAATACAGAAAAGCAGCAATTCGATCGATTTCTCGATAAAAACAGCCTAGACTAGAAAAAGAATCCTCTATCCTGACAGCTATCCTGTGGAGATTACTTTTTTAGGAACCAGTTCCGGGGTTCCCACTCGTTCCCGTAATGTCTCTAGTATCGCCCTTCGTTTGCCGCAACGGGCGGAAATATGGCTGTTTGACTGTGGAGAAGGAACTCAACACCAGTTACTGCGTAGCGACCTGAAAAGTTCCCAAATCCGACGCATTTTTATCACCCACATGCACGGGGATCATATCTTTGGTTTAATGGGATTGTTAGCCAGTATTGGATTAGCCGGTTCTGCTCAGGATATTGACATCTACGGACCCCCCGGACTAGGGGACTATCTGCGTGCTTGTGCTAAGTATTCCTATACTAATTTCGCCAATCGGGTGCGTGTCCATCCCGTTTCCCCCGGCATACTCTACGAAGATGAAGAATTTACCGTCTCCTGTCAGCTATTAAAACATCGTATTCCCGCCCACGGTTATCGTATCGCCGAAAAAGACCGCCCTGGACGTTTTGATGTGGAAAAAGCCAACGCTTTAGGTATTCCCCCCGGACCAATTTACGGCAAGCTGAAAAAAGGGGAAACTGTCACTCTTCCCAATGGCAGAAAAATTCGCGGTCAGTCCCTCTGCGGAGAAACGGAAATCGGCCGTAAAATAGCCTATTGTACCGATACTATTTTCTGTGAAGGATCGATCGAATTGGCACAGAATGCAGATGTGCTAATTCATGAGGCGACTTTTGCACACCAAGATGCCGGGTTAGCCTTTGAAAGTGTTCATTCCACTTCGACGATGGCAGCCCAGGTGGCCTTGGCAGCCCAAGTAAAATTGTTATTAATGACCCATTTTAGTCCCCGTTATCTACCGGGGAATTCTCTGGATATTTCCAATCTGTTAGAGGAAGCGCGGGCAATTTTTCCTAACACTAAATTAGCCTACGATTTCCTCACCTACGAAGTCCCCCGCAACCGTCAAGAAATGGTCTTAGGAGTTAAGTAATTATGCCAGCAGCAGTGGAAGAAAAAAGCATGGTTCCCACGGTTTTAGTGGGTATTGGTGGCACGGGTAACGAGATTTTATCGCGATTGCGTCGTTTAATCGAGGAAAGTTATGGCAGTTTGAGTAATTTTCCGATTGTCAGTTTTTTGGTGGTTGACACGGATAAGGACTATAAAATCAGTAATCCTGAAGCTGCCGGCAGTGCTTTTAAAGATAACGAAAAACACTGGGCCCGGGTGAGTGGAAAACAGGTACAGGAGATGGTATCTGACATGGATAGATATCCCTGGATTAATAGTTGGTTTCCCCCGGAATTAGAGAGAAATATTACTTCCCTGGAAGCGGGGGCGGGACAAATTCGCGCCTGCGGCCGTTTTGCTTTATTTTGTAATTATCATGAGATACAAAGAAAATTTCTAGACGCGGTGAGACGAGTAAAGGGACAAGAAAACTTTATGCTTGATCGCTATGGAATTAAAGTTAATAATACTGCTATTAATGTCTTTACTACGGGGTCTTTAAACGGTGGTACGGGGAGCGGAATGTTAATTGATATAGGCTACTGTATTCGTAATTGGTTACGAGGGGAAAGTAGTCCTTTGAGTACGGCAATTGTTCCCACTCCTGAAGCATTTGCGGGGATTAGTGTCGGCGATCGAGTTTTGGCTAATGGTTACGCTGCCTTGATGGAATTAAATTACTTTTCTGACTACAGAACCGAATATCATCAACAGTTTAGCAGTGGTTTGGTCGATGAAGTTGTTAGTAAATTACCCCCCTTTGATTTTACCTATTTAGTAGGAACAAAAAACGGAGAAGGTGATTTTAAACTCGGTCAAATTCGGGAAATGATCGCCCAAAATATTTTCCTAGATATGACCTCTGATTTTGCCCCCCATAAGCGTTCCATTAGAGATAATATTAAGGGTTCTTGGGCGCAAGCTGACCCTGGGGGTCGCGGTTATCCTAAGCAATTTATGAGTTTTGGGCTATCAACTATTGAAATTCCTATTGCCCAAATTCGTGCTTCTTTATCGGAACGTTTAGCCAAAGATTTAATTAATTGGTGGCTGAATGATTCCGTGATTTTACCCGCTCAAATGTTGGAGTTAGTAAGAGGTGATATCCTCAAAAGAATGCGCTTGAGCGAAGGGGAATTAATTATGGATTTATGTGCTGACAAGGATCGCTCTTTAATTGCCATAATCTCCCAATGGACTAACGAAACTCGTCAGGAAATCAATCAAGATAATTGGCTATCTTGTACCAAACAGGGTGTTAATATTTTAGGCAATGAACAGGGAAAAATTCTGCAATTTATTAATGATTATTTAACGCCAAGAGTCGAGGAATTTAAACGCAATCATTTACTAGAATTAAGTCCCGATGAACGGCTGCACGGCGATTACCTGAAAAAGATTTATAGTAACCGGGATGAAATTATTCAACGGGGTAAAAAGTCTCTAGAAATGGAGTTTTATAATATCCTTGAAGATCGGAACCGTGGGGTAAAATTTGCCGAGAGTTTTATTCTTTTAGTACGACAAATCTTCACCGACATAGCAGAAAAATTCCGTCGCGATCAAGAACAGGTTTGGAGTCAAAACGAAAGTAAACGTCAACGAGAATATGACACAGCCTTAGCAGAAATTAATGATCTGAAAGATAAACTTCATGTCTCGAAAAAAGATAAGATGGAACAATATTGTGAACAAGCTTTAACGGGATTGGAAGGCTATTTAATGGCCAATATTCAACGAAAAACCAGAGGTGCAGGAGTAGAGGTTATTAATCGTTTACTGGAACATCTTAGTCAATTAGAAAGCCGTTTTAATCGCTTTCGTCAGAAATTAATTCAAAGTCGCGATCTATTTAATCTCCAAGCTAACCAGCAGATTGATAGTGCCGATGCTTTGTTAATTAATGGGATTAAATTATTTGACAGACAAGAATTAAATAGTCTTTATCAAGACTTTATCGAACAATTTTCCTCGGGGATTGTCGGTAACAAAAATGCCTACGATACAGGTATGGATAACCTTTGTTTACCCCTCTCAGAAGAGATTTTAAAGCAATCTAGCCCCCTCTGGAAAGAAACGCGCCGCTCCGATGAAAATATGCGTTTATTTGACATCACCGAGATTGCCGATATTCGTCAAGGAGATTTTCAAAAAGTTATCCTAAACCAAGCTAATCAACTCCTACAAAATGCTCCCGCTAGTAGTCGCATTCAGAAGGAATTAGCCGCTTGTGATCGCTTGTTAAAAATTTATAACAACGATACCGATATTATCAATAATCTTCGCATTGCCTACCAAAAATCGCGACCCCTAATTATGCTCAATCCTGCGGTTTTGCGGGGAAAAGATGCGGGTTTTACACCCCAATTAAATCAAAATGTTGCCCTGATTGGAGGAAGAAATACCAGTAACCCAGCAGCCCAAAAAATTATTCCGAAACTGCGGGAATTTATTGCCAACGAAGACGATATTAAACCCTTGGGAGAAGTGGAAAAATATCGTCTTGTCTTCGTGCAGGAAATTGGCGGTTTTTCCCTACGCTGTCTGGAGGGAATGCGAGATTTGCGGCAATCCTATCAGGACTGGAAAGGAGAATTTATTCTCGCTAAACGCGCCCAACAAATGGGGGAAAATCGCGATTTACCCATCCCCGTGCATATCCAAAAGGAACCTCCTTTCTGGGATGTTTTTCCCGAAGATCCGAGTATTTATCAATTGGTAGTAACAGCCCGAGCTTTGAAAGTGCTTTTTCCAGAAGTCAATCGAGTCACTAATGAGAAAACAATTCGCTATGAAATTAAAACCGCAACGGGATTAAAAAAAGTCGATATCGCCACCAGTTGGGAAGATGCGGTACAGGTGTTAGAAGTAAAAGCTTGTCGCGAAGATAAGGAAAAAATTCAAAGTCAGGTGACAGCTAAGTTACAGGATTCGGCCACTCCGGAGAAAAAACAAGCTTTGTATCGGACTTTTATAGAATATTTACAACAACGTTCCGAGGAGTTAACAGGAGGAAAAGATAATACAGAATATAAACGGGAAGATGCAATTATTTTGCAGTTAATCCATAACTATAAGTTGGATAGCGGTGGAGAAATTCCTCTTTCTCCGGTGACAGAAGTGGTTAACCCAGCTTTAGTTATCTGCGGTAATTGTGGACACAAAAACCCGCCCTCATCTAATTTTTGTTCTAAGTGTGGGGCAAAATTAGTTAAGTAGAAATTAGATTTTGGGTTTGGTCCCCCCTGCTCCCCTTGATAAGGGGTGTGCCGCCTTGATAAGGGGGGAATCTGACAATTTTCAACACCTACCTAATTTAACAGAAAAAGTGGGGGTGTTACTTGGACTAAAATCCCCCACAATGAAAATTTTCGGGAAAAATTGCCTAATAGCGAAAAAACTGGATTATAATAAGGTCTTTACTCAAGATTTTTGCAGCCTCGCTAACTGCCATAAAACCCAATCAAGACCCCTGTTTATCGAGAGAAAAACCAATGGTAGCCACCTTAAAAGGACGAGATGTTTTAAGAATAACCGACATGAGTAGCGAAGAAATCAGCGCCCTACTCAATCTATCGGCACAGCTTAAAGCTGGCACTCTTAACCCTAGCTGCAAAAAAGTCTTAGGATTGCTATTTTATAAAGCTTCCACCCGGACGCGGGTTTCCTTTACCGTCGCCATGTACCAGTTAGGAGGACAGGTAATCGATCTTAATCCCAGTGTAACCCAAGTGGGGCGCGGGGAACCCTTAGCAGATACAGCCCGGGTACTCGATCGCTATCTCGATATTCTCGCAGTTCGCACCTTTAAACAAGAGGATTTAGAAGCTTTTGCTAATTACTCGCGCATCCCGATTATCAACGCTTTAACGGATTTAGAACATCCCTGTCAGATATTAGCCGATTTACAGACTATCCAAGAGACTTTTCAGACTTTACGGGGAATTAACCTCACCTATGTCGGGGATGGTAATAATGTCGCTAATTCTCTCCTCTTAGGTGGCGCTTTGATGGGGTTAAATGTGCGGGTTGCTTCCCCCGCAAACTATCAACCGGATGGGGAAATTGTCGCCAGCGCCCAAGCTATTGGCGAGAAAACCGGTAGTAAAATCTTAATTACCGACGATCCCGTTATGGCCGTGAAAGACTCTCAGGTGGTCTATACTGATGTCTGGGCAAGTATGGGACAGGAAAGCCTCGCTGATGCCCGAATTCCCGTTTTTCAGCCCTACCAAGTCAATGAACAGCTAATGAGTCACGCTGACAAAGACGCAATTATTCTCCACTGTTTACCTGCTCACCGGGGTGAAGAAATTACCGACGGGGCGATCGAGGGTGTACAATCAAAAGTCTGGGAGCAAGCGGAAAATCGGATGCACGCCCAAAAAGCTTTAATGGTCAGTTTATTGGGATTAATCTAGCTCCCGATGCTCAGTTACCTAAAATAATTATTAAACTCGATCATCAATCATCCTAAGACCTGTCCGACACCAGAAGTTAACGCTAGGATTGAGGATAAGAGCAATCATCAGGGCAGCCTCCACACAAACTATATGTCAGACACCTCCGCAGTTAAACAGTATCTCGCCCATTGGTTTCAATTGGGAAAAAAAGTTATTTGTCCCAAAAACCAAGCTATGCTATTTCCGCTGCCTATCTTCAATGGCGATCGCTATTCATCGGAGTTTGAAGATTGTTGGCAAAAAATGCTCGATCCTGAAAGTGGCGATTGTTACCTAGAAGGTACTCAACAAACTATCCAAGACTTACTTTCCCCTCAATGGGAATTTCACCCCTGCGCTCGTTGTACTATACCTGTACCAATTGAAGTGGTGGGACAATCGGGTTTATCCTGTCCCTGCCATGATTTGAGTAATTGGCCTAATTTAGAATTACCCCTACCCCATTTACCCGTCAATAGTCAAGAAAATCTCGATCGCATCCGGCAAAAATTGCTAAAAAATTCTCACCCACATTAACCGGACTAAAAGAGACGTTAGGGGTAACGTCTCGAAAAAAGGATTGAGATTTAGGGTCTGCTGAATAAATCTAAAAACCTTGTTGGATAAGACTTTTAGACTTTTTTTTCCTCAAAAAGTGCCAGCCGTTGCGGGGATCGGGGGGAAAATTCCGGGACTTTTTCCCTGAAAATTAGGTAATTGACTACCTCAAAATCGGTAAAACCCCACACCCCACACCCCACACCCCACACCCTGCCATCAGGAAAAGCTTTTTCAGCAAACCCTAGGTAATTGACTACCTCAAAATCGGTAAAACCCCACACCCCACACCCCACACCCCACACCCCACACCCTGCCATCAGGAAAAGCTTTTTCAGCAAACCCTATTTAACGATTTCTGCCAAAAAGATTAACTAAATCTCGCAATCTCTCGCTATATTCCGTCGTTAAAGCTTCCTGACGATAGCGCCATGACCAATTCCCTTCTGCGACACTGGGGGTATTCATACGCGCATCCGATCCTAAACCTAACACATCCTGTAACGGCACGATCGCCTGATTAGCCACGGAACTATAGGCAAGTCGAATCAGATCCCAAGCCACTCCCTGACCACTGGGAGCGCCAAGATATTGATATAGTCGCGCTTTTTCGTAGTCATTGGCGTTATCCTGAAACCAGCCCACAGTAGTATTATTATCGTGAGTGCCGGTATAAATCACACAGTTGCGTTCGACGTTGAAAGGAAGATAGGGATTACCCGCATCACCCCCAAAAGCAAAGTGGAGAATCTTCATCCCGGGGAAAGCAAAGTGATCGCGAAAATCTAGGACTGCTTGGTCAATATCGCCCAAATCTTCGGCAATAATCGGCAATTTACCCAAACGAGCGCCAATAGTATTAAAGAGATCATAACCCGGGGCCTTCAGCCAATGACCATTAATAGCATTTTCCTGGCCAAAAGCCACGGCCCAATAGGCCTCTAATCCGCGAAAATGATCGATACGGATGATATCGACTAGGGAAAGAACCGCTTTTAAACGGCGTACCCACCAGTCAAAGCCCGTATTTTTGAGATAATCCCAGTTATAGAGAGGATTTCCCCATAATTGCCCCGTTTCTGAGAAATAATCTGGGGGAACCCCGGCCACTTCTAAGGGATTACCGGTTTGGGGATCTAGTCGGAAAACCTGCGGATTTGCCCAAACATCGGCGCTATTATGGGAGACATAAATGGGGATATCACCGATAATCTCGATACCAAGGGCGTTAGCATAGCGTTTTAGGGCTAACCACTGCTCAAAAAACTCAAATTGCAGGAATTTGTGCAGAAAAATCTCCTCTTGTAACTCCTGTTTCGGTGTTTCCAACGCACCCCAATGACGTTCACGAATTTCTGTCGGCCATTCCATCCATGCTTTACCCTGGTAAGCGTGGGATAAAGCCATAAATAGGGCGTAATCCTCTAACCAATCAGCATTGCCACCACAAAAGCCAGCAAACTGTTTGTAAAGAATTGTGTCAGAACCCTTGACAAAATTGCTCGCCGCCTTTCTAAGTAGGGGAATTTTCCAAGCGATCAATTTATCAAAATCCACTTGATCGAGGGGAAAATCGGGAATATCCTCGAAATCTGCCTCACTAAGCAGGTTTTTTTCCCGAAGAATATCGAGACTAATCAGGAGATGATTGCCGGCAATGGCACTAAAACTCATGTAGGGAGAGTTACCGTAGCCTGTCGGGCCTAAAGGGAGAATTTGCCAGAGTTTTTGACCACTTTGAGCCAAAAAATCGATAAATTGATAGGCTTCCCTACCTAGTTCTCCAATCCCGTAACGACCGGGATGACTGGTGGGATGAAGCAAAATACCGCTAGAACGGCTAAAAGCCATGAAAAAACCCCCTTATCAGTGATTCGGTTAGCAGTTATTAAGTGTTTAAAGCTGAATGCTCACTGCTATCTCCAAGCTAACCCGATCTCGATCGATAACGGCAATACTTAACAACTTTATTAGACCTATAGTAGGTAGGCGCAATTAAAGTTATCGAATCCTCTTCGGGTTTCGGCTTCGGCACGAGGGACGATCTGCCGTCCGCTCTCTCCCGCGTAGGTTAGGATACGACGTTGAACCCTTCTGCTCTCTGTTGGTTTAGGCATGAGATAAATACGCTCTACTTAGATTTTTTTGTATTGGCGAGTGGTTCGGTAAGTCTGATGAGGATCGTTCAATTTTTCTGGGTTTGTATATTCAAGCTCTCCCTCCTGGATCAAAGGTTTAATATGCTCGCATAGTAGATGTTTCCTGCTTCGTTGTAGTAACGATGCTAGTTCGCTTGATGAGCGATCTTTGATTTCGCATAAGTCAAGAATTAATTCTCTTATTTCTTTCGTGCCGGGTCGCTTCCCTAAGCTCGCTAACCGTTCCTTTAAAGATTCCGATTCAACAACAGCGAATAGATCAAGCTCAAGTTGTTTAGACGCAAATGTACTACTGTCCAGATTAGAGGTGTCCTGCTGTCCAGATAAGCTTTTCGCCCCCTTCGTACTACTGTCCAGATTAGAGGTGTCCTGCTGTCCGGATAAGCTTTTCGCCCCCTCTGTACTACTGTCTGGATTAGAGGTGTCCTGCTGTCCGGATAAACTATGACCTCTCCCGTTACTTTCCGGATTAGAGTCTTTGTCTCGATCGGGCCGAGCGGACTGAGCGCCTGAAGCCAGAGTGTAACAAGTAGCCGAGCCTTTACCCTGCTGTTCGAGTAATCCAGCGTCCCGTAAGCGTCTTAGATGATGACTGGCGGTGAGAGTATCAACATCGTTAGTAACACGGTAAATTAAGTTATTAATCATTCCCACTTGTCTTAATACGACAAGTGCTTTTGTTTCATCTGGACTTAATGTGTGATTTTTAAATTGTGTCAGCCATTGAATATCCTCCTCATCGAGAAGATGATGGGTAAAAAGGGTGACGCGAAAATCATCTTTATCTCGGTTGGAAACGAATAGAGGTAGAGTTAGATTAGCTTCTAACATTTTGTCTAACATAATTTTACCGCCCGATCCTTTGGTTTCCGCCATATTCACTTCATGGAGAACTGTGGCAATTTTTTCGTTACGAGTTTTTGAAGTCGGTTGATCGAATTCATCTGTAGGTTTGAGAGAATAGCCTGGATTGCGAATCTCTAAACGATCGGAGAAACGGATAATTTGAACGGGACTTCGCTCTCGATAATTGCGGTGCATGACGGCATTCACAATTGCCTCCCGAATTACTCTGCGAGGGATGATAGGGGTTTCCCTTCTGTGAATACCGTTTTCGTCAAGACTGAAAGCTTTGGGCAGATCGTTGAGTACCAGAGTGATTAGTCTAGGAATCGCTAACAGTAGAGGTTCCCGGACTTCAACGACTTGAAAACGCTTATCGGGATCGGCGACCCATTCTTTCCCTTCTACAAGAATGTAGTCGATACGGTGCATGGGGCAATGGCGACGTAGAGTGATCGCGTTTCCAAATAGAATTAAGCCAGCAAAGGTAAGGCAGTATTCTCCTTTTTGGGTAGGATGTTTAACGATCGCGTTCAGAGAGTATAACAATTCCCGATCATCATAATTGAGTTCGCTCGCATCAGGATTAAAAGCTTTTCTCTCTCTACGGTAAGCGGCGATCGCGTCTGGGTCTAGATCGTCGAGGGTGGCCTCTGGAATAGGTGTTGTGTCATAGGTCTGGTAACTACGTTCTTGATAAAACCTTTCCATGTCCCTATCGGAACAAGATTGATCGGTGGATGAAATTCGTCTATAAGCCCCCCTGGGGAGACCTTTATTTTTAATAAAAACAGGTTTTTCGGAAGGTTGTGCTTCAGGAACAAAGACAACCATCACGATCTTGCCATCTTTAGGCGCGACTTCGATTTGAGGACGGATAGGAATGTTAAAAGCTGATGCACACTGACAAGATAGGTCTGTTTGAATTTTGTCCAGATCTGTTAATCCTTCAATTTCGTAGGTTTTGCTATCGCTATTTTGGGGAGATTTGATCCCTAGCAACAGATAGCCCCCTCCCAAGCCGAATTCGTTGGCAAACGCACTAATCGTTTCCCAACAACTCTTGCCAACTTCTGAGGCTTTCTTCGCTTCGATTTCAACACTCTCGTCCTGAGCGATGAGCAGTTCCCAAAGTTCGTCGAAAGTTAGCATTTTTATTCACCTCCTTCCCCTAGTTCAAGGTCGATGGCAGATAAATCGAGGTCATCAACTCGGATTTGAGCGGTCATCAGTTGATGGAGAAGGTTCTGAAATAAATCTTGTAAAGTATTTAATTTGGCCTGATGTTGATTTATTTTTTCCGAAATTAGGTCTAATGTAGTTGTTGAAATTGTATATTTAACGAACAAATTGTCAGGAACTGTATAAAGTAAAAATTCAGGTAAAAGCTGATCATTTCTCCTGATAACAAGGATTTCTGTTGAACTAACCCCATTAAAATATTTTTGTAGATAAGGTGGTAGCTTTCCGAATAAAACGTTATTAACCCAGAATTCTATCTGACTATTTTTAACTTCAGATTCAAGACCGAGACCAACTAAATTGGGAAAACCGCTCGCTATATGTTCAAGTTCTATATAAGGCGTATTTCCCTTTTCAACAGGCTGATAATTTGTCGATATTTTTTGACAACATTCGCCCAATATCTCTAATTTCCAGTCTTTGGCTAGACTGATATTTTTTAAGTATTGCATTGCTCTCAATTACTCCGAAGCTTTATGGCAATCTCACTTTTTATCTTTACTCCCTCACTGTTCATCTCTCCAAAACTTTTCAGTTAACAGAGTATCCACATCCTTCGCAAAAGGCCAAACATCAGGAAAATCTGTATCAGGATAATCCTCTCGTACCGACTCCAACGCTTCCCCGTAGGATTCCTCGAAGATCTCGACTAGAAAGCTTTTTAAACTCGGTGAGTATTTAAACTCTTTTTTTAACTCGTTGCGAAAATTCCGGCTCTCGATTTCCCATCCCCGATAACAATCCGGGAGAGCGACATAACACCGTTTTAAGAGATGCTCCAGTAAACGAACCAGAAAACTATGAACCGATTTACGTTGACTAATTCCCAAGGATTCCACCTCCTCGATTAAATTGTCCAGATCGATCGCCGCAAAATCCCCAGCTTTTAATCGATCTACTGTTTCGTCGATCCAGAGAGCGAAATCGGTATCGTAGAGCGTTTTCGTGGTTGTTGGTGTCATGCTCACGTCCTCTCGGTATTCTTTCACTATCCTAGCCCAACCGACTCAAAACTTTTTTTAATACTTCCAACTCCTCTAGGATTATAAATCTCTTGTGAGAACCAAACTCCGTTTTGCATGAGTGCATGAGTAGAAAACGGGTTTCTCCGAGAAACCCGTTTTCTGTGCGTTACTCACTGGACTTCTCCCATACATACCTACTACAATAGCCAAAAACCTTTATCCATCAGACGACAGACAATCTGTTACTGCACAACAACTTAAGCGGGTGAGGGGAATCGAACCCCTATCATTAGCTTGGAAGGCTAGGGTTTTACCACTAAACTACACCCGCATTTTCTTAGCACTTTTATTAGCATAACACGAATTGCCAATTTTTGCAAGTAGAGATTTTCAGCTTGTTAATCGCCCCTAAAATACCGATCGCTTCTTTTTATCCCCGATTTGGCTAAAAGTTTCTTCCACGCGATCGAGGTCTAGTTGGGAGAAATTATCGATCGCCCAGTTGGACACTCTCTGCATAAAATGGAAGGGGTAGGTATGAGCGATGCCCACCACCTGCATTCCCGCTCTTTTTGCCGCTTCGCAACCGACAAAAGTATCTTCAATCACCAGACATTCCTGGGGTTGCAACTGTAGATTAAAATTCCAACGATTGAATCTTTCTACGGCCAGTAAATAACCATCCGGTTGAGGTTTACTGGTGCTGATCTCATCACCGGTGACAATGACACTAAAGTAATCCCCAAGGCCCGTCTGTTGCAAGATTGATTCCACTTCCGAGCGTATTGCTCCCGTCACCAAACCGATTTGTAGATCCCTGGCCTTAACCCGTTTTAAAAAAGAGTATATCTCCTCATAAATAGGAAGTTTCTCTAATTTTCCTAATCTTTCTCGGTATAAACTGGTTTTTTTGTTAATTAACTTAGTCAGATACTCCTCGGTCACTTGACGACCGCGACGGGTGAGAACATTACGCAAACAGACGCGATCGCTTCTTCCCAGACATAACTCCGCAAATTCCGACCCTAGGGGCAGCAAATTTTCCCCGAGCAAGATTTCATTAATTAACTCTTGATGGATTGGTTCATCATTGATGATCACCCCATTAAAATCGAACAGAACAGCCTTTAACATCAATCTTAGACAGAAAAGCTAATAAATACTCACTGTTCTTGATTATACTAAAGTTTTTCGTCGGGGCCGGGTGTGGGGAAGCTAAGACCCATTTTCCCCCAATCCCCCCCGAAGTCGGGTAGGGTTGATTCATGAATCAACCCTAGGAGCAGGGGGGATCAAAGACAAAATCTATCTTCTATTTAATCAGAACCACTTAATTATCGGAACTAAAAAGGCTTATATATATTTCGGCACGGATTCCCATTATGATAAAAAGTATAGGTCAAATTGAGGGATTTTGTCAAGTCTTTTTTGCCATTAATCTATATAATTATCGGGCTGCTTACCAGTCAATGTCCTGAAAAAAATTATGCCCCGGTTTGTCAAACAAGCCTATGTGCAGCGTTTAATCAAGTCAGTCCCGATGAAAAAATTTTCGCCACCAGAGATGAAAGAGGTTTCTTTCCCTACACCCCACACCCTACACCCTACACCCTCTTTCAAGTCAGGACAGGAGAAAAAAAGGAATTATTGGGTAGAAAGAGGCGATGGGATGTTATTATTTAAAGCCGATTGCCCGGAAGCAGCCGAATCGATCATCGGGCAGCATCCCCTGGCGAATAGTAGTGGAATAGGCTATTAAAGGAGTGAACCCTGTGCAAATATTCACAACAATCCCCGGTTTACGCACTTTTTTGGCTGATTATCGCCATGATCATAGTATTGCCCTCGTGCCAACCATGGGCGCTCTCCATAAAGGTCATGCTAGTCTAATTCGACGCGCAGTGACGGAAGCGGAGGTAACTGTGGTCAGTATTTTTGTTAATCCTCTACAATTTGCCCCTACAGAGGATTTTTCTCGCTATCCCCGCAGCCTTGACAGCGATCGCCAATTGTGTGAATCTTTGGGAGTTGCTGCTATTTTTGCTCCGAGTGCGGAAACTTTAGGAATTGGTAATTCTGAGGAGATAACCGCAGTTGTTCCCCCGATTTCTCTGACTAGCGGATTATGTGGTGCTTTTCGTCCGGGGCATTTTCAGGGAGTAGCCACAATTGTCACCAGGTTATTTAATATAATTGCACCGACGATCGCCTATTTTGGCGAAAAGGATGCCCAACAGTTAGCGATTATCCGGCAATTAGTCAGGGATTTAAATTTAGCGGTCGAGATTCGCGCTTGTGCTACAGTGCGAGAAACATCGGGATTAGCAGTTAGTTCTCGCAATCAGTATCTATCGGCCACAGAAAGGGAAAAAGCGACAATTATCGCCCAAAGTTTGCAATTAGCCCTCGAAAGTTTTCGTTTAGGGGAAAGACAAAGGGAAAAACTACTGGCTATTGTCCAAAAAAATCTCGACAGAGTACCAGAATTTCGCCCTCAGTATCTGGATTTAGTCCATCCCCAGAGTTTACAACCGATCGAGCAGATCGAAGCAAGGGGCTTATTAGCGATCGCTGGATTGATCGGTCAAACCCGTTTAATTGATAATATTATCTTGTGTCAACGTCGGGCAGTTATCGCTATTGATGGGCCTGCTGGAGCGGGAAAATCCACAGTAACGCGCTTGGTAGCGGAAAAATTGGGGTTAACCTATCTCGATACCGGTGCGATGTATCGCGCGGTGACATGGTTAGTGGTGAATTCCGGTCTGGATTTGTCCGCAGAAGCGGCCATCGCCGAGTTATTATCTTTAGCAAAGATAGAAATAATTCCGGCCGATAGTCCCGAAAATGCGACTATAGTGAAGATTAATGGGCAGGATGTGACTTTAGAGATTCGCTCTCCCGCAATTACCGCACAAGTGTCCAGAATTGCCGCTCAAAAAGCGGTGCGACAGCAGTTAGTCACCTTGCAAAGAGAGATGGGAGTGTCGGGGGGAATAGTCGTGGAAGGTCGGGATATTGGTACTAATGTTTTCCCAGAGGCGGAATTAAAGATTTTCTTGACAGCGACACCCGAAGAAAGAGCGAGAAGGAGATTAAAAGACTTAGAAGCGCAGGGAAATGGGGGTATTAGTCTCGCAGAATTAATCCAAGAGATTGAAAAAAGGGATTATTTGGATAGTAATCGCTCCCTAGCACCCCTGCGAAAAGCCGCAGACGCGATCGAAGTTAATACCGACCATCTCAGTATTACAGAAGTCACGGAAAAAATCATTACTCTTTATCATCAAGGCTTAAGCACACTCATCTTTAGGTCAAAAGAATGATCAGTACCTAGACAGAATTAATTAGGGTTTGCGGCAAAAAGTTTGTTGGTGGGGTTAGGATTCAGAAGTCAGGAGATTGCTTTTATTTATTCTCCCCTTGAAGTTATTTAAAAAAGTATCCCTTTGATTGTATTAAGATTGATCGCTCTTTTATCAGCATTTACCTCGCTAAAACCTGTAAATGCGGCCGATTTTCCAGCGTTTCTCCGTCATCAGTCTTCAGTTTAAGGTTGACGTTCCAGAATCGCTTCCATGGTACTAATTAGGTAGTGACCATTGAGAATACCACTGGCAAGATGATAACTGTTGTTATTAATGCGATAAAAGGTTTCAAAACCCCCGCGCCGGCTGTCTGTTAATACCCAATGACGTTGGATAATAGTATCAGCACCGATCCAACCTTCTCCTTCGATTTGTCCTAAAATACTTTGTTGCAGCACAAAAGTATATTCTCTTTTTCCTGTTCCCAAACGACCGCGGTATTGAAAGAAAATGTCTTCTTTTTCCCCATCAGGAAAGATTAATTTGCTGACTAAACTAAACCAATTGTCTTGACTCCAAGCGATTAGTAGGCGACCCTTGATCGGTATAGGCATTTGATCTCGTTCTAACCAACTTCCCTGTAATTTCCATCGTCCCGGTTCTAATAAAAAAGTGTGCGTCAATGTGGCATCTCATTTATGCAAGTGAGTAATTATACTTATCCATAAAACTGGTTTCTAGCAAGGCTTTCAAAATAGCTTGACATAAACACCTGATTTAGGGGTTACAAAGGTGAGATGCTCCCGTTTTCTATCTTTCCATATTAGCATCAGTGGTCAGTAATCACCATTCAGGGGCGTTATCAAAAAAGCTGACAATTGCTATAATTTGTTATTGCCGTCGATGATCTAGCCTTTCTCGTCAAGGTGAAGCACATATCAACTATTTCAGCTACAAGAACGAACCTCATCTATTTGAGAAACGCTATAATTATATTGTTTCTGGGAAAATAGGAAAAGAAAATCAATGGAAAAACCTCTAGTTTTTTTAGATACTGATGTTTTGGCTTCTTATCTACGAGGAGATCTTGCCAGTGTACATTTATTCGATCGAGAAATACTCGATCGCCTTCGTCTTGCTCTTAATGCGCTCGTTTTACAAGAGTTATTATTTTTAGCAGCAGTTCGTAATCATCCTGAAATAGTCGATCGTATTCAAGAAAAGGTGACTATCTTGGATTTTGATTTAGTTAAACTTGATCAATATTGGCAAAATGCTAGAAATATTCGCAATATTTTGGTACAATTGAATGATGTTTTAATTTTAAGTATTGCCGCTAATTGTGATTATTTAGTTACCTACGATCAACAACTTAAAAAAGCCTCTAGTTATCTATCTAACTCTAAACCTATCGTAGTAACATCTGAAGAATTATTAGAGGTTATCCATCAAGAAAATATCCTCCCTTCTAGCCTCTATTATAAATCGTCAAATTTCCACTTAAACAAGGTGATTTAGGGAGATAATTATGAAGTTAAATTACCTGACTTTCTCATCTATCTGTTTAACGGTAACTTCCTTGATAATTCTTGGCAGTCCAGCTATATCTTTAGCCGATCATAGATCACCAATAACTTTAGCTTCTCGGGATTTATCAAACCAGCAACAGGGAAAAAAAATTATTCTTAATGGTCGTTCTTTGCCCGTTTCTTGGCGACAGTTTACAGCAGTAAATAGTACCAGAATCGCCATGAGTGACACGGCAGCAGGACAATTATTCGGTATGGATTTTCTTAGCACAAATGATCCAAAAAAGCAACCGATAAGCTGGTTTAATTTACAAACTTTATCAGCTAATTTGATCAATTCCGATCGCTGGCTAGACGTTACGGATATTTTACTAAAAATGGGGGCAACAACCACTATTAATGGCGATAGTTTAACTATTAACTTTCCTGCTCCTCAGATTCAAGATATCCAGCTAGAAAATTATGGGGCAGTACAAAGGATTATTATTCAACTCGATCGCCCGACCTTTTGGCAAGTTAGTCAGGCAAAAAATCAAGCAGTGATTACCCTAGAAGGAAATGCCCAGCAATCGCTCATCTCTAGGTTTCAACCAAAAACTATCAGTAACAGTAACCAAAATAACGATGAAGATGATCTAGGTAACTCTAATAATAACTTACCTACCCAGATCACCTCCTTAGAAAATAATGGGGTGATCAGTCGTTTAAAAATTAACCTTCCCACTGCCTACGGATTACAGATCAGCAGTGTGGATAATCCTCCCCGAATTATCATTGATTCTCGTCCCGATGCTATGGATGAAAAGCGCATTGTTTGGCAACCAGGGTTAATCTGGAATCAAAAATATATCCAGTTAGATCAAGATTGGTTTCCCGTGACTTGGTTAGAAATTGATCCTAGAAATCCTCAGATAACTATTAAACCAATAACCGCTAATTCCACCTCAATACGCGGCACTAATCCCCTGATCACGATTAATAGCGAAAGTAATGCGGTAGCGATGATTAATGGCGGCTTTTTTAATCGTAATAATCAGTTACCTTTGGGGGCAATTCGTGTGGATGGCAAATGGTTATCCGGACCAATTTTAAACCGAGGGGCGATCGCATGGGATAATCGTGGTAAAATCAGGATCGATCGCCTCAGTTTAGAGGAAACTCTCATTACTGCCACCGGACAACGTTTTCCCCTAACCCAGTTAAATAGTGCTTTCCTAACAGCCGGCTGCAGTCGTTATACTCGTGATTGGGGAAATAATTATCATCCTCTCACCGAGCGGGAAACTGGGTTAGTCGTGCAAGGCGATCGCATAACGGAGAAATTAAATAATCTTTTGCCACAGGATAGTATAAACATACCGGAAAACGGCTATTTAGTCATCTGCCGAAAGACAGATATTAATTTAAAGATTGGTGAGACAGTCAACCTCGATAGCGTCACCCTACCGAGAGATTTTGCTAATTATCCCCAGATTTTAGGTGCTGGCCCCCTATTATTGCAGAATGGGCGCCTAGTTTTGGATGGAAATGCCGAAAAATTTAGTCCTGCATTCCAAAATCAACAAGCTTCCCGCAGTGCGATCGCCGTCAGTCAAGAAGGAAAAATTCTGCTAGTGGCTATCCATCATCGCGTCGGGGGAAGGGGGGCAACTTTAGGCGAATTAGCCCGAATTTTGCTGTTAATGGCGGCAAAGGACGGTTTAAACCTAGATGGGGGTAGTTCCACGGGGATAGCTTTGGGGGGTTATCTACTCGATCGCTCTGCCGTTACCGCAGCAAAAGTCCATAATGGAATAGGGATATTTTTATCCCCGTCTCCTTGAAAGGTGTGAAAAAAATGGATAATAGCGACTGGATTAAACAATTGCTGCTGATGGGTATTGGCACTACTTCCATGGTGGCAGAAAAAATCAAAGAAGTGAGCGATGAATTAGTCAAAGACGGTAAAATCAATTCCGATCAGGCTAAAAACTTTGTCGATGATCTGATGACACAGATGAAGTCTGAACAGGGGAGCTTCGAGAATAACTTAGAACGCTATATTCGCCAGATTTTGCAGGATTTAGGGGTTCCCCGACAATCGGAAATGGACGAACTGCGGGGAAGGATTGATAGATTAGAGCGACAGGTGAGAGACTTAGAGAATAAACTCTGGCGTTAGGGAACTATGAAATCAATGCGCGAAATCTTGCTCAGTTTTGCTATTATTGCGGTTTGTGGCTTATTTTTAATCGTTGCTTCCCTCTTTGGTGGAGGGGAAAAAACCAATGCGATCGCCGCAGAAACCAATCCACCCCCTATCACTCAAACTATTAATAAGGAAATCATCTCCATGGATTTAGATCAAGCAGTTACCACCGATTCGGGGCTAAAATACATTGATATCGTGGAAGGAACCGGAGAAAGTCCCCAAAAAGGTCAAAAAGTGACTGTTCACTACACGGGAACCCTCACAGACGGCAAAAAATTCGATAGTTCCAAGGATCGCAATCAACCTTTTACCTTTACCATTGGAGTTGGTCAAGTGATCAAAGGATGGGATGAGGGAGTCGCATCGATGAAAGTCGGGGGGCAGCGTACCTTAATTATCCCCCCAGAATTGGGTTATGGTGCGCGGGGTGCTGGTGGGGTAATTCCTCCCAACGCGACTTTACTTTTCGATGTGGAATTGTTGGGAGTTAAATAGGTTTTTCTTCTGATTTCTTCCCTCTACCCGCATTGATTGTGAATGCGGGTTTTTTACCGATTAATCAGGAGGATTTAGTAAATTCTAGACCGTTTTCGCTACCGTAACGCTCCATAAAACGCATAAAACGATCCCACTCTGCGGGAGAATTAAAAATAACCGTAGCTTCGATTGCCATGGGTTTACCGTTGATGAATTTGCCTTTTACTTCCCTGGTGACGATTTCTCCTTCTTCATCAATAAGATACATCCCCGTGATTTCCTCGGTTTGTTGATCTCCTAGGATAGTCGGTTGATCAAAATAAAATTTTGCCGATCCCTTCTCTCCCGTTTTGGTGCGACTTAAGCGGATATCGGGAACAACCGGTTCTTTTAACCCCCGGGAAAACTGAATTTCTGCCATTACTTTTCTTTATCCTTCTCATAAAATAGACATTTCTAGATCATCTCACACCAAGTCACAAGTAAAAAGCAGATGGGACAGCATAAACTTAAAGTATCCACGGTAAACTCGCGGGAGTGGGTTTGACTACTGATAACCAATAACTGAGATGAGATGGTTTTATTAGAAGCAGCGGTTCATTCTTCCCTACGCGCTTTTTTACGCGAACAAGGACGCTTTTACTGGTCTCATCATCTCACTATGGGGCGACTGGTGGCTAGAGCTTTACGCTTAAAACGGTCCTCTCTCATACAAACTGGAACCACTCTCACCCGTTATTGTCTTAGTTATCTCACCCCGGCTCTTTTAGGTGATACACCTGTTCTGATTGTTGCCCCAGAGTCAGAACTAAATCTACTGTTAGAAGTGGAAATCCCCCATCTACAAACATGGTTACAAACTCAGCGAGATATCCTCAAAAGCGATCGCTTTCCCGCTAATTTTACCGGTTTACTCCTCACCACACCCCAACAATGGTTAGAGGACAAATTGGGCAATCTCGGTCATTTTCCCCAGAATATCGCCACGATAATCGATCGAGCCGAAGATTTAGAAACTTGTCTAGTAGATCATCTCACCGTCACCATTACTCCCGAACAATGGTCTGCTTTAGAGTCAGCATATCCCCAGCATAGAAAGTTTATAGACTTAATTAAAGCACAACTTAGCCAAAGTATTCTTGGTCATCCAATAAATCCCTATAATTGCTATCTTATTGATGCCAAGGAAAAAGAATATATAATTGCTCTCCTGCAACGCTTGCATCAAGACTTAACCACTGACTCTGTTTGGCAACTTCTAGCGGCAAAAATCCCCGAGCATAATTATCTCCTCTGGACATCAGTAGATCGAGAGCGAGAAGAATTTACCCTAAAAATCAGTCCTTTGGAGGTGGCTAGTTTTTTCAAACCAATTTGGCAGCAGCAACCCTTTGTTTTAATCGGCAGTTTTTTAGATAGCGAAAAATCTGCTAATTTATACCGTCAAAATCAGGGTATCGGAGATATTTTAACTTTAAAGTTTGCAGCTGATCGCGAAAGTGAATATATTCATTTATATCTACCCGATCGCATCAGCGCCCCCAACACCCCCGAATTTCAACCGATGTTATTAAAGCAAGTGCGGGAATTAGTTAGTGCTAATCATACCAGTGAACAACCAATAGTAATTCTGATTGAAGATGTTCCCCTCAAGGCACAAATTGCCACCCAACTCGCAGCCGATTATGGTTCGCGAGTGCAGGTGGAAAAAACTGAAATTAATAGTAATACTATTCTGGTGTGTGGTTGGCAATTCTGGCAAACCCATCAAGAAAAATTTCTTACTCCCAGTTTATTAATTATCGCAACTTTACCCTTACCCTCCCCCGAAAATCCTCTCGTTGCTGGCAAAATTGCCTACTATAAACGACAACATCTCGACTGGTTTCGTGCCTATCTTTTACCCACAGCAGTCAGGGAAATTCAGAAATCTGTTCAGTCTCTCCGGGAGTGTCAAGGTTGTGTGGCTGTCCTCGATAATCGTGTCAATGCCCGCAGTTATGGCCGACAAATTCTCTCCGCTTTAGAACCCTATGCTAAAGTTAATTATCTCGATCAACAATTTTTTCAAGATAAAGATTAAATCAGTTTTCATTTCACTGTTTACTGATAAAATCTCCCCCAGAGCCATATTTCCAACTATCTAGATAACGATGATAAAGATATTTTTGCTTGTCGGGTAACTTTTCTAAAACAGGTTTTAAGTTGGCTGCTAAGGGATATAAACCACTATACAAAGCTAAATTAAAATAATGTCCCGTCCAATCAATAAAAGGACTGATACCCACTTGTGGAATCATCGGTAAAACCAATTGAGGATTAACCAAAGGCAAAGTTTTTGAGAGAGAAGAAAACTGCACCACATCCTGTAAAAACGGTTTTAATACCTCATCTCCTAACTTATCCATTACCCGAAAAACTCCACTCATTAAGTCATTAATTTGATTGGGATTAGGGTTAGCAGACATCGGGACACTCATAGTTTTTTGAAATAGCCACGTTACCGATATATTAGGTTGATAGGGTTGTAAAAGAGCTAAATCTTCTCGTTTTAAAGCATCGATTTGTAAAGCTTCCTCGATGGCGAAAGTTAACCTTTTTAAATGCCTAACCATTGCCCCAAAACCACCAAAACTGACCGGAGATTGACTACCGCTACTATCTCCCACTGCTAGAATTCTTGACCAAGGCATTTTTAAAGGACTTTGACGATAGGCAGGGAAAAAACCCGCTAGAAAACGCTGAAATTTGACCGCTTCTAAATCTACCTTTTGATACTCTGGCAGTAATCTTAAATACTCCTCCATCAAAAATTCTAAACTAAAGCGATCGGGATGGGTATCGAGATAGGTAAATAAATAAGTTGTCCGACCATCCCTAGCGGGAAATGCTTCCCAAAAGTATTGACATTGGTGCAAGATTGGGGTAAAAGAATAAATCAAATCACCAGTTTCATTACTGGGAAAACCCTGACCGCAACTACCCACCACTAAACAAACTCCATCGGGTTTTTCTCCTTTTCTTGCCTGTTTTGCAATTGGCGAAAAATGACCCATGGCATCGATTAATAAACGGGTTTTTAAAGTCATTTCTCCCGTTTTAACCATTACTCCATCGGGATGAATAATCGCCCCGCTAAACCCCGAATTTTCTAATAACTTTCCTCCCGCTTCTAAAAACTTAGTTTTTAAAGTCTCTAGCAAATAAACCGGATCAACACCAATATTTAAAATATCTCTGACCCAAAGCTCATAACCTTGATAAAATCCCACCCTCCCAGGATTATATTCCGTCGCTATCGCTTGATTTAATTCAGCTTCGGTCAATAAATCTAACTCTAAAAAACTGCTTAATTCTAAACGGGAAATATTCCACTCCTGCTCACGACCGCGCAGAATACCTCTTTCTAATAATGCCACACGCCAGCCCCTAGTTTGCAAAGCAGCCCCGATAAAAATTCCCAGGGTTCCCCCCGCAATCACTAGATCAAAATCCGTCTCTCCTAAAGATTCTTGACTTTGATTAATTACCGTAGGAATAACTGGATTTTCTAAACGCAAAGCTTGCCAAGTTCGATCGCTGGCTCGCAATTGTTGTAAACTCTGAGAAGATACTCGATCGAGTAAAGATGCAACTAAAGACATAATCTTATATCAGTTATCAGTTATCAGTTATCAGTTATCAGTTATCAGATGTGAGTTTTCAGTTATCAGTTCACTGTTTACTGACTGAACACTCAAAAAAGCACCCTTCTAGTCGTTTCCTAACAGTGGAGACTTGCCACCTCACCATTAAGATCACTGCTCTATCCAGAGGATAAACCTACTTAGATTGGAAAAACTTTTTCCCTTCTTCAAAGAGTTTATTAATATCCTTGAAAGAAACTCCAAAAATAGCTAAAACTCCCGCAAGGACTAATAAAAAACCGATAAAACTATTTCGATCATAGAGGAATAAACCCACCAAAACGATAAAATAGGGAGAGAGAATTTTACTAATATTTTCCACTACAGTAACCACCTCTGGAGTGGGAGGATCAACAAGATTAATATCAGCTTTATCCTGATCTGGTTCGAGATTTTGCTTAATCGAAAACATCACCTCCTGTAGGTCTTTTACCTCCGGTGGGTTCGGTTCCTTCGCTGGTTTGCCAAACATTGTTAACTACCTCGCCAATTTATCTATATCCTCTATGGTAGCCAAAAAGAGGGCAAGCCGGAAAAGCACGAGCAAGTCGAGAAATTCTCAGGGCAATTTTCCTTAACAACCCCCTCGGCCTCAGCTGCTATAATCAGAGGAACAACTCCCAAGTTCGTTAACGGTACAAAAAAACTATGAATACCAGTCCAGATCGTGTGATTATCTTCGATACCACCCTTCGAGATGGGGAACAGTCCCCAGGTGCCGCTTTAAATGTGGATGAGAAGCTAACCATAGCGCGCGCACTGGCACGACTGGGAGTTGATGTCATTGAAGCAGGTTTTCCCCACGCTAGTCCGGGGGACTTTGAAGCTGTGCAGAAAATTGCTGCCAGCGTCGGCAGCGAAGCTGATAGCCCGATTATTTGCGGATTAGCCCGGGCTACCCAAAAAGACATCAAATCTGCCGCCGATGCGCTCAGACCCGCCGCCAAGCCCAGAATTCACACCTTCCTAGCCACATCTGATATCCACCTCCAATACAAACTTAAGAAGACTCGTCAGGAAGTTCTTGACATTGTGCCAGAAATGGTGGCCTATGCTAAATCCTTTCTTAATGATGTGGAATTTTCCCCCGAAGATGCCGGCCGCAGCGATCCCGAATTCCTCTATCAAGTCCTCGAAAGAGCGATCGCCGCAGGAGCCACCACCGTTAACATTCCCGATACCGTCGGTTACACCACCCCCAGCGAATTTGGCGCTTTAATCCGGGGAATTAAGGAAAATGTCCCCAATATCGACCAAGCGATTATCTCCGTCCATGGTCACGATGATTTAGGGTTAGCGGTGGCTAATTTCCTCGAAGCAGTTAAAAATGGCGCTCGACAGTTGGAATGTACCATTAACGGTATCGGTGAGCGTGCCGGTAATGCTTCCCTGGAAGAATTGGTGATGGCCCTTCATGTGCGGCGCTCCTATTTTAATCCTTTCCTCGGTCGTTCCCCAGAGTCCACGGAACCTTTAACCAAGATCAACACCAAGGAAATCTATCGCACTTCTCGCCTAGTTTCTAATCTTACCGGCATGATCGTGCAACCGAATAAGGCGATCGTCGGTGCTAACGCTTTCGCACACGAGTCGGGAATCCATCAGGACGGGGTGTTAAAACATAAACTCACCTATGAGATTATGGATGCAGAATCGATCGGTTTGACTAATAATCAGATCGTCCTGGGTAAACTCTCCGGCCGCAACGCTTTTCGCTCTCGGTTACAGGAATTGGGTTTTGAGCTTTCGGAAACGGAACTTAATAACGCTTTTATCCAGTTTAAAGAAATGGCCGATCGCAAAAAGGAAATCACCGATCGCGATCTAGAAGCTATTGTTAACGATGAAATCGACACGGTTCCCGATCACTTCCGCCTTGAATTAGTACAAGTATCCTGTGGAAATAACGCCAGACCCACGGCCACGGTAACGATTCGCACTCCCGACGGTAGCGAGTTATCCGATGCAGCCATTGGTACAGGTCCGGTGGATGCTCTCTGCAAAGCGATCGATCGAGTGGTGCAGATTCCGAACGAATTAATCTCTTTCTCGGTGCGGGAAGTGACCGAGGGAATCGATGCTTTAGGAGAAGTGACCATCCGTCTCCGTTACGAAGGACGCACCTATTCTGCTCGCGCAGCCGATACCGATATTATTGTCGCCTCCGCTCGTGCCTACGTCAGCGCCTTAAACCGTCTCCACGTCGCACTGCAGCAGAAGGAAAAAACCCCAGAAATGCTACAAGTCTAGATAGGGTTTGCCGGAAAAGTTTGTCGGTGGGGTTAGGAGTCAGTTATCAGTTATCAGTTATCAGTTATCAGTTATCAGTTCACTGAGAAAACACCCCACACCCCACACCCCATCACCCCACACCCCACTTCCCACTTCCCCATCACCCCAGGGTGCTGTTGGAGAAAATCTTAAATTTGTCTCGCAAATTTCTAAAATGTTGCTAACTTAATATTATGAGCTTGCGCTCTAATTATGGTTCAAATGTACTAAAAACAGATTCGCATAAAAGCAATGAGGGATGAAATTTATCCGCAAGAATCTGATCAAATTAAATACAATAGCTAAAGACTAAAAGAATTAGCCAAGGCAAATGGGGATGCTGTTCCCATGACAAGGGGAACAGTTAACCCACCCCATAATTCTTTTGATTGTTAGCTATCTGGTCAACACCGCAGACAAACCGGCGATCGGATTTCAGTCCTCCAGCCATTTACCCAATTTTTGCAGGAGCCAGATTATGAGTTGACCGAGCTAAAACAGCATTCCGTGTCGCTAAAATCGCATCGACACAAGGAAATTTAAGCAAAAATCTTCCCCCATTTGTTGTAATTAAAGCTACAATCGGAAAAGTCTTTCCCCGTCTCGGATTGGAGACACAAATTTGTTCAGTATCACCTAGATTGAGATTCGATCTTCTAGTTTTGCACAGAAGGAGCAAGAGGAAAACGGCATGACGCAGGCCCACAATGTACTAACCCTTACCGAGCCGCCATTGGATTTAGATTTGATTGACCTAGACGAAGACTTCGATGATGAGGATATCGAGTTAGAGCTAGAAGAAACCAGCGATAGCAACGATGGCAAAAAAACCCGCCGCCTTGCCAGCGCTCGTCGTCGCGACGCCGCTAGAAAAAAACCCTATACAGAAGATTCGATTCGGATTTATCTGCAAGAGATCGGCAGGATTCGGTTATTGAGAGCGGAGGAGGAGATCGAATTAGCGAGAAAAATCGCCGATCTACTGAAATTAGAACGCATTCGCGAAGACTTTCGCCTCTATAGCGATGCCGAATGGGGAAAACAGGTTTTCCTGTTCGAGCGTATCGAAAAAATTATCGCCGAAAAATCGGAAAAAGAACCAAAATTATCGGATATTAAGGCTTATTTAGGTAAAACGGAGCTAATGGCTCCCATGCTGGAAGAATGGCAGGCGAAATCAAAGGAATACTTATCGGCCTTTAAGCGTCGATTGTACCATGGTCGTCGCGCTAAGGAAAAAATGGTACAATCGAACCTGCGTTTAGTGGTTTCGATCGCCAAGAAATACATGAATCGCGGTCTTTCCTTCCAAGATTTAATTCAAGAAGGTTCCCTCGGTTTGATCCGCGCCGCCGAAAAATTCGACCACGAAAAGGGTTATAAATTCTCCACCTATGCCACTTGGTGGATTCGTCAAGCCATCACCCGCGCGATCGCCGATCAATCCCGCACCATTCGTCTTCCCGTCCACCTCTACGAAACCATCTCTCGGATCAAAAAAACCACCAAGATTCTTTCTCAGGAAATGCGTCGCAAACCCACCGAGGAAGAAATCGCAACCAAGATGGAGATGACCATCGAAAAACTGCGTTTTATTGCCAAATCTGCCCAATTACCGATTTCTCTAGAGACTCCCATCGGTAAAGAAGAAGATTCCCGTTTAGGAGACTTTATCGAAGCGGATGGGGAAACCCCAGAAGATGAAGTTTCTAAAAATCTATTACGCGAGGATTTAGAAAATGTCCTCGATACCCTTAGTCCTCGCGAACGCGATGTGCTGCGGCTGCGCTACGGTTTAGATGACGGCCGGATGAAAACACTCGAAGAAATCGGTCAGATTTTCAACGTCACTCGCGAGCGCATTCGTCAAATAGAAGCCAAGGCCCTGCGGAAACTGCGTCACCCTAACCGTAATAGTATCCTCAAAGAGTACATTCGTTAATTTCCCGTCCTTAAAAAACTAGAAACTGAGTCTCCTTGAGGCTCAGTTTTATTGTTATCTACACTTTCCTCGATCGAATTTATTATGATATGAATTGACAATAATTATATCCACTAGAAAAATGTCAGAAACTCCCAAAATACAAATGAATTTTAACGCTCCGGTGACGGGAGTAGCGGGTAATGTGGAAGGCGATATGATCGTCAATCCCGCACCGAAAACCCCAGCCGAATCCGCACGGGAAATTCAGGATTTATTAACCCAACTTCAAGCCACGAATCCTACCACTAGCGAAGGGGAGTTAGTGCGGCAGGTGTGGGAGCATCTCACCTTTGTAATAAGTAGAAATGCTTAATGAACTCAATAAAAAAGTTAAAAAAGGCAACCATTTAGATAGGCAGAGCGATGACGAAGGACTTGCGGTACATTACCAG
>SFAQ01000113.1:0-12122 GCA_007096525.1 Microcystis wesenbergii Mw_QC_B_20070930_S4 | reverse complement strand
ATCCATCCATAACCTTACACATTTGTTACGGATGAATTGAGCAGTACGAATAGCATCGTCTATCGCTTGATACTGTTGAGTTTTAGCTTTAACTTTAAACTCTAAGACAAACATTTTACGCAGGGGGTACTTAGATAAAATCAGTATAGCACACTAAAAGTTAAGTTAACAAGATATAGTTTAAAAAGCCGTCCTAAAAGGACGGGGCTTTAACCCAAAATTTCGGTAAAACTCGATCGACTCGCGCTACCATATAGCGAACAATTTCCGGAGGAGTGTACCAAACTCCCAATTCTTTGCGTAAATCCGGATCAAAAGCTTGCAGAAATGGTTCATAGAAATACTGTACCGCTTGTCCTTCATCGAATTGACGAAAAAATTCCTCTCTTCGTACTCGATTTAAAGCTGCACCGGTCCAGTTCAAGACTTCTACTAATCCCAAAGATTTTAACTTACTCGGTGCGGCGATCTGCTCAAATAGGATCGCTAACATGGGAACATGGAGATGATGGGCTGCGGATTTCCAATCGAACTTATCCTCGCGATTGAGGTTTTCCTTGTGCCATAATACCCAAGCAGAAAATAAACCATAAAAGAGGGTTTGCACGAGGGTAGAACGAAAAAATTTATCTCCGCGTTCTTGTTCAAATTTGATACCTAGGGCATTTTCTAAAGCTTGACGAATATTGGCCAGAGCGGGAAGATCGGAATGATGTTCTAAACGTGCTTTTGCGTCGCGTGCATAGGAAGCGAGGAACCAAGCAACATCAGCCGGTGAAGTGATAGGAGCCGCCTGTAAAAGCACTCTCTTTAGGTATTCTAAGAGGCTATCACCCTGTTCGGCGGCAAATTTGGATGGATTTGAGGTTTTTAGCCAAAACTCGGCTTCTGACGGGGCTAAACTATAGGCTTCTAATTCTACCGGTTGACCTTGGCTATTGCGACCAATGAGCAGAAAATCGCGATAATTGGTGACTAATACTTGACCGTATTTTTGCCAGTATTTTTGTACTTGCTCGCTGGCGGCGATTTTTTTGATATCTTCTTTGGTTCCCTTAATCTCGATCGCGCCTCTTTCGGGAAAAACCGCCGTAAAAGGCTCTAATTCTTGATTTTTGGGGAATTGATCGACGTTAAAAAGTCCCCCGTCCGGCAATCCCGCACCCTGATTTCTGAGGTTGATAATGCAGCGCACTCGCGGTTTTAGGGTTTTACCGATTTCGTTCAGGAGAGTTTCAAGAGTGCCGTAGTAGGAGGTTTCTTTTACCGCTGCTTGGGAGGAGTAGATTTCTTGCAGGTTGCGAAAATAGTTGACGAGGGGATTCATAAAAGTGGCAGGAACATCACCCAGTTAAGAATAATTACCCAGTCACGAACAGAGTGCCGAATCTCTAATACATAGATCGCAAAGTTCTGTAATAACTGGATTGATTTAATCCATAGATTTTTTGAAAAGATTCATGAATGTAAAAACTATCTAATCCAAGAATCAACTTAACCCATATATATCCTTTTTGGATTAACAGGTTATGCAGAAATTCACTCGGTCTCTCGATAGTCATACTATTAAAAATATACTTGTCAAAGGGGAAATCTGCGAGAATTCTCGTTTCAGCACCTTCTACATCTATAGACAGGTAATCGATCACCTCGGGAGCTTTGTGTTCCTCTAAAATATTCGCTAAAGTTTTCGTTCTTAACAGTCTGACTTCTGCATTTTTAATGTTTTTTTTTCTGTTATCGGTATCTTCATCGATAATTCCTCCATGAAGATCGCTGCAAATAAAATCAATTTCTTTCTCTCGGTCATCCACACAAACATTCAAGCAAATAGCACTTCTATTTATTTTTAGCTGTTCAAAATATATCGGGTTTGCCTCAATACAAATGCCCGACCATTGATAGCATTTTTCTAACAAATAAGTGTTATTGATTTTTATCCCATCCGCAGAACCTATCTCGACAAAATAACCCTTCTCTTTGTGATCGAAGGCCTCATTAATGACCCAGTAGTCCTGTGCAGCTTGCGATAAACTTTTTCGACTGGTAAGTCGCTTCTCCCGTAAAATTTTATATAAAGAACTCTGTTTTAAAGAATCGGTGATATTTGGCGGCAATAACTTTTTAAAGCTATAGGCGGAATCCCCTAAAATCTTATTAATGTTTGGCATTTTGAGTTCTTACGGTCTTGCGTAAAGTATATCTAAATTTTCTGTTAAACTCTACCATGTATTTTTCAAAAAGTCAAGTGGTATTTTATCGGAGATACGGCTAATTTCTCAGTGCGAGTAGAGAGTTATGGCATTTATCTCAGTGGTGAGGGACAAAGTTTTCGTTTTGGGGGGTCGGGTGTCGGTAGTCGATACCAAATTAGGTTACACTTTATCTTGAGAAAGGCTGTAACCCCTGATGGTATATTTTGGCCATAGTATAGCTCGTTAGTTTAGATTTGTTCAATTGGAGAAATAAGATTAGATAAAATTTCGTTCCATTTTAATTTATAAATAGTTTGTAATTCCTAATCTATTTCAATCAGATGGGAATAGATATTGATAAATTCTTCTGGAGATGATATCAGTCTCAGATAATATTTAATTGTCGGTATAATACCATTGGTGATTATTTGACAACCATGGTTGTTTTTGATAGTTTGAATCTCAGACATGATTAATTCCACTTCTGTGGGTTTAACATCAAAAGATGATAGGATATAATATCTTCTCGGATTAAATTTAATAATTTTATCTTTAGCAATTAATTGTTTTCAAAAATATGTTTCTTAATGGCAATAGCCAACTCTTGAATCATGGGAATACAAACCGAATTACCCACCTGTTTATAAGACTCAGCTAAGTTAGGATGAATTTGAAAACTATCGGGAAACTTCATCAGTCGATAGCATTCTTGGATAGTTAATTTACGCACCTGATCTTGTTCGGGTATGTAAATAAAAAAACGTCCAGATGTTTCCTGAGATGGTATAGTGGTCCAGAAATGCTAAAGGGTTGACAGGGAAATCCTGCTGTCAACACTTCAAAATCAGGGAGGTCATGGATAGCAATTTTTCTAATATCTTGTTCGGGAATTTCTTGAAAATTATTGAAATATACTTTTCGACAGTTTTCGTTTATTTCACAAGAATATACACAGTCATAACCAACGCTCTCGAAAGCTAATCTAAATCCTCCAATACCAGCAAAAAGATCGATAAATCTGAGTTTTTCGTTTGTCATTGCAAAATTATGACACCAAAGAAATTAATCAATGGGTGCGTTAACAAAGCGTAACGCACCCCAAAGAAATTACACCGAAGTTAAGGTTTTCTCCGCGCTAATTTGCGCTTCGGGACTATCCGCTTCCGAGGGGGGAACCACTTGCCAGAATTGACCGAGATAGCTATCCCAATTAGCTAAAATTAACTTACCTTTGGGGCTATTAGTGCGTTCTACATGGGCCTCAATTAAAGATTTTAACTGTTCAGCGCCAGCAGCCGTGCCAACCCGTTGAATCTTGACAATTTCGGGGTTAAGTTTCTCCGGTAGGGATTGGTCGAGGATATAAGCTAATCCCCCTGTCATCCCGGCGCCGACGTTGCGACCGACGGAACCAAGCACAACAATTACCCCCCCGGTCATATATTCACAGAGGTGATCCCCGGCCCCTTCGATAACTGCTTTCGCGGTGGAATTGCGGACAGCAAAACGTTCACCAGCGCGACCATTCGCGTATAATACCCCACCGGTGGCCCCGTAGAGACAGGTATTACCGATGATAGCGTTATCTTCGGGCTGATAGTTGGCGTTTTGGGGCGGTAAGATGACAATTTCGCCGCCGTAGATGCCTTTACCCACATAATCGTTAGCTTCTCCCTCTAAATGGAGATTGACACCGGGTAAATTAAATGCTCCGAAACTTTGACCAGCTGCACCCTGGAAATTGAGCTTAATTTTGCCTTCAAAGCCGTCATTACCGTATTTTTGGGCAATTATCCCCGCAATTCTCGCCCCCACGGAGCGATCGGTATTGACAATCCTGTAGGTTTTGCTGACGGTTCCCTGTTGCTCGATCGCCCGTTTAATCTCGCTATCTGCTAGAATCTCGTCATCGAGGACAGCACCGTTACTATGTACTTCCTCGTGCTGCAACCAAGAGCGGTCTCGGCCATCGGGTAAATTTAACAAACAATCGAGATTGAGAGATTCTGTCTTAGTTAAACGAGCATCGGAGCGCACTTTTAACAGATCTGCTCGGCCAATCACCTCATTTAAACTGTGATAGCCTAATTTCGCTAATAATTGCCGCGTTTCCTCAGCCACCAAAGTGAAGAAATTGACCACATGAGCGGGAATTCCGGGAAAACGAGCGCGGAGACGTTCCTGCTGGGTAGCGACTCCCACAGGGCAATTATTCGTGTGACAGACGCGGGCCATGATACACCCCTCGGCAATCATGGAAATGGAACCAAAACCGAATTCCTCCGCACCCATGAGAGCAGCCATGAGGATATCCCAACCGGTTTTTAGTCCCCCATCCGCACGCAAAATCACCCGATGACGCAGTTGATTTTCCATTAACATCCGATGCACTTCCGTCACTCCCAATTCCCAGGGACTACCCGCGTGTTTGATCGAACTTAGGGGTGATGCACCTGTACCACCATCGTGACCAGAAATCTGGATAATATCAGCGTTAGCTTTGGCAACTCCGGCCGCAATTGTGCCGATACCGATCTCAGCCACTAATTTGACGGAAACTTTGGCCCGGGGGTTAATTTGGTGTAAATCGTAGATTAATTGCGCTAAATCTTCGATCGAGTAGATATCGTGGTGAGGAGGGGGAGAAATCAAAGTTACTCCCGGTTTCGATCGCCGTAACATGGCAATATAGGAACTGACTTTTTTCCCGGGTAATTGACCTCCTTCTCCCGGTTTTGCTCCTTGGGCCATTTTAATCTCTAGCTGTTTTCCACTCATTAAGTATTCGGGGGTGACTCCAAAACGTCCCGAAGCTATCTGTTTAATGGCAGAATTGGCCGTATCACCGTTTTTTAAGCCGTTTAGGTGGGGCATAGTCACAGAATGTCCCTCTGCATCCACATCGCTTAAGCTGGTATAACGGATCGGATCTTCTCCCCCTTCTCCGGAATTGGACTTACCTCCGATGCGATTCATGGCGATCGCTAGGGTTTCGTGTGCTTCCCGTCCCAAGGCACCGAGGGACATTCCCCCTGTGCAGAAGCGTTGCAGGATACTTTCGATCGATTCTACTTCTTCGATCGGAATCGGTGCGCGATCGCTGTTAAATTCTAATAGATCGCGTAAAGCGGTGACAGGTCTTTGCTGTAAGATTTGACGATAGGTTTCGTAATGGTCGTATCCTTCACCTTGGGAGTGAGCAGCCACTGCTTTATGGAGTGCTTTCGCCATTTCTGGGGAATTCATGTGGTATTCTCCCCCCGGACGGTAGTTGACAAAACCGTAGTTTTCTAGTTTTTTGGCCGTAAGATTGGGGAAAGCTTTGCTGTGGAATGCGATCGCTTCTTGGGCCACCTCCGCAATGCTTAAACCCCCGACGCGACTGGTAGTACCGTTAAAAGCTAGTTTAACTAAATCTGCCGATAATCCGATCGCCTCGAAAATTTGCGCCCCATGGTAGGAAGATAGGAGAGAAATACCCATTTTCGAGAGGATTTTCAGTAATCCTGCTTCTACGGATTTGCGGTAATTAATTAGGGCTTTTTCGAGGCTAATAGCTTCTAATTTGCCGTTTTCCATCAATTTCTGCGTTTTTGGCTCGATCCACCACTGGGCGATCGTTTCTAACGCAAGATAGGGACAGACTGCGGAAGCGCCATAACCAATTAGACAAGCGAAGTGATGGGTACTCCAACATTGGGCCGTATCGATAACGATCGAAGCTTTTAAACGCAAGTGTGAGCGAATCAGGTGATGATGGACAGCACCAACAGCTAATAATGGGGGAATATAGCTAGTTTTTTCGTCAATAGGAGCAGTTCTGTCACTAAGAATTAAAATTTCCGCTCCCGATTCTACTTTCTTGGCGGCCTCAGCGCACAAATTAGCGATCGCATCTTCTAATCCCCCCGGTCCGGTGGTCAGATCATAAAGGGTAGAAAGTTCGGCTGTTTTGTAGCTAGAGGTTTTAACTTTGGCTAATTCCGCATTATTGAGCAGGGGAGAGTCTAATTTCAGTAAATGTGCGTCATCAACCCCTAATTTAAGGATATTACCCCGTCGTCCCAGATACATAGTCAAGGACATGACTAAACTTTCCCGTAAAGGATCGATGGGAGGGTTAGTAACTTGGGCAAAACGTTGTTTAAAGTAATCGTAGAGAAGATGGGGTTTACTGGAGAGGACTGCTAGGGGAGTGTCATCACCCATACAGAAAGTCGGTTCTTTTCCCTGTTCTGCCATGGGAACGATAATCATATCCACATCTTCGGCAGTATAACCGAAAGCGGTTTGCAGGGGAAGGAGATTACTAGGAGCGGGAATGTCGATCGCTGTTTCTTTGTCAATAAAGGTGCGTTGGGATTTCACCCATTCACCGTAGGGATTAGATCGGGCAATTTCCTGTTTAATCGGCCAATTACGCTTAATTTCGCCTTTTTCCAGATCCACCGCGAGCATTTGACCGGGGCCGAGACGACCTTTTTCCATAATGGTGGTTTCATCAAGGGGAATAGTTCCCGCTTCCGAGGAAACGACGATATAACCGGTGTTAGTAATGCTATAACGGGCCGGTCGTAAACCGTTGCGATCCAAACAAGCGCCGACGATTCCCCCGTCACTGAATACCAGTAAAGCTGGACCGTCCCAGGGTTCCTGTAAACCGCTATAGTATTCGTAAAAGTCGATAATTTCGGGATAATCCTGTAAATCTGGCTGATTATTGTAGGCCTCCGGCACTAGGATCATAGCTGCTTCTAGGGGACTGCGACCAGTTCTCACCAATAATTCTAGGGCGCTATCGAGGTTATAGGAGTCGCTGTTAGCGGGGTTAACAATGGGAGTCAGGGATTGTAATTCTTTGTGGGTCCAACCTTCCGTTTCTAAAGCGGGTTCCCGGGCCGACATCCAGTTAATATTGCCTAAAAGGGTGTTAATTTCGCCGTTATGACCCAATAAGCGCATCGGTTGAGCGAGGGGCCATTTTGGTTGGGTATTGGTGCTAAAACGTCGGTGATAAATGGCGAATTGACTGCTATAGGCGGGATTTTGCAGGTCTAGATAGAATTCTCGCAGTATTTCGCCCCGTACCATCCCTTTATAGACAAGGGTGCGACAGGAAAAGGAACAGAAATAGAAATCATCGGCCAGTTGCTTACCGACTTCAGAACGGGCAATATAGAGTAGGCGATCGAATTGAGAACCGGCTAAATCGGGGGAAGTAACCAGAATTTGCTCGACAAAGGGTTGATTTTCCCTTGCTTGTCTTCCGAGGGTTTCAGGACGGACGGGAACGGTACGCCAGCCTAAAATCTTAATATTATATTTATTGACAATTTCCTCGATATGTGCTTTAGCGTCGGCTCGTTCTTGGGTTGCTTGGGGAAGAAAGACCATCCCCACCCCTAGACGCTCAGATTCTGGCATATTTAAGCCATTTTCGACGAACCAAGGAGCGAGGACATCCCTGGGGATAGCGGTCATCATACCGGAACCGTCACCGGAATCCTGATCGGCGCTGCAGCCTCCCCGGTGTTCCAAACAACCTAAGGCTAAAAGGGCCTGTTCAATCAGTTGATGGCTGCCAGAACCGCGCACATCGGCAATAAAACCGACTCCGCAAGCGTCCCGTTCCTCTACGAGCCATCGGGGACCCCAATAGGGATCGATTTGGTGTATATTGTCGGTTTTTAGGTTATTTTGTTGCGCCATAGAAGTTATCCTTACGGTCGTTGTCTAGAAGGGTGAGATAGCTGGTCTGCTGAAAGGGTCAATCTAGAATAGAATTTTTTTTGATCTTGCCGTTTCGATTGTCGCTGATTTTTCCTAATTTTTGCCTGTTGCCATCTTTATCTTGGCCAGTCTGAGGAATCACAGGGGATCTACCATGATATAGTAGCTCTCAGGAATTGTCATCGAAAATCCCCTGGATGGGGGTGAAACATCTAAATTTCCCTGTTCTATCAATTGCCAGCCAAATATATACCTTTATCTTCTTACAATAAACCAAAGACCACATTTGATCACACTCTATAACTAATTGGCCTTTTGATTTTTCAACAAACCTTTACTTAACGGGGGACAGCCACCAATTTATTGTTGACCCTTCAGCTTCGGGATGGGTCAACATAATTTTGTAACCATGACCAACTTACACCTGTAACTCTGGCAATACTTCCTGGAGAAATTCCTGATAAATTTCTGGAACTGAATAGTTTTTCGTTGGGGCCAGTTAACCATCTATGGATAAAAGAAATTAGCATGATGTTTTTTAGATTGGGATCAAAGGTTAAGATTCTCTAAAACAAAGTGCTATTTTGACAAGTAATATCGACTATTATAAATAAGGACAAGCCTAACTGTTTCGCCTGTAATCTGGCACTCCTTCTACAGCCTTTATCGTCAAGGTGAAGCACAATCTAAGAAACGCTGTAATAGCTATTTCAGTCATTTATTTGATTGGCCTTTACTTCAATCATAGCATCTAGAACGCAATAGTCCTGAATCACAAAGAAGATTGAAGAATACATTTTGCTTCCAATAACAGCAATTTTTCGTTCTCAAAAACCGTGCATTGTTCCTTGAGATTAGTAAGGACAGGAACAGAACCTTGTTCTAACTTTTGTAAAGCTTCTTCGGTGGCAGGCTGAAACGGCTTCAACCAAGAATTTCTTCTTATATAGTCAGGACTAAAAGAGTCTCGCTCTAATAACCAAAAATCTACTCCATACTTGTTAATAAAAGTTGTGATGGTCTCTAAATTTTCACTATATTGAGCGTCTATCAAATCGATCGCTCGTGAACGAAACTGATTATAATAGCCTAACTCATAGGGAATGGCAAATTCTGGGGCGACGAGAACTGAACGTTGAGTAAAACTGGGTAAGTTGGAGGCTTCGTGGACTAAAGAAGCGGTTAGTGAGTCTTTAGGCTGCCTAGTTAAGAAGTCGTATAATTGAGGTTCGTCGCCATAAACATACCAGTTTTTGGGAACTAATAAAAAACTAGGGTAGATTAGAACCACAGCCCCCAGAATTACCGCCATTATCTGTACTAATAATCGCCTTTGAGAACTCAATTGAGAGCCAGAATTTTTACTATCGGCAAACCAATTTTGTAATTGCAAGAAAAGGGCATCTAAAATTATGACTATAGCGATTGCGGTTGCCAATCGCAAGGCGAAGTCAAGTCCTTGAGCGTAGCGATTAGGAAGATAAAGTTTAAATAGTACAGCATGGGCGGCAAGAAATAGACCTAGGGAAACCAGTATCATTTGAGTGAGTGTATTCACCCCCGGATTCACTCGTTTAGCTAGGGGAAAGCGAGCGGGAAAGTTCATAAGTATCGGTAAAAATAACCCTGCCCAGATTATCGGTGGACTAAAAATTTGCTGAAGTTGTAAACTGCTCCGTTTGCCTTTGAAAAACCAATAATTCTCAAAACTGTTGCCAAAAAAAGCCGTTCGTCCCCCGGGTTGGAATTCAATCATCGTTTTCGCTTGAGCGGCCGTCACCGTCGGTTCGTATTGCGAGGGATTCAAGACATAGGGCAATAACACTAGAATGGATACTATCAGTCCCATGCCGCATAACCAATAATTGTTAGGGTCTAAGGATAGACTTGGGCGACCTTTTTCCCAGCGTAACAATCTTAGGACTAAAATGCCCGCCATGATCAGAATATAGGGGGGATAAAATAATCCTTGCAGAAGGAGGGCTGCTAAACAAGGCCAAAGAGAACGCCGCAGTAAATAATACAAAAATGCTAGGAAAAAAAGGGCGGAAAAAGCCCTAGGGGTGGCACTGACTAAAATAGGGGTATTCCACTGCATATAATTGATAAGAACTGCGGACAAAAATCCGACTGTTGGCACTGGTAATATTTCCAGGGCTAGAGCGAAACTATAAACAGAGGTTAATAAACCTAGTACGATAGGCAAGATTTTACTGGCTAGAATCGGGTCAATACCAACTTGAGCCAATATTTGATAGAGAGTCGTGTAACCTAACGGTAGCGAGGAAAGGTAATAATCAGCGATTAAATCACCCGGAAATAAATCCCTATCCCAAAAACGAAGGAGCCAAGTAATATGTTGTCGAGCATCATCTTGAACGACATAATTTTGGCTAAAAGCTTCTTGTAAAGCCATAACTCCAAAAATCGCCCCAAAAATTAAACTTAAACTGAACCAAAAGAGATTTCTGGCACTGAAAAATTTTTCTGTGGGGGCAGTTAGCCATCTATGGATAAATGAAATAAGCATGATGTTTTTTAGATTGGGATAATTAGGTTAAAATTCTCTCAAACAAAGTGCAATTTTCACAAGTAATATCCACTATAAATAAGGACAAGCATAACTGTGTTGATTTACTAGAGTGTTTATTTCGCCTGTAGTGGGTATCACTGGGAGAGTCCACTATTTCACTGGTTCTTGTTAAGAATAGTTGAATTAAACAAATTAAAGTCAAAATAATTGGAAAAATTTTCCACAGGACTTGACATTTAATTTCTATTATAACTTTATTTAACTTATTATGGCTTGTGTACTTAACCAATAGTTCAGTCATGATTTCTACAAATTGTCGCAAAAAATGCTAATTATACTGATATTTATTATCAAGTTCGTTTATCAATCATGTCTGCTAAAAGAGCAAACATTCCTGTTTGGGTTGTCGCTATTAATAGCAGTATAGTTCTTTCTGTGAGATCTTGATAAATAACAAGATCTTGAATTAAGGTAAATAAAAACCAAAGGAAGAAAAACCCAGAAATCGGTAGAAAAACCCGAAGTGGTGCAAAATACATTCCCACCCTGAGGATTAACTGGACAAAGCGCAAAGTATCGCGGATAGGCTTAATTTTACTCTTGCCTTGGCGAGCAAAATAGTCAATCGGTTCATAATGGACTAAATAACCATTAGTTAACATGGCTAGGGTAATCGTAGTGGTAAAACTAAAAGTATCGGGTAAGATAGTAAAAAATCTCTCTACCACGCTCTTACGAAAAACCCGTAAGCCACTATTAAGATCCAGAATGCGACTATTGGTAATCCATTCGGCAAAACGGATAAGAAACCACTTAGGAATTTTGCGAATTGTTGGATAAACGACATTAGCACCAGTGCGCGCCCCGACCACCATATCGGCCTTCTCTAGCAGGGCAACTAATTGGGGAATTCTTTCGTTAGGATAGGTTCCATCCCCATCCGTAATCACGATTGCCCCATATTTAGCCTGTCTAATTCCCGTTTTTAGCGCCGCACCATAGCCACGATTTCTGGGATGTTCGATTACCCTAAATGTCATCAATTCCTGAAGTTCTCGCAAGATTTCACCCGTTCGATCCTTAGAACCATCATTAACCACCACAATCTCATAGGTACAATTAGAGAGTTTTAGTTGTTCTTGGAGAAGTTCTAAAGTCGGAGTAATACCCTTTTCCTCATTGTAGACGGGAATGACAATAGAAAAAGCATCACTGATCTTCTTTCTTGCTGAACTTGACGATAATTTACTCTCCAATTTTGTACTGCTTTCCATTATTTCTAGGTGAATTGTTATTAGTTTATCCGCTAATTATGATTGGTTTCTTCCGGTATATCCTGGTCAGAGTTAACTATAAGTAATCGTGTAAAATCAATTTCCTAGTCGAGACGGGAGACGGGAGACGGACATCAGTTATCATTGGTCTGACTGTCTTTTCACTGATTACCGATTACTGATCACTGTTTACTGGTGACAGACATAAACAGCATTCGACCGAGATTGCGCTGAAGCCTGACAGAGTAGCGCCTTAGATGTGTAATTAATTGGTTCTTCGGTTTGTCTTATGCAATGGACGGGGTTATAAGGAATGAAACCCTTATAGAGACAGACATGGCTGCGATTTTTGTCAATTGTTTTCGTCTAGAGCGAACTAATCAATTAAAT
>SFAQ01000112.1:0-7343 GCA_007096525.1 Microcystis wesenbergii Mw_QC_B_20070930_S4 | reverse complement strand
CATCAGACCTAAACGCTTGGGGAGATTTAAGCTCTATTTTGGTTGGTAGCAATACCTGTCAAGACAACTTGAGTCAGTGAACCAAGAATCCCTCGCATGAGAGCGACGGGAGTGTCAATCCTTTTCTAATGACAACTTCAGGAGGAAATCCCGTAACTCTAACTGGAAATGCACAGCAGTTTAACAACTCGGATGCCCCAAATGCTTGGATTACCATCAGCACTGGTACTCCGGCTCAAGGGGTTTCTCTTCCCTTAACCGTAACAGGACAGCAAGTTCAAGTACAGCAAGTTCCCGAACCTAGTACCGTTTTGGCGTTGGGACTGTTAGGCTTGGGTGCATTGGTTGAACGCCAGTTAAAGCAAAAGCCAGACAGCGATAAGGCTTAATTGCCAGAGAAAACGGGTTTTTTAAAGAAACTGGTTTTCTGGAGCTTGTTATGCTTATTTACTCCCGACCGGGCCGAAGCGGGAATCAAAACTATAATTAGAATGATTAAACCCCAACCATAACCCGCCTCGATAGCCGATAACCGATCGCTAAACATGGATCCATCTTTCGCCCTTACCCTGCAAATTGTCATCACTGTGGTGGCGGGGATTACAGCCCAAGTCATCGCTGAATACCTGAAAGTTCCCAGTATTGTCTTCCTGCTTATTTTTGGGATTGCTTTAGGGTCCGATGGTTGGGAAATTTTACAGCCCCAAAGTCTGGGAATTGGCTTAGAAGTCCTTGTTGCCCTCTCTGTGGCGATTATCCTATTTGAAGGCGGTTTAAGCTTAAGCGGACGGGAATTAGGGCGAGTTTCTGGCAGTTTACGCAATCTTGTCACCCTCGGTACTTCCATCACTCTTATGGGTGGCGGTATGGCAGCCCACTGGTTGGGGGAATTTCCCTGGCCGATCGCTTTTCTTTACGCTTCTTTAGTGGTAGTAACTGGTCCGACGGTGATCGGGCCTTTGCTGAAGCAAGTAGCCGTAGATCGGCGAGTAGCGACGCTTTTGGAAGGGGAAGGGGTATTAATCGACCCGGTGGGCGCAATTTTAGCCGTAGTGGTGCTAAATACGATTATTGATAGTCATTCCCGCCCCATGGAAATTATCACCGGTTTAACCCTGCGTTTAGGTATCGGGGCGGCGATCGGCATTGCTGGAGGCGGGTTGTTAAGTTTTATTATAAAAACTTGCAATTTTCTGACTTTTGAGTTAAAGAATCTCGTGGTTTTAGCGGGAGTCTGGGGATTATTTGGTTTATCGCAATTTAGTCGCAGTGAATCGGGGTTAATGGCGGTGGTAATGGCGGGAATTGTGCTAAAAGCGGCGGCAGTTCCCGATGAGCGGTTATTAAGGCGTTTTAAGGGTCAATTAACGACTCTTTGCGTGTCGGTACTGTTTATTTTACTAGCGGCGGATCTTTCGATCGCCAGTGTCATCGCTTTGGGTTGGGGCAGCGTCCTGACGGTGTTAGTCTTGATGCTGGTGGTGCGTCCCCTGAGTGTGGCTCTGTGTACCCTAAAAAGTGACCTAAATTGGCGACATAAGTTATTTATCGCTTGGGTTGCCCCTAGGGGAATCGTTTCTGCTTCCGTAGCTTCTTTATTTGCCATTTTACTCACCCGTGCCGGTATTAATGGCGGTGAAGCGATCAAAGCTTTAGTCTTTTTAACAATTTTAATGACGGTTTTTATTCAGGGATTAACGGCGCGTTGGGTGGCAAAAGGGCTAAAAATCACTTCTTCTGCGGCAACAGGGGCAGTAATCGTCGGTTGTAATCCCCTAGGTCGCTTAATCGGTTGTTTATTCCAAGAACAAGGGGAAAACGTGGTTTTAATCGATACGGATGCCAGGGCCTGTCAGCAAGCAAAAGAAGAGGGTTTGACGGTGCTGCAGAGTAGCGGACTTGATACAAAAATACTGCAAGAAGCAGGCATCGAATCCATGGGAACTTTTCTGGTTTTGACTAATAATAGCGAGGTTAATCTGGTTTTAGCCCAAAGAGCCAGCGAGGAATTTCATCCTCCCCGGGTGTTGGCTGCCTTTGCGGGAACCCCTAACCCAGATAAAAATAAGGTTAATCAGGTTTTTCTGCCTAGTTTTTCGGTCAAGGAATGGAATCAGTATTTAGACGATAATCAGATTAAATTGGGTAAAACTATCTTTAAAGGCAATGATTTGAGCGAACAACAAACCAGATTGACTAAATTAATCGAAAATGGCGAACTGCTGCCCCTACTATTGCGTCGCGATAATTCCCTACAGGTAGTCACAGAAAGGGAAGAATGGCGCACGGGAGACGAATTAATCTATATTCTGCGCGATTTACGCCCACAACTGCTTAAACGTCTTTCTGGCACTTTCAGAACCCGTTTATCTTTAGAAATATTGCCAGAAGTGGAAATTGCTACGAGTAGATAGCTTCAGTCAAAGCGATCAGCTGATAGCTAAAAAACCGGTACACTGATAACTGATAGTTGATAACTAATAACTGCTTATGCCTCCTCGTTGGCCACGTCAACCCGATCGCAAAAACGATCCCGCTTTCCGACGTTTAGATGATCGCATGAATTTCGCCGTTCATGTGGCGGGTTTTTTAGCGATTAATTCAGGGTTGTGGTTTTTTCATATCATTAAATTTTCCGATTGGACTTGGTTGAATCTGTTCACGGGAATTTGGGCTATCCTATTGGTGGGACATTTGATTTATATAGCGGCGATCGCTAACTACTCGGTAACATCCCATGGCTAACACAACTCAGGACATCGAAAATCTGGCGGCCCAAATCGGCGACAATATCTACATTGACGTGGCTAAATGGCATCTCTATCTTCGGGAAGCGCATTTACACAGCGTCGTTGCCGAAAAAGTCTTCCCTTTGCTCGAAAACGACAGTTTAAGCGAGAATGCAGTCATGTCTATCCTGCGGGAGATAAAAGTCACCCTCGGAGGTGGTCATCTGCAAGTTTCTCTAGCGGATTTGTTACCCAGCAAATGTCAGATAGATTTAATCGATTTGCTCGAAGAATACCAAAAAAGTCGCTAAAATTCCCAAATAGTATGCCTGATAACTCGCAGACTAGGACTAACAGGCTAAAGTAGTTAGGGTTTGCTGAATAAGTCTGTTGGTGGGGTTAGGAGTCAGGATTCAGGAGTCAGTATTCAGGAGTTAGGAGATAGGAGTCAGGAGATTATTTTTATTTATTTTTCCCGTCCCCCCACACCCTACACCCTACACCCTACACCCTACACCCTACACCCTACACCCAGGAAAAACTTTTTGCCGCATACCGTAGTTAGAAATAGTCCCCCAGAAGCAAACCATGGAAATAGGTGTTCCCAAAGAGATTAAAGATCAAGAGTTTCGCGTCGGTTTGAGTCCCAGTAGTGTGCGTGTACTCAATGATCGCGGTCACAGGGTATTTGTGGAAACGGCCGCCGGATTGGGTGCCGGATTCAGCGATGAGGATTACCAAAAAGCCGGGGCCAAAATTGTGGAAAAAGCAGCGCAAGTTTGGGATAAACCGCTAGTTGTCAAGGTAAAAGAGCCGCTTAAGGCAGAATACGGCTTTTTAAACAAGGAAGCTCTCCTATTCACCTATTTACACCTAGCAGCCGAGCGCTCTTTAACGGAAGCATTAATTGAGTCGGGAACAACTGCGATCGCCTACGAAACGGTCGAGCTTGCCGATGGTCGTTTGCCCCTCTTGACTCCCATGAGTGTTATTGCCGGTCGTCTTTCGGTACAATTCGGGGCCCGCTATCTGGAAAAACAACAGGGAGGTAGGGGAGTTTTACTGGGGGGTTTCCCCGGGGTGAGTCCTGGACAAGTGGTTATCCTTGGCGGTGGTGTGGTGGGTACGGAAGCGGCCAGAATTGCCATCGGTATGGGGGCAAAAGTAGCTATTTTAGATATTAACGTCGAGCGCTTGGCCTATTTAGAAACTTTATTCGGTTCCAGGGTAGAATTGCTTTATAGCAGCTCGGCACAAGTAGAAGATGTGGTTCCTAAGGCCGATTTATTGATTGGGGCCGTGCTAGTCTTAGGAAAACGAGCGCCGACTCTAGTTTCTCGCTCTTTAGTCGCCAAAATGAACCCTGGTTCTGTAATTGTCGATGTGGCAGTGGACCAAGGCGGCTGCGTGGAAACCCTGCGGGCCACTTCCCACAGTCAACCGACTTACCTGGAGTCGGGAGTAGTACATTATGGAGTGCCTAATATGCCTGGGGCAGTACCCTGGACGGCAACCCAAGCTTTAAATAATAGTACCCTACCCTACGTTATTAAATTAGCCGACCATGGGGTAAAAGCCTTGGATCAAGATGTTTCCCTCGCTCAGGGGTTAAATGTCGCCAATCATCGGTTGATTCATCCTGCTGTGCGCGAAGTTTTTCCCGATTTGATTTGAATGTCAAAAAGGTGCGACTGAATTCTTTTGAGTAGGGAGGCACAATTATTTGTAGGATGGGTTAGCGGTAGCGTAACCCATGCGGGCGTTGGGTTTCATGCTTCAACCCAACCTACGTTCATCTTATATTTAATTCCACCCACCCACTTAACAATTAAAACAGGATTCCAGTGGTTAATTCACTTGTACTTTAGCTATCTTGTTGGTTATAATCAAGGAAGATCATCCCTATAAAAATATTAAGATAAAATGTTCAAATTTATTGATTTATTTGCTGGCATTGGAGGCTTTAGAATAGCTTTTGAAAATCTGGGTTGTCAGTGTGTTTTTTCATCGGAGTGGAATAAATTTTCTCGAAAAACCTACGAAGCCAATTTTAACGATAGTCCCGAAGGAGATATTACTTTAATTCCCGCTTTAACAATACCAGATCATGATATATTGACGGCTGGGTTTCCCTGTCAGCCTTTTAGCATAGCTGGAGTAACTAAACACAATGCGTTAGGTACTCGTCATGGGTTTGATCATCCCACTCAAGGAACACTTTTTTTCGAGGTTGTCAGAATTATTCGAGAAAAAAGACCGAAAGCATTTATTTTGGAAAATGTCAAAAATTTACAGAGTCATGACAAGGGTAAAACATTTGAAGTGATTAAAAATACCCTAGCAGAGGATTTAAATTATCATATTTATTATCAGGTAATAGATGCTCGTTCTCTTGTTCCCCAGAACAGAAAAAGAATTTTTATTGTCGGGTTTGAGAAACCTAGCCGATTTATGTTTCCAGAAATACCAGATATTCATCCTAAAATTAAAGATATTCTTGAAGGGGAAGTTGATAGTAAATATACTTTAACAGATCATCTCTGGAATTACTTACAGAAGTATGCTAATAAACATAAAGAAAAAGGGAATGGGTTCGGTTATGGATTAGTTAACTTAGAGGGTATTGCCAGAACTTTGAGTGCTAGATATTATAAAGATGGTTCCGAAATTTTGATACCTCAACAGGGAAAAAATCCCCGTCGTTTAACACCAAGAGAATGTGCAAGATTGATGGGATTTCCTGAAAAATTCATTATTCCTGTCTCTGATAATCAAGCTTATAAACAGTTTGGTAATGCGGTTGTACCTCCTGTGGTGGAGGCAATAGGAAGGGAGATATTGCTAAGTCTGAATAATCCTATTTTAGATCAGAAAAATTCGCTTGATTCATCCCGCAAAAATCCAATTATCAAACAATTAGAACTTGCCCTAGTTTTTTAGTCCTAAAGATTTATGAGTGATATCTATAGTTTTAATTCTCAGGAAAATCAATTAATCGAGACAATCAAGAATGCTTATTATATGCAACCTGTCATCTCGAAAATAGATGCTATTTTAGAAATTCAAGATGTGGAGATATATCAAAATGCTTTCAATTATCTCTATGAAGTTATTCAAGGTTCGCAAGAGGAAGTAGAAACAATTATTAAACAAAGAAAGCTTCAGGGATTGATTAAAGATGAAAAACAAACGGCCAAAGCTGTGGTAGGAAACATATTTCCCTATGCGGTTATCTATATTTTTCTCAAAAATAAGGAAATCAAGAATATTGATCAAGATATTTATATAACTAATAAAAAATCTGCTGTTCGAGGATTTGAAAATATATCGACCATTAAATTAGGTGATGGAGAACAACAAAAACCAGATTGTGATTTGATTATTTATTCTTATAATAATTCTGCAAAGATAAGTGATAGTAATAATCAAGAAATACCCTATCCTAAATGTATAATTTTATCGTTAAAAACTTCTTTGCGAGAAAGAGCGGCACAAACCTATAAATGGAAACTTTTGCTAGAAATAGCTAATGACCATGGCTCTAAAATTAAGGAAAAATACGGCATTAACTATAATGTTCCAGAAATTCCTCTTATCTGTTTTGTTACAGTTAATTTTTACAACGAAATTAACAATCCTCAACAACGAGGAATGTTAAAATTTTTTGATAAAGCATTTTTAGCAAAAAAATTAGATAATGAAAAAGAGACAAATTTAAACAGACAAAAATCCCAGAATTTTATTAGTCCCTTATCAGAATTGGTAGATTTTGTTAGAGACTTTTTTAAACTGTAAAGTCAGGAAAAATTACAAGTTCTTTTAGGAGTTATCAACGAACAGCAAGAGGATTTTACTAGACTTGATTTTTCGGAAAAGATCAAAACAGAAACCGAGGCAATCAGAAAAGTTAGAATCGGACAAAACTTTTTTAGAAAGACAATTTTAGCCCTATATAACTATCGTTGCTGTATTACAGGAAATCCCATTCCTCTGTTACTAACAGCTAGTCATATATTACCCTGGAGTCAATTTCCTGAACAGCGTTTAAACCCTCATAATGGCTTGTGCCTAGCTCGTACTCATGATACTGCTTTCGATCGAGGTTTAATTAGTTTCGATGAGGATTTAAGATTAATTATTGGTCATGAGATCGAAAAAAAGGCTCAGGATCAAGGTAGCGAGACGTTAGAACTAAATTTTATCAACTATCGCGGTAAAACTTTAAATGTTCCCGATCGCTTTTCACCAGATTTGGATTTTTTAAACTATCATCGCTATCATATATTTCAGGGTTAAAAATAGGATAAGGTAAATTAAATTCTCAATTGCATTACTTTGTTTATGATTGAGTTTGTGTAAAACACTTTTGCAATTTAAGCTTGGGTATAAAGTTTTATGTATAGATTCAACTTAATCTTTATTTTTGCCGTTTTTGAACCCTCAAAAATTAATTATGCAAAAGGTTTACTTAAGCCTAGAAAAACTAGGGAAAAATATTAAAAGGGGAGAATTAATCCCCCCATCAATTTAGACAAAGAAACTATTGACCGCAATAGTGCCGAGCGCCGGTAAACTACCCGTTAACCCGGTGAGATTAATCACCAAATCATTAGC
>SFAQ01000111.1:0-5591 GCA_007096525.1 Microcystis wesenbergii Mw_QC_B_20070930_S4 | reverse complement strand
TCCACCCGATCGTCAATCTTGGCCTGAAATCTCACCCTGTCCCCACCTTGCCCTTCCAGCGCAATCAATTCTAAGCCAGCTTCTGGATACTGCTGGGAAATTTGCAGGAGTGCGATCGCCGCAGCCCCAGGATCGACCGCTCCAGCATGATAGAGATCGAGGGTCTTAAAGGCTTCGGCAACCTGACGCGGATCTACGTTCTGACGATAGTACAGCCCCATTGTTTTGATGATCGGGGTAATGAAGTCGGCAAAATCATCCACAGTAAAGACCTGTGAGCGTTGATCGGGTTTACGAAAGGGATCGGGATCGTCGGGAGTGGGAAGCCGCATATAGATATAGCGACATTCAACCCCATCGAGTTTTGTTTCCGGCGAAATACCCCAATCCTGAATGTAAGCTCCGGTCAGTCGAGCCTTGCTAAGATTGGTTCGATAAAGTTGTGAGCGCACTAACTTCCCGTTAGATAAGTCTGCCCCTTGCAAGTTCGCCTCATTCAGGTTAGCGTCAATGAAGTTGGCATCGACCAAATCCGCCCCTTGCAGGTTTACGCCCTCTAAATTTCTCCCCGCAAAATCCCTTCCGCGTCCGCTTCGAGTCGTTACCAACTTTTGTACCATTGCATCTTCTAAATAGTTTCCGCTTGAAACCAGTCGGTGCGGGTGAGAATAGCGGCTCTAAAATCAGCGTAGTTGAGCTTGGCTTGAGTGAAGTTGGCATCGGTCAGATTTGCTCCTCGAAAGCGAGTTCCCCCCGGTGTCACAAACGAGCGGGCGATCTTCCAAACCCAAGCGAATTTGTCGTTACCCGTGAGAGCTTGTTGACTGACATAAAGACATAACAACACGCCGAGCGCCGATGCGGTTCCCACTCCTTTCGCGATGCCCAACACATCTGTGATCTCCGTCGGTGCGACAACTCCCACCACGGCTACTGCTGTCAACCAAGCGATGAAACCTGATCCGGCAATGGTGCGACAGTCGTTTTCCGTAATCGCGATCGTAGTTGTAAAAATCACAACTCCCGTAATCGCTAAAATGACCATCCACAAGATATCACTGGCAATGGCAACCGCTGCCGTTAGATTTTGATAGGCCAAAAGCAGCACAATAAAACTAGCAAACGATGCGATCACACTTGTCAGGATCGCCACAGCTAATTCCCCAAGAATGATTTGGGCAAAAAAGACCAGCAGAACCAGCAAATTGATCAAGGCCATGTAAGTAATCCCTTGAAATGAATCGTTGGGAAGCAATACCTTTCCGGCGAATGTTGCGATGACACCGATGGTGAAAACCGCTAGGCTTCCCAGCGCATATAAAACCACCAGTAAAATGAAAATCGCTTGAGGTCGTAAACCCGTGATTGCATGGCTAAAATTTGCTTCGATAAGAATAGCATCGGTAAAATCTGCCCCCCGAATATCGGCATAGCTGAAATCGGCATGGCTGAGATTTTGACCTCTAAAAGACTGACCCTGAAGCTCTCGACGAGAAAAGGCTTGAGCCATGATGCACTTGATAATAAATAGACCTATAGCAGTTATAAGTACCTAAGCAAAATTAATTACACATTTCGATAAAGCTTTTGCCTCTTGCCTATTGCCTCTTGCCTGTCTTCACTAGGAAATTTATTTTGCATGACTACTTAGCCCTCTTCTGTCCTAGACGGCGATCACCCAATTATTTTCTATTAAGAAATCTATTTTGAGGTCAAATCGCCGGAATAACCATTTCATCAAGTGTTGGGGGATCGCCGTCTCCGAGAGTGACAAAAGAGGGTTAGCAGTTATAGCATTTATCTTAAACGTGGGATAAGAAGTTTTCCTTTTGAGGAATCGGTCGTCAACAGCAAATTAGGTTATACCTCATCTTTCTGAAAAACTTTCTCAATGTTACCTCACCTCAGCCGTGGCACTGGCATCATTGCCGAACACATCTACTAACCGGACAGCGATCGCTTGTTGCCCGAATCCCTAACAACTGCATTCGGAGCAGTATCGATCGCTGGTTCGACCGGAAAAAAACTAGGGGATGCGATCGATAGAACAAGGGCAAGCGAAATCTAGGTTAGGTTTCCCGTCACGTTTTGCTCTTAGTTTTAATACTCTAGTGTGTCAAAGAGCATTGTATCCCTCCAAAAACTTCAATAACTTTTCTTCCCAAGTATTCAGGTAGGGACGCTTCAAAGAACCCAACGTTTCCAGAATAACCCTCACCGTCTCCTCTTCCCCTAACGATCGGAGATGAACCAGACGATCGCTCAGTTGTTTCATCTTTTGCCGGTGGTCGGGGGAATACTGCAAATCCCTTAAATTCTCCTCTCTAACGGTATATTCACCGTTCCAAGTCCTTACCAGACAGGAAAATTCCCTCACCTCCATGACGATACACCAACAGCCGCCCAATCCTCGCAAATCGGTGTTATCCTTGATCAGTATTTCGCAGACATCACCGACCCGGTAGGGAATCGGGATTTTGGTTCGCTCCCGGATGCGCTGTACTATATCCTTGACGATGCGACCGGACGGGACTTTACCCCCCGCAGCTTCTACCGCTTGCTGCCAAACTTCTCTCTGTTGGTCTGGTTCCAGTTGAGTTAGGGGACGACACTGAGCTTCGTTGGTGGGGACAGGGTTTGTCAATTTCTCCCCCGTTGAATTTTGTCTCCAATTTGGAGACATTTCTTGTGGAGACATTTCTTGTGGAGACAGTTCTGAAAGATTGTCTCCAATTTGGAGACGTGGGGGAAAAAGATTATCCACAACGGCAGAGGCATCAATCAGCCGATAAGAATGAGCGCGTTTCATCCCGAATCGGTCTTGAACGTACTCCTCAAAAGTCTTGTGGGTAGAACGGTACAGCCGTCTATCCCGCAGTTCCTTCAAGGCTGTTCCCGCTTCGTAGAAAGCCCTTTCTACCTTGCGCTCCCAGAACAGACGTTGACGTTCTTCGTCTGGTGTCAGGTCATCTACCACTTCTACCTGTACCGATTCCGTCGGGGGAAACAGATCCAGTTCCAAATTGACCGCCCTTTCTGGTTCGGGTGGCAACCGCTTATGATTCTTTTTGGCCCAATCGTCCAGCCACACCCGGGGCGAGGCGAACTTGGTGGTGGCCTTAACGGGAATATCGAGGACGAAGCCCGCCGCGCTGACGGTGCGCTTGGCACTAAAAGAATTGTAATCGAAACGCCACTCTAACCCGTAGGCTGTCCAGATTTGCGGAGAGCGAGACCAGATGTTCACGCCGTTACCTCCCGACTACATGACTATTTACAGTCGCAAAGTTTGTCTTTTTTATCAACCAGTGATATTAATATTATAAGTAATATAATAGACAATAACAACAGTAATTTTTCTGGGGGTTTTGGGCGTGGTGAAACAAAAGAAAGTAGTGATGATTCCCGTTGAGATGGTCGAGGCTATCTCATGGTCAGAGGAATCGGGATTGAAGTTAAAGGAGATTCGGGAGGGACAGGGACTATCTCGAAACAAGTTGGTCAACAAGATCAGGGATGCTGGTCGGGACATTTCACCCCAGCACATCCAAAAGTTGGAGACTGGTTTCAAGGCGATAACGGCAGAAAATCAGACGGCCAAGAGTGTCGGCACGGCTACCCTCCGAGCGATTCTCGACGCTTTGGATTACCCGCTTGATCGATTCCTCACCGAAATCGGTCACAAGTAAACCTCCGAGAAGCCTTTTTAATCCCCGAACCAAACCGACAATAAGTTACGAAATTATCCTGTTTCCGATTGAAGCCTTTTTTTTAAGGGACTATACTGAAATTTATTCTTTCCTTCGGATCGGTTCCGATAAAACGGCAAACCGTCCACCGTTCCAACTTTTTTTCCCTCGATTCGGGATATTTTTTTATTCTTAAACCCCTCGGAGATGAAAAATTATGCAAAAAGCCGCCTCCTTACCCGATCGCTACCGAATAGGAAAAACCCAGTTTTACGAACGCCGCCAGCATCTGATCCGCTTGGGTTATGACATGGAAGCCGATAAACACGGACGAAACAGCTACTACAGTGACGAACAGATTCAAATATTCGATGACCTAAACACCCACTATCAGAAATGGGGTACTCTCGAAGGTTTTCCGAGTGCTACCCCCGAAATCGCCGATAACCAGACTGAAACCGACAAAAATTCCCCCGTAACTAACACCGAGACGGGATTAGTTCAGCGAGAGAGTGAAAAAGTCATCAACAATTCCGTCGATACCGAAGAAATCTTCGTCGATACCAATCCCTTAGAAGATATTCAAGAGGATAATTTTCGTCGTGTGGATGAGGCCGCCCAGTTCGCCGCCGCCCAGAATATCGTCGCCTTCAACTACCTAACCGTCAACTACATGAAACAACGCAATTTCAGCGTCCCCGGTCTAAGGTCACAGGTAGAAAAATCTAGTCGCGTAGTCGAGGAGTCCCTCGATTCCCTCAAACAGTCCCCAGAAGTAATCGCAAAGAAGCTGATTCAACGTACCAAGAAGGAACCAGAACAGATGACCTAACCTTGATCCTACAGGGTGCGCTCGATCGAGAACGCCGTCGTCTGTTGCGCTGGTTTCTGGTTTGCCAGATCACGGGGTTGTTATCGGGTGGGGTGATAGCCTTTTCCCTCAAAGGTGAACCCCTATTGGGAGCGGGTTGGGGATTGGGCCTCGGTAATCTCCATTTCGGGGTATCTGTCGGTTTTCTATCGAAAAAATAGTTCTCACCCGATAATCACGCTTAAGGTTGCGACCGTGAGACTTCAGACGTTCGACAAAACGAACGTCCGATCACCTCACCCGTCATATCTCTCCTTACCACCCGGCCCGCTTTCAACAAAATCGAGTACATCTTCTGGAGACTGAAAGTCTTCTGGGATGCTGGCCAACAATCGATCGAGCATTGGATTGCATGGATTCTCTGTGAGTTCAACGATTGAATTCTCGTCAAGTCCGAAGCTTTCAGTGATCTTGTGGGGAATTCGGAATCTTTTTAGTCCGATATCCATCATCTTCTCGTCCGATAAAGTTAGAAAATTAACCTTAAATACTTATTTAATTCAGTTATCGGTCAAATAATGATAAATAACTGGAAGTTTTCGGTTCTTCGTTACTTGGTATGGTTCGATAGGGGGGCATAAATTGACTTAATCCTTATCTGGCAAGGGATTTAATTGATTAGTTCGCTCCAGATCGCAAACAATTGACAAAAATTGCGGCAACGCCCATCTCTATAAGGGTTTCATTCCTTACAATCCCGTCCATTGCATAAAACAAACCGAAGAACCATAAAAATTTGGTGAAAGAATTGATACCATCGGCCGAGGTAGTCGCCGATAGATTCCATGTAATGAAACAAATTAATCAAGAGTTAGACGAACAGAGAAGAGCAGAAAAAAGAGCGGTAGAAGCGCAGAAAAATAAGGCTCTTCGTTACTCTTTATGCTAAATCAACAGACAAGATGCCAAGACAACATACTTCTAACCCAAAAATTCCGAAAGTTTCTAAAGCCATAGCCTCTCCGTTTTATTAGTTTAAGTTTATTGTTGATTCCCTCGACCACCCCATTCGTTGTCCTTCGCTCGAAATA
>SFAQ01000110.1:0-21979 GCA_007096525.1 Microcystis wesenbergii Mw_QC_B_20070930_S4 | reverse complement strand
GGGATAAATTTAGCAAAGACTTCTTAGAAACCCTTCTTTCTCCCTACGGTACAGTAGTTGTCAGCAAAGAAGTCACCTCAGAAATTAAAGAAATTGATGTGTACTTTTCCCCGAATACCGCAGAAATTCCCCCTCAGTTAGGATTATTAGGAAAATTATGCCAAAATCCCTGTTTATTGGAACCCTATCGCAATGGGATTACCCTTGATGGTATCAATGATTGTCTGTCTAAGCGCTTTGCTATCCGTGAAATCTTTCAAAGAGAAGCAAAGAGAAATAAACAGAGAATATCAGAGGAGGAGATACCTAAGTTGTGGATTCTCACCCCTACAGCTAGTGAGCGCATTTTATCCCTTTTTACTGCCCAATTACAACCCAATTGGGGAGAAGGGGTTTATTTTCTCCCGCAAGGTTTAGGTACAGCGATAATAGTGATTCATCAATTACCCGAAATCCCAGAGACATTATGGTTAAGATTATTGGGTAGAGGAGGAACAAGAGATAGAGCTATCGATGAATTAGAGAGATTATCGCCGAATGCGCCCCTAAAATCGGCTTCTTTAAACTTATTGTATAATTTGAGTAGAAATCTAGAAGCGTTATCGAAAAAAACACAGGAGGATAGGAACTTTATTATGCGTTTAGCTCCACTTTACCAACAGGATAGAGAACAAGCGGTTCAGCAAGGTGTACAGCAAGGGGTTCACGTCAACTTCAGCGACGTTTCGGTGAAATACCCCAGAATCTAGAAGAAACCATCCGTAACCTTCCTGTGGAGCGGTTAGAAGACTTAGGACTCGCTTTATTAGACTTTAACACTTTGACGGATTTAGACAACTGGTTGCACCCGTGAACAATGGCGATCGCCTCATTGATCCTTATATTATTCTATAGTTAACGGATCCACATCGATCGCCATACTTACCTTGGGTAAAACTAAGCTTTTCAGAGGACGAAAAAGACGATCTATATCCGCCTTTTCTCCCGATAATTTTAACAGAATTTGCCAGCGATAACGGTTAGCCACGCGCATAATTGTTGCGGGTGCAGGTCCCAAAATATCCCAATCGGAACCGAAATTATTAACACATTCCTCCGCTACATTTTCGGCACTTTTCTGCACCGCTTCCCCATCTAAACCACTAAAACGAATTAATACCAAACTACCGTAGGGAGGATAATTTAAACTCTCTCTCTGCATTAATTCCGTCTCGACAAAACCCTCATAATCGTGGGTTTGCACTGCTCTAATCACGGGATGTTCGGGGGTATAGGTTTGGATAATTACCTTTCCTTCTGTTTCTCCCCTTCCTGCTCTCCCTGCTACTTGAGTGAGGGTTTGAAAAGCGCGTTCGGAGGCGCGATAATCGGAGTGATAAAGTAAGCCATCGGCTGCCATTACTCCTACTAAAGTAACTCGATCGATATCTAATCCTTTGGTGAGCATTTGGGTTCCCACTAAGACATCGAATTCACCATCAGTAAATAGTTTTAATAGTTCCCGGGGAGCATTTTTATTGCGGGTGGTATCACTATCAAAACGCAAGCAGCGCAAATCAGGAAATTCTTTGGTTAATTCTTGGGTGACGCGCTGAGTGCCAGTACCGAAAAATTTCAGATAGGGAGAACCGCATTCAGGACATTGTTTCGGATGAATGCGACCATAGTTGCAGTAGTGACAGCGGAGTAATTCTTGCGCTCCCGGTTCGGTGTGGTGGTAGGAGAGGGAGACATCACAGTGGGGACACTCCAGCACATAACCGCAACTTCGGCAAGATACAAAAGTACTGTGTCCCCGGCGACTGACGAATAAAATTGCCTGTTCCCCCTTGTCGCGCAGGGTTTCCAGAGATGAACCCAGGGATTGACTAAACAGGGAACGATTGCCTCGCTGCAATTCCCGTCGCATATCGACGATTTCCACCCGCGGTAAGGGGCGATTTTGGATGCGATCGGGCAAAGATAGGTAAAGACTGGGATTAGCTTGGGATTCTAGCCATGTTTCTAGGGATGGCGTGGCCGAACCTAAAATTACGGGACAATGGTTTAATTGAGCGCGCCATTTAGCCACGGTACGCGCGTGATAGGTGGGGAGTAACTGACTTTGTTTAAAGCTGCTATCGTGTTCTTCATCGAGGATAATCATGCCTAGGTGGGGTAAAGGGGCAAAAATCGCCGATCGCGTCCCGATAATAACTTGCGGGGTTCCTGTCAACATCTGTCGCCAAGTATCGTATCTTTCTCCTTCCGAGAGGGCGCTATGATAAACATAAACTCGATCGCCAAAACGGGCCACAAAGCGATCGGTTAGTTGCGGTGTTAATCCAATTTCGGGGACTAAAACCAAGGCAGATTTACCCGCTGCTAAGATAGGTGCGATCGCCTGTAGATAGACTTCTGTTTTACCCGATCCCGTCACTCCGTGTAAGAGAGCGCTTTCACCACCTTTTAGGGTTTGAATGGCTTCTAAAGCTTGTTTTTGGCTAGAAGTAAGTGTTTTTGGTTGATCCCTGCTCATTATTGACGAGGATAAGCGCAGAAATTCCCGATCCTCAATCACCACATAACCCTTGTCAATTAGTGGTTTAAAATATTTCGTCCCCGCAAGTTCTGCCAATTCTGGCAGCCACATTTCTCCCCCCTGATGACGGAGAATTTCGACAATTTTGCGCTGATTTTCGGTTAAATCAGCAGGAAAGTCAGTTATTAGCAGGGTAATGGCTTTTTTTTGTTTAATATTGGTACTTTTGGGTGCTTCTAGATAACTTTCTACCCAACCGCGCTTAACTAAGTCTCGGATCCCGTAATTAGCATTTTTTAGTTTTTCTTGCAGGTATTTCGCCGAATAATCGCCTTCTTTTTGATTTTTGAGCAGGGATAAAATCTGACGGGAGAGGGGAGTACAAAAAACTTCTGCACCAGGGGGAATCGCTTCTGGTTTTAATCTGATGCGACGTTGGGAACTTCGCAGTAAACCGGTAGGTAAAGCGACGCGAACAACGGTGATTAAATCTGTTGCGTAGTATTGGGCGATTTTCGTCAATAACTGCCAATAATTATCGGGGAAAAAGCCCTTAGTAATCACATCTTCCACGGGACGAATTTGATTTTCTTCTAGTCCTGCGGGCAAATTTTCGAGAAATCTAAGAGCAATTCCCCCAATTACCTGAGAACCAAAGGGAACGCTTAAAATATCGCCGATTTCTACCGTTAAATCTGGGGGGACACTATAGGTTAATATTTGCTGATCCTCTTGACTATCTCTAGGATAAGGGCGATCGACCAAAACCTCTAACCACGGTTGTCCAGTTGTGGTTAATTGGTAAGGTGTGCGAGGTTCCGCTACAGTTAGAGTAGCATGGCGATCGAGCATGGTTATCAGTTATCAGTTATCAGTGGGAAGTGGGAAGTGGGAAGTGGGAAGTGGGAAGTGGGAAGTGGGGAGTGGGGAGATCACTGCGTGTGCGTTGCGGGGGGAGAATGGGGTATTTAAATTATAGTTTAAAGCTTGAGGGGAATAAAACAGGTTAATTTTGCCCATAAACACTTTAAATATTGCTTTTTTGCCCACAAATTTTGATTTTTAGCTAGTGAAGTCTTCCCAAAAGAATTTTTATCCACCCTTAAGCATTGATAAAGTTAATGATAACTATTGACTATTAGCTATTAAATCGCACCATAGTTGGTCAAAAGTTGAGAATGGTTCTCAATAAAAAAAGCGAAGAATAGTAATAAAAAGCTGACTGCTATCTTGATTGTTAAGAAGCGTGATCTTTATCTAGTCAAATACCAAAAACCTTAGTTAGAGTGTATGAGTAGAAACACTGAAAGCTCCACCCATTTACCAGAAAATCTGATTATCTGGTGCGGCGATTTGTAACCATCGACACAGAATCGCACAATTATATCCCAGAAATGGCCGCCATTAATTAAGAAAACGTTTAAAAAATCTGCTCCCCGAAAATTCAATGTAACAATCATCCCATTGGGGGAAACTGAGTTTTTCCCCGCTATTATAAACCCACTCCATCCATAACTGCTTATGAAAATCTCTAAACTAGCCTCTGATGATAATTTTAATCAAATCATTGCCCTGGAGACAAATCCTTTAGAACTGGACAGCGTGGATTTTAATGAAAGAACTGACGAGGATCTGACTGAATCTTTACCGGAACCCCTAAAAACCACTGCTGCAGGTAGTGGAACGGGATACGATAAAGGCAGCAATGAAGATACTGTTGGGGCATTTTTTAAAGAAATGGCCCGTTATCCCCTACTTAGTGCGGAAGAAGAAATTGACTTAGCCCACTCAGTTAAGTTTCTCATGGAAGCGGAAGAAGTGCGCCAAAAACTGCAAGAAAATTTACATCGTCCCCCAACGAAAACGGAATGGGCGATCGCTTTAGAATTAGATAATGAACGTCAACTGGAAAACCGTCTTTATCGCGGACGAACAGCTAAACGGAAAATGATTCGTTCTAATTTGCGCTTAGTGGTTTCTATCGCTAAACGCTATTTAAATCGCGGAGTTCCTTTCTTAGATTTAATTCAAGAAGGTGCGATCGGACTCAACCGTGCGGCCGAAAAATTCGATCCCAATAAAGGTTATAAATTCTCTACCTATGCTTATTGGTGGATTCGACAAGCAATCACCCGCACCATTGCTAACGATGCGCGGACAATTCGTTTACCGATTCACATTGTCGAAAAACTCAATAAACTCAAAAAAGCGCAGCGCATTCTCAAGCAAGATTTACAGCGCAATCCCAATGAACGGGAACTCGCAGAAGCGTTAGAAATGACTCCCGAACAATTGCGGCAATTATTACAATTGCGTCGTCAATCTCTCTCTTTAAATCATCGTGTAGGGAAGGGAGAAGATACGGAATTAGTGGATCTGTTGGAGGATGATGATCTACAACTTCCCGAAGATAAAATGAATGAGATGATGATGCGTCAGGAAATTTTCGCAGTTTTAAGTGATGTTCTCACGGAACGGGAAAAAGATGTTATCTCCCTCCGTTATGGTTTAGCTACCAGTCAACCCTATACCCTAGAGGAAGTGGGAGGAATGTTCAATTTATCTCGCGAACGAGTACGTCAAATTCAAAGTAAAGCGATGCGAAAATTACGTCGTCCTCAAGTCGCACGTCGTCTGAAAGGATGGTTACATTAATAATTTTTTCTAACTCGTTCTCTCCTCTCTCCTTTTTCCCGGAGAGCTTTTTTTTGTCGATATTTAGTTTAAAATTAAGATAAAGCTTATTTTCTCAGTAGATAGTCATAATACCTATGAACCGACATCTTACTCCACAACCAGAGCATCTAATCCAACAGAAAGTGAAAACGGGAAAATATCAATCTCCAGAAAATCATCCTCTCATAAGTAGTCGTGCAAAATTAATTTCCTAGTCGAGACTCCGAGACTCCGAGACTCCGAGACTCCGAGACTCCGAGACTCCGAGACTCCGAGACGGGATACAGCTATTAGGGATCGGATTTGAGTTTTCAGTCCACTGTTTCCTCACAGCAGAAGTCTGACGGAGTAGTGGCTTAGATGTGTAATTAATTGTGCTTAGATACTTAGATGGAGAAACTTTTGTCACTGAAATTATTCATCGTTTTCAACCCATGGGAGATTAATCTAAAATAGGTGGTTATATCATAAATATACTAGCTAGTCAGAAGCTGAATATAATAGGCAATTTTTCAGCTACTTTTTCTATTTCTCAATAAAATCAAATTAATTCAATATGTCTAAAAATTCTTGGTTAATTCCCGATAATATCTATTTTCTCAACCATGGTTCCTATGGTGCAACCCCTAGAATAGTCTTGGATTATCAGCAACAATTGCGGGAAAGAATGGAAAGACAACCCTTAGCATTTTTGGGGAGAGAATTAGAGGGATTATTAGATATTGCTAGACAAAAATTAGCGGATTTAGTGGGAGTCAATAGCGATGATTTAGTCTTTGTTCCCAATGCAACCACAGCAGTGAATGCGGTGTTAAATTCCTTAACTTTTCAGGAAAATGAGGAAATTCTGATCACCGATCAGACCTATAATGCTTGTGCTAATGCAGTTAAACATATAGCTAAAAGATGGGGTTTAAAGGTAATTATCGCTAAAATTCCCTTTCCCGTGCAATCCCCTTTAGAAATTAGTCAGGCAATTTTAGCATCAGTTTCTCCCCGGACAAAATTAGTAGTTTTAGATCATGTCACCAGTCCCACGGCCTTAATTTGGCCAATCGCAGAAATTGTGCAAGAATTAAATAATCGGGGTATTGATACTCTCATCGATGGCGCTCATGCTTTAGGTTTTTTACCCCTTAATATCAGGGAAATTAATCCCACCTATTATACTGCTAATTGTCATAAGTGGTTATGTAGTCCCAAGGGGGCTGCTTTTCTCTATGTGCGCGGGGATAAACAGGCAATAATTCGACCTTTAACTATTAGCCATGGGGCTAATTCTCCTCGACAAGATCGCTCCCGTTTTCAGTTAGAATTTGCTTGGATGGGAACCGATGATCCCAGCGCTTATTTATCAGTGCCAAAAGCGATCGAGTTTTTAAATTCTCTCTCTATTGATGGTTTACTGGGTCTGATGGCCAGGAATCGTAATTTGGTTTTAAAAGCCAGAAATTTGCTTTGTCGTGCCTTGCAGGTCAATTATCCCTGTCCAGAATCAATGATTGGATCGATGTCCTCAATTATAATTCCTAATTATGCTTGGGCAGCCGAAGATTTATCTAGGCAACTCTGGGAAAAATATCAGATTGAAGTGCCGATAATTTCCTGGGGAGAAGCATCATTAATTGTGAGAATTTCTGCTCACTACTATAATTCGATCGAGCAGTATGAATATTTAGCTGGGGTTTTAAATTACTTGCTATTTGGGCAAAGATAAGCTGGGATCATGCCACTCCTAATAATGTTGTTTTTAAGATATAGATGCGGTGTGTTTTCATCATTTTTCTGATTTTTGGAGATTTTAAGGGTTGAGAACCGATAATTTTCTTAAAATACTTCTTGAGTCATGGTTTCCTTGAGAATTTCTAAACCTTTTTTCACCCGACGGGAGACGGTAACGACACTAATGCCTAATTGTTCGGCGGTTTCCCGTTGAGTAAGATCTTTAAGGAAGACAAATTCGAGAATATGACGGGTTTTTTCTTCTAATTGAGCGAGTGCCTGTTGTAAACGAATGCGATCCTCTTGACATAGTTGAAAGCTGCGATAATGGGGATCGGGAATGAGGTCTTTTAAACAAATATTATTATCTTCATCGTTATTAACCGTCACATCGAGACTAAGAGGTTCACGGTTTTGGAAAGCCAGTTTTACCTCTTGCCATTCTTCGATCGAAATATTTAAAGCGAGGGAGATTTCCGTATCATTGGGTTGACGATTGTGGACAGTTTGGAAATGCCGACGCACATTTGTCGCTTGTCTGCCTAAATCTAACCAACGGCGAGGAATACGAACCGTGTAACCCTTATCCCGCAGATAGTGTTGAATTTCGCCGCGAATATAGGGAATAGCGAAAGAACTAAAGGCATTACCTTTGCTGCTGTCAAAACGCTTAATCGCCCGAATTAGTCCCATACAGCCAACCTGCACTAAATCTTCGTAATTTTCATGGCATTGATTGACCCAATGATGAGCTTCCTTTCTGACTAATCCTAAATTTAACTCCATAATCCGATCCCGTAACTTATTATCCCCTGTTTTTTGGTATTCTTGGAACAGGGTGAGGGTTGCCATCTTAAGATTTTCTTGATTGAGGATAGACATAGTGTATTAAAGGACTTAAAAAACCATTGACTGTAAAAGATCACTATTGCAATTAGCTTTGACCAATCCCAATACAGTCTAGATTAGAAGCGGAAAGCAATCGCAACAATGTCATTGACTCTGACTATGATACAACCTTTATATAAAAACTTGTGTGATTTCACCCAGGGAAAGGAAGTATTTAAGACAATTTTTCTGTATTGTAAAGTATTCGTGGCGGGCATCTACACCCCTATCCCACCCCCTTGGGGGTTTGGTGGTGCGAAAAATCAAGCATCTCTGCCATTGCTGATCATTAGCGTATAATATTACTGGGCGATCAAAGCCTGTGGGCTTTCTTGGGTTTGGTGGGTAAAATGTATTCTAAGATACATTCCTACTGGCGAGCGAATGGAACGAACCACAAAGACACAAAGGACGCAAAGATTGATCGCTCCCATATAAGTTAAACTTATCACACAAAGAAGAAGAGAGCCAGAGATAGCGATATGAAATCAATTTCTGGGAAAAAGTTCGCCAAAAAAATTTGAGAACGTCATTGAGAATTCAAGGTAGCCATCACATTTACTGTATTACTCATTCAGACTGTCTATGAACCATCGTCAACAATTAATTCAAGAACTCGAACAAGCACCTGATGATCTAATAGAAACCGTGTTAGATTTTTTACATCGAGTTCAGGCAACAGGCAACAGTCATCCTCTGGCCAAGTTTTCAGGCATTTTAAGCGATTCAGAGGCACAAGAACTACAACAAGCCATTAAAACAGAATGTCGTCAGTTGGTAAGGATTGGATCACCTACAAAAACAGCCTACAATATTTAGACTAAATCCAGTTATTGAAGACTGATTATTTACACAACCCCGTAGAAATGTTAGATTTTAGGGGTGGTGATAATTATCTATCCATCCCTCCCATTGATCGATCTAGGAGATAAGCAATGAAAATGAAAGTTATCGTTCACGAGGCGGAGGAAGGCGGCTTCTGGGGGGAAGTCCAGGCGCTCCCCGGCTGTGCCACCCAAGCAGAAACTTTCGAGGAACTACTAGAGAATTTACACGAGGCGATCGAAGGCTGTCTATCCCTAGATGTGGAATCCTTGCCAACTGATCCGAAAACTCGGATTCTAGAGATAGCGATATGAAATCAATTTCCGGGAAAAAGTTCGCCAAAATTTGAGAGCGTCACGGATGGGAATTATTGAGAATTCAAGGTAGCCATCAAATTTACGCATTTTTTGAAATAAGCGGGACTTTCTGAAGAAGATATTTGATCAATGCGATCGCTGTAATTCCGTCACTCCCGAAAGATCACAGAATTACCAATAACGATTATCAGCCTACAATATTACTAGGCGATCGAATATTTCCCGGAAATTCAGATGAGTCAATCCCCCGTCACTGATTCCCTAGAAATTATCCTGACAAATATCACGGAAAAATTAGAATTCTGACTCTGCTGCTGCGATCGATTCCGAATCCTTAAAAGCTTACCCCCCTTGCTACCCCGACATCGGGGGGGGTTGGGGTAGCTTGATTCATGAATCAAGCTACTATGAGAGTTGATTGATGAATCAACCTACGGCAACTTACCCCTCGTTCCGACGACCTTTAACCCCCAGTAATCCCAATCCGAACAGGGACAACGCCGCGATCGCAGTAGGTTCGGGAGTACTGGCCACCGGACCGGTTATCTCGGTCGCGTTGATCTGGAAACTGTTAAAAAAGCTACTGTTAACGAAAGAACTGCCGTTACCAAACCGGTTTCCCGATGACGTCGCGATTCCCGTCGGGGTTGTGCTAGGAACAGAGAATCTCCAGACAAAATTTCCACTGCTAGATTGAAAGGATAACCAGTATTTCGTCCCCGCAATAAACGTGAAGGGAGCAGTGGGAGTGAAGGTGTAGTTAAAGATTCCCGATCCTTGAGCGGTGGGATTGGTGAAACTGGCGAGGACGGTACTGCCCGGATTGCTGCCCCCCACATCATTGCGGATCTGGACGAGGGGAACATCTCCACTCTCGTAGTTCCCGAGTCGCAGGATGGCGTTGTCGAGGCTGTAATTGTTACCCGCAGGTAGGGTAAAGGCGGTCGCTTTTACAGATGGAGAAATCGTAGTAAAACCACTGTCATTATTTGGCGGGAGATTCCCGATCAGAACCGCCGCACGGACAGGGTTTACCCCCCCCCGTTAGTACAAGAAAACTACTAACGCCCGCTAATACCAAAGATACAGGTAAGGTTTTCATGATCTCTAAAAAAGTTAAGAAATTATGTAGATGAGGCTATCGCAGCCGTCTCTTCTTTTCAACCATTGATCAGTTATCGTTATCATTTACCCGATATAACTATTAATTCTTTCTATAGGATATTGACAAAGTAGCTAGAAAGTGGTAGGCAACATCAGGCGGTTTCAGAGCGAGAAAACGGGTTTCTCCGAGAAACCCGTTTTCTACTCATGCAAGAAGGGATGTTTTTTTATCAAAAAAAACTCGATCGCATTTAAGCGATCGAGTCGAGAAAAAATAGACTAATTATTAATAGTCGAAGTCACCACCGCCGGCGGGAGCAGCGGCTTTTTCTTTTTCGGGTTTATCCACCACAATACACTCGGTAGTTAAAACCATACCGGCGATCGAAGCGGCATTTTGTAGGGCAGAACGAGTCACTTTAGCGGGGTCAACGATACCCGCCTCAAACATATCGGAGAACTCACCGGTAGCGGCATTATAACCGACATTAAAGGGCTTCTCTTTCACCCGTTCGGCAATAACTGCACCGTTTTGGCCGGCATTTTCAGCGATCCGTTTTAAGGGGGCAGCAATGGCGCGAGAAACGATTAAAGCACCGGTTAATTCTTCATGGTGTAGGGTTTCTTTTGCCCAAGTTTCCAATTGAGGAGCCAGGTGAGCTAAAGTAGTACCACCCCCGGGGACAATACCTTCTTCTACCGCTGCTTTAGTGGCGTTAATTGCGTCTTCTAGGCGCAATTTGCGGTCTTTCATTTCCGTTTCGGTAGCGGCGCCGACTTTAATCACTGCCACACCGCCGGCTAATTTAGCCAGACGTTCTTGCAGTTTTTCTTTATCGTAGGAAGAATCAGTTTCCTCGATTTGACGGCGAATTTGCTCACAACGGGTTTTCACTGCCACGTCGTTTCCTTCGGCGACGATGGTGGTGGTATCTTTGTTCATGGTGATACGGCGGGCCGTACCTAAGCTGTCAATTTTGGTGGTTTCCAGTTTTAAACCTGCATCTTCGCTGATTACTTGACCACCGGTTAAAACGGCGATATCTTCTAACATCGCTTTTCTGCGATCGCCAAAGCCAGGGGCTTTCACCGCAGTAACGTTAAGAACACCGCGCAGACGGTTAACCACTAGGGTTGCCAAAGCTTCTTTTTCGATGTCTTCGGCGATAATTACTAGGGGTTTGCCTTGACGGGCCACTTGTTCGAGAATAGGAACCAAATCTTGCACTAAACCGATTTTTTTGTCGGTAATCAGAATAGCGGGATCCTCAAAGACGCATTCCATCCGTTCGGTGTCGGTGACAAAGTAGGGAGAGATATAACCTTTGTCAAAACGCATCCCTTCGGTGATTTCTAGTTCGGTGGTCATCGATTTCCCTTCTTCTAGGGAAATTACGCCTTCTTTACCGACTTTATCCATGGCCGAGGCGATCATTTGACCGACTTCATCATCGTTACCGGCAGAGATAGCGCCCACTTGTGCGATCGCTTTGGAATCTTCTACGGGTTTCGAGTGTTTGGCGATTTGACTGACGAGGAAATCGGCAGCTTTATCGATCCCTTTTTTCAGAGAAATCGGGTTAGCACCGGCGGCGACGTTGCGTAAACCTTCTTTAACGATAGCGTGGGCGAGAACGGTGGCGGTAGTAGTACCATCACCCGCTACATCGTTGGTTTTTGAGGCGGCTTGGCGAATTAAAGCCACACCGGTGTTCTCGATATGGTCTTCCAGTTCGATTTCTTTAGCGATGGTGATGCCATCATTGACGATTTGGGGTGCGCCAAATTTCTTTTCGAGGACGACGTTACGACCTTTGGGGCCAAGGGTGACGGCTACCGCTTCGGCCAGGAGGTCCATGCCTTTTTCTAAGGCGCGACGGGCATCTTCGTTGTAGATAATAGATTTAGCCATAATGTATCGTTATTCGTGCAAAATAGGGGTTTTCAAGGGTAGATGATTAGGAAACGACGGCGAGAATGTCTTTTTCGGAGAGGAGAACGTATTCTTCGCCACCAAGTTTGATATCGGTTCCGGCATATTTGGAGTAGAGAACTTTGTCACCCACACCCACTTCCACAGGGGTACGGCTGCCGTCATCGTTGCGTTTGCCAGTGCCGACGGTCACGACTTCCCCGATTTGGGGTTTTTCTTGCGCGGCATCGGGAAGGAAAATGCCACCGGCGGTTCTTTCTTCGCTGGGGCTAACTTTAACGAAAACTCGATCGCCTAGGGGTTTAACAGTTGTTACGTTGATGCTGACTGCAGCCATGGAATATCCTCCGTTTCTCTTGTATTTGGGTAAGTGTCTTTTCCAGATTAGCACTCTTACCTTACGAGTGCTAATTTAGCGAAATAGAAGGACCCCTGACAACTGCTCGATCGGTACGGGTTCCCGAACTATGGTGTGAAGCTATAGCAGTTATCTTAATGGTGAGGTACAAAGTTTTCGTTTTGGGAAGGCAGCAGTCAGAATATCCCTTTTCCGTCACTCTAGAGAAAGGTAAAACAGAAATGACAGGGAAAAACGGATGCCAACAGAGAATTTATCAATCGATTAAGTTAAGTATATAGAAAAGAAAAATAGTTAATTAATCGAGGAGTAAAGAAAACACAGAGCCAAGCTTTTAAGCGATTCAAGTAACCGAAAGGCTCGACAAATAATCGAATATTATTTAAGTCATTTTCTTTTAATCTTTTCGATTCTAAAATTGGAGCGTATAGTGGGGGATTGGCAACCCCACCGATACGCTGGGAAGCTGCCAAATGTCAGGGCGATAAAACCAAATCCTTACCTTGACAAGCAAAAGCTATTCACGGCGGAGATCGAAACCATGACTAGGCAGCATACACAGCAATGAAGAAAACATTGCCCTTGATTTTTCAGTAACTGACAGGCGGCTTTGAAGTTAACCTAAGCGCATTAAGGGCAGATCAAGGCGATCGATTTTCCTAAAACCCGCAAGGATTTAATCGTCATAAATGCGGCACTCTAAGGCATCGGGATTGGCTTCGCAGTAAGCCTGAAATGAGTTACTCCCCTGTTTTTTGGCCCGTTGATGGGAGGCTTCGGCCTGGAGTTCCTCCACCACATCCCAAGCTGCAGCGCAATCTGAAGAGGTCTCACCCTTGGCCGCACAAATTGCCCGCGCGTCTTCCCGGGCTGCTTCAATTTCATCTTCAATGAACAACCGCTTGGGCTTTTCAACAAAATCGCTCTTGAAGAGAATATCACTGACAGAAATAATGCCCAGCAAAGTTTTGCCCTGAATCACGGGGGCGCGGCGAATGCGGGTTTGAGCAAATAACCGGGCCACATATTCCACCCCCAGTTCGGGATTGACAACCACACAGGGCTTGGCCATAATTTCGTAAACCCGCATAGTTTTAGGATCGTGGCCAAAGGCCGCCACTTTGTAAACGATGTCGGTTTCGGTGACAATTCCATAGGGGTCCTGTTCATGGCGCGGTTCGACAATCAAACCCCGCAGTTTTTTTTCTTTCATCAATTTCACGGCATCGGCAACCGTTGCCGAACCACGAATGGTGACAACGTTTTGGGTCATAATTTCTTGAGCTTGTAGCATAGGGTTATGGTTTTTTTAAATGAAAGAACTGGTATATAGCGTTTCTGATTCAGAAGAGGTACATTTCCGATCCTGAACAGCTTAATCAGCAAAGGTTTAAGTGTGCCGCACAGATGCGAGAACCGCTATAAACGCAAAAGTTGACTAGGGTTGCCCCGATAGCAATTTCCTAGACTCTTGTGGGCTGAGTGCCACTTTGAACACAGATGACAAAGACCAATGGGCGATCGCTGGTTGGGGCTGGGGCGGCACGGCCGCAGCTGTGTTCCCCTGAGTGCCTGGAGCATAGGCCTCCAGCACAGCGCCATTTTGCCAACACATGGCGATGAAATAATCACACACTGGGCATTCCGTCTGAGCAACCTGTCGGGCCGGACACTTATATCCTGCGGGTAGGCGATCGCTCAAGAGCCGTTGAGCTACGCTGCCACAGTTGGGACACCGGATTTCTATAAGCTTGTTCATCGCCATACCTCAAAATTAAATAGTGGTGTGAGAAGGAAAGGGTCAACGTCGGAGGTTTGCCCAGAGTGTTTGTTCACGGTGGAAGACTATAATTGTCGTTCTACGGCAGCCGTAAATTCTTCATAGGGTTTAACCCCAACTAATGTTTCTATCAATTCCCCCTGTTTAAATACCATGACAGCCGGAATACTTCTAATCCCAAAGCGTTTGGCCACGAGTTTGTTACTGTCTAGGTCAAGTTTGAAGACTTTGGCGCGATCGCGATAGTCATCGGCCAATCGATCGATCAACGGTGCCACCAGTTTGCAAGGTCCACACCAGGTTGCTGTGCAATCTACCACCAACAGTGATTCACTCTTTAACAGGGAATCAAATTCAGTTTCATCTTGAATAAATGTAGCCGTACCCATGTTTATATCTCCAAATTGATGCTCTGTAACTTAGTCCAAATTCTCTGCTCGCTGCGTTTTACAATACAAATTCAGCCTTGAACCGCTCCTCCTCTAAAAATGCTTGGCCTTTGACTCTGTAACTTTCCCCCAGAAAGGGGTTGGGGTTCAGGACTATGAATAAAGAAAAATCGCATCAGTCAATGTCCGCCTCCCGGGGGTATCGTCTATAGTTTGGTTGTCCCAGACATCGATGGTGACATCTAGTCCCTGCTCATGCAGGGGTTTTACTGTGTAAGTCGTCATCGGCTGCCCCCAATCAAAACAAATTTGCGACGTTAAGTTGCGATAATATGGTTTTGCAAGTTATTGCATTTAGATAACCTATGACAGCGACCCCTTCCAACGATTTATCTGCCTGGGAGCGGCTAGAACAAGGCAGACAAGCAAAAGCAAGCAACGGTGGTTATGCGGGCTACGGCTCCCCTGCCTTTGGACAACGATCGATCGATGGGGAATTAGTGGATGATCCGGAAGAGTGCCAGGTCATTGAACTGATTCGCCGTCATCACAAATCAGGGAAATCCTTGCAGAAGATCGCCGATTGGCTTAATGAACAGGGCTACACCACCAAACGCGGGCTACCATGGCAGCGTATTTCCGTCAAGCGGGTGCTTGATCGACTTTATGGAAAGGTGTCCAGAATTTCTGGAGTAACCCTTCAGGCCGACCAGAACCCGGAAGTACTCACCCCAGCGCCTGGTGATGCCGCTCCTGAAACCATTAGAGGCTCAATAACCCCTAAATAAAAAGTATCAGGCTTTAACCTGTTACATCCCTCTATGATACACCGAAGTGGGTCTAAAATCTTTACGAGTTTAATAAAAATTGTAACAAAACGTTACATCTTTTAGGAAAAAGTTAAATGACGCTACACTTTGAGATAGTTTTAGAACGGGTTTTGGCAACTCTGAGAGTCTGGGTTCTTTGCCCGGTGGCTGTTCTGTCTATCTTGGCCTTTGCGATTGCAGGATGGTGCTGATGTCCCTCGATACACCTCTGAGTTGGGCCCCCGATCTGGAAAAGGCGATCAATCGCCAACCCTTGACGGTGCCGCCAACCACTTCTCTGGCAAATGCGATCGCCATGATCGGTCAGGCCCATAACCGTCTGTGTTTACTCACCGATGACCTATCCCCTCTAGCTGCTCCGGCCGGAGAAGCGCGTGTTAGCTGTCTGCTGGTGGTGCAAGGGCAAGAGCTATTAGGAATTTTGACAGAACGGGATGTGGTGCGACTCACCGCTCAAGGGATTAACCTGACCGAGACAACCGTTGCCGATGTGATGGTGCATCCCCTGATCACGTTACCCCAGCAATCTGCTCAAGACATTTTTGCTGCCCTGTTTTTGTTTCGGCGCTACCGCATTCGCCATTTGCCGATTGTGGATGACCAAGGACAGTTAATCGGGGTGATTTCCCATGAAAGTATTCGCCAGATTTTGCGTCCGGCCAATCTGTTGCGGTTTCGTCGCGTATCGGATGTGATGACCACTCAAGTGGTACAGGCCCCACTCACCGCCACAGTCTTGCAATTGGCAAAGTTAATGGCTGAACATCGTGTCAGTTGTGTGGTGATCACCCAGAGAAATTCCGAAGACAATGACTACCCCGTTGGTATTGTGACAGAGCGAGATCTTGTCCAATTTCAAGCAGTTCAAATCGATCTGCACAAAACTAGGGCCCAGACGGTGATGAGTACGCCGTTATTTCTTCTCAGCCCCGAGGATTCCCTGTGGACGGCCCATCAGGAAATGCAAAAACGGCGGGTGGGGCGTTTGGTGGTTTCTTGGAACTGGGGGCGGGGGTTGGGTATTGTCACACAAACCAGTCTGTTAAGGGTTTTTGACCCGATGGAAATGTATGGGGTGATTGAAAATTTACAACAAACGATTCAACAGCTAGAGTCCGAGCGATCGCCCTCCCTTCCTTCTCCACCAGCGGACCTATTACCCCAACGGACTCGCGCCCGATCGCAAAAAGACATCGCAGGAGATCGCGAATTATTACTTGTCTTACTAGACAATGCCTACAAAGACGTAAAGTATATGTTGGCTAACTTAGATATTGTCGTCGAGCAGCGGCGATCTTTGCTTCAATCTGTTCTAGAGAAGCTTGAGTACCTCGGTCGTGAAATTAGCTCTTAGATATTCCTCTTCTGTCAGAGGAGGAGAGTTAGAATAGAGAGAAAAGCCCTAATCTACAGTGATAAGGGACTTGCGTAGGAATAATATCCCAGCTTTGAAAATCGCTCTGTAGAAGAACCAGACCAGCCAGATGGCAGATTATCAAAGCGCAAGTCCCTAACATCTCGAAGGCTCTCCCCCTACTTAGGGTGATCAGCAAACCCCCTCCGCGCGGAGGGCGCAAGCATTGCGCCCCTACAGTAACGGATTTTGTCCACAATGTAGGGGCGAACTGCGTTCGCCCAAAAGGTACATTATCAAAGCGCAAGTCCCTAAGAACCAGACGGCCTCGATTGTTGCTGTTGTGCAAAAACAAAAGAGTTGAGCGGAAACACTCAACTCCTTGGTTTTCTATGCTTGATTCTATAAAGGGTTATTGTGACTGCCAAAAACTTGCGCTTTTAGTGCATCAATTTCGGCTAATAACTCGCGACGATTTTCATCTTTGAGCAGATAGCGCCAGACAAACCAACCAGTATAAACGATTCCAACTAATTGTAGGATAGGAGCAAGGAGGGGAATATCATCGATCGCATCTAAAACCGCTAGGGTAACTTTCACGGTGACAAAACTCGCCAAAATTGCCCCCAGAACGATTAAAGGTTTTTTGTATCCAGAGAAGAAACTACCGATATAATCGGGGACATTAGCCAGATAGGACATTACCGAATCCCAAACTGGTTCTACATATTCAGACCAAATCTGTTCGGTGCTGCTGCTGCTGGGTTTGCTCAGAGAGCCTGGTAAATCTGTTCTAATCGGATTTTTGGTCTCGGTGGGTTGCATTGATTCCATATTAACTGATCCTCATCATAAAGGTTAGACAGTGCGCGAATACGACCAACGGGGGTCAATTTTAACAGACTGAATAGACTAACTCGCTGTTGCCCATATTATCGGATAATTTCGATAGTAGGCGGAAAGTTTCGCAACAACTATTAAGAATCAAGGATTTAGCTTCTCAATTTTATCGTCAGTCTGACCGCAATTCTCCATTCTAACAGCAGGTAGCGATCGGAGTTGAGGAATCAGGGGGTGTCAGTTATCAGTGAACAGTAATCAGTTATCAGTGGGGAGATAGAGAGAAAAAAGCCGGTGGGTTACGGCGAATACTCAATTTTTAGTCAGAGTATAACTTATTTTCGCCTAACGCACCCTACAGATGATTACCTATTCGTGGATAAGTTGCATGGGTGCGGTGCGAGGATCGATGATTTTCTGACCTAAACCCGAAAATTTGACCGCTAGATTCATTTTTTGGCCTGCAGCGAGGATATGGGTCACTTCTCCTTCTCCAAAAGTAGAGTGTAACACTCGATCGCCTACCTGCCATTTTCTTTGATCAGAGACAGCTTTTTCCATGGCAACCACTTTTGGGGTCTTTTTCGGTTTCAGGTTGCTTGTGAGCAATTCTGGGGGCAATTCCTGCAAAAATTGGGAAGCTACCTTCATCTCTTTATTTCCCCAGACATATCTTTCTTTTGCGTAGGTTAAAAATAATTGTTCCTTGGCCCGAGTCACTCCCACATAACACAAACGGCGTTCTTCCTCAAGGGCAATGGGATCGTTTAAACTACGATTATGGGGAAAAATGCCCTGTTCTAAACCGACTAAAAAGACGATAGGAAACTCTAAACCTTTGGCCGAATGAAGGGTCATTAACGAGACTTTTTCTTGACCTTCCTGAAGATTATCTAAATCCGAGGCTAAACTAGCACTAGCGAGAAATTCCAGGAGATTGGTTTCTTCGTTTTCTTCTTGGAATTGTACCACGGCGCTATACAATTCTTGAATATTCTCGATGCGGGTATCAGCTTCCTCGGTTCCCTGCTGTTTTAATTCATCGATATATCCCGAATCTTCCATGATTTGGTCTAGGATTTCACTAGCGGATAAATCGGTGATTTTTTCTTGCAGGTTTTGGATAATTTTAGCTAACTTATTGACACTTTTAGTCGCACGACCGGCGAGAGTATTAACGGAAGTTTCATCGCTGATAATTTCCCATAAAGGTACTCCTAATTCTTGGGCAGCTTTGAGCAAATTATCGATTGTGGTTTTACCAATACCGCGCCGGGGAGTGTTAATAATTCTCAGTAAACTAACGGTATCAGCAGGATTAGCAATCACTCGTAAATAAGCGATCGCATCTTTAATCTCCTGTCGATCATAAAATTTAAATCCCCCGACAATATTATAGGGAATATTATTGCGAATTAACCCATCTTCAAAGGGACGAGATTGGGCATTAATTCGGTAGAGAATGGCAAAACTACCCCAATTTAATTCGGGGTTTTCTTGGGTAAATTCTCGAATTTTATCGATAACAAAAGCCGCTTCTTCCTGTTCATCTCTGGCTTTAAAAACATAGATACTCTCGCCCCCTTCTCTAGTGGGGACAAGGACTTTATCGATTCTTTGACTATTATTTTCAATTAATTTATTTGCCGCTTGCAGAATATTCTCCCGTGAACGATAGTTTTCCTGTAGTTTCACCATCGTGCGAGTATCATCATCGGGTAAACCATCGCCAAAGTCCGCTTGAAAATTGAGCAGAATAGTGAAATCTGCCATCCGAAAACTATAGATAGATTGGTCGGCATCACCCACCACAAAAATCGATCGATCCGTCCAATTCCACTCACTTTTTTTGGTTTCACCATTGGTCGATAAAAGCCTAATTAACTCGTACTGAATCCGGTTAGTATCTTGGTATTCATCGACTAAAATATGCTTAAATTGCGTGTGCCAATAACCGAGAATAGATTCATTTTGCTGAAAAAGACGGACTGGAACCAGTATCAAATCATCAAAATCTAGGGCGTTATTTTGAGCCAATTGCATCTGATAAGCCTGATAGACCTCAGAAATGACCTTTCCCCGAAAATGAGGGTTTTCTCTGGCGTAATCCCTGGGAGTTAAACCTAAGTTTTTGGCATTACTAATCGCATAACGTAGATTGCGAGCATCAAATTTTTTATCGTCTAAATTCATTTGTTTAGTGACGATATTTTTCACCAAACTCTGGGCATCAGATTCGTCCATAATCGAAAAATTCCTTTGCCAACTATGACCATATTCATCCTGATATTTATTAATGTCATAGCGCAAAATCCGACCACAAAGACTGTGAAAAGTCCCAATCCAGAGTTTTTTAGTATAATTCCGATAAACTTGAGAAAAGAGTTTTTTCTGTTCGTATTCTTCCAAAAGTTCTAATCTTTGACCGTATTTTTCCTGTGCTTTTTGTTGAGCAAAAGTTTTTTCAATTCTAGTTTTCATTTCCCGGGCCGCCTTATTGGTAAAAGTGACTGCGAGAATATTTTCTGGATCGACCTTGTGATGACGGATCAAATGGGCGATACGATAGGTTAAAGCGCTAGTTTTTCCCGATCCTGCTCCAGCAACCACCAACAAGGGGCCGCAAAAATGCTCGACAGCAAGGCGCTGGGAAGGATTGAGTTGTTCTAAATAATCGGCTGTGACTGTCATAATCTTTCCATATAGCTCTGCGACCTCTATTATTCAGGCTACATCATCGAGACGGGGATCGGGCATTAGTCAACCCCTTCAAGAAATAAAAATTTTTTTGGCTAGTTTGCTTCAAATCGCTCAAGATTCTAAGTTGTCATCTACAATGGAATTAGCGGAGACGAAAGTTTCCGTTCACTCCTCACACCACACTCCGTCCGGACAATGTTCGGGCGGTTTCTTATGGAAAATACTCGATCTCTACAAATTCCCTGTTACACTGTATGATCAAAGATTTCTTGGAATCTTTTTGCGTTCAAATGTACTACCATGTGAGGGACATCACTTGTCTAAACGTTATTTGTTCACCTCCGAATCGGTTACAGAGGGACATCCCGATAAAATTTGTGACCAGATTTCTGATACTATTCTCGATGCCCTGTTATCCCAAGATGACCACAGTCGTGTAGCGGCTGAAGTGGTTGTCAATACGGGGTTAGTCTTGATTACCGGTGAAATCACCTCGAAAGCACAGGTTCATTTCGTTGATTTAGTTCGCAAGAAAATCGCGGAAATCGGCTATATCAACGCAGATAACGGCTTTTCCTCGAATAGTTGCACCGTTTTAGTCGCTTTAGACGAACAATCTCCCGATATTTCCCAGGGGGTCACGGCTGCTCAGGAAAATCGCGAACTTCTCAGCAATGATGAACTCGATAAAATTGGTGCGGGAGACCAGGGTATTGTCTTCGGTTTCGCTTGCAATGAAACCCCCGAATTCATGCCCTTACCGATTAGTTTAGCCCACCGCATCGCTCGCCGTCTAGCGGCAGTCAGAAAAACGGGTGAACTATCCTATCTGCGTCCCGACGGTAAAACGCAAGTATCGGTCATTTATGAAGATGGTCGTCCCGTGGGTATCGATACTATCCTTGTTTCTACCCAACACGATGCTAATATCGGCGATATCACTGATAATGATCTCGTCCAACAAAAGATTAAAAGTGATCTCTGGGAAGCGGTAGTACAGCCAGTTTTCAGCGATTTAGAGATTAAACCCGATGCCAACACCCGTTATCTGGTTAATCCCACCGGAAAATTCGTCATTGGTGGACCCCAAGGCGACGCGGGATTAACGGGACGGAAAATTATCGTCGATACCTACGGTGGCTATTCTCGTCACGGTGGCGGCGCTTTCTCCGGTAAGGATCCTACCAAAGTCGATCGCTCCGCGGCCTATGCTTGCCGTTATGTGGCTAAAAATATCGTCGCTGCTGGTTTGGCCGATAAGTGCGAGATTCAAGTGGGTTATGCGATTGGGGTAGCTCGTCCGGTGAGTCTCTTCGTGGAAACCTTTGGCACTGGCAAAGTCGCTGATGATGTGATTCTGGACTTAATCAATAAATACTTTGAACTCCGTCCGGCCGGCATTATCCAAACCTTTAACCTGCGTGGTTTACCCAGTGAAAGAGGCGAGCGTTTTTACCAAGATGTGGCCGCTTATGGTCATTTTGGTCGCAATGATCTCGATTTACCCTGGGAACAAACCGATAAAGCCGCTATCCTCAAAGAAGCTTTGACTTCTGTGGTAGTATAGGGTTAGAAATTAACTGCAATTTTTGATTGAGGAGTAGAGTTTCAGGCTCTATTCCTTTTTTCTTCTGGCTATATCAGTATTCAGGAGACAGTCCCGATGAAAAAATTTTCACCACCAGAGATGAAAGAGGTTTCCTTCCCCACACCCTACACCCCACACCCTACACCCCACACCC
>SFAQ01000011.1:0-16315 GCA_007096525.1 Microcystis wesenbergii Mw_QC_B_20070930_S4 | reverse complement strand
CCAACCAAACCAGAGGGAATCTCTCCCCAAGCGTGAGTTCCGGTATGCCCTACCGTACTTAGTCCCTTTTTGAGAATATTGATAGCGGCGTTAATATCTCTATCTTCTACATAGCCACAGTGAGGACAAATATGGGTTCTTGTAGATAGAGATTTAGGGACTTTTTGACCACAATTAGAGCAATTTTGACTGGTGTTATGGGGAGCTACTGCTACTGTAGCCTTACCATATTTAAAACCAAAATACTCTAACCATTGTCGAAAAGTTGACCAAGCCACATCACTAATAGATTTAGCTAGTTTTGAGTTTTTTACCAGCCCCTTAACATTTAAGTCTTCGTAGGCGACAAAATCGTTAGATTTAATTACGCGCAATGCCTCTTTTTCGACAAAGCTTTTACGTTGCCTACTTACTCTTAAATGTTTTTTAGCATATCTCTTTCTTGCTTTTTGGTAGTTGTTTGATTGGGGTTGTCCTCGACGGAACTTCTTAGACTTTTTCCGATTGAGACGATTTAAGGTTTTCTCAGCTTTACGATAGTATTGCGGTATTTCTACCGTTTCTCCATCGCTGTTAGCATAGAATACTTTTAGCCCCATATCTAATCCCACACACTTCTTAGATGGTTCAAGGGGTTTTGCATATTCCCGAACATCTAAATTCAGGCAGAATTGAATATAGTAGCCGTCGGCGCGTCTGACAATCCTTACCCGTTTAATTTGGTCTAAGGGGTAGAAATTCAGGTCTCTAGTTCCTTTCAGTTTAACTGTTCCGATATTTTTTCCGTCACTGAAAGTAATTTTCCTTCTGTCGTCAGATAGTTTCCAGCCAGAGTGTTTATATTCTACAGAACGATTATTCTTCTGAAACTTAGGATAACCTTTCTGTCCCTTCACACCTTTTTTACAATTGTCATAGAAACGAGAAATAGCAGACCATGCCCGTTCTGCCGATGCTTGTCTAGCTGTAGAATTTAGTTCATTAGCGAACTCAAACTCTTTAGCTAAAACTGCACAGTATTTATTGAGAGAATATTTATTTATTTTATCTTCTCTTTTCGCGTCCATCCAAAGTCTTAAAGCTTTGTTTCTGATGAACTGAACTGTCCGAATAGCATCGTCAATGGCAGTACATTGACTTGGTTTTAATACTGCTTTCATTTCTAAGACAATCATTGTTTATCGACCTCAAACAACTATATTTATACTAACCCACAAAGCCTAGATTGTCAATTGAGTCGTGCTTCGCTGTTTGCTTTTGGTCGGGGTTTCATCCCGTCGGTAAAACCTAGGGTCTTCACCCCGACATTTTTAGATAAATTTTAGTAAAATTTCAGTCGATTGACTGTGGTTAAAAAGTACAAATTGTTCGGTTAATATCAATTAACTTATAGGTGAAACGCACCCCTGGAATGAGGGTGCGAGACAGGTCAAGAATTAACGAGTGCGGCGGGTAGATTTGGTTGGGGGCAATTCTGGCCGGTTGTTTTCGGGCAATTCACCCAACGAGCGAGCGATAAGGGCGTTGACATCTCCTGCACTCCAACCGTCAACGCAGGTCAACAGTCGGGTGCTTTCCAAGTCGATCAGTTGATCGCCGTATTCGTTGAGAAAAGCGTCGATCATTTCCAGTTGCTTTTTCTCCTCGTCGGATTGACGTGTGCGCCAGTTAAAGCAGACGGAATAATAAGGTCCCTCCGTACCGACTTCTTTCTGAAAACCGAGGGTGAAGATACCGAGTGCGGGTTCGCCGTTATTCATAGCGGCTTGGACGGTATTGAACAGGGCGGAAATGCTCTGTTTTTTGATATATCCGACACAGACGGTATTGGGGGGCAGAATTTCGGCGGGTACATTAGGAGCCGAGATAAAAAATAGCTGAATCCACAGCACGTTATCGGTTTTACCTAGAGTACCGAAATATTTCGATACTTTGATGATATTTATGTCGATCTTGTCCTCTGGATTGGACTTGCGATGTTGCGGGTCGGAACCCCCGACGAAGATGCCGCCACCTCCGTCTTTACAGTTGAAACGAACCGAGTAGGGAATATCGGGAAGACAAATGGAGTTAGTGGGACGACTACCGAATACCTTAAATGTCATGTTGACCTCTATGTTAATTTTTTTACATCTAATGCGATAGCTTTTAAATTTCTAAGTTTTTAAGATTTTTGATTTTATTGATAGTTTTATGATTTATTTTCTTAAATTCAAGCAATTATAAAAAGCGAGGGAAATCTCCCCCGCTTGTCCGATTAAATATAGCTAGTGGTTTATTTTAATCTGACGCTGAGAAGCGGTTCGAGAGTGGTCAGCTGCCGTTCTAAATCCGCATATTCAGCTTGATAGGTTCGTCCCTCATCCGTTTGTTGCAGTCTGACGAGACGAGACCGTAAAAGGGCGATCTCTTTTTCCATGAGGGCGATCTTCTCTTGGTTTTGATGTTGGGCTTTCTCAGCTTCCAACTCGATCAATTCCTTGAGCGATTCGAGGTCGGCATGGTTTTCGGGTTTTGGCTTCTGGGAGCGCAATTGGAGAATGATATCGACGGTATCGGTGCGGTATACTACCCGTTTGCCGTTGGCCGTCGCACCCTCATTGATGATCGACAACGCCTGTTCGATCGCCATCGGTTCGATTTCTTCTAGTTTGGCCGAAAGTGCGGCTATCTGCCAGCGGATATCGGCGTATTCATTTAGAATGTTCGAGGTTTGAACGGTTGGAGTCGGAATTATCGGTTGGTTCATGGTGTTTAACCCTAGATTTACACCTCCCCGCTTGGCGAAGATTTTTATCTCTTTTGTTTTCTTCCCTTATTTTTCCGGTTCTGGGTGGGTGGGCGGGCGTGAGCGAGGAGAGGCGGGGGAGTGGCACAGAAAAAACGCAGGAATTAAGGATAACCCCCCCGTTCGACGAGTGAGCAAATCGGGGAGTAGGAAAGAAAAACCCCGATCGAGCGACCGGGGATAAGCGTTAGATGGTTTCGAGGGTGAAAGTACGGTAGGGGTTGACATAATTACCTGGCAGACCCCAAGCTTTGAGGAAACCGAGACAGGTGAGCGTTTTGTCCTCGCTGCCGTCCCAAACCGCGAAGACCCGCTCACCTCGATCGCATAACCAAAGTAGTGGCTCGTCAACGAGCAGGATGTGGTCGGCGCGGAAAAGATTATCGAGGGGAAAGTCATCGATCGATTCGGACTCGATCGAGAAGACCAGACCTCGATCGTTTTCTAGGAACAGGGCTGTCAGGAAACGGCTATAACCGAGGTGAAGAGCCTCCTCGATGAGAGACTTGAGAATAGGTGTTTGTTCGGCATCTTGCCAGAAAAAGATAGCGGTTCGCATGGTTTTTTCAGTATGATGGATCGGAGAGGATCTCCACTCCCCTCCAATCCTATTAAGGAAACCTAGGTGTGAATGCTCGTGATACCCATCTGGGCATCCACATCCTCCGAGAATTCTGGATTATTTTTCAGCCACTGCTCGGCCTCCCGTTTTCGGTCGGTTTTGCGCTTGCCCGATTTAGTGGAAGTCTTGGGAGATTTCTGAGGCTCCTTGGGTTTCGGTTCGTCGCTGTCTGGAGTTGCGTCGATCTCATCGTTAATGCGACGGGTGAAGGGTTGATACTCCGCTTCCGTCTTGCGCCGTTCATAGTGGTTTCGGTTGATTTCCAAGAGGCGCTGTTTGACCCGTTGTCGGGCTTGTTGACGGCTTTTCGGTGATTCGATGCCGAGAAAACCTTCGGGATTGTCCATAAACTCGTTGATACCGAGATTCAAGCGGGCGGCTAGGGCTAGAACTTGGCTGAATAGCTCCGCTTTTTTAGAGTTCATTACCACTACTTGCCCGAAGGGATCGAAGTGGATGTCGCCTTTCCAACTGGTCTCCCCTCGCACTTGCCGGACGATGACTTCGGGAAGACTTTGAGTGCGGAGGGTGAGGATGCGTTCCTCCGACCGAAAACTTCCTTCGATTATAATGCCCTCGTACTCTAACTTACAGCTAGTGACACCCTTACCGATCGGTTCGACGCGGGGTTCGTTTGGGTCTTTGTCATCCTCCAATATCGCGCTTTTCCAATTGGTGAGTGCAAATTCCAATAATTCATCGGTTGCCTGTTTGATATCCTTAAGGGTTTTGAGTTCGGCGATCTTTTCGAGATCGAACGCATCATCAAAACGCTCGCGGAATCGATTCCACATATAGGCGTTGAGACGATCATAATCCCATTCGTCTTTGGTATAGGAACCATCGGAAGCGCGATGACCCGGTGCGACCTTAAACTGATCGAGTTCACCTTTCGTTAGCGCTTCATAGAAAATTGCGCGTTTATCCCGTTCGTACCAAGCAATCAAGCGCAATCCATAGAAGAGTTGTTTATAGTCATAGAGCGCTTGATTGATAAATTTCTGCGCTTCTGCGGCCAGCTTGACTCGCTCGTTAGTTTTCGGTGCGTACAGTCCTAGTTCTTTGGGGTTAATGAATGTCATAATCGTGACCTCCTGTTTGTTTTCATCGCATGGTTATTTGTTCTTTTTTTTTCTTTCCTTTTCTTTCAAACTATTTCCTCCCCGATCATCCATTCAACGCAAGATTTCACCACATCTCCATGACACTTTAACGGTTTGCACCAGCAAGCTAACTGCACCGTTTCCTCCCTTTTGACCCGTTCCGCGATCCGAACTAACTCATCGAAAACCTCGCCTCGTTTTTGCACTTCCTGCCAGAGCCACTGCCGATACTTTGCGACTACTTCCTCGCGATTACCGTCCTGCCCGATCACGAAGCGATTCTGCAAAACGCTACCCTTCAATAAATAAGATTTATTAGCTCGACCGATATAGATTTTTGAATTACCCAAAAACCCGCTATTTTTACCATTAATTACTTCAAACATAGCCGATATCTCCTAAATATTTTTTCTCTCAGCTACCGGTCTCTTAACGGAGGGAGTCAAGGGCGGCGGAATAAAAAAACAAAAAACTTTTTCCGCTTTTCCGCCGTTCCATCATCAGATGGAATGGTATATTTTCGTTAGGGAATACGGTTTTTGATTTAGAATTTCTTAGGTTAAGGAACTGGTCACACGTTTTCTTGGCGAACACGGTTTCCAGTAGAATTTCTTAGCGAGGAACGAGCTTAGAAATTGTTAGGAAAGCCTGTTTGCTTAGAAAACCGTGAAACCTTAGAAGTTCTTCAAAAAGCCTATTTCCTTAAGAAAATAACCACCCTTGACCCCGTAGTTAAAATAGGATTGCTGAGAGAAGGCTTCCCCCCTGGGGGGGACGGGAGGGGGGGACAAAGAAACCGCGATCAGCACCGCCGTAGCAGAGGGGTGTGGGGATACTTCCCCACATAAACAACCGACCGAAGGGAGAACCGCTTTTAGATCGATCGGATTCAAGAGGTTAACTCGTTGTGAGCGTTCCCGTCGTCATGTTTGAGGGTGATTTTCGATGCTATCGGTGATCGTATTTTGTGGGTTCACCGCCAAAAAAAAAGCCCCGACAGGAAGCCGAGGCAGAAAGAAAGAGCTAGAACGGCAGAGACACCCACCAGCCCGAACCGACCGAAATCAGACCCCAATCAGCCGGAACCGAGACACCCGCAGGCAACCAAACGCAACACGAGACACCCAAGCCCAACGCCAGCGCCAGAGAAGCCCAAGAACCCGAACCCAACCCGCAGAAACAAGAGCGCGGGTCAGCCGAAGGAACCAACCCCGCCGGACAAGCGCGACCCGGAAACGAGAACAGGACACCGCCCTCAGCCGCCAAAGCCCGCACGAACCGCACCGACCGAGCAGCGAACGCCGACCGACCCGAACCCGACACGCGAAACACCCGACAACCCGGAACCGAAGCACGCACCGCACCGTCCACACCGCGAGCGCAACCGACCAGCACCACAGCACCCGCCGGCAAACCAGACAGCACCGAACCCAAAACCGCAGGAACGACCGAACGCGAACCAGAAAAACCAACGACCGGACAGGACAGAGCCGAAGAAACAGCAGCACAAAACACGGGACACCTCCCAAAACAAACACACACAACAGGTTCTTCCTACCCCTTCGTTTGTCTTTGTTTTCTTCGATGAGGCCAGTGTCAAGGGTGGCGATCGGGGTCTGGGGTGTCCCCAGATAAAAAACCCGCATAGCACCACTATCGCCACTCGCGCAGCCCTTGACACGGGTTTTAAAGGGGTATAATAGAAAACCTGTGTGTGTGAACCCACCGGTGAGCTTGGTGCTGGCTTCCAGGGTGGCGGGTGGGGTGGCGGGGTGGGTGGTCGGCGCAAGTGAGAAGGTGCGGGGGCATACTCACACAAAAGCGATGGGCTAAGGAGAACCCCCCCGCCCGCCGAACGCGCAAATTTAAGTTTTGCCGGTAGTCTCTTAGATTGGTATGGTTCCGGATAGAGCGGCGATCGGTCACGAAATATTCAGAGCATTGTTGATTCTTTTAACCCAAATGATCGGAAAGTCTTAAAGCCAATCCTGCCAGAGCCAGTACGGGGTTAGCGGCGGTGCTGATCGGCATAACGGACATATCGCAAACGTATAAACCCGTAGTGCCTCGAACTTTCAGGTCTTCATCGACAACCGAATCGTTATTGAAATTGGCATTACGGTTAGCTTTCCAGGGCATCCGCAAAGTGCCGCAGGCGTGGTGAACAGTACGCCACCCAAAAGGCCATTGTTTACCGTCGCCCTCGCCATATTCTGCTGTGATGAAGTTCACGTCGTTGAACTCGGCAAAAATGCGATTTCTTGTTTGATTAAGTAGAGCGAAAAACTCATTTTTGCTTTTATTCCAGCCTGCAAGGGACGGGAAACGAGAACCCAACAAATCATCTAGATTTGAAAAACGTTTGAAGCGAATGTCAGGAGTGTAGTTATCGTTAGCGTGGGAGAAAATTCCATTTTCATCATCAAGACAATTCCCAAAGCTAAATTTGATATCAACACGGGTTCTGCTAGTATCGTCAACCACGGGTTCGGCAGACAGATCGTTGTTTCTCAGATGCCAATATTCATGATTAACATTCATTTCTATATTGAAGGGGTAGATCAATTGTCCGTTAGCATCTCGATTTCCCCGCGAGTAGAAGATAATTTTAGCGTGGTCTTGACGACTGAGGGGAATAAGTGAAGCGTTTCTTCCCAGAGACGACACATAAGCCTGAGACTCCCCTGTAACAGGGTGATCTGTTAAGCCAAAACCCACTTTCTTCTGAATTTGAGCGGGCAGGCTTTGATAGACAGCAGAACGATTGAGCATTTTAGGACTTTCTGTAGAACCCGCAGCAATGACAACTTTAGGGGAATAAAAACTAATTTGCTCTCCTGTAATAGTGTTAGTTGTTTTGACTTCATACCAGTCAAAAGGAACGTTTTGAATCGTTTCTACGAAACTATTCAGTTTGATGAATAGACCCTTCCCGTTTTGATCGACACCTGGCGTTAGACCGACCTGATTGATAAGCAGTTCAGCGGTGTTAAAAACTCCCGTCGGTTCCACAAAGAATTGATTCCGTGGCGTGCCGTCGGGATTGAGATAGGGTTGATGCACGGCGCGGGGTGTCTGTTTTATTTCAAAATCTGAATTGAGAGAACTCGACTGAAAATAATTCACCAACTTTTTTGCCTTATCGCCAAGAGAAAACGATGTATTCATCCGTTCATTAGCTAATTGGAAATACCTCGATTCCAAGTCTTGACGTACATTATCCGGGAAGAACTCCATCTCCCAACTTTGAGGGTGCGGAATTAGTCCCGACCAAAAAATAGAACGCCCACCAAAACATAATTGGGGTTTAGAACCGATAAAATGGGAACCGCTAGGTGACTGCTTGAAATTATCTACGCCAAAGTGGGGGGCTACCGAACCGTTAGGGATGCGACTGATATTATAGACATGGGTTGGATAGATGAAGGAGCCAGCATCTAAGACCAAAATGCGATGACTTTGCCCCAATCGATCGGCTAGGTCATCCGCTAAGATACCACCTCCTATTCCGGAACCGATGATAATGAAGTCAAAATCTTTATTGTTGCCGTCATAATCTCGGATCAAGCGGGTGTGAGCTTGAGGTTTTTCCGTCACCAGATTTGCATAGTTGTTCTGAAATGGCATTCGTCTTACCCTTGGCTTTTAAAAGTTAGTTTAGTTACCAAAATACAATCAATTACTTTTTTGATCGCTATAGGGAAACTCTAATTCCAATCATATAGCTGACCCACCAATACGTCTAGTTGTCGAAAACTTTAGATAAAATTTTCAGCGAACTGTCACAAAAGGGAAATAATTACTCTATTTAATCTCCCCAGTAGCAAATTAGATTATAGATCATCTTTACAAAAATAACTGATGCTTAGGTCTGAGGGGATTGGCGAGCATCTAGACTAGATTTAATCAGTTTGGGTAATAGCAATCCGGAGTTCGCTTTGTAAGTGTCGAATTCGGGATAGCGGGAGAGGGAGCGGTCTTTTTTAAGCATATTGGGGATGAAGACCCCAGTGATGAATCCCCCCAAAACCAGAAAAGGCAGCCAATGTTGGGCTAACAGGGCAAAACCGAGATAAATTAAAATCTCTCCTAAATAGTTGGGATTACGACAGCGACTAAAAAAACCTTCCGTGATTAATCCTTGCCTATATTTAAGGGTAAAATACTTTTGGGCATCGCTACCGTAATGGAGAAATACCCCGATAATATTGACCGCTATGGCCACAGATATTAAAGGGGCGGCGGCCGTGACCTTCTCGCTAATAATAATAAAAGGGGCAGCCCAATATAAACCGAGAACGATAAAGGTAAATATTCCCATAGACAACGGTATTTCTTTTTCCCATTGTTGATCGGGATATAATCTATCTTTGATCAACCACATAAAACCGTAAGTTCCGTGCAGGGAAAGGTATATCCAAGCGAGCGGGGTAAAATTATTATAAAAAGCCATTAAGCCTAATATAATTAGAAAAGTTAGGAACTTATGGCAATTAATCGCGTGTTTTATCTTCATTTTCTTCAAAATAATAACTACTAACGTTTAAATTTAACCTTAACAATTAAGAGATGTTTGACATCATGGGAATAGGTTGAGAAAAGTTTTTAAAATCCATAACGCGGTTACTGTCACTTCGGATTGACCCGATATTCCCTCGAACCGTCGGGATAGACAATAATCTCGTCGATCCTGAAAAAGCGATCGTTTATTGCCACGACGAATAAAGACCAAAGGATCACCCCAAAACCAAAAAGCCAGACGGTTTTTCGGTTGATCGGTATAGTGATCTGATCGGGTAATTTAGGAATCTTCATCGCTCGATCGCTCCCCCTCGATAGATGATAATAGTTGACGGTTTGAGGGTTGTTCCATCCCGTCCTCATTTTAGATCGATTTTATCGGTTCCCCTCGATTTCGGGTATGATCATAGTGGAGAGGATAGAAGAGAGAGATGCGGCCATGAAAGGTTTTCACTATTCTCCAGAGTGTCCGATCTCCGAAACTGGCTCGGCCAGAAGGGATAGTTTTCAAGCGATTCTACCGACATCGCTCCAGTCGTCGCAGGGATGCGGTTTGGTTATGATCCGAAGGGCAACCGAGAACGATATCCGCCCGCTCTACAAACTCTACAAAATCGTCGCTCGCTCGAACCCGGGCAATTTAACCCAAGAAGAAGGGGAAATTACGCTTGACTATGTGGGCCAGATGTTGAGGGAAGGATTAGAGTGTGGGCTGGTTCTAGTTATCGAAGAGGGGGGAGAAATCGTCGGTTGCTTAAAAGCTTTCACTTCACGATTTAAGTGTCTGGCTCACGTCCTCACTAATGCGACCATGATAGTTCATATCGAGTGGCAGGGGAAAGGATACGGCGGCCAACTGATCGATGCCTATCTGAGAGAGATTAAAGCTAATATGCCTCATATCCTCCGATTTGAACTTTTGCCCCATCGGAGCAATACAAGGGCGATCGAGTTTTACCAAAAACACGGTTTCAGATGCGAAAGTATGGCTTTCCAAAAGATTAGAAACCTGCGGGGAAATTTCGACTCCGAAGTTACACTGGTCTGGTTCAACCCGAATTTTTCGGAGGAGGGCTTGAAAAGATACCATGCTTTTTTAAGCCGTTCTATCTCAAGGTCGCGAGAGCAGCAATTCTCAGTTTTAGACACAGCAAGCCTTTTAGGGATTTAAAGAAGATTTTAAAGGGGGATTTTTGGGGCAACTTTGGGTGTACTATCACGTCAAAAGCCTGAAGACTCGTGAAATGAAATGATGCGAACTAACTCCCAAAAGCCTTGCTACAGGGCAAATTTAGAATTGCTGATTTAGGAGTTATGCACTGTACAAATTCACCATGTGTATGAACGAAAATCCGTCGTTTCAGACTTTTGGCGATTAACTTCTGATCGATAGTGATCGCTCAAAAGTTATCAAAAAATCACGTTAAAATGCCCGAAACCCATACCTCATATTTGGTCGATCCTGTCAATGCGTAAGTCCTACAATTATGATTTCACTTGATTCAGTTTGTAGAACAAGTAACCTAAGCATACTGCCACTGTAATCTCGCAAATCATAAATATCACGTTATATGTTTTCAAGTCATTATTTACTTGCAACAACATAGAAAAATTTATCAGAGCGTAAACGCCATTTAAAACTGCACAAAAAAGCGCAGAGATTTTGGCTTGTCCGAGTTTGTTCTTTCTCAGACCGTCACAAACAATCAAAATCAGTATGATGCCAAAAATTACCATATTAATACCTCCAAAACCCGCACTGATAGCAACCAGCCAGACGACAACGGCTGCACCCAGTGCAACATAGGTGAGAGTATTGAGAAGGTCTTTTTCAGGAATAATTTTGGAGCCATTGGGAGATGCCTCCCTTTTTGGTTGGACAATTTCTGGCTCTACAGGCTGCGAATGTAGTGGGGAGCCGCAGTTGATACAGAATTTTGCGTTGTCAGCATTTTGAGTTCCACATTTCGTACAAAACATTTTTTTGCTCCTAAGAAATAAACTTATAGCGTTTCCTAAGCTAGTGAGGTACACCTATTTTTCTTCCCTTTTGCCTAAAACCCATAACTTTTGTACCTCAGCAGACTGAAAAACGCTATAATGATCAAGAAAAGGTCTAGATTTAACCACATTTGCTATCAGTATCCTACATAGAAATAATGGACAAAGCGAGCTAACCAATATCATTTTTTCTTCGGCTCCATAAAAGTCCAATTCTGATTTGAACCGATGTTGGGATTGAAAAACGGGTCGTTGGAATGTTGATAGTTACCGAAGCCATCCGTCCAATGATAACTGTAGTTGTAATCTTGTTGTGACTCGCCATAGTAAGGGTCATCGCAAGTCTCTACACCCCGAATGTATTCGCTAAAAGCATCACTCGGTGAACGGTCTGATGAACTACTGCTCGAAGAATGACTTGATTGCCGAGCAGCTTGGCGTTGTTGCTCGAAAGCACTCAGCCAAGCGTCGCTATTCGCACTGATAGCCCGACTTAACTGACCAGCATCTTGAATCTGCGAATAGCCCATCTGAATATATTGGTTGAACTGCATCTGAAGTTCTTGCAAGATTTGGGCATAAAGCTGTTCCCAGAGCGGATTTGGCTTAACTGAACAGGCAATCCGCCAAAACGTTTCTTTTTCTGCGTCGAGGCTGCCCTTTTCCGCTTGAAAACTGAAAAGCCGAGCAAAGCCCCAATTGATCTGCATCGTCATGCCCATCGGCCCATAGTACGGTAGGTTTTGCGTGAATTTGATGCCGTAAATTTCTTCTTCAAAAGTTTGTCCGCCCAATTGTTCATATTCAATCTTGAGGCATACATCCTCACTTGTCAGTCCTTTCAAATCCATGCCGATTCTTTGTGCGAGCTGCGGGATTGGAACAACACTGACAATCTTTAAGGTGTTAGGAATTAATAGTTTATTTACATAAGAATAGTTGGGAACTACCCAGCGAGTCATGGCATCCACTGCTGACATAGGCTGCAAATATACCGCACCTAAAATATTTTGTCCTTGTTGGCAAAGTCCGTAATTCGGCTCTACCCAGAAGAAAAGTGGTCCTGGAAACCAGAAAGATAAAGACGCGGAATGCGGCTTTAACCGATCGAGCAGCCCAGACGGAACAACCTTGGCGAAGCTGCAAACCGGAAAACTCACGTTCTGAAAGTTCCATACAAGATAGCTAGTTGCTCGCCAACCTACCGGATGCTCAAAAACCAATGCCACAACGCCATCGTGTTGCGTATCAATTACTTGATGTAAGGCGAACTGCTTTTCATTTAGGCTATTTTCATTGGACGACGGTGAATTTACAAATCTAAATACATCCATCTCGTCCTCTTTTTCTTTGTCGATAACCTCGCCTTGTGTAGTAGAATCCCCGTTCTTGAGATATTCGTCCATCGCACCGTAGGATTTGTCTATCGCACCGAAAGAATAATTCCGTCTATCTGATGGCACAATGAGGGCATTTTTTAGATCCTCAAGAGTTACTTTAGTTAGATCCTCAAGAGTTACTGAGCTATTGGGAAATAGCCCTTTTTTCTGTTGCTCGGTTTGGCTCTCTGCGGACTCGGTATAAAGTGGAGAGCCGCAATTGAAACAGAATTTTGCATTATCAACATTTTTGGTGCCACATTGCGAACAAAACATTGTTTTTCTCCTTAGACAGGATTTGTTACTTTAACTCCGACAAAAAACCCGAATTAGCGAATCCGAGGCCAAGTTTCTCCACCAGACAAGAGTTGGTTCGAGCCATTCATCCGGAAGCTGCCCGCTTGCTGCTCACCTAATCGCCCTGCAATAAAGACAAACGAGTCGAACCGGGTAAAACTGTAATTGCCGCTCCACTCTGTATAAGCGGGTGGTTCACCATGGGACTCGGCTCCAATGGCATAACTACCCCCATAAGTACCATCTCGATTGAAAATCAGCGTCATAGTCCGAGGCGGATCGCCAAGCTCCGAGCGTTGCCAGATGCCGATAAGGGGAGAATTTGGCTGGGCAAGCACAGATTTAGTGTTAATAGTTGACAGCGGATCGACTCGGTTTTGTAAGACGCAGCCCACGAGCATCGCGGCGGTTGAGAAAGCTGTTGTCACCGGAAGTGTAGTAATTAATCTTCTCAAAATCCAACCCCTAAACATTTCTAGGAGTCTGGAGACTGTAGATAACTCTGCAAGCGGCTCTCTACATTCCTATTATAGCCCAAAATATCTTGATTTCCCCTTCATTCAGTCACCATTGCACGGGCTAAAGCTCCCGTAAGGGCTGAATAATCTTCGCTGTAAAAGCGCATCAACCTGACGCGAGAACAATTGATTTTTGTAAATAATAATTTCAACGCGCTCGTTACTAGCATAGTGGGACTTAGGCGTTTTCGGTCAGCAAAAAAGGCTCAAACCATTACCGGACAAGGGGTTAACCTCGATTTGTGATTTTCATTGATATATCTGGGTTTCAGCGATTTTGGGCTTCTCGAAGTAAGTCCCAAGCGGGGATTGGGGTTGAGGCTTTTCTTGATTTGTTTTTTGTCTAAGTCCCAATAGGATAGAAACGTCGAATTTCTGGGAGGGGTGGCGATGAAAGACACTTCTGTATTCCGACGTTTCCCGCAGGTATTCGCGGGTTTATCGGTGCTGTCGATCGCTCTCGTCTTCAGTTCGTGGATAGCGGCGCGAGCGATCTTGGCGGTGAAACAGGCCAGCGATGTTTTTGTCGTGACTGGTTCGGCAAAAAGGGCGATTACATCGGATTATATTCTCTGGCGTTTATCGGTTTCCAGTCAACAACCCACCGCCCGCGATGCCTACCGCGATCTGATCCGGCAAACCGAGCGGATACGAGCTTATCTCAAAGAAAAACAAGTTCCCGACGACGCCATCACCACCAACGCGATCGAGACGATGGCGATTCCTGAAGTAACAGCTAACGGCCAGGAAACTGGGCAAATTCTCACCTATCGCCTCACCCAACGCTTCGAGATCCGAGCGAGCGATGTGGCTGGTGACACGGAACGCATGGAGAGCGGAGCGAGCGATGTGGCCCGTTACACGGAACTTTCTCGGCAGGTAACGGAATTGATCGAGGAGGGAATTAACCTCGTCTCCGAACCCCCGCAATACCTTTACACCCAACTGGATAAGCTGCGGGTGGAAATGGTGGCGGCAGCGACCAAGGACGCAAGAGCGAGAGCCGAAGCGATCGCCAGTAGTACCGGCAGTCGGGTGGGAAGGGTGCGCGATGCAAAAACGGGAGTTTTTCAGATCACCTCGCGCAATTCCACCGACGTGAGCGATTCGGGAATGTACGACACTTCCTCGATCGACAAAGATATTACCGCGGTCGTTTCGGTAACGTTCGGGATCGAGTAATATAGCCCTTATTCACAACTAGGCCCTCTGGTTGCACGAACCTTCTATTTTCGCCAATTACGAATTTCGTTACCGACAAAAAGGTATATCTTGAGTTACTTCTGCAAGAGAGCTAATCTTTCCGAAACAGGAGGGCGATCGGCCCGGAAAAGTGCTTCGCTCCCGCTTGCCCGATAATTGGCTCGACAAGGGCAAAGAATAGAAATAGGGAAGATACCCAACACCACACCGATGCCCACTCAAGCGGTAGCAGAATCCTGAGCGGAATTAGAGTTCCAGGTCCGATAGCGGACAGAACGATCGTCACCCAAATCGGACGTAGGAACAAAAAAGTGGCGAGAGTGGGAATCGCGACGTAGAGAAGCGCGTTGCCAATATCGATCGCCGGTATGCCGTAGGACGCGAGGTAGTCAGCCCAAATCTGGTGGTGATTGGGGCCGACAATCGTACACATACGGGGATTGATAAAGAATGCCACGAGCGTTAGAACAAGACGCGCGGTAACGAACAGTATCGCTATGCCTATTATGGGAGTCGTCCAACGCTTGAAACGATCCCCGAACGCATCAGAGCCATAGATGGCCAGAACCGTGAAGGTGAGTGGGAGAAAGCTTACCAACACCCGCACTAAAAGAGAAAGAGCGACGTTGATGTCGTTACAAGTGGAACTGTCCGTCCCCATATTAAGCCAAAGGAATATTTGACAGAGTTCCTGTCCGGCAATCGGTGCGGCCGCCAGGGCATAGTAGCGATCGCGTTTTTGATCGCGGAAACAAAGGACTCCTATTGCCGCAACATCGAGGATACTGAAAACCGTCGAGACTTCCGCGCTCCAACACATTCTTGAGTCTCCTCTGAATCAGGTTGCCATCAATTACAATTTTAAATAGATCGTAGATTATTCCCTACATCTCACCGTTCGTTTATTTCTCGAACCGAAAACTTGATAAATTGTCTCAAATACAGTCTAGCCAACGCATTGAGCGTTCTACCTTAATGTTGGGCGTACCCCGAAGCGGCTCTCTGCTGACCATGAGAGTAACCTCAGCAGACAAACTACCATCAGGATTTTGGGATAATTCTTCATGGCTTGAGCGGACTGAAAGTTTAATTGTCTCCCAATCTTTCTAACAGTTCAGAGCGGGATAAATTCGCTAAAGAAAGGAGTAACTGGGTACGTTCCGAAATGGGAAGTTGGGCGATCCGTTCCACCAGACCAGATAATTCCGAATCTAGGCTGCCAAAGCGTCCTTCCAGAAGACTGGCTATCAGGGAATACCGTTCTTCTAAACTACCTTGTTGTATCCCTTCTTGCTTCCACTCTTCCCTTTGTTGTAAATAAGCTGGTGATAAGTTCATGATGTCCTCCTGTTGTTCGGTACTTAAATTATCTCTCAATTCTAAATTCTTGCGCCAGTTGGCCAGAATCTCTAATAAATTCTCTCGAAAAGGATTGCGTTCTGGCAGTTCAACTAACTCTTCAACTGCTCTTTTTTGAGTTCCTCCTTTTCCTAATACTCTCAACCACAAGGTATCTTCATTCACTGGTAACTGATGGATGACAATGATGCCCGCTTTGAGAGACTTAGCTAAAAAGTAAACCCCTGTTAACCAATTACTCTCATCGCTGTGAGTCCCGAAATCTTCAATCATTCGGGAGCATCTCATTGATGCAAGTGAGTAATTATACTTGTCCCTAAAACTGGTTTCTAGCAAGGCTTTGAGAATAGCTTGACATAAACACCTGATTTAGGGGTTACAAAGGTGAGATGCTCCCAATAAAACGGGAGCATCTCACTTACGCGATGAGTAATTATACTTAGCCTAAAAGCCACTCTTAATCGTGTCTTGGAACGAAATAGAGGCTTTTAAAGACCGCGTACATGGAGAATTAAAACAAGAAT
>SFAQ01000109.1:0-18508 GCA_007096525.1 Microcystis wesenbergii Mw_QC_B_20070930_S4 | reverse complement strand
AACTGTCTCTTGAAGCTAATTATGATGATTATCTTGAAAAAAAATGATAATTAGACAGAAGTTCTCTTGTTCACATAGAGAACTTTATCTTCTTTTGTTTTCAAAATGAGAATTGCTGCAAATACAGCTTTTTTGACGTGAAATCATTAAATCATTCAGTCCAATGTAAGCATAGTCCCATCCTAGCTCCCGAATTTGCTCACAATTGTCTACTAAGGTTTGAGTCTCAATTTGGACTAGGGTTTTAGCTCTTCCATTGACTAGAGAGATAAATTTATCTACCTCACTGGGAACTTTTGCCATCGGTAACATGATAATACTAGCTCCAGAATCTAGGGCAGTTTCTATCTCGTCAGAAGTATTGTTATCTAAGGGATTAATTCTTACTGTAATTGGGATGGAGATAACTTCAGCTAGAGCAACCACATCTTCTGGTGTATCGGCGTTGATTTGGGTTGAATAGCTCATCTGTCGCTCTCGTTTACCAATCCGTTCCCAGTCTACAATGATACTATCAATCCCTACTTGCTCGGCTTGTTTAGCTAATAAAGCATCTGTGGTAAATAGAAATAAACGCAAATGGTCAATATCTGTAGTATAGTGGCTCATTAGGTGGTTCCTTATAGTGATCAATGATTCTTAAGTCTTTAGCTATGACAAAGTTAACACAATCTAATGAGCAATGGATAGAAGGTGTAGAAGTTTGCCCTCTCAAGTTATTGCCAAATGAAAAAGGGCGACTCATGGAAATTCAACGGGCTGACGATAAGATTTTCCCCGGCTTTGGACAAGTTTATATTACTTCAACTTTGCCCGGTATTGTTAAAGCTTGGTACAGACACACAACGCAAATTGATCAAATTGCCGTCATTGTAGGACTGTTGAAACTTGTCCTTTACGATGACCGGGAAACCTCACCCACCAGAGGCAAAATTAACACGATATTTTTAGGCGAATTGGCTCCTAAACTGGTACAAATTCCTCCCGGTATTTGGCATGGTTTTCAGACAATTGGCGAGCGGGAAGCTTTTGCACTGCATCTAAACTCGGTCGCTTTTCAGGCAGACGCACCAGATGAAGAGCGCTTACCTTATGATACTAATATTATTCCCTATCAGTGGTAAACTAAGTGGTCCCAAAGAGTCTTAAAACAGGTGGGTAATTACGGGGAAATTTATGATCGGGAAATCGGTAAACCCCTGCAACTCGATCGAGGTTTAAATAATCTTTGGACAAAGGGGGGTTTATTGTATCCTCCTCCTTTTCGTTAATTTTAAAATTGTGTTTCCTGACGGGGAATATAGACCCCTATGGCTGCTGGAATAACTCGAAAAATGGCGGGAGTCGTGCTAGTAATTTCGCCATCGGTGTTGATACTATGGGGTTTACGAGTCTGAATTTGAATTTCTTTACCGTTAAGAGTTCTCACCCAAGATAATAAACCCTGTTGTCCCCGCGGTAACGTCCATAAAAGCGGGAAAATTTGCCACCAGTGTTCAATTTCTAGGCTATATAAATCTAACCTTTGATCGTCAATTTGGGCATCGTGAGCGATCGGCATTCCTCCCCCATAATAACGACCATTTCCGATCGCTATTTGCAGGGTTTTAACTTTGATATTTTGGCCATCAATACCGATCATAGCGGTAAAAGGACGAGTTTTACTTAATAACTGTAGGGCTGTCCAAGCATAGGCCAAAATCCCCAAACGTCGCTTTAAACCCTTGTTCAGTTTTTGGGTAATTTTCACACTTAATCCTAAACTAGCCACGTTGAAAAAGTATTTATTATTTACCCAACCTAGATCGATATATTTTAAATTACCTTCCGCAATAATTCGACAGGCTTCGGCAATAGAATTCGGTATCCCTAAAGTCCGGGCTAAATCATTAGCTGTTCCCAGAGGTATAATGCCTAAAGGCAGTTGAGTTTCTACTAACATATCCGCCATAGCATTGAGAGTCCCATCGCCACCACCGACGATAACTAAATCAATATTAGAGCGATATTTTTCCATCAAAAAAGGTATATCTTCTACCTTTTTCAAAGGGACGCTGATAATTTCAAAATCCCAATGATTGAGCAGCTCGACAGTTTGAGCAAAGTTTTCTTTACCCTTGCGCGAGTGACGATTAATTAGTAGTAAAGCTCTTTTAGTCATAGGTCAGTTTCTCATGCAGGGATAAAGGTTATGTAATTAAATCAGAAAAAATATCAGGTGATTGTCAATAATATAGCCCCATTAATCACTAAATTTTAGTTAATAGCCCTTTCTTCGAGAAAATGTTCTACCATTGCCCCTATGTAGGGCTGGCTGAATAAATCTAAAAACCTTGCTGAATAAGACTTTTAGACTTTCTTGAAATCCAAAAGTACCAGATATGGGAGTGATCAGGGGGAAATTCAGGTACTTTTTCCCTGAAAATTAGGTAATTGACCCCCTCAAAATCGGTAAAACCCCACACCCTACACCCTACACCCTGCCCCTAGGAAAAACTTTTTCAGCAGACCCTATGTATGATAGCAAATTCAGACCCTTCAAGGCCATGAAACGAAGATAATGGCAGAATATTACTTGATTTTACTGATAACGGGCGTTTTTTCGGGCTTATTAGCGGGTTTATTCGGTATTGGGGGTGGCACTATCTCCGTGGCGATCCTGTTAAATTTGGGCTACAGTTACGGGGAATCGGTGGCTACCAGCAGTTTAGCGATCGTTTTCACTTCCCTAGTGGGTACGATCCAAAATTGGCGATTAGGTTCCCTCAAATGGCAGCGAGTTCTCCTCTTAGGCCTACCCGGGATTTTTACGGCATTTATCGGGGTCTATCTGGTCAAATATAGCCCCAAACACCTCCTAGAAGCGGCTTTTGGTTGTTTTTTACTACTCAATATCTATTTAACCAATCTCAAGCACAATTTAAGCCAAAAAGAGCCAGTTTCTGCCATGAGATTGAATTCTAATCTAGCCTGTCTGCTAACCGGAGGAATCGCTGGATTTCTAGCCGGTATTTTCGGAATTGGCGGTGGGGCGATCATGGTGCCACTACAAATGATTTTTTTGGCAGAAAAGATCAAAATCGCCATTGTCACCAGTTTAGGTGTGGTTTTACTCAATTCGATCGCCGCCTGTTTCGCTCATGCCCAAGCCGGTTATATTCTTTATCTACAAGGGATTATTTTAGGTATCGGTGGTTCTCTAGGTGTACAAGTAACCACTCGTTTTTTACCGAAATTACCGGATCGATTGGTGCGGATTACTTTTTATATTTTTCTGCTACTGATGGCCATTTATTTCTTCATCCGCGCTTGCTCTTAAACCGCATCAACGGACTCGTTAAATCTCAACTTTCTAACCCTTCCACTCTCTCCCTGATGGGCTTTTTCCGTATTCATCAATAAAAAACGGAGAATACTTGACAAATTCGGGGGGGGTAGAATGGCGGAGATTATTGCTTTTAATCGCTCATCTATGGGGTATAAATCTTAACTTTTCCCAGTATTAGCCATAACATTAGCTTGAATCAATCAAATCAAACAGGATTTAGTATAACAGAACCTCCTAGACATGAGGACATAAGGAGATTATGTCCCGTTTTGTATAGCTCTAACCTGTTTAACCTCTAATTCTAAGGCGGATGCGACTTGCTCAACACTTAACCCTAAGGCTAACAAACGAGGGACCGCCTCTAGTGCTTTGTTTAGTCTGCCTTCCTGACGCGCTTCCTCGCGCACATCTTGAAAATACTGAGTTTGTTTTAATTCATCTAAACTAAACATAGTTTCTATCTCCCGACGATTGAGAAGCGGTAACTTATAAACGAGAATCGTCTCTATTAATTGTAAGAGTTCTTGCGGTTTTTGGTCGGGGGTTAATTCTTCTCTCACTCTTTGGATTAATTTTCGGGTGCTATCAAGCGCTTTTGCTTTAGATAGGGTGATTAATTGCACTGTGGCTAAACCAATCGAAGTTTGAGGAATGTTTTCTAATTCATTCAGATAAATCCGTCTCACTCGCTCGCAGTGGAGGAGTTCCCGATAGCGTTGAACTTGATTGGTTTCTACTTGAGGGTTAGGATAGACAATCACACCCCGCCAATCATTGGTTAGGTCAGTTTTACTGAGATATAAGAATATTTCAGTGAAAAAGCGCTGATAAAAAGCCTCATCTTCTTGAAATTGTACCTCATACTAAATCCGTTGAGTAACGCACAGAAAAAGGAGCATCTCACCTTTGTAACCCCTAAATCAGGTTTTATGTCAAGCTCTTTTGAAAGCCTTGCTAGAAACCAGTTTGAGGGACAAGTATAATTACTCACTTGCATAAATGAGATGCTCCCAACCCTTTTTCTACTCATGCCTTGGCTTCGGTGATGGGTAGGGCTGTTTCATTCTCCCATCAGAATGTCAAAAGTAAAAGCGATCACTGTCTTGGTAAAATGAGAAGTGACCACCAACCTTTTAAATATATGTTGAGCCTAATAGAAAAACTGAAACAAGTCAACGACTTTCGGAAAGATAAAGGAAAAAGACAACCTTTATGGATAGTATTATTACTAATACTAGGAACAATGCTGGGATACTTAGGTTATAGAGAGCTAGGAGAGTTGGCTAAAAATAATCGACATAGGCTCAGTCAAGAATTTAACATAATTCCAGAAATAGTCTGATCCTATTCAACAATTAGAAGGGTAATGATGGGATTAATGATGGCAGAGTTTATTACGAGTATTTAATGAATGTGCTTGGCAATAATATGGACAAAGAGGTGATATAAATTGGCTAGATATAGATGGAAAAAATCTCAAAAACAACCTAATTAGGTTTGTCTCATTGTTTAGTCAAGAAAGTCGATTGGTATTACAATAAAAAAGAATCGAAAACAAAAAAGGGTCTGAAATCGAAGAAGGTCAAGCTATAATCAAGCATTGCTCTCTCCAAAATAAATTCTTTACTGGCGATGCTTGACCCTGTCAGAAAAAAACAATCAGCTTAATAACTAAGAGTAAAAATGATTATGTTATCACCATTAAAGGAAATCAGAAAAATCTTGATCAGCGAATACAAGACCTGAGTAATTCCTCAAAGCCAGAAAGTTGCTTTCTTGAACAAGATAATAGTCATGGCAGAAAAATATGGCTCTTCGTTACTTGTTATGGTTCGATAGGGGGGCATAAATTGACTAAATCCTTCTCTGGCAAGAGACTTAATTGATGAGTTCGATCTAGATCAAAAACAATTGACAAAAATCGCCAAATGCCTTTCTACATAAGAGTTCCATCCTTTATAATCCCAGTCCATTGCATAACACAAACCGAAGAACCAAAAATATCAAGAAAAATAGAAGTTTTTAAAGTGAGGAAAAAATGAAAGAAAAGATTTTGAAAATCTGCCAAGAATTATTTCTTACTGACGACCGACGACCGACGACCGACTCGGAGACTCCTTACCCCACAGTTAACTTTACTTTTGTCCAACTACTTACCATTATTCAGCAGACCCTATTTAGTTTAAGTGGACTGGTTGAACCAAGAATCCCTCGCCCGAGTGCGATGGGATCGTCAATCTGGGATAGCAATTGCTTGTTCGGCTATATTAACTAAATTCTGGCTCTCCCCATCGCTCAGTTTTTTGCCAGATTGTAGGTGAACGCATATTTCGGGTAATTGCTGACGTATTGCTAAAGCGACGGCTTTTTCGGCCGCTGGAATTTCCGAGATTTTCAATCGATCAAATACTCCTGATGTCACCGCTAGGAGTATAGCAATTTGTTCGGGAACCGGCATCGGTTCGTACTGATTTTGTTGCAAAACTTCCCGCACGCGCCGCCCTCGTTCTAAAGTTTGACGAGTGACTTCATCTAAACGAGTGCCAAAACGGGAGAAAACCTCTAGTTCTTCAAACTGGGAATAAGATAGGCGTAAATCACTCGCCACAGCACGATAGGCAGCTAATTGAGTCTTCCCCCCCACTCGCGACACCGACTTACCCGCATCTACCGCCGGCAAAATTCCTTTTTGAAACAGCACGGGAGAGAGATAGATTTGCCCGTCGGTAATTGAGATTAAATTGGTCGGAATGTAAGCAGAGATATTTTGGGCTTCGGTTTCGACAATCGGCAATGCAGTTAAAGAACCACCTCCTCGGGCAGCATTTAGGCGTGTAGAGCGTTCGAGCAAACGAGAATGGATGTAGAAAATATCGCCTGGAAAAGCTTCTCGACCGGGAGGACGGCGTAATAGCAGCGATAGCTCTCGATAAGCGCGCGCATGAGCGGTCAAATCATCATAAACAATCAAGACATCATGGCCCTGCTCCATAAAATACTCTGCCATCGCCGTGGCGGCGTAGGGAGCAATAAACTGCAAGCCCGGTGGTTCTTCCCCAGCGGCAAAGACGACCAAACAGTAGTCCATCGCCCCATACTGCTGCAAGTCAGCGACGAACTTAGCCACCGCCGAACTGCGCTGTCCGATCGCGCAGTAAACGCAAATCACCTTTTCACCTTTCTGGTTGATAATCGTGTCAAGAGCGATCGAGCTTTTTCCTGTTTGGCGATCGCCTAAAATCAATTCTCGCTGGCCTCGCCCGATGGGAATCAGAGCATCCACCACCTTTAAGCCCGTTTGCAGCGGTACTGTCACCGGAGCGCGATCCATAATTGCTGGGGCTTTTCGCTCGGCCAAATATCTTTGTGTCGCCCGCACTGGCCCCCGGTTATCCAAGGGGCGACCCATGGGATCGACTACTCGCCCTAAGAGTCCGTCACCCACTGGCACATCTAGCACTCGTCCCGTCCGGCGTACCTCATCCCCTGCTTTTAAATGTTCGCTTTTATCTAAGAGGATAATGCCGACTTCATCAATATCCAAGTTAAAGGCCATACCCAGGGAATCTCCCGGGAAACAAACAATTTCTTCCGATTTTACGCCTGGCAAGCCAGCAATCCGGGCAATCCCTTGACCGATAAAGTTTACCGTGCCAATTTCTCGGTATTTAAGTTGTGGGCGCTGCTCGCCTAAAATCCGTTGGCAGGTAGAGAAGGTATCCTCTAGCAATCGATGTAAAGCTTGTTCATCTCGGTTCATGGTATTTTTTGATTACCCCTCGCCTCTCGCGTAAAGACAACGGCTAAATCCTCTTCAAAGTCGTTCAAAAATTCCTCGACATTCCAGGCGATTCTTCGGCCAGAGGTTTTTAACTCAATGCCACAGATAAGGGCTGGTTTCACTTCAAATTTTATATCCAGATCACCAACAAGTTCTTGGCGAAGAACTGGGATAATTTGCTGACGCAATTCTTCCGAGATTTCAAAGCTGCTAGAGATGATTGCCTCCTGCGTCTTGGCCGTTGCGGCGATCGCTTGACAAAGCACTCGTTTCTCTTCCCGATCCCAATTGCGAACTCGCTCAAGGAAAACTTGAATGACAAGCTGTTCCAGCTGGACATCGGCTAGAGCTGCCAAAACTTGGCGAATTGTCTCCTGAATCTGTTGTAATGCTCGATGTCGCAACTCTTGCAAAAAGGCATCTTTTTGCCGTTGAACTATTTCTTGCCAGCGAGATCGATCTTCTTCTACTTCAGTGCGGACACCTTGCATTAACTCTGTTTGCGTCTGTGCAACTGCTGCCTTAACTTGAGCCAACATCGTCGAGCGCTCAGTCGCAAAATCTTGCTGCATTTGTTGGTATTTTTCGATTTCTTCTCGCGCTAATTGGCACTTTTGTTCTGCATCTTGCTGGCGATCGCTAATTGTTTTTTCCCGACGTTCCATTGCCTGAATAATAGGACGGTAGAGAAACTTTTGCAGTACAGCCACCAAAATCAAGAAATTGACAATTTGGGCCAAAAAGGTAAACCAATCAACTGCCACGGAATTATCCCCCCGCTTTAGTCACTACATAACCCCAAAAAGGATTGGCAAAAATTAAAATTAGCGAAATCACAAAACAATAAATTGCCACTGACTCAATAAATGCCAAACCAACAAATAACGTTCGAGTAATCGTATTGGCTTCGTCTGGCTGTTGCGCCAAAGCGGTCAAAGCTTGAGCGATGGCTCTTCCCTCTCCCAGTGCCGGCCCGATTGAACCAATCGCCATAGTTAATCCAGCCGCTAAAATTGATATCATTGCCGTCAAGCCAATATTATTCATGGTTTCTTTGCTCCTTTTCTCCTGTATGAGAATTATTAACCACTTGCTGTGCTTCTGTTGCCGAAGCAATATAAACCATAGCCAAAATCGCAAAAATATACGCTTGAATTAATCCAGTCAGTAGCTCCAATACCTGCATGATAATCGGGAAAAAGAGAGGGGCAATGGATAAAAGAATAGCTACTATCATGACATCACTCATCACATTGCCAAACAGCCGGATAGCCAAGGACAAAGTGCGTGACAGTTCCCCAATCAGATGAAAAGGTAACATCAAGGGATGGGGTTGTAAATAGTGGTTGAGATATTTTTTTAACCCTGACTGACGTATGCCGTAAAATGGCACCGCCCAAAAAACGCAGATAGCAAGTGCTGCCGTTGTAGAAAGAGAGGCCGTAGGCGGATGATATCCCGGGATGATTTCTAAGAGATTGGAAGCGGCGATGAAAATAAACAAAGTACCAATAAATGGCAAGTAGATATCCGGTTGGCATCCGCTAATATCTCGTATTTGACCACGCAATTCTTCGATTACAACTTCCAAAACATTTTGCCAGCGAGACAGACGAGTATCTGTCGATAGTCGGCGCGTGATTAGCCAGGAACTAATGCCCAATAACGCCATTAACCCCCAAGTAAATAACAGAGTAGCATTAAGGGCAATTGCTCCTGATTGCCAGAAAATAATCTTGTCAGGACTTAGATACATGAGCTATTGTACTTAGTTACTTCTGAATTTAGGTTGTACCTGCTGCAATATTAGATTTCTCGTCCAGAAGAAGGTGGCCAGGCTTAACAGCAAGTGGAGGACTGGCAAGTGGGGGACTGCAGCTATTATCGCATAAAATCCCAGTAAAATTATGCTTGTACGCCCCAAAAAACTAATCAAAGTTAATACCGTGGGATTATTGGTTCTGGGGAGTTGACGCACCGTTAGCCACAGTCCCCCAAAATAGGCCAAACCCAATGCCATTCCCGCCAATAATGCCAGAGGAAAATACAGTAGTTCAATCATGATTGAGTTCCTTTTTCGATTGCTCGCGTGCGCCCTCGATGGCGGATTGTTCGCGCTTAACCCACTGCCAGGCATTCAGACAGCCCAGCATCAACCCAGCCAACATTAACATTAATGTCCAGGAAAAGCGACTCGGCCATTCTCGATCGATCCAGATACCGAGTGCCATACCTAAGAGAGTGGGTAGAACAACTGACCAGCCGACTAATCCCAATAATCCCAGGCCAAACCATATACTGTGCTTCTTTTCTACTCTAGCTCTGAGTTTACGCTCTTCCTGGCCCCCTACCTTGCGGCTAAAGCGCAAACGATTTTTTTGATGACTTCTTGCTGCCATTTTATTAGTACCCATATTTCCATTATGGCGTTTCCTAAGCTAGTGAGGTACGCCTATTTTTCTTCTCTTTTGCCTTTTGCCTCTTGCATGAGTGCCTAAAACCCATAACTTTTGTACCTCAGCAGACTCAAAAACGCTATATTTCTCGTCTAGTTTCCTCACTGCCCTCCTAGTTCGATAAATTGCCGGATCATGTTAGCTTCCAGTTTTGTCAGAGCCACGCGAGTGCGTTTTTCCCGCTCATCTAAGATTTGAAACTGCTTTTCTACCGCCTCTCTTAAGCATCCTAAGTCGGCACTTTCAACAGCATGGCGAGTGGAAACCCGCACGTCAAAACCAGATTTGACCAAAATGCCCTCATCCACGGCCATAAATCTTTCCTGCCCTTGAGGAGTGGTGAAAGACAGCAATCCGGGCAAGATAGCGGTGACAAAATCAATGTGATGGGGCAGCAGGCAAAAGCACCCGCTTCCCGATTCTGCTGTAACCTTAATGACTTCTGTCTCTAATAGAATTCGGGTGGGCAATATAACTAGGAGTTTCATCGTGCCTGTCATAGCTTTACAGCCTCATCAATCGTGCCAATCATGTAAAGTGCCTTCTCTGGATAATCCGAAAATTCATCTTGGAGAATGCGATCGCATCCCGCTAAGGCCGCTTCTAGCTCGACAAATTTACCCGCCATTCCTGTAAACTGTTCGGTAGAAAAGAAAGGCTGGGTGAGAAACTTTTCTAATCGTCTGGCTCTGGCTACAATCTGGCGGTCAGCCGGTGAAAGTTCTTCTAATCCTAGCATGGCAATAATATCCTTGAGTTCTTCGTAGTTCGCTAGGGTTTGTCGCACTGCCTGGGCGATGCGATAGTGTTGCTCGCTGACAATAGGCGGCATCAACATTTTCGATCCCGATTGCAGTAAGTTCACCGCCGGATAAAACCCCTCACTTGCTCGCTGGCGAGAGAGTACAATTGATGCCGATAAATGAGAAAAGGTATGAACAGCCGCCGGATCGGTAAAGTCATCTGCCGGGACGTAGACTGCTTGAATGGAGGTGATTGCGCCCGTAGCCGTACTGCCAATCCGCTCTTCTAGCTCTGCCAGTTCCGTGGCTAATGTCGGCTGATACCCTACCCGTGAAGGTAATTGTCCCATCAACCCCGATACCTCTGAACCGGCCTGAATAAAGCGGAAAATATTGTCAATTAACAGTAAGACATCTTGTTTGGCCGTGTCGCGAAAGTATTCCGACATCGTCAGTGCGGCGTGTCCGACGCGAAATCTGACCCCTGGCGGTTCATCCATCTGCCCAAAGATCATCACCGTATTCTGCAAAACCCCGGCTCCGCGCATTTCTTGGTATAAATCTAGGGCTTCCCGACATCGCTCCCCAATTCCACAGAAGATACTAATTCCCTGATCTTGCTTGACGATATTATGAATCATTTCGGTAATCAAAACCGTCTTACCAACACCCGCTCCGCCAAATAATCCTGCTTTCCCCCCCCGTTCCAACGGGACAAGCACGTCTATGGCTTTAATACCGGTTTTGAGAATCTCCGAGCTAGTGGTTCGCTCGTACAGGGGAGTCGGATTTGCATAAATTGAACGCCATTCTCCCTCAGCTATCTGTTCTTGTCCGTCAATTGTTTCCCCAAATATATTCAACATCCTGCCGAGCAACCTCTCGCCCACTGGAACTCGCAAGGGATGACCCGTATCGATGACTGGAGAACCGCGAGCTAAACCGGCTGTTGGCTTCAGTGAAATGGCCCGTACCAGTTGGGAGTTAAGATGGGCCACAACTTCCATCGCTACACTGCCATCTTCTCCGGCCTGAAGTTGGCTATGAAGTTCTGGCAGCCTTTGGGAAAAATAGACATCAATGATGCTTCCTCGCACTGACACTACAGAGCCAGCGTTGAGTTTGTTAATATCTCGTTGATCGTTCATCAAAAAATTGGCTCTGAAACCCCGTCTTTTTAGGACGGCTTGATATTACCATCTAGATGCTCACTCACCGCCCCAGTCCATTAATTTGACACTCCCATCGCGCTTAAGCGAGGGATTCTTGGTTCACTGAGTTTCCTTAATCTGGCAGGACGTATCCAGCATTCACCAGAGGGAATCTCACGCCGGCGCGTATTAGTTTCGGTGTGTCCCACGGTACTTAGTCCCTTTTTGAGAATGTTGATAGCGGCGTTAATATCTCTATCTTCTACATAGCCACAGTGGGGACAAGCATGGGTTCTCGTAGATATAGATTTAGGTACTTTTTGACCACAATTAGAACAGTTTTGACTCGTGTTATGGGGGGCTGCTGCTACCGTAGCCTTACCATATTTAAAACCAAAATATTCTAACCATTGTCGAAAAGTTGACCAAGCCGCATCATTGATAGATTTAGCTAGTCTAGAGTTTTTTACCATGCCTTGAATATTTAAGTTTTCGTAAGCGATGAAATCGTTAGATTTAATGACGCGCAATGCCTCTTTTTGGGCAAAGCCTTTACGTTGCCTACTTACTCTTAAATGCTTTCTAGCGTATCTCTTTCTAGCTTTTTTGTAGTTGTTTGATTGGGGTTGACCTTTTCTAAACTTTTTAGATTTCTTCCGATTCAGACGATTTAATCTTTTTTCTGCCTTGCGATAGTATTGCGGTATTTCTACCGTTTCCCCATCACTGTTAGCGTAGAAAACTTTTAAACCTACATCCAATCCCACACATCTTTTAGTCGGTTCTAGGGGTTTCGCATATTCCCGAATATCAACACTTAGACAGAATTGGACATAATAACCATCTGCTCGTTTAACAATCCTAACTCGTTTAATTTGGTCAATAGGGTAAAAGTTTAGGTCTCTAGTTCCTTTTAGTTTAACCGTGCCAATGTTTTTCTTGTCTGTGAAAGTTATTTTCTTTCTATCCTCTGATAATTTCCATCCGGAGTTTTTATATTCCACAGAACGATTATTTTTCTGAAACTTGGGATAACCTTTTTTACCTTTTATTTTTTTCTTACAATTATCATAGAAACGAGCAATAGCTGACCAAGCTCGTTCGGCTGATGCTTGTCTAGCCGTAGAATTTAGAGTATCAACAAACTTGAACTGAATGGCTGCGAACTGCACAATATTTATTGAGAGAATATTTATCGATTTTGTCTTCTCTCTTGGCATCCATCCAAAGCCTTAATGCTTTGTTTCTGATGAATTGTACTGTACGAATAGCCTCATCAATGGCAGAACACTGACTTGGTTTGACGACTGCTTTCATTTCTAAGACAATCATTGTTTATCGACCTCAAACAACTTATTTTATATTAACCTGTAGAGCATCGGATTGTCAATATTTTAGTGAACACCGAAGCTCTTACATTGAGCCGGTCGAAATGTGTCGAAATGTCGTGCTTCGTGTCACTGAGCCTGTCGAAGTGCTGTTTTATACTGGTCGGGGTTTCATCCCGTCGCTAAAAGCGAGGGTCTTCACCCCGACATTCAAGATAAACAGAATTTTGCCCGAAAAGGAGTTATAGATTTAGCTAAACAGGTTTTATCGCTGTAACTGATGACCACAGCTACTACAAAAGCGATCGGTTGCCGCTACTTTTGCCCCGCATTGACTACAAAATTGGGCTTTACTGACGGTTTTTGCGTCCCCCATACTCATTTTCATATCTCCCATTTGCATTTCCATGGGGGCAAAATTCATCGACATATTACCCATTTTCATCGGTTGCATTGGTTGCATCGGTTGCATCGGTTGCATCGGTGAGGAGGAGAAACTGGTAGCAGTGGTCGATTGAGAGGACTGAGAAACTCCAGAGGTATGAGGAGAGGAAAAACCGATACTGCTTCCTTGAATTTGGATTCTGTGGGGTCCGGTTTCAGTGATAATTTCAATAATTGCCCCTTGGGGAATTATCTCTATTTGGGGTTCTTGTGTCCAAACTCCCGTGGCAAAACTACTGCTAGACTGCTGTTGTTGTCCCACTGCACCACTAGCGAGAGTTACAATCGTCTGCAGCCCTTGATTATCGAGATAGAGACGTTGTCCTGTGGGTAATTCACTATAAATAGCCATATTTTTGACAGTGAAAAGTAAAAAGTAAAAACCTAGTTCACACCCCTAGGATCCAGTCTAGCGAGGATAGAAATGTTAGAGAATTTTCTTAAGAATTTTATCGACAAAAAAAGGGTGGTTTCACCCACCCTCACCATGTCTCAAGAAAACAAACTTTTTAACGGACGCTACCGGCTAATTTATCGACCCGAATCGGTTTCATCAGGTACAATTTGAGGAATTGCCAAGCATTAGAGGCGAAGATCGGCAATTTCTTCAGGAATTTAACCGGTGCGGGGCTGTTTTCGCTATCGATCGCCCGTAATCCCTCGTTATTGCGAACACAAATCTCTAGGCGATCATAAAATTCAGGACTATCCACATCGAGAACAATCGGGAAGACGCGGCCGGCGGTTTCATTGGTCTTCTCGATTACATACTTATCGTACTCGCGAGCGTCCAAACCGAGAATGGCGTAGAAACCAGAACGCTGAGTATCATTGAGATACATCGTAGCGAAGACCGAAAGCAGGAAGAAACGACACCAGAGACGAGCGCGCCAATCATTAAGAATATCAGGCTGCGCACGCATGATCGCATCAAAGAAGTCCCCGTGACGGTTTTCGTCTTGACACCAATTCTCGAAGAAGTTAAAAATCGGATAAACCCGATCTTCGGGATGTTGTTCGAGATGACGATAAATGGTGATATAGCGCCAATAACCGATTTTTTCGGAAAGATAGGTGGCGTAGAAGATAAATTTCGGTTTAAAGAAGGTGTAGTTACGGCTTTTGGTTAAAAATCCCAAGTCAAGGGAGAGGTTAAAATCCGATAAAGCCTTATTAAGAAACCCAGCATGACGCGCTTCGTCCCGGGACATGAGGTTAAAGCATTCTGCGAGAACGGGATTTCTGTTTTTTAAACGTCTGCCGAGTTCTTTGTAGAGAAGAAAGCCGGAAAATTCGGCCGTGCAGGATCTTTCCAGAAATTCCACGAATAAGCGGCGAGTTTCGCCATCAATATGCTCCCAAGAGCGATCGAATTCTTGATTGCGAACGAAGTGATGCCGGTTATAATCGGTACGGAATTCCTCTAAAATCGCTTTCAGTTCTTCCTCGTTAGCGGCGATCGACATTTCCGCCATCGCTTCAAAATCAGTGGTATAGAAGCGGGGAGTGAGGATCGTTTCTTTAGCGGGAACTTTTATACCCGGACGGATTTCCTCGAATTCTGGTTTTTGGATCGTGCTGACCATAGGGATTATTGATTTTACTCTGGGATGATGATTGAGACGAGTAAAGGCTCTGAGATGATAATGACGAGCCGTGAAAAAACGGCTAGGATTCACTATAGCAAGCTCTCCGCCCTAGACTCCCTTCCTGTTCATTAAAAGTTACAACTCTTAATTAAGCTGTGTGAACAAACCCGGATTTTTTGCCCGCAGTCTTGACAAATGTTCGGGGAAGTGGGGAAGTGGGGTTTGTTCAGTGATCAGTAATCAGTGAACTGAAAACTCACATCTGATAACAAAGGCCGAATCTAAAACCTAATTGGTTAAGCTAAAAGCTTTGATGTGCTTAGTTTCTACCTTCTTTTTTGGAGCCTGTTGCCTCCTGTCTCCTGACAAATATCATAATGCTCAACGGATTTAGTCTCGGTGAAAATTTAACGGGAGAGATAGCGGCTTTGAGTGCGGCGGCGCTTTGGGCGGTTTCTGCGGCGATTTATAGTCTATTAGGCCAGAAAATCCCGCCTTTATTGCTTAATTTTCTGAAAGGAGTAGTCGCAATCGCTTTAATTGCCCTGACGCTGCCCCTTTCTGGACAATGGCACGGTATTAATCACCAAAGTTCGGTATTTATACTCTTGACAAGTGGCGCAATTGGTATAGGAATCGGTGACACGGCCTATTTTACCGCCCTTAATTATTTGGGACCGCGAAAAACCCTCCTGTTAGAAACCCTTTCGCCTGCCTTGGGGGCGATTCTAGCGGCGACTTTTTTGGGGGAATCCCTGAAAATATCGGCTTATATTGGCATTATTTTGACCATCTTCGGGGTTGCTTGGGTTATTTCCGAAAAAACTCCCGAAATCGATAGTCAACGCCCCTGGCGGCAGGGAATTCTCTGGGCTTTAATAGCAGCGATTTCCCAAGCGGTGGGGGCGGTTTTATCTCGTCAGGCACTGGTGGAGTCGGGAATGTCGTCTTTGCAGAGTACCCTTTTTCGTCTGTTAGCGGGGACGGGAATAGTGTTAATTCTGATGTTTTTTCGCCGTCAGGAATCATCACCACCAATTAACTGGTCATTGCGTCTGATTGCTATTATTATTGTCACCGCTTTTGCCAGTACGTTTTTAGGGATATGGTTACAGCAAACTGCTTTAAAATTCTCTCCTGTGGGTATTGCCCAAACTCTCACCGCTACCAGTCCTTTATTTGTCTTACCGATCGCTGCCATGATGGGGGATCGGATTAACTTGCGGGCGATTTTCGGGGTGATGATTGCTTTGCTAGGAATCGGGATTTTGTTTCAATGATTTGATAACTTTATCTCTACCAATCACCGCCGCCGCCACCACCACCGCTACTGCCGCCGCCGAAACCACCACCATCATAACCGCCACCACCATAACCATCATAACCGCAATAGTCGCTATTGCCGTTGCTACCACCACCGCTGCCACCTCTACCATTGCCACCAACGGCACAACGAAAATAAACAAAATATAGAATTAACATCGAGGGGAAAGACACCCCCACCATCAGGATAGCCAAAACAAGATGAAGAATGGAAATTTCGATTTGAGGCTTAAATTCAGTTTGTCGCAACCCATAAGCACCACGGAGAAACCCGCTCAGAACTGTTACACCTGCTCGAATACCTTCTTCGTAGTTTCCCGTTTTGAAGCTGGGAATCATGTAGGTGTAGATAATATCCTTGACCTTAGCATCGGGTAAAAATCTTTGGACTCCATAACCAGTCTCGATTTCTATCCGTCTATCCTTGAGGGAAACGAGGACTAAAACCCCGTTATCTTGCGATTTTTTGCCGATTTTCCAACGATTGAATAGGGCTGTGGCGTAGGCTTTGGGGGTAGGATAGGGTAAGGTATCGGGAACGGTGACAACAGCAATTTCTGCGCTGGTTTCTGCCTCTAATTTGGCTATATCATCGGAAATTTGCTTAACACCGGCCTGACTTAAAAGATTAGCTCGATCGCTCACCCATAATCCCCCTTGTGGATTTAGTTTCGGTATTTGTTCGATGGGAATAGCGTTGACTAAGGAGGGCAAAATAACAGGGGGAAGAGCGAACATTGTCACTAGAAAAATCCCTAGGGGCAAGGAGCGAATTTTAATCATTTTACGATTTCTCCATCGGTTTGTAGTCTTGTTTTAGCAATAATGCGGGTTTTCTTTAAATCTCCCTCGCTCAATTCTTCTCCCACCTGTAAACGGGTAGCATTAGTTTGGAGGACAGTGGCGGCATTTTTTTCTCCCAATTGTAGAGCGGTTTTGGCCGCAGTTTGTAACATTGTAGCAGCAGCCGCTCGATCGCCCTGTTTTAATTTTTCTTCAGCGATTTGGGTTTGACGATATTTGGCTAAAGTCAGAATTGATTTGTGAACTTGATCGTTTAATTGGGATTGATAGAGAGCTTGGGAGGTGATATTAAGGCTAATAGTCGCACTTTCTAGCCCTTTTTGACCGGAAGCGGGATCATCGTAGCGAATCTTCACCTGAGCTATAGTGTGAGTACCGGGGGGAATTTGGTCAATATAGAGATTGAGGAGGAGAATTTTTTCTTCATCTATCATTAAATCACCCAAACGGGTGATGTAAAAATTGCCCTCTTTTTGTATGCTCATTTCTATAGTTTCTGGGGCAACTTGGGCAATGGGTTTTAACTCCGCTAAATGAGTCCGAGCATCTAATTCTAATTGCAGGAAAGCGTTAGTTAACCGCACAGATTGCAGACGGTTAAATAGACGAGTAAATTCAATTAAAGCCTGTTCGGGTCTTTCGATATAAGATAAACTTCCGCCGGCGATATCGGCAATTTTTTCTAGGATATCTTGATTCCAATGATCGCCAAAACCGAAGGTATTTAAGGTGATACCGTACTCAGCCGCTACTTCGGCCAATTTTAAACAGCGTTGATTGTCTCCGTGTTCATTTTCACCATCGGTAAGCAGAAAAATCTGAGACACATAACCTTTGCTGCCGCTGGAACTTTCTTGAATGCCTAATTTTATCCCTTCATCGATCGCCGTACCTCCTCCCGCTTGTAATTGTTTAATTTTTGAGCGAATTAAGGTCAGATCATCCTGTCGCGATTGGGAGGGAAGAATAACTTTGGCGCGATGATCGAAAGCTATCACCGAGAGACGATCGTTAACTCCGAGGGATTCTATTAAACTTAAGGCTGCTTTTTTGACCGTTTCTAGGGGTTTTCCCTGCATAGAACCGCTATGATCGAGAACTAAACAAAGATTAATCGGTAAATTTGTGTTAATTTGTTCACTGGTGGCGGCGATCGAGAGCATCAGTTGACGTTGACTGCTGCTTTGATTAGCATCGATATTACTGTCACTCAGGGCCGATTTTAGAGTTACCCGCATAAGAGTTTTTAATCGTGGTCGTTGATATTTATATTGTAATGAGTATAGTTAGATTTGTGGGGGTGGTGATTTGTTTGGTTTCGTCAGAGACGGTTTTATTAGTGGGATTGCTCACAAGCGGTTGACCACATTCTTTACATTGACGTTTAGGTTTTCCATTATGAATAGAACCATTCTTGATCCTATGGTGAGAACCACAACACCGGACAGGGGAATAGAGTCGGACTAGAGGGGTGATTTTGTTCTGTGCTAGACTGATATTTGAGTAAGCCAGACAGGAGCCACAAAAAGATATTTATCAGAAAAGTCATGATCAAGCTAGA
>SFAQ01000108.1:0-66151 GCA_007096525.1 Microcystis wesenbergii Mw_QC_B_20070930_S4 | reverse complement strand
TTGATAATTGACCACTGTTACATTTGGTAAATCGAGGAGTTGATCAAAATTTATCCACATAACCCACCTCCTGTTCTGTGTTACTATTATACCATGCTCACACAGAACCTAGAAGAGCCGGAAATTTCGCCCTATTGGGGAGATTCAAAAATTAGTTCGCCATTATTAAGTTTTTCAACGACTAAATGGCGATAGAGTGTCACTTGCCGGAGGATTTGGTCGGGATTGTTTTTCTTGTTAGAAAACATGATTGTTTTAATCGATTCAAATTCTATTCTTGTGATCACACCATCTTGGATCGCTCGTTCAATTCTAACCCGTAAATATTCTAATTCTTGGCTTTCCTCTGGGGTAATTTCTAGACTGTGAGGGCGTTCTATTTTCATGATCGATTGTTCTTACCGGCTAACTGATAACTGGATAATCACGGCTATTTTTTCACACTTTCACAATCGGTGCAGAGAGAGTTTCCGTCTGGCTAGAAACGGCTAGATTATTATTTTGGCTGTTATTTTGCGGCAATTGTCCCGAGGCTAAATTTTGCCCCTCTCCCGTAATCAAACGAGCGCCACGACCGCGGGTAAAATAATTCCAACCCCATTGCACCATCACCACTAATTTATTATCAAATTCGATCAGATAGTAAATATGGGCCCAAACCCAGACTAACCAAGCGATGAACCCAGAAAACTTAACAAATCCCAAATCAACCACGGCCGCATTTTGGCCGATCACTGCCAGACTACCTCGATCGATATAATGAAAAGGTGGAATAGTTTGCCCTTTTAGGCGAGAAATTAATAAATTCGCCAGATATTCGCCCTCCTGCATGGCCACGGGGGCAATTCCGGGTAAAGGTTTATCTCCCTGATGGGCAAAATTAGCCAGATCCCCGATCACAAAAATATTGCCATAACCGGCGACACTTAAATCGGGTTCGACGATTACCCGGCCGACGCGATCGAGATTTACCCCGGTTCTTTCGGCCAAAATTCGCCCCATTCTCGATGCTTTTACCCCCGCTGCCCATAAAATTGTCTCGGCGGCGATTTCTGTCGTCTTTTCTCCCTGACGGACGCTGACACAACCTTCCACAATATTGGTAACGATGCTGTTAGTTTGCACTGTCACCCCTAATTTTGTGAGAGAAGCGGCAGCTTTAGCGGATAAATCGGGCGCATAGGGAGGTAATACTCGATCCATCCCTTCTAAGAGCAAAATTTTCGCTTCTGTGGGGTTAATCTGGTGAAAATCCGACCTAAGCGCACCGTGGGCAATTTCGGCGATCGCACCTGCTAATTCTACCCCCGTCGGTCCGCCACCGACAATCACAAAAGTTAATAAAGCTTGCCGCTTTTCGGTATCGATTTCTTTCTCGGCCTTCTCGAAAGCGAGATAGATGCGACGACGCATTTCTACTGCGTCTTCAATGGTTTTTAACCCGGGAGCGTAGGGTTGCCATTGATCATTGCCAAAATAGTGATGACTGACTCCCGTGGCAATAACTAACTGATCGTAGGCGATCGGTGGGTGATCTTCCAAGATCACTTCTCCCTTGACCGGATCTATATCTATGGCATGATCGAGGAGAATATCTGTATTCTCATGACCCCGTAGGATTAAGCGCAAAGGTGAGGAGATATCGGCCGGAGACAGGGCCCCAGTAGCGACTTGATAGAGGAGGGGCTGAAAAAGATGGAAATTTCGCTTATCGATGAGGGTAACACGAACGGGGGCGTTTTTTAGGGCTTTGGCCGTGTATAAACCCGCAAATCCGCCGCCGATGATAACAACTCTTGGCTGTTTTTTAGTCATTGCTTAACAATAATTCATAAATTTTTCCCTAGTGTAGTCCGGATTGTCACAATTTAGCGGTGACAAGCGTTACCGAAAACAGCAGTCTTTAACCTAGAAAAAAAATATAAATACTGGCTTTTTTGACCAACCAAGAGGGCAAAACTAAGGAAGTACAGGGAATCTCCCCAGAATTTGGACTATATATGCTCGAAAAACTTGAAAAGACCGCTACGCCGTTTTACCTAAGTTTATGACCTGGGTTAACCAGGTGGGAACTTATATTACGCGTTTCTGTTTCCGAGTACAAGCTCGGTTTACTACCACACGAATTGGTTATTCGCTCCCTTATCACAATCAAGCATAGATCAAAAAACTTGAAAGGCAGTCACCAACGTAGAAGCCTGATTTGTTTTCATCATAGCATTTTTTTTTCTCAGAGGCAAGAGGAGAATTATGAATTATGAATTATAAATTGGGGTGTGGGGAAGTGGGGTGTGGGGTGTGGGGTGTGGGGTGTGGAAAGAATAAATAAAAATAATCTCTTGTCTCCTGAATACTGTCTCCTGTCTCCTGAATACTGTCTCCTGTCTCCTGTCTCCCGTCTCCTGAATACTGACTCCTAACTCCTAACACCCAACACCTGATCTTGTTGGCTCTGTGAAAGTCTGGGACTACAATAGAGAAAAGTGACAATTTTTGCCAGAGTGATTACCGAGGACTAATAAAGAATGACGGCTATCCTAGGGAAACCTGCCACACTTAACACTCCGATTCTGCACCGTCTTGCCAATGGTTTAACGATTATTGCCGAAAGTCAACCGGTAGAAGCGGTTAATCTCAATGTTTGGCTGCAGGTCGGCTCGGCCTTAGAATCGGATCAGATCAATGGCATGGCTCATTTTCTCGAACACATGGTTTTTAAGGGAACCCGTAACTTAGACAGTGGTGAATTTGAACGGGCGATCGAATCAAGGGGAGCGGTGACTAATGCCGCTACTAGCCAAGAATACACCCATTATTACATTACCACTGCGCCGCAGGACTTCGCCCATCTGGCCCCGCTGCAGCTAGAAGTGGTTTTAGAAGCTTTAATTCCTGATGAGGCTTTTGAGCGGGAAAGACAGGTTATTTTAGAAGAAATTCGTCGTTCTCAGGATAATCCCCGTCGTCGCACTTTTTATCGCACCATGGAGACTTGTTTTCAAGTTTTACCCTATCGTCGTCCGGTGTTGGGTCCGACGGAAGTGATTGAAAATCTTACTCCTCAACAAATGCGCGATTTTCATCGGACTTGGTATCGTCCCGAATGGATGACGGTGGCGGTGGTGGGTAATTTGCCTGTAGATGATTTAATAGCTATTGTGAGGGATTCTTTAGATACTTTAGGCAGTAAGGGCAATTCTGGGCTTATTTCTCATCCCATCGCTAATCTACAGCCCGAAGCTCCTTTTAACGAGATTATCCGTCAAGAATACGAGGATGAAAATTTGCAGCAGGCCCGCTTAATCCTATTTTGGAAAGTGCCGGGGTTGAGAGACTTAGAAAAAACCTATCCTCTCGATGTTTTAGCGGCTATTCTGGGTCAGGGCAAGGTATCGCGATTATTTCAGTCTCTGCGCCAAGAAAAGGGCTTAGTTTCCCAAATAACTGCCAGTAATATGTCCCAAGCAGTGCAAGGGGTGTTTTCCATTTCGGCCCAATTAGCCTCGGAAAATATCGAGCAAGTGGAGAGGGAGGTCATAGCACAGATTGAACAAATTCAACAGGAAGCTGTGACAGTTTCTGAACTGGAACGAGTTAAAACCCAAGTGGCCAATCGGTTTATTTTTAGCAATGAAAGACCGAGCGATCGGGCCAACCTTTACGGTTATTATCATACTCAGATCGGTGATTTACAACCGGCTTTTTGTTATCCCCAACACATTGAAGCCCTCACTTTAAAGGATATTCAAAATGCCTGTCAAGAGTATTTAAATCCCAACGCTTACGGTGTGGTGGTGGTAAGACCAATTCAGTGAACAGTAATCAGTAATCAGTGAACAGTAATCAGTAAACTGCTATTTGATTATGATCACTTAATACACACTGCTCACTCAAAACTTAAAACTTAAAACTTAAAACTTAAAACTGATAACTGATAACTGATAACTGATAACTGATAACTGATAACCTATGTGGACTCAAATTGCTCGACATATTACTCAAACTACGGAAAAACCTTTTGAAATTGAGAAAAGTCATCCCGTTAGTGGTGGCTGTATCAATCAGGGTTATGCCGTCACTGGCAATAGTTTAATTTATTTTGTTAAGATTAATCAAGCGAATCAAGAGGCCATGTTTGCCGCCGAAGCTTTAGGATTAAAGCAAATTCACGCTACCAAGACTATCAGGGTTCCGGAGCCAATTTGTTGGGGAATTGCTGATAAGTCGAGTTATTTAGTGCTAGAGTGGTTAGAATTCGGCGGTGGCAATAGTCAAAGCTGGGAAAAAATGGGGCGAAATTTAGCTCATTTACATCAAGTTTCCCTGTCCGATCGCTTTGGTTGGCAGTGTAATAATACCATTGGTTCTACTCCCCAGATTAATACTATTAGTAACAATTGGGCGGATTTTTTCGCTCATCAGCGTATTGGCTATCAATTAAGACTTGCGAAGGAGCGCGGCGGCAATTTTCCCGACGAGGATCAAGTTATTCCCGCTATTAGAGAGATTTTGAGTCAGCATCAACCCCATCCCTCCCTCGTCCATGGTGATTTGTGGTCGGGAAATGCGGCCATTACCGTCGATGGGGAACCGGTAATTTTAGACCCGGCCACCTATTGGGGAGACCGGGAGGTAGATTTAGCCATGACGGAACTTTTTGGCGGTTTTCCGGCGGCTTTTTATCGGGGTTATAACGATGTTTTCCCCCTCGATGCCGGTTATCAAAAGCGCAAAACTCTTTACAATCTCTACCACATTCTCAATCACTTTAATTTATTTGGTGGTGGTTACGCTTCCCAGGCCAATCGGATGTTACAGGAAATTCTTTAAGGGTTTTACTTGTGAATCTTTGCTGAAGATAAATTATGTCTATTCGAGAAAATACTGTGATGAAAACTCCAGCGACAAAAGTATGTAACGATGCAGAATTTATGGCGTTACCCGACGATGGTAATCGTTACGAATTGGTCAAGGGAGAGTTAACTAATATGGGTAATTCTGGGGCTTTACACGGTTATATTGCCATTCTTTTAAGTGCTGCTTTATTCGGTTTAGTAACATCTCGAAAACTAGGTGTATTATTGGACTCCAGCACTGCTTTTACTATGAAAAATGGCAATAAACGTTCTCCCGATATAGCTTTTTTTGCCAAGGAACGTCTGCAAGAATTGGAAGAATTGCCGACGGGTTTTTTAGAAGGTGCGCCAGATTTAGTGGTAGAAATTCTCTCTCCAGGGAATACAGTGGCAGAAATTGAGGACAAAATTGTCGAATATTTTGCCAATGGTACTCGTTTGCTCTGGGTTATCAGTCCGGGTCAACACTATGTCTTAGTTTATCGTTCTGGGTACGAACCGCAGCGATTATTAACATCAGGAGATTTTCTGGAGGGGGAAGATGTGGTTCCGGGGTTCACTTTTCCGGTGGCCGACTTGTTTCAAAAACTGTCTTTTTAAATCTTTCTTCTCAACAAATCGGCTAACAAATCGGCACTATCACTAATGGCTAGATGAGAAGCTTGTTGGGCCATGGCGGCCAATTTTTGGGGATTAGACCATAAATCGAGGACTAATTCGCTTAAAAACTGAGCAGTTAACTCATTTTGACGATAAAGATAAGCAGCTTGAGCTTCAGCGAAAACTCGGGCATTATAGAACTGATGGTCTTCGGCAGCAAAAGGATAGGGAATTAAAATCGAAGGCGTACAAGTGATCGCTAATTCTGTTAAAGTGCTGGCTCCAGAGCGACTGATAGCCAGATTAGCTCTTTGCCATAATCCCGCCATATTTTCGTAAAAAGGCCGGGAAAAATAGTTAGAATGGCGCAAACTATCCGCTTCGGGGTCGTTTTCTCCCGTTAGATGCACGATATAAATTCCTTTTTCTAACCATTGGGGAGCGCTTTGCCGGACAATTTGATTAAGAGCCACGGCTCCTTGAGAACCCCCGGCAACGACAATTAAAAAAGCAGTCTCTGGAATCGGTAAATCTAGGGGTTGGGGAATGAGAAACTGCTTGCGTACTGGCGTACTAACCCAACTGGTACGAGCGCCGGGTAAATAGCTGGCGGTTCCCTGAAAACCGAGGGCAACCGTATCGCACCAGCGACCGAGAACTTTAGTGACTTTGCCCGGTATGTAGTTAGATTCGTGTAGGATGACGGGAATATTGGCTAAACGAGCCGCTAAAATGGTGGGGCCTGCGATATAACCCCCGGTGGTAAAAACTGCCGCTATCTGACGTTTTTTGATTAAATTACGCAGTTGCCAAATGGCCCGCAGTTGACGCAGCAGAATCTTGAGAGTTTGTAACCCCAAACGGGTTTGAAACCCCTCAATGGGGATAGTGTGCAGGGGATAGGTTTTTGGAACTAAGGACTGTTCCAGACGGTCTGGAACTCCTAACCATTCAATCTCGTAATCCGGCAAGCGCTCGGCCACGGCCAAAGCGGGAAATAAATGACCACCAGTACCACTAGCGGCAATCAGGAGACGGGTTGGAGTGCGTGCCATAATTCGAGAGAGGGGAAATTCAGTCCTAGAATGAAATAATCTACCATAGTTATTGATCCTTACACAAACTATCACTAATGCGTAACTTGAACACGATCCCCGATAAATTTTTTCGTCAATCCCTCAATTTTTCCCTATCGTTGCTGTTAGGTTTGGGGTTAACTTTCACCCTCGCTACCGGTCTGCGGGCCGAAAAGCCAGAAACTGCCCCAGCTAATTTAAAAACCCTTATCTCCAAAATCGAAACGGCGGCTAATGAGCGAGATATCCAGCAATTAATGCAGTTTTATAGTCCGAAATTTACTAACTCCGATGGCTTGACCTACGAAAAAACTAAAAAGGCTTTAACTCATTTTTGGGAACGTTATAACAATCTACAATATACCACGACCCTCGAATCTTGGAGTCGTTCCGGGGACAAGTTAACGGCCAATACAATTACTAAAATTACTGGGACGGGAAAGGTACAGGGACGAGTGGTGGGAATGAATGCTACGATTCGTTCTCGTCAACAATTTCAAGGTAATAAACTGGTTTATCAGGAGATTTTAAGCGAGAGAGTCGAGTTAAATACTGGCAAAAATCCCCCCAGTATTGAAGTGAGAATTCCGGAAAGGGTGAAGGTGGGTCAAGAATTTGATTTTGATGTGATTATCCGCGAACCTTTAGGGGATGATTTATTGGCTGGAGCGGCGATCGATGAGAAAGTAGATATTGAGCGTTATATTAATACAAAGCCTCTAGAATTGGAATTATTACAGTCCGGCGGTTTATTTAAGCGGGTAAAAGCCCCGGCAACACCGGAAAATCGTTGGTTATCGGCGATTTTAATTCAAGGAGATGGGATTGTTGTCGTTACTCAACGGGTTAAGGTAGAAAAGTAATTTTTATCTGGGTTTTGCGGCAAAAAGCTTGTTGGTGGGGTGTAGGGTTTTATTCCCCCCGTTCACTCCAATGACTGGCACTTTCAGGCAATTTAATCCTTATTTTTGCCGTTTTTGAACCCTCAAAAATTAATTATGCAAGAGGTTTAATAAATACTCTGATTAACCATAGAGGTGGGAAACATCGATCGTCCATACTTTAAATTTTGTTAAATTTACTTGACCAAAAGAAGTTGTTAGGGCAGCATCGACGGCATCTAAGCCGCGAGTCATTAAAATCCGCCCGATTCTGGGGGTGTTATGACGAGCATCAAAAGTGTACCATTGATGGTCTAAATAAACTTCAAACCAAGCACTAAAATCCATCGGTAGAGGTTGGGGAGAAATACCGATATCTCCGAGATATCCAGAGGCATAACGGGCGGGAATATTTAGGCAACGGCAAAAAGTCAAAGCTAGGTGATTAAAATCGCGACAAACCCCCGTTCTTTCCCGATAGACATCATAGGCGGTTTTCGTCACCCGCGCGTATTCGTAACCAAAACGAATGTGACTATGAACCCAATCACAAACCGCTTGTACCCTTGCCCAGCCGGGGGGAGTTTGTCCGAAAAGTTCCCAGGCAATTTCCGAAAGCAAATCTACTTCGCAATAACGGCTACTCATTAGGTAGGGAAAAACTTGGGTTGGTAACTCTGCTAAAGGAATTTCTTGGGCATTCCAATTAACGATATCGGGTTTCCATTCATTCTCGATAACTGCTTCATTGTGAATGCGGATCTGTCCGTCGGGTAAAATTAGACGACTGGTTCTATTACCGAAGCTATCTAAAAATTCTTCTATTTTTGTTGCCGGTTCCACCTGCAAGTTTTCCGGTTGTCTTACTTGATCTAAAATTGAGGGGTGTAGATAAAGTTTTAACAACATGACCACGGGTAAGGGTGTATCAAAGCCAAATTCATAACCAACATGGATTAACATTAGTCCTCCTATCTAGATGAAATTTTTTCAGGATTGGTAGAGATGGAACGCAAATAATCGCCAGACTGAAAAAAGTTAGGCCCGACCACTTGGTTAAAAGTTTGAGGAGAAAGTAATAGCCAAGCTGAAAACCGATAAGCTTGATACAGACTTACTTTTATTGTAAACTGCTTCAAATAAAAGCTTTGTAACTTTGAACACAAGCCATCGGCAGGATTAGAGCTATCGAAAAGAGTCCGGGGTGGATGGTTCCTCTAATAGACGAATTTCAATGGGGATGTAGGCCAGTTTAGCAAAAATCTTTTGTTGATAACTGACGGGCCACCATTCGTAAAGAAAAATTTCTAAAGGTCGCCAGAGGGCCACCCAACCACTAACTAATAATCCTTCTTCTAAGAAGTGAATAAATGTATCGCTACCAAAACGACCAATTAATTCGCTGAGACTCAAACAAACAAAAAGAAAGGAGAGACCAATTATCAAAGATACGCGTCCCTGTCGCCAAATTGTGCGTAATTTTCTTTGTTCTCCCTGTTGGCGATAGTCAAAATAATTATGTAAAGCTGAGGGTAACAGATGTCGGGCGGTATTCTGTTCGTTACTGGGAAGATAAAAGACTAATTTAAGGGGGGTATTTAGGGGGAATTCATCCACAGAGTTAATAATATAATTTTCGGCGTTATCGTCTAAATCTCTATCTAAGAATGGCGAAGGATCGAGAGAATTAAAGACTTGCTGTAACTGATTAAGTTTAATTTCAATTAAGTAAGTTCCGGCCTCCTGTCGATAATAGGATTGTAATTGATTTACCAGTCTAGACATTAGTTATTAAGGTTAAGCAAATGGGGTGAACTGACACAACTAAAATCTACTAAGTAGGTAGGCACAATTATTTGTAGGGCGTTGGGTTTCATGCTTCAACCGTTCGGCTGAGCTCACGGCCGAAGCCCAACCTACGTTCTAAAATGTACTAATAGAAGATTGAACCATCTGTGGGAATATTTTAGCTGTGTCAGTCCCAGAAAATTAATTTAATTTAGCGACCGAAACCAGCGTACCAAAAATAGGTTACCATGGGGATTACTGTAGCTAAAACCAGTAAAACTATCACCCAAATCGTGGCATTTTTATCGTCAGTTTCTTCTGCGGTAGTAAAGGTACTTTCGATATTAATTGTCGCTACTTCCGGCGGTCCGGGATCCGCTTCTCCAGAAAGTACCGCCGTTAGACGACGACTCGCATCGAGTAAAGCTTGATTATATTTTCCCCCATCTTTGAGGGGAACTGCCATAGTTTCCGAGAGGATACTATCAGCAATAGCATCGGTTAATAGGGGTTTTGCTTCCTCCCCAACCCGCATAGCAGTTTTATTGGTTAAAGTATCAAGGACGATGATAGTTTGATTAGTCCGATCTTCGGGATTAGGATACCATTCTCTCAGGATATCATCGGCTAAATTGTCAATTTTTTGACCGTAATCCAAGCGCCGGACCACTACCATTCTCACTTCCTGGCCGGTTTTTTCGGCGAGATTTTTCAGATCTTTATTTAATTTTCCTTCGTTAGCGGCACTAATGGCCGAAACGGGATCGACCACATAAGTGGGCGCTCCGGAGCTTAAAATGGGGAGGTCATAGACTCCCATGGCAGCAGCCGGTGATAGGGAAACACCCAAGGCTACACAGCAGGAGAGAAGGAGAGAAGCTAATAATTTGAGCATATTGATTCGGTAAAATTCCTATAGAACATAATAGGGGAAAAGTTTCCTGTTTTTTGAGTCGGGAGACGGGAGACGGGGAAGTGGGGAAATGGGGTGATGGGGAAAATCAACTAATACCCTAAAACCCTACAACCCCAACACCCAAACTTTTTTAACTGATAACTGATTATGAGTGATTTTGAGGAACTAGAGTCTAAAAAACGGGAAAAAGCCCTAGAAATGCAGGCACATCGCGATAATTTGCTCTCGCGGGTGACAAGATTACTGATTTCTCAAGATATCCACTTGGCGATCGATCATACCCTAGAACTGCTCTGTCAATTTACCCAGAGTGCGCGCTGTTACATTATTCAATATTCCACCTGTCGTCAGCAGTGGAGTATGGTTTATGAATACTGTCACCCCGACTATCCGCAAGTTATCCCGATTCGGGAAGAATCACAAAATCTCTCGACGGAAGCTTTTCCCTGGTTTTCGGAACAATTATTAAACGGTATTCCAGTTAAACTGAACTCTTTAGACGATTTACCCGCTACTGCTATCCCTGAAAGAACTATTCTCGCTCATAGTTCTACTCCCTGTCTCTTAATCGTTCCCATGTGGGATAGTTATGGGGTAACGGTGGGTTATCTGGGATTGGATGCAAGTGCAGAAAAGCAATGGACAAAGGAAGATGTCACCTTTGTGCGGTTGCTGGGAGAATTAATTGCGATCGCAAAAAGTAGATATGACGCGGAAAAAGAATTAAAAGAAGCTAAGGAAGCGGCAGTTAAGGCAAATAAAGCTAAAAGTGAGTTTCTAGCTAACATGAGCCACGAATTACGCACTCCTCTTAATGCTATCTTGGGTTTTACTCGCTTAATATCCCGGGATAGCAGCATCAGCAGTGAATATCGGCAATATTTGGAAATTGTCAATCGTAGCGGGGAACATTTACTAGAGTTAATCAACGACATTCTGGAGATGTCGAAGATAGAAGCGGGAAGAACGGTTTTTAACCCTAGTAATTTCGATTTATACGCTCTTTTAGATAATATTGCCGAAATGCTCCGTCCCCAAGCGCAAGCAAAAGCTTTAAGTTTAATTTTTGATCGCAGCTCTGATCTGCCTCAATATATATGTACTGATGAAAGTAAATTGCGACAGGTGTTAATCAATCTCTTGGGTAACGGATTGAAGTTTACTGAGTCGGGAGGGGTAACTCTCCGGGTAAAAGTAGGGGAGAAAAGAGAAGATTATCAGCGATTGGTCTGGGAAATTGAAGATACAGGCGCAGGAATCGCTCCAGAGGAGATTTATAAGCTATTTCAACCCTTTAACCAAACGGAAACGGGACGAAAATCCCAACAGGGGACAGGATTGGGTTTACCCATCAGTAAAAAATTTGTTGAGTTGATGGGAGGTGCGATCGGAGTTAGTAGTATTCTGGGTCAAGGAAGTATTTTTAGTTTTGATATTCAGGTGGGTTTGGTGGGGGAAAATGAGATTAAAACCGAAACCAATAGGGCAAAAGTTATCGCTTTAGCCGAAAATCAGCCTAAATATCGCATATTAGTCGTCGATGATCGACCGGAAAGCCGTTTGCTGTTGCTGAAACTCCTGACTACCCTAGGATTATCCGTGCAAGAGGCCGCTAATGGTCAAGAAGCGATCGCAATTTGGCAAGCATGGCAACCTCATCTTATCTGGATGGACATGAGAATGCCAGTGAAAGACGGTTACGAAGCAACCAGGGAAATTCGGCAGTTAGAGGCTGATAATCGCGGAAAAACGGTGATAATTGCCCTAACTGCCAGTGCTTTTGAAGAGGATCGCGCTTTAGTTATTGCCGCCGGTTGTGATGATTTCGTGCGTAAACCTTTCCGAGAGGAAGTTATTTGGCAAAAAATGGGCGAATATTTGGGATTAAAATATATTTATGCCGACAATGAGCCAAATCAACCCAATTATTCGCCAGTTTTCCTCGATTCCCTGCAATCCCTATTAAAATTAATCAGTCCCGTCTGGATTAGACAATTGCAACAAGCAGCGCGAGAATGTGATGATGAAAAAATTATCGCCCTAACCGCAGAAATTCCCCCCGATTATGCTACCCTTGCCCAAGGTTTACAACAGTTAGCCGGAGAATTTTCCTTTGATGCGATCGAAACCATAATTAAAGATTTAAACATATCTTAAGAGAGTATTTTATCCATACCTCAAAAACGTGATATTCTAAAGGCATAAATCCCTAAATATGGCAATTTTAAAGGATGAAACTGTTAAAAATGCTCATCGGTACTTTCTTAATACTACCGATTTTTTCCGTTCATGCTCAAGTTCCCTCGCTTCCCCCAATTAAGCAAAATTCCCCCAATCTTGGTGATCTACCCAATGATCCCACCCAGCAGAAAAATTGGCTTTGTAACCGAGGAGATCAACGCATTGCTGTGGCTGCCAAAGAAGAGAAAGGTTGGAAAGAATTAATTGAAAAACAAGGTTGGCAATGTGGTGAAGGAAATACCGATATACCCGATCAAACTCTCGGTTTTTCCTGCGAACCAGAACAAACCCTCGGCCTCTTGACAGTTTACTGGTTAAATGGTAGTAATGGTCAACAACAATTAAGCCAATGGCGAGATAAATTAGCAGAACAACAGGGGATGGTTTGTACCATTAATAACGTGCGGTTATTCGATACTCAAGAAAATATACCCAATCCATTACAACCATGATTAAATTAGCAGTTTTACCTCAATCTATCCTCCTGGGTATCAGTTTACTATTCAATAATTCTCTCCCCTTACTTGCCCAATCTACACCCCTGAGCGTCGATAATTTAAGAAATACCGTCTATAACATTCCTAACCGAGGTTCCGTAATTGTCAGCGATGGTATTTTTCAATCCAATGAGGGACAGATTTTAGGAGTGCAAGTCAGTCAAGAAGCCTTGATGGGGGACTATAATAATGATCAAAGGAATGATGGGATTGTCGTGTTAAGAGTGATTACTAGAAATCAACAGCAATTACATTATTTAGCCCTAGTGATTGATAATAACGGTACTGCCACTAACACCGACACTGTCCTGTTAGCCGATCGAGTAATTGTCGATAATCTTAGCGCTAAAGATGGCCTGATCACCGTCAACATGAGAAGATTTCTCCCCCGGGATCCTTCCTGTTGTCCGTCGGGAGTTATCACCCAACAATTTGCGATTAATCCTAGTATTAATCAATTGACTTTACTGAGTACCAACGAAAGTCAACCCACCACCCCAAATGTGCAGGTAGTTCCCGCTTCTCCCCTGAGAATTAACAATAGTAATCTCCCCTTTCAACCTCCTGCGGGGGCAATCCAAATCCGCTTTTAACCTTGTTTTTGGTGCGTTAGCACAGCGTAACGCACCCTAGCTTTTTGTTTGAGAAAAAATGACCTACAAATATCCCATCCAACGCTGGTATATTGCCGCGACTAATCCCGAAAAAATCGAGGGGTTAGCGCGAGAAATGGGACTATCATCGTTATTAGCAACTATCTTAATTAATCGCGGTATTGATACCCCAGAAATAGCTAAAATTTATATTGATCCCGAAGTGGATAGCTTACCCTCTCCCCTGGGAGAATTTCCCGACTTAGAAAAAAGTGTCAATTTATTAGTAAAAGCGATCGCCTCTGGCGATAAAATTGCTATCTGTGGGGACTACGATGCCGATGGCATGACCAGTACATCTTTACTGCTAAGAGCCTTAAGACATCTCGGTGCGGAGGTGAATCATGCAATTCCCAGTCGCATGAAAGAGGGATACGGAATTAATCAGCGCATTGTCAAAGAATTTGCCGAATCGGGAGTCGGATTGATTCTCACCGTTGATAATGGTATTTCCGCTCACGAACCGATCGCCCTAGCGATAGAATTAGGATTAAAAGTTATTATCACCGATCATCACGATCTGCCGCCAATTTTACCAAATGCCTCCGCTATTCTCAACCCAAAATTATTAACCCCGAACTCTCCCTATCAGGGATTAGCGGGGGTGGGAGTCGCCTATATTTTAGCGGTGACAACTGCCCAAAAAATGGGTAAATTACAGGGATTAACCGAGTCATTATTAGCATTATTTACCCTAGGTACTATAGCAGATTTAGCCCCATTAATTGGGGTAAATCGTCGCTGGTTAAAACGGGGTTTAAGAAAATTACCCAAATCCCAATTAGTCGGGATTCAATCCCTGATGCAAATAGCGGGAATTAGCGAGGAACAAAAGCAATTACAACCGGATGATATTGGCTTTAAATTGGGACCGAGAATTAATGCCATTGGCAGAATTGGTGATCCCCAGATAGTTATTGAATTACTAACCACCGATGATGCGGGAATTGCCTTAGAAAGAGCGATGCAGTGCGAACAAATTAATCGTACCCGTCAAGAATTGTGCGAAAAAATAGAAGAAGAAGCGATTAAATTAGTCGAAGAAACACCGATTCTTTGGCAAAAAGATCGAGTTTTAGTATTAGTCGAAAAAGATTGGCATCATGGGGTAATTGGTATTGTGGCCTCCCGTCTAGTGGAACGCTACGGAGTGCCAGTTTTTATAGGTACTTACGAGGAAGAAGATACGGGTAAAATTCGCGGTTCTGCCAGAGGAATTGAAGAATTTCACGTTTTTGAAGCCCTGCAATTTTGCCAAGATTTACTAGGAAAATTTGGTGGTCATAAAATGGCGGGGGGTTTTAGTTTACCCACAGCTAATTTACTAGCATTTAAACAAAGATTAAGTCAATTTTCTCACAAAATTTTACAAATAGAACAATTAAAACCTTTAATTAAAATTGATACTATCATTGACTTTAAACAAATTACTCTCGAACTTTTTCAACAAATTGATAGTTTGCAACCCTGGGGAATTGGCAATGAATTACCCGTTTTTTGGACTCCTAACGTGCGGGTAGTGGAACAGAAAACTATCGGAAAAAATCATTTAAAATTATTGCTGGCTCAAACCGATGATACCAGAATTAAGGCATTAGCTTGGCGTTGGGGCGAATATTGTCCTTTACCAACGCATTTAGATATTGCTTATAAACTAAAAGAAAATACTTGGAACGGCAATACAACTATAGAAATTGAATTAGTGGGAGTGCGATTACCCCAAGAAAATGATAATATTAAAAAAGCAATTTTTATGCACGCCGACAAAGTGTATCAATGTAGTTTTTGGGGTGATTTAAACGAGATTCGCATCAAAAATGAACAGGGCGATATTTTAGTCGTGCAGAAAGGGCAGAGAATTGGTTTATTAGGCAAAAATCGGCAACAAGCTAGAGAAGTCAACGTGACTGAACCCCGTTTTTATACTTTAATTAAAGTTGCCATCAAAGCTTTGGCTATCTAGCAAAACCTCCAAAAAAAGCGCCTTGACGATGAACCAAACCATAGTGATCAAAATCGGTACTTCCAGTTTGACCGATAATGAAACCGGCCAATTATCCCTCTCCACGATCGCCGCTTTAGTGGAAGTCCTCACCCGGTTGCGCGCTGCCGGTCATCGGGTGGTATTAGTATCTTCCGGGGCCGTCGGGGTGGGCTGCCGTCGTCTGGGAATACAGGAAAGACCGAAAAAAATCGCCCTCAAACAAGCGATCGCCGCCGTCGGACAAGGTCGTCTGATGCGGATCTATGATGACCTCTTTACCAGTCTTGGTCAACCGATCGCCCAAATTTTGCTCACCCGTCCCGAATTGATGGAACGCACCTGTTATGTCAACGCCTATAATACCTTTCAGGCTTTGTTTGAATTAGGGGTGATTGCCATTGTCAACGAAAATGACACCGTGGCGATCGATGAGTTAAAATTCGGCGATAATGACACCTTATCAGCCCTTGTAGCCAGTTTAATCGAGGCTGACTGGTTATTTATCCTCACCGATGTGGATCGCCTCTACAGTGCCGATCCGCGGCTATTTCCCGAAGCGGCGGCCATTGCCCGAGTTACTCCCGCCGAATTAGCGCAACTATCGATCGATGCCGGTAGTAGTGGCAGTCAGTGGGGGACTGGGGGTATGGCGACTAAATTGGCCGCGGCCCGGATTGCCACCAGTGCCGGGGTAGAAATGGCGATTACTAAGGGAAGACAGCCCAGCAATATCTTAAAAATTATGGCAGGAGAGGCGATCGGAACCCGTTTTGAGGCCCAAAAACGCAGCGATAACGCCCGCAAACGCTGGATCGCCTACGGACTACTGCCCATGGGTAAAATCTATCTCGATGCTGGGGCGATTCAAGCCATTTGTCAGGGGGGAAAATCTCTCCTAGCGGCCGGGATCACCAAAGTGGAGGGGGAATTTAGCGCCTCGGAATCGGTGCAATTGTGCGATCAAGAAGGCTGGGAATTGGCCCGGGGAATTGTTAACTATAGTAGTGAGGAGATCGATCGAGTTAAAGGTCAACATTCCGAGCGTATTGCCAGTTTATTAGGTTATATGGCCGCAGAAACCATCATTCATCGGGATAATCTCGTTATTTTGAGCGCCTCGTCAAATAAGGGATAATTCCGCGACTCAGAGCAAGTCCAGCCAATGCCTTAAATGTAAAGAAATGTCTCAAAAAAACAACAAATTGTTAGACAAGCAAGAGAGTTAGACTAGGGATGTCCCCCGAAGTTCAACCCTGTGAGATTATAAATAAAGCGAAACTCAAAAATGCCTTTATTGCTGTTGGGAGAAACTTAATAATGCGAGACGCGGTAACTAGCCTGATTAGAAAATACGATGTCACCGGACGTTATCTCGATCGAGATGCGATCGATAATCTTAAACAATATTTCGCCTCGGGAACTGCCCGTCTAGCTGCCGCCGCCCTAATTAACGCTAATTCGGCGGCGCTCGTGCGTGGGGCGGCGATTCGTCTATTTGAAGAAGTTCCCGAATTGATCCGCGCCGGGGGTAATGCCTACACCACCCGTCGTTATTCTGCCTGTCTGCGGGATATGGATTACTATCTCCGCTATGCCAGTTATGCCCTAGTAGCTGCTGATACTAATGTTCTAGATGAGCGGGTGCTGCAAGGACTGCGGGAAACCTATAATTCCCTCGGTGTTCCCATCGGTCCGACGGTGCGCGGTATCCAAATCATGAGCGAAATGATTCAAGCCATGGCTACTGAGGCAGGTATTGCCGACACCTCTTTGATCGCTGAACCCTTTGATCATCTCACTCGCGAATTAAGCGAAGTGTCTATTTAAATTCAGTTATCAGTTATCAGTTAGGAAAGGCAAGAGGCAAGAGGCAAGAGTATTTATTAATTTGTCTCCTGTCTCCCGTCCCCTGAATTATTAACTCGCCGTCGGCGATCGAGCCATTGTTGTAAAATAATCGCCGCCGCTTCCCGATCGATCGCTCCCTTATCCCAAGAGGAAAACTGTTTTTTGGCTTTTAAGAATTCTTCTGCCTCTAGGGACGTGCAACGCTCATCAATGTATTCGAGGGGCAAATCTAAGGCTATCCCTAGTTTCTGGGCGTATTTTTGTACCTGTTTAGCCTGAAATCCTAGCTCTCCCGCCATGGTATAGGGCAGTCCCGCCACCAAAATCTTAATATTTCTTTCCTTGACAATTGCCTCAAACTGTGCTATGTCAGCAACAAAAGAAGAACGGATAATCGTGGTTAAACCGGTGGCGATTAAACCTGTACCGTCACATCCTGCCACTCCTACCCGTTTTTTGCCGATATCTAAGCCCAAGGCGGCGACTCTTTCCATCACACTGGATGCCCCTGATCGGGGGGTTCCGAGGGCGGTTTAACTGGGGGAATTTCTCCCGGACTGTCGAGGGAGTCCAGGGGGGGATTATTGGGCCATTTTAACCAAGACATCCGACTAGGGATGGGAGTTCGTGGCACCGGTTGTAAACCCTGCAGCATTTCTGCTAGGGCGGAATTTTCTGGCTTAGTTTCGCGGATTTTGTGCCATACCGAGCGCGACATCATCAGGGTGTGGGAACTGCGGATTGCTCCCAATTGTTCCAGATATTCCCGTCTTTCGTGCTGATAATCAGCAGATATCAACTCTAGCGAGCGAGGCGCATATTTGCGCGTGATCTGGGCCATCTGGATTAATAACTTAGGATAGAGCCAAGTGTAGGCGGGATGGACAATTAATTTCGCTTGATGGGGTCGCTCATCCTGATTAGATAGGATTAATTCAAAATAACCGATCGCCGCTTTTCGTTGCGGTTCAAAAACGTAACCGCGACTAATTTGCGGACCGCCGCACCAACCTTGACAGCGACCGAGCAAACTATCAACTAAATTGATTTTAAAATCCTGGATATGGCGATCAAATACCTGACGCAATAACGGTGGCATAGACACACAATCTAACTGATAAAGTAATTGAGCGTCAGCATTGCTCACAGGTAGTAAATTCGGTAAATCTGCCTCTTGTTTGCTCAATTCCTGTAATAATTGCGGCGGTAAAGACCAATAGGTTAATTCCGCCAAAGGCTGAAAACCGTGTTGCCGAAAAAGCGCCAAACTGTCCTTTTGATTGATATTAACCTCTAACACCCAGGTGCGGGCTTCCCAAACCGTTTCTAGACAATAACGCAGTAATTGCGCCCCGATGCCCTTGGGTTCGCTTAAAGACTCCCCTGGACGCACCCGCACCTGTTCCACCCGCCAAGTGCTGCGACTACTATTAAAAGGGTTGACTTGGATTGCCCCGCGAATTTTCCCTTCTTCTCCCCGATTGGCCATAGCCTCAGCCACATAGACATGAAAACGGTGTTGGAGAGGATTGGGAAAAAAACTGAGAATTTTAAACAACCCAAACCAAGGCCGCACCTGTTGCACCTGGGTGCGGAAATTTTGGGCGCGACGATCAATATCCTCATCGAAGTCATCCAAGGTTAAAGCTTCAATGTCTTCCAAATCCCGATATTGTACGGGACGGATTGGGCGATCGCTAAAATCGTCCCCTTGGGGAACAGGAGAAGTGGTCATGGCTCTGGGGTAAATATCGTCTATGCACCTATCTTACCGCAGAATCTAGAGGCACTTCTGCACCAATAACAATTTCTGACGGCTCAAGGAGACTGCCACAGAAAGGACACCTCGATCGGTAGCTGGGGTTTTTTGGGCCAAATTTCCGATCATGACAATTCGATGCTACAATAACGGACGGTTAATCAGTCCGAATTTGCAGTAAAAGTCTTTGAGTCAATCTGTAGATACCACTAACACCCTAGACACTCTAGCTCAAGAACTAGCCGCCATTCAGCAGACCGGTTCTAAGCGCGTCGCTTTATTGGGTTCCCGTCACGTTCCCATCACACACCAGCAATTGATCGAAATGATGGCCTATGCCCTCGTGCTGGCGGGCAATCGGATTATGACCTCCGGGGCGACGGGAACCAATTCCGCCGTCATTAAGGGGGCAATGCGGGCAGATCCTAATCTGTTAACCGTGATCTTACCCCAAAGTCTCGATCGCCAGCCCCTGGAATCCCAAGAACAACTCCAGCAGGTTATCCATCTGGTGGAATGTCCCGAAAATGACCATCTCTCCCTAGGGGAAGCCAGCAGCCTCTGTAATCGCGAGATTATCAATCGTTGTCAACAGTTAATCTGTTTTGCTTTCCACGACAGTCAAACCCTTTTGCAAACCTGCGCGGAAGCGGAAGATCAACGCAAGCTAGTTACCCTATTTTATTTTGACTAAATTCAGCAATGAATCTCTCCGTCAGTGCCATTCTTCTCTATTCGATCGTGGCTGCCGCTATCTCTGTCTATCTACCTTTTCTGCTGGTGGCTTACGCTAGAGCTAAGGTGGGTTACGATACCTCCGCTCCCCGGGCCATGTTCGACCAACTCCCAGACTACGCTAAACGAGCAACTTGGGCCCATCAAAATGGTTTTGAAACCTTTATGATCTATAGTGCCGCCGCTCTCATGGCCTACGTTACAGGAGTCTCCTCATCCCTGGCCGCTAACTGTGCGATCGCTTTTGTGATCCTCCGGCTTCTATTTTCCCTTTTTTATATCATTAATATACCGATCGCTCGTTCCCTGATGTTCGGCCTTGGTTCTCTGTGTACCTATACTCTCTTTGGGTTGAGTTTAGTCAAGATTCAGTAGAGTTCCCCAAACCCCATGCAGGAGAGTCGAAAAACGCTATAGTTCGGGATCGGTAAAGAATTTGCTTAACCCGAACTAAGGTTAATTTTGTTACTGATAAACCGGTAATTTGGGATTATCCACTGATAACAAACCAGTTAAAAGTGAGGCGGGTTTTTGACTATAGGGCCAGGCAAAAGCATGGCGAAAAGCCGCATCTTGACAAGCTTGTAATTGTCTAAAATCGATCACGTCCAGGGTGAGTAAATTCTCGTACTCGAAGGGCAGCCGGACATTGTGTAAACCGGCATTATCGGTACAGATAGCAATATCAACCCCCGCTTCAAAACAGCGATCGAAGACTATCTTTAACTGAGATAAACTCTCAAGGGTGCCAGTTTTTAAATAGGTGGTGGGACAGACTTCTAAACATTGATGACGACGGGCAACTTCCGGCAGCAATTCTGGATATCGTAGGGGAATTTGAATACCGTGACCGATTCTTTGCAGATAGGGCAGTAATTGGGGATAACAACCGTCCTTTGTTTCGTAAAGATGGCCGGTGGTATTTAAACCCTCTTCTTGGGCATAACCGTATAAACCAGCAAATTCCTCTAGTCGAGTCTGGTAGTGGGAATCACCTCCGGCAATATCGATCGCACAGACGTATTCTCTCATCTCTAGGGCCAGATCAACGATCGCTTTGTTGACTTCGTAGGGAAGTCGCGAGTGCATACAGAGAATTTGACTGGTAATAATCGGATATTCGCTCATTTTCGAGGCCTGACCGACGATCTCGACAATCGATCGCATTTGCTCGATTCGCTCTGTTTGGTTCAAATGTTCGTCGGTGCGATAGTAAGGAGTATAGCGCAATTCTAAATAGGCCAGATTCTCGAAGATGTAAGCACCGCGAATCAGACGATAGATAAAATAGGGCAAAGTTTGGGCGGTTTGAACACTTTCGACGAGGGTATGTAATTCCAAATACTCATCTAAACTATTGCGTTCGCGGGTGTAAAATTCCTCAAAAGCGGGGTATTCTGGGAATTTGGCCGCTAAATCCCGCTCATGTCTGTGAAAGTAGCGCCAGAGAATTCTCGGTACTACCGATCCCCCTAAATGCCGATGCAAATCCGCGTATAAAGCCACAACTCCGATGCTCCTTAGTCTCTCAAATATTCCTTAAATATAACGAAGTTTTACAATTGTTTGACAATTGTTCCCAAATAGCATTAGTACCTATTCGGTGAACAGTGTGGGGTGTGGGGTGTGGGGTGTGGGGTGTGGGGTGTGGGGTGTGGGGTGTGGGGTGTGGTCCTGAGGGCTAAAAAACTGATAACTGCTTACTGATTTGATAGCATAGGGGAGAACCTATAGAGAGTGAAGCGGTATGAGTGGCTATAAAGATTCTTCTTCCATGCGCTATTTCTTGGCAGGATTAAAACCCTTTGCCCGACCTTTATTTTGGCTACCGTTAGGAATATTTTCCTTGGCTCTAATGGCTTTCTGGGTATATCAACAGAATCCTGAATGGTTGGGTTCGGTATTAGATGCCCAAAGAATGTCCTTGGAGGAACGGGAAATCCGGGCTGACCAGATTACCGATGCTCTTCCCCCTGCTGCTGTACCACTGCCGGCCATTTCTGTCGATAATAATACCGCTCCCCTGAGGAAACCTTCCTCGACGGGTACTTTTGACCCTTTAAATCCTAGTCCCAATAACAACCAGGAACCCTCTTTATTCGCCCCGTTAATGCCGCAGACTAAGCCAAATCCAGTACCGAAGGCTAGTAAAAGTCTGCAACCGATTCAAGTGCAACCGATTAGTGGCAACAATAGCAATTATCCTTTACAAAGGGAAATCGAAAATCGCTCGCGGACTGCTAACTTGAATAATTCTCCTAATCTCAACCCCGGGGGCAACCCGAATCAAGTCAACCCCCAGGGAAATTATTCCCCTTATCAACAAAATGTTCCGCCCCTACCCTCCCAGAATAATGCCAACCCTAACCCAGTCCCTAGCTCTAGCAACCAATCCAACTATTATCAACCCCCCGTATATCAAGCCCCCGTCTACGGCAATCAACCTAACGTCACTGGTTATCCCAATCAAGAAATGCCACCTAACAATAATGGCAACCCCAATCAAGTTCCTCCTCAAGGTATTAACCGAGGTTTCTCCATCCAACAACCCATTAATGCCCAGCCTTCTGGTTACTAGAGGGACTTAGATAGGAGCTTGCAGGAAGTCTAATAAAATCGGATTAACTATTTCTGGGGCTTCATCCTGGGGACAGTGGCCTAAACCGGCTAAGGGGATAAACTGTTTTACTGTCGGGAATCGTGCTAATTCTTGGCCCAAGGACAATGGTTCCCAGGGATCCTCGCTACCCCAAAGCAGAATAGCCGGACAGGGGAGAATCGGCAGTAGGTCTTCCGGCAGTGGTCCGCCAGAATAACCGGTAAAAGCGAGGAAAACCTCGATCGCTCCCTGATCTCTGGCGGGTTTTAAGATTATTTCTACTAATTCCTCCGTTACCGCTTCCGAGCGCCGATAAGCTTGCAGGAGAATTTTACGCACTGTCTGGGGTTTCGCAATCTGTTGGAAGAAAAAAGCCCCAATAGCTTTATTTTTGAGAATTATTTGGGCAATATCTGCGCCTAAACGACGATACCAGGGTAATTTCCCCCGTTTTCTTTCGTGCAGTAGTCTGAGGGAACAATTGATCGCCGCCACCCCAAGCACAAAATCGGGATGATCGACGGCAGCCTGCATAATAGCCACACAACCGATAGAATTACCCGCCAAAAAAGCAGGACCACCCACCACTTCCCGACAAAAATCGGCAATTTGCGCCCCCCAAGTCTCGAAAGTGTAATCGATCTGGTTTTTTGGTTCGGGTTTGTCGGAACCGCCAAAACCAATTAAATCTAGGGCAAAACAGCGACATTTTTCGCCTAAAACCGGGATATTTTTCCGCCAATGTCCCCAAGATGCCCCAAATCCATGCACAAGCACGATTGCGGGACCTGTCTCCCCCGCACTTTGATAGGTGATTTTGAATCCCCGCCAATGCCAGATTTTTGCTTGTGTCTCTAATCCTAGAATTTGCTGCATACTTTTGTTTATCTGTAAAGTATTTGTTGCTTTTCTTAATATATACCGTCAGGTTAAGTGACGGCTAGGAAAGGGGAAGGACTGTATAGCGCGTCACTACATCTCAGAAAAAACCCCTTACAATAGAGACAAAAATGATCGGAGATCCATGGGGGTGAACGTCATGTTAGTGATTTTAACCGACGAACACATTCTCGATCCGGGTTCTGTCTGTCAGGGCTGTCTTTTAGCCAACCAGCAGGGGCAACCCCGGTGGCGAGAGGGTAAACTAGGCTGTGGTCACTCCTTGGGCAAAGGGGGCAGCCAACAGCCCAATCTCTACGAGTGTCAGATGGGCTTTACAATTGCTAATATTGAAGGCTAATCGGACTAGCTAAAAGCTCAACTTAGAGTTGAGTTAGGGGGATTTTCTTAGCACTCGGAGGAGAGAATCAAAGCTATTACTAATCCCCAATTCAGCTTAGATACAATGACAATAATGGCTGAGGGTTTCGTAGCATTGATCGTAGGCTTTTTGGGCTTGGGTTAAAACAGCGTCGGAAATTTCTATATCTAATTTTCTGGCTTGTTTAATAATTTTACCCGCTTTGATATTCTCGGAAGAATCTCCTATACCACGGCTGCCAGTGGTTTTTAAAACTCGATATTCTTCAGAAAATCCCGTTTTAGTATCGAGATGAGTTTGTAAAGTATTAAAGACCAATTGACTTTGGTTTAATACCTGATCGTGGGTGATAAATAAACTCTTTTCTTTGCTGTTAATTAAGCGAGCATAACTTTCTAAGGTGGCTAAACGGCCAGTATAATAACCCAGGGCGTGCTGCTCATTTTGGTGGGGTTTAATATCTAAAATACTAGCTAAAGTGCGCTGCGGTTCTCGTAGTAAAAATATGGTCTTAACCGCATCAGATTGCAAAAAACTATGATCTAAAAACTTCTGATCGTGAAGAACTTTATCTAAAATATATTTATGATTCATGTTTAAATCTTTCAAACGCCAGTAGAGTTGAAACATTAAAGTTTTAAAATCCTGTTCACTCTCATAAACCAGATGAGTTTCGCCAAAACCGATAATTTCAGGATTAGAATTGAGGATATGGGTCAATAAAGACGAACCCGATCGCATATGGCTAAGGATAAATAAAACCTGATAGGGTTGGGGACGAAAGAGGATTTTATAGGGGTCTTTGGGTGTGTCAATGCGTACCTGAAAATACTTATAAGTTAAACGATGGGTTAAACCCTGCCAAGATTGGGGTAGGCGATCGAGGGCTATAGTCATAGGTTAATAAAGAATTGTGTCAACTTGTCGCTAAGATTCCCCTATAATGTATCCCATTTAAGACCCAAACAAAAGTGAGGTTTATACAAAATGGGATTGCCAAGCTGTTCGCTCTGGTTTTTTACGGCGCGAACCGATGTCTGGTTTATGATGAACACTATTCCCCATCTAGTCAAAATGAGTCAGTTTCCCTTCCAGGAAAAGGTACTCGCCATTGACACGGCCCCCTTAAGCGGGGAAAAGGTTAATCGCCCCGGACTGGGTACAATGGAGGAATTAAGAGCCTGTGGTGAAAAATTAGTTGAAGATGGCATAATCGATCGCCTAGTGGATTTTAACTACGATCCGGGCTATCGTCAGCGTATCTATCAAAAGCATTTCGGCAGTCCCCTCCGTTCCACCCATAACTACAAAGGTTATCCGATTTTCGGCTCGATCTTCAAAATCGAGGCATGTCGCAGCGATTATATGGTCCATTATGACAGTGACATGATGCTCTACCAAGAACCGGATTACAGTTGGATCCGCGAAGGGATCGAGTTAATGGAAACCCATCCAGAAATGATGTTTGTGCGTCCTTTGTCCGGTCCCCCCCGGCCTGATGGTACGATTGATTCTCCCCATCCTTGCACGAAAAATCCCGACGGATTCTATCAATTTAAATTTTTTGGTAGTCGTGCCTATTTACTTAATTGTCGTCGCTATGATCGCCTTTTACCGATGACCCCCCTCTGGCGCTCTTATAAAAATGCCTTTCTCGATTATCTACCCGATGGTTTAAAAGCTTGGGGCAATATTTTGACCGGGAAAGGAAAACTTGATTCTTGGGAAATTATGGTTTCTCGCTCCCTAGAACAAAGCAACTACTATCGCGCCACTCTCACCAATCCCAAGGGTTGGACTTTGCACCCCAACGAGCGCTCTGCTGCTTTTAGGCAAGCTTGGCCTAGTATTATCGAAAAAATCGAAGCGGGTATTTACCCACCCCAACAAGCTGGTTATTATGACCTAATCTCGGAATTATGGTATTAAGAAAGCGTTAGTTCTCTAGATTTGAGGTGAGGCACTACTTAGAGATTGTTGATGAGGCGATCGCCGCTTAGATTTCATCGCACCGGTGCAGAAATACTGACAATCAGCAATTATCGGTGGCTCTTAAATTGGTACAAAAATATGAACAATTGCGTGTAAGCATCTCACAGTTAACCTAAGGCACTCTGGGGTTTGGGGGGTAGAACCCACTAAAGCTTTGGATTGAGTGATAAAATCGGAAATAACGCCCAATTTTAGCCGAGAGTTTCCCTTGAAAAATCGCCAACTTAGTAGATTGACAAAAATGAGGTGCACCCAATCAAATTTATCTTAAGAAAATTAAAAATGAGAACTTATCGAGAGCTAGAAAAATGCTGTACATCTACGAAATTTTCTAGGCTAAGGTTGAGGGTATGTGATACTAAATCCGGTTATCAAAGACTGATTATTTATTCCCCCCAACCCCCCCGATGTCGGGGGGGTTGGGGGGTTGCCTTTTGCATGAGTGCATGAGCAGAAAACGGGTTTCTCCGAGAAACCCGTTTTCTGTGCGTTACTCAACGGATTTAGTATGATATAATTTGTTCTTGCTTTTACCTACATATTTAAGTGATTTTGTCAAGAGAATGAGCGAATTAAAATCCCAAATCACAGCTATTGATCATCAACTTTCTAAACGCCCGATCGCTCTCGATCCCGCAGGATATTTTATTATTTATCTAGACCGAGAAGCTGGGTTAATCTGTGCCAAACATTATAGCAATATTATCAACGAAAAAGGTTTAGCCGTCGATCCAGAAACGGGAAAAGTTATCGGTGTTAGGCAAAAACTTGATCGCAATCCTGAGTCTATTTACACCGCTAGGACTGCCAAAGAATTAGCCGTCAAAGTGATCGAAGAAACCCAACCTTGTCCTATTACTATGTTCGATCATGCTGCTTATTTAGGTCGAGAATTTACCCGCGCTGAATACGCTTTAATCACTGGGGAAGAATATATTCAGGATTAAAAATTGGGCTTTTCAGTAATCAGTAATCAGTAAACAGTAATTAGTAATCAGGGATCAAGATGAAGATAAATAAATAAATAACTTACATCTGATAACTTACATCTGATAACTTACATCTGATAACTGATAACTGTTAAACCGTGCCTTTAAATAAACCTTGGGGACGGAATAATAACAGCAAGATCATAATTAATAAAGCCACGGCTAATTTATAATCAGAACCAATTAAGGGAACACTAATTTCTTGAGCAACACCAATAATTAAAGCCCCAGCAATCGCTCCATAGGGATTACCAATACCACCTAAAATCACGGCGGCAAACATTGGTAAGATTAAAAACCAGCCCATATTGGGACGTACTCCCCCAGTAATTAACCCGAACATTCCTCCGGCCAAAGCAGTTAAAACTCCCGTAATTATCCATGTCCAGAAGACAACCCATTCGACGTTAATTCCGGTTACTCTAGCTAAATCGGTGCTGTCAGCTACGGCGCGCATCGCCTTACCGATCTTAGTTTTTTGCAATAACAAATGGAGGGCAATAATAACTATAATTGCCAAACCAATGACTAACAAGCGATCAAAAGCTACTTTAATACCAAAAATTTCTGTAGCGGTCATCACAGGGAGATCGTAGCGTTGATTACTGCCGCCCCAGATCATTAAAATACCATTGCGAAGAAATAAAGCCAAACCGATCGAAATAATAATTAAAGTGGTAGAATCAGCCCGTTGATCGCGCATAGGTTTCCATAATAATCTCTCGGCAATGAGCATGGCAATAGCTGTCACCGCTGCCCCCACCGGCATGGCTAACCAGAGATTAATCCCTTGTGCATTTACCAGCCAAGTTATGTAAGCACCTAAAGTCATAAAATCGCCGTGGGCAAAATTAGACAGACGTAAAATGCCACAGGTAAGGGTTAAGCCGACAGCAGCCAGAGCAATAATACTACCGACGGCTAAACCATTGAATAAAAGTTGCGGTGTATCCATCAAACCTCTTGTATAAATCAGAAATTGTCCTTAGAAATAGAAGTCAGGAGAGAGAAAATTAACTAACTTTTGTCTTTTACCTTATTTAACTGAAAGCTGAGGGACTGTAGCTTAAATATTTTTGTTTAGACCAAATTACACGGCAGTATAAGCTCAGACAGCTATTATAAAGGTTTGTGTACCAGCAATTTCTGGCGGCCGGTGGAAAGCTGACGGCCGATGACTTACTGCTATAAAATCAAGAATGCCCACTGATGGAATTTTCCGCCAATGAAGACTATCTTTCGATTAGCGATCGCTTTTTTTGCCCTACTATTTATCCTATATCCTGTCAATGCCTTAGCAGCCAGTTCTGCTGCTGTCACAGGAGCCAATGCCAGTTATGAAAACCAGAATCTGACAGGAAAGGATTTTTCGGGACAAAATTTGCAATCTGCCCAATTTACTAACGTTAATCTGCAAGATTCTAACTTCAGCTCTGCCGATTTGCGCGGGGCAGTGTTTAACGGAGCCTCTATCATCGAAGGCAACTTTCATGGAGCGGACTTAACCAATGGGTTAGCCTATCTGAGTACCTTTAAAAATTCCGATTTAAGCGATGCTATTTTTGCCGAAGCGATCATGCTGCGTACCATTTTCGAGGGAGTAAACATCAACGGTGCTGATTTTAGTTTTGCAGTGCTTGACGCTCAACAAATCAAAAATCTCTGTGAAAGAGCCGAGGGTGTCAACTCAAAAACCGGCGTCTCTACCCCGGAATCTTTAGGATGTGATCAATGATGCAAACAAGGGTTGGTGTTATTGGTGGTGGACAATTAGCATGGATGATGGCACAGGAAGCCAAGAAATTAGGCATTTCTCTGATTGTACAAACACCACACCCCGACGATCCCGCCGTTGCTTTAGCTGACGGGGTTGTTCTTGCGGAAATAGCCGACGTGGAAGGCACAAAAAAACTAGCTCAACATTGTGATCTGATCACGTTTGAAAATGAGTTTGTTGATTTAGATGCCCTAGAAGAATTAGCGGCCACAGGAGTGAAATTCTATCCTAGTTTGGCAAATCTGCGCCCCCTATTGGATAAATACGAGCAAAGATATTATTTACGCTCTCTAGGGTTGCCTGTGCCTGATTTTTGGGCGATAGATAATTTATCTCAATTAGAAAATTATCCTTTTCCGCTAGTGCTGAAAGCGCGACGACACGGTTATGATGGTCAAGGAACCTTTATTATCCGCACTCCTGAAGAATTAAACGCCAAAAAGCCGCAATTAGAGCGTCTTGACTTGATGTTAGAAGCTTATATTCCCTACGAGCGAGAATTAGCCATCGTTGCCGCTAGGGGATTAACCGGGGAAATCGTCACCTATCCCGTGGTGGAAACACATCAAGAGGAGCAAGTCTGTCACTGGGTAATCGCTCCCGCCGCTCTTAACCAATCATTACAAGCTCAAACCGAACCTATCGCCCATCATCTGTTAAGTGGTTTGTCGGCGGTGGGTGTTTTCGGGATAGAGTTATTTGTCACTCCCCAGGGAGAGGTATTGATTAATGAAATCGCTCCCCGTACCCATAATTCGGGTCATTACAGCCTTTCTGCCTGTCTTACCTCCCAATTTGCCCTACAACTGCAAGCAGTGGCTAATTTGCCCCTCGGAGCCACGGATTTAAAATCTGCCGGGGCAGTTATGGTTAATCTATTGGGTTTTGAGAATAGTGACGGCGATTATGGCGAAAAAAGAGCAATTTTAGCGGCAATCCCAGACGCTCACGTTTTTTGGTACGGTAAAAAATCCCGTCCCGGTCGAAAATTAGGCCATGTCACCCTCTTAAGGGATACAAGCGATCGATCTGAGTTATTGGCCCTAGCAAAACAGATAGAAAAGCTTTGGTATGGTTGTTAGGGAAGTGGGGTGTATTTTCAGTGAACAGTAAACAGTAATCAGTGAACAGTAAACAGTGAACTGATAATTGATAAAAATGCGAACTGAAAACTCACATCTGATAACTGATAACTGATAACTGATAACTGATTCAGCAACCCCTAATTAAAAGACCTTTTTGATTGCCTCGGTCAGTTTTTGACTGATTAACTCGTTACCGTCTCGACTGAGGTGAATATTATCGCGATAGAGGGAATCAGGATTAGGATGGGCTTGAAAAATGGGCAGAAAATCTAGATAAAAAATCTGCTGGTTGCTGGTGAAATCCGCTAGTCTTTGACGGGCTTTTAATTCATAATCTCGCCCCTGTTTTTGAGCTTCGCGAATAAGGGGTGTAATAGCGATAATTAAACGGGCTTGATTAGCCTGAGTAAGGGCTTTAATTTGGGCAAGAGCGGTTAAATTATTGCCCACTCGATCGCCACCTTCTTGCACCGGTGGCAAGGGAGGATAACGCTTAAAATATCTGTCGTATAATTCGATTAAAGCTAAAGCTGGCCGGCGAGCGGGATAATTAATTTCTCGTCCCACCACCGCCGAACTAGGAGCTAAAGCGAACAGATCATCAGTGTTCATTAATAATACGATCACCTGGGATTCAAAGGTGCCGAAACGTCGCAGATAGGCCGATTGATTGCGCGGTCCCCAAGAATTAGCGGAAGCATTGAGAACTTGCACTGAACCCGCCGGATATTGTCCTAAATTTTTGGTGATTAAAGCAGCAATGGTCTCTTTTTGATCCGTCCACCAGGAGCCATTAGCGATCGAATCACCGATTAACATGATTCTCGTCGTCTCTGGGGGCCGTTGGGGTGTAATCGGATCGCTGCGCATCGAATACTGATTAACGGCGATAAAATTGGAAAATCGGCGCGTTTGTTGATTAGGAGCCAAAAGATAGCCAATTTCGGCATCGGCTTTGTAAATAAGCGGATTACCGAACCCGAAGACAATTCTTAAAATAGCCTCAAGGAGAAGGCCAAGAGTGAAAATAACGCCTAGAATGATTAAAGACAGCCGAATGATACCAATTTCTAATAACACGGATAGATGAGAGTTTGCTAATTTATGATCCTAAAGTGTCTCATACTTTCCACATCCATCTCATGAAAAGGAGTTAAGAGCAATGTCAGACTTAAATCGTGGCATCATGAAATTCGAGGGAGCCGATAAACCGGCAGTAGTGGCGATATCGTCCATTATCGTTATCGGTAGTATTATTGCTCTGATTCTTTGGGCAATGAAAGTCGCCTACATCTAGTTAACTAGAATAATTTCCCTCACTTTTGGCATCACTCGGTTTAAATTTCTTGACGTCACGATCTCACCTCTTGTCCCCTTGAGCCTGTAGGATAGGGTCAAGGGAGAAATTGCTAGTTCCCTCTATTGCGCTTGCTAGTCACACCCGACTCGAGACAGATTATCGATGAGCAGATCAACTTCTGTTTTAACAGAACTGTTGCAGTTACTCCCCCAATGGCGAACGGCAAAGCCGCGCCATTGGCGAACGCAGATGTACTTTAAAGCATCCCTGACCGCGCTATCCCACGCCATGGAGGATCAGGTTTTAGCGGAAGACGATCAACCATTAGTGATTGCCAGTTTTCAGCGTGAGCGCTTTTATCGTCAAGAGGCCCATCGCTATCGACGCATTGCCCACAAAAGCGGGCAAGTTTATGTTTTGTCGGCCCCAGAAACCGATTTTAAGCATAGTTCCGACGTTTACGAGACAATCGCTTTTCAGCCGGACGACAGTTTAGCCCAAGAATGGCATCTAGTGGTTATCAGTCGCCATTATGCTAGTTGTTTAATCTGTCGGGAACGAACCCATCTGACAGCAGAAGGGGAAAATGGGGCGGTTATGGATAATAATCGCCGTTTTGAGGGGATTTGGACGAGCGATCGCCATGTGAGTCAACAGGCGGCCCAAATTCTCTTAAATCATATTCTCGATTATCGTCCCGAACTGGCGGACAAAATTAGGAGCGCCCAAGAAGAATACCTGATCTGTGAACTGACGGACAGGGATCATCAAGAGGAACCGGATCCCTTTGTCCAGCGATTGGTCACTTATTTGCAAGCGGGACAGTATAAACTGCTGAAAGCCAATCGTTCCCTGGCATCGAAAGAACACAAGGAAAGACTGATCAACTCGGTGACAGCGGCGATCCGTCGTTCCCTCGATCCGGAAGATATCCTCCAGGTGGCAGTGCAGAAATTGGGGGAGGGATTGGGAGTCTGTCGCTGCGTGGTCTATCGTTGTAAGGAAGCCGACATTAACGCCACCATCGAACACGAATTTTTAAACTCTGGCATTACTTCCATCAAAGGACAAAAATGGCCGCTGAAAAATAATCCTCTTTTTCAGGAAGTGCTGGAATTGAGAGAATCCCTGAAAATCGAAGATGCTATTCACGATCCTCGTCTCCCCGGCGATTCCATTCAACAACTGGTGCGGGAATGTTCCATCTATTCTTGGTTGTTAGTACCGATTTTTTACCAAAGTCGTCTCTTGGGAATGTTGGAACTGCATCACTGTGGACCCTATACCACCACTTGGAAAAGCGAGGATGTCGCCCTTGTGGATGCGGTGGCCACTCAAATCGGAGTCGCCCTCATTCAAGCAGAAGCCTACGCTAATTTACAGGATTTAAATGAACAATTAGCCGCCCTCGATCGCACTCGTTCTAATTTAGTCGCCATAACCGGCCACGAATTACGCACCCCCCTCTCCACCATTCAAGTCTGTCTAGAAAGTTTGGCCTCGGAACCGGATATGCCGGCGGAAATGCGTCAAATTATGCTTGATACTGCCCTGAAAGATGCGGAACGAATGCGTAAATTAATCCAAGATTTTTTAACTCTTTCCAGGTTAGAAAGTGGCCGGGTTAATTGGAATCCCGAAGCTTTATCTTTATCGGAATGTGTGGAATTAGCGATCAGTCACGTTCACTCCCGCAATCTCGACACCGACAACCCCAAAATTATTAATCTTGTCCCCCCTAATCTGCCCTTTGTTTTAGCCGATGGCGAGTGGTTAGTGGAATTACTCTCCAAACTGCTCGATAATGCCTGTAAGTTTACCGGACGGGAGGGAAATGTCTCGATCGAAGTCGCTTCGGGAAAGCCAAAAACTCTAGAAGTAACCATTTCTGACACTGGACGCGGGATCGAACCCAATCGTTTAGAACAGGTTTTTGATCGCTTTTACCAAGAGGAAGGAGCCCTGCGACGCAGTGCTGGGGGAACCGGGTTAGGACTGGCTATCTGTCGTCAGATCGTTAATGGTTGGGGCGGCGAAATTTGGGCAGAATCCCGGGGCAAAAATCACGGCAGTCAGTTTCATTTTACTATTCCAATATTTAAAGATAAAACTAACGATAATCCCCAAAATACCGCACCGAAAAAATCCTCCCGTCGTCCTGCCAGTAAACGTAAATAGCGGCTGGTTGCCCGTTTAGTTTTTGCGCTTTGCTCGTGATACTAAATCCAGTTATTAAAAACTGATTATGTATTCTCCCTTTTCCCTCTTGCCTCTTGCCTTTTGCCTGTCCTGATATGTAGCATATACCTAACGGATTTAGTATGACTTCCTATGCCTTTTCTTCATCAAAAACTAAACAAAAAAGCATTAAAAAAGAAGCATCCAATCCCCAAGATATATAATAAACTTAAAAGAGTAATCAATTAGTCGTTTTTAGGTGAAAAAATTATGGGACGCGCCAAGAGAGTGGTTTTAGCTTATTCCGGAGGAGTCGATACTTCCGTCTGTATTCCCTATCTCAAACAGGAATGGGGAGTAGAAGAAGTGATTACCCTAGCCGCCGATTTGGGGCAGGGAGACGAATTAGGACCAATTCAAGAAAAGGCTCTGCGCTGCGGAGCGATCGAATCCTTAGTCGTCAATGCCCAAGAAGAATTCGTCAAAGAATACGCTTTTCCCTCAATTCAAGCTAATGCTCTCTACGAAAATCGTTATCCCCTTTCTACCGCCCTGGCTCGTCCTTTAATCGCTAAATTATTAGTAGAGGCCGCCGAGAAATACGGGGCCGATGCCGTCGCTCACGGTTGCACCGGCAAAGGTAACGATCAAGTGCGTTTTGATGTGGGCATTATGGCCCTCAATCCTAGTTTAAAAGTTCTCGCTCCCGCCAGGGAATGGGGCATGAGTCGGGAAGAAACCATCGCCTACGGGGAAAAATTCGGGATCGAGTCTCCCGTGAAAAAATCCTCGCCTTTTAGTATCGATCGTAACCTGTTGGGGCGCAGTATTGAAGCAGGTCCCTTGGAAGATCCGATGACGGAACCCCCGGAAGAAATCTATTTAATGACCAAAGCGATCGCCGATACTCCCAACGAGCCGGAATACGTCGATATTGGTTTTAATCAGGGGATTCCTGTCAGTTTAAACGGAGAAAATCTCGCTCCTGTCACGCTAATTAGTCAATTAAATGACCTAGTGGGTAAACACGGTGTTGGTCGGTTAGATATGATCGAAAACCGGGTAGTGGGAATTAAATCCCGAGAAATTTACGAGGCCCCGGCTTTATTAGTTTTAATTGATGCTCACCGGGACTTAGAAAGTTTGACTTTAACTGGAGATGTTACCCAATATAAACGGGGAATTGAAGATACCTACGGACAGTTAATTTATAAAGGATTGTGGTACAGTCCCTTAAAGGAAGCGATCGATGCTTTTATCATCAAAACCCAAGAACAGGTAACGGGATCGGTGCGAGTGAAACTGTTTAAAGGTAACGCTAAAGTGGTCGGTCGTCAGTCGGTCAATTCTATCTATTCTTCCGATTTAGCTACCTACGGAGCCGAGGATCAATTTGATCATAAAGCTGCCGAAGGTTTCATCTATGTCTGGGGATTACCCAGCAAAGTTTGGGCGGAAAAAACTAGAGGGAAGTAATCAACAATCCTCCCCTAAGTAAGTGGGTGTTAATTCAGATCCACCCAGCGATCAACACCCCCCTTATCAAGGGGGGCAGGGGGGATCAGCACCCCCCTTATCAAGGGGGGCAGGGGGGATCAGCACCCTTATAAAATTAAATATAAAGATGTTGAATTTTTGCTGATTTAGCAGCAGAAAAACCTTTGGCTGCTGAAAGAAATGGACGTAAAATTGTTGTAGAAATCAAAAGCTTTTTAAGTCCCTCACCTATGAGAGATTTTGAAATAGCTTTAGGACAATATATTTTATATCGAAATTTAATCAGTCTTACCGAACCAGAATATTAAATTTATCTAGCCATTAAAGACAGCATTTATGAAAATTTTTTCCAACGAGAATCAATTCAGGATATTGTGAAAATAAATCAATTACTTTTGCTGGTTGTTGAGATGGAAAAGGAGAAAATTTTACAATGGATAGACTAAAAAAATATCACAATGCTATTAAAAAGGTATTAACAGAATATCATGAACATGAATGGGTTTCTGGTTCTGCTAATTTAGATCAAGAAAGTTGTCTTGTTTTTGACGAGATACATGATCAGTATTTTTGGCTTTTTATGGGTTGGGAAGGCAAGAAAAAAATCAGGAATATTCAAGTACATATTAGGATTAAAAATGAGAAGATTTATATTGAGGAGGATTGGACAGAGGAAGGTATCGCTACGGAATTATTAAGGGAGGGTATTTCTAAAGAAGATATAGTTTTAGCTTTTTACGATCTGGAAACTCGTAAGTTAACTGGGTTTGCTGTGAGTTAAGTTATCGGCAAATCTTGCCTCGAAATCGTCAAAAAATTTGAGTTATAATTATAATATCTCTATAAACCAGCATCAAAAAAGCTTATGGCTATTTCAATTACTTTAACTTTACCTGATGAGATTTTTAATCTAGCTCAATCCTTAGCCCATTCAATTAACCGTGATCTTAATGATATATTAGTAGAAGCGATCGCTTTTTCTATTAGTCTCAATTATCAAGGCGAAAAAATCTCATCCCTAAATTCATTATCAGATGAAGAAATTATCAAATTAACTCAATTACAAATGGCATCAGAACAGGATCAAAGATTAAGCGAGTTGCTCAATCAACAACAAGAGAGGGATTTATCAACCTTGGAAAATAGGGAACTTTGGTCATTGATGCAAATTTATCAAATAAACTTGTTAAAGAAGGCCCAAGGATTAAATGAAGCGGTTAAAAGAGGATTAATTTCACCATTAGAAGCATGAATCCTAGCCCTATTCCCGACTATATTAAAGATAAAATTCGCCAACAAGCTAATACTAAATCTGGTTATTAAAAACTGATTATTTATTCCCCCTTTTGCATGAGGTTCTCTCCTTTATAAGTAGCCTATACTCAACGGATTTAGCATAATTGCTGATTGTCGGTATTCCTGCAAATGTAAGATGCACCAGGTCAATTTATTGCGGGGGAACCTAGGAGCGAAGGTGATCATTTCGGTCAAAGAAATAAGTAGAGGTAGAACCTCGCTTATCTGCATTGCAAGCTCTAACCTTACAACCATTCAAAAATATTTATATAACCTAAAATTATCTTAAATATAATAATCATAATAAATAATGATTGAATAACCCTTGACTTCCCCCCCCCTTGTGATAGTTTCGGGTGTAGGATATTGGCGCAAAATTAGCGTTAAATATGACCATAATTTTGTCTTATTACTGTCATCAAATCCATGAAAAAATTCCTGACAATTTTAACCCCCTTGACTCTGATGGGACTAGCTGGGGTTGCTCCTGCTCAAGCGGCCATCGTAGCTGGTTGGAACTCATTTAATGCTTCTACGGCATCCTATCCCAAAGCAGCCGATACTGTAGGTGCGAATATAGCCAGCACTAGCTTAGATACCGCCAGGATAACGCGGCTGGATAGTTCTTCTTTTTTCTCGTTGGGTGGTTCTCCTAATGAATGGAATACAGGTGGCACTGTTAATCCCAGCCAATACGTCGAATTTGCCGTACAACTGGGTGCAGGTTTTCAAGTCGATTTTACTGACTTGCAACTCAATGCGCGGCAGGATGAAACTGCGCTAAATTTAGTCTTGCGCTCTAGTATTGATGGGTTCACCAGTAATTTAGGCACACAAGTTAACTTAACAAATAGCCCCAATACCTACAGCTTTGACCTAGGCAGTTTAGCACCCCAAACTGGACCAGTGCAGTTCCGTCTCTATGGACTGAATGCTAATTCATCTGGAGTCTTCTTCTATGGTGAAAACTCTGCTAATGTTGCCGGGGGTGGATTTGTGGCTCTTAATGGGGATATCACTCCTACTGGTGGCGGTCCTGTGTCAACCCCGGAACCTAGTGGTATAGTGAGTTTAATCGCTGTGGGTGCGTTGGGTGCCGCTTCCCTTCGTCGTCGGGGATAAATTATCCTTAAGAGGGGCAACTACAGGGGTTGCGCCGATATCCTATCATCAATTTTAGATTTGATCACCAGTTAATCAACATTATGTCATACAAAGATATTATTACCATAGAACCGGGAAAAAGAAGCGGAAAACCTTGTATTAGAGGAATGAGAATTACTGTTTATGATGTTCTCTCCTATCTGGCTTCGGGAATGACTTATGAAGAAATTTTAGAAGATTTTCCTTACTTAACCAAGGCGGATATTTTAGCCTGTTTGAGTTATGCCGCAGAGCGTGAGCGTCAAACCATTTTAGTTAACTAATGAAATTACTTTTTGATCACAATTTATCACCTCGCTTAGTTAGTCTATTAGTTGATATTTATCCCGATTCTAATCATCTTTACTTGCTGGGATTAGACCAAGAATCTGATTATTATGTCTGGGAAATCGCTAAAATACAAGACTATATTATTGTTACTAAAGATTCTGATTTTAATGAATTACTAATTCTTAAAGGTTTTCCGCCTAAAGTAATTTGGATTCGTTTGGGAAATTGCTCTACTAAAACTATAGAATCATTGTTAAGAGATAACTACGAAGCTATTTTATCTTTTGAGGGAGATCAAAATCTTGGTATCATCGCTTTATCCTAATCTGGGGATCATTTGAATTAAGCTAAATTTTATCATCAACAAAAATTAAAGGGGTAAATATTGTCTTATATTGATAAATTCTTCACTTTTTCCCAGTTTGGCAATTAATTCTAAATCTCTAATACAGTCCCCAATCCCTATAAATTCAATTCCTTCTGTTTAACGACGACTAGCTTCTATTAAAAAATCGCTATCTTGGGTAAAAATCACTCTTGATAAAGTTTGAGATTCACTACTTTATTGCCTGTGCTTTAAGTCGGGTAACAAAGGGATAATCTCCAGCTTTTTCTCGCATTTTTTGGGCAAATTCTAAATCAGCTTGGATAGCTTGATCTAATTCTTCTCTATGTTCCCAATAGTAAGCTAATGCTGAGTGAATTTGACTCATGCTTAAATCACGATGGTTAATGTGAATTTCTGCTGGAGTCCAACCGTAAGCTATTTGTGCCATAACTAGATCAATCACTTTCAGGGTAGAACCCGCAATTATTGGTACTCCCCGATGATCAATTGCAATATGTTTATAGTCTGTGAGAGTTGTTGTCATGTAGAGAGGGAACCTATTTGGTATCTCTCTTGTGACGCTTCACGGGTAAGAATTACAGGTATTTTGGCTAATTCGCTCTAATCCATACTGGGTAATGATTTTGGGAAAGATACCAAATGGACTCTATATTCCCTGTCCTTTACGTTTCCTCGGCAATTTGTTACAATGTTTCTTGAGTATGTTTCTATTTTTTAATTAGAGAAAATATGCAGATAAAAGACATGACTCCCCAAGAGTTACAAAGTTTAATCCGTAATACAGTAGATGATACTCTAGATGAATACTTTGGTGATCCGGATGAGGGAAAACAAGTTAAAGAATCTTTTAAAGAAAAGTTATTAGAAATCCAACAAAAAAGATTACAAGGAAGAGCGACTATTCCTGCAGCTGAGGTGGATAAAAGATATGGGATAGAACCTTAAATGAGCTATTCTGTTACTTTTGAACCAGAGTCGATAACTGATTTAGATTTGATCACCGATCTTATCAGACTGAGGATTCTTAATAAAATTGAATGGTTAGCCATCAACTTTGAACAGATAACCCCCCTACCTCTTACGAGAGAATGGTCAGGGTTTTATAAATTAAGAGTAGGAGATTATCGGGTTATTTATGAATTTGATCGAGAGAGTAGGATAATTATTATTATTAGAGTAGGTCATAGAAGTGAAGTTTATGACTAAATACTTACTAAAATAATGGGATCAGCAATAACCTAAGACACATTTTAACCGTCCATCCTTAGAATAGCGAGATTATTTTCTAGTAAAAATTGCCAAAGACAGCCCAATTATTGACGAAATTATGGCAATATAAATCGAGGGGTAGCCCTGATTAATTACGGCACGGCATATAATAAAAAACGGTCTCCCTAAACCAGTTGCCAAAATCACCACCATGGACAGTCAATTACTTCATAAACTCGGACAATTACAAAACCTCTTAAAAACCGGTGAAAAGGCTCTGATTGCCTATTCTGGGGGCGTGGATAGTACCCTAGTGGCAAAAGTGGCTTATGATCTGCTAGGGAGTCAAGCATTGGCAATTACGGCGGTTTCCCCTTCCCTACTGCCGGAAGAATTGCAAGAAGCGATCGCTCAAGCCGATTATATCGGTATTCGGCATGAATTGGTGGAAACCGAGGAAATGAATAACCCCAATTACACCAGTAATCCCGTTAATCGCTGTTATTTCTGCAAAAGTGAGCTACACGACACCCTTAAACCCCTTGCTCTCGCTCGTGGTTATTCCTACGTCATTGATGGCGTTAATGCTGATGATTTAAGGGATTATCGTCCCGGGATCCAAGCCGCTAGGGAACGCGGCGCTCGTTCACCTTTGGCGGAAATTGCTATCACAAAAAGCGAAGTTCGTCAACTATCTCGTTACTTAAATTTACCTTGGTGGGATAAACCGGCGCAACCCTGTTTAAGTTCCCGTTTTCCCTACGGGGAGGAAATTAGCCTGGAGAAATTGCAAAGAGTCGGACGGGCGGAGATTTATCTGCGAAAATTAGGTTATCGTCAATTACGGGTGCGATCGAGCGGCGATACGGCACGGATTGAATTACCGGCAGCAGAAATTCCCGACTTTATTAATCGGACAAATTTAAGCGAATTAGTCGCTGATCTGCAAAAATTAGGCTTTATCTATGTCACACTCGATCTAGAAGGTTATCAAAGCGGTAAGCTTAATCGAGTCCTCTAGGTGTGGGGTGTGGGGTGTGGGGTGTAGGGTGTGGGGTGTGGGGTGTGGGGTGTAGGGTGTGGGGTGTAGGGAAGGAAACCTCTTTCATCTCTGGTGGTGAAAATTTTTTCATCGGGACTGTCTCCTGAATACTGTCTCCTGACGATAAAGAAGTCACTCGATCGGATATATTAAAAAAATGTTAAAAAGCCGGGGAGCGGACTGATGAACCTTTTTCTAGGGTTCCTAAGTCTTTATCCCTAAACCTCTAATTGCCAAGGCGAGGATAGATGAGTCAACTACAAAATGCCTTTACCCTATTCCTGAGCCTGTTGGTGGAAGCTATGCCTTTTTTGCTGCTAGGGGTGATTCTCTCTAGTATTCTTTTGATATTTGTCGATGAACGTCGCTTAGTGGCCCTGATGCCTCGAAATGCTGTTTTAGGAGCATTTGTGGGGGGATGTATCGGTTTTTTGTTTCCCGTCTGCGAGTGTGGCAATGTGCCGGTGGCGCGACGTTTACTTGTGCAAGGAATGCCGAATGCAGTAGCGGTTAGTTTTCTGTTAGCAGCGCCGACAATTAACCCGATTGTTATCTGGTCCACTTGGGTAGCTTTTCGCGATCAACCGGAAATTGTTTTCTATCGAGTTATCTTTTCTTTGTTCATCGCTACGGTTATCGGTATTATCTTTAGTATCCAAAAAGATCCCCGACCGCTCCTACAAACCTCTTTGGCAAAAAGTCTCAATTGGCAACCGCAAATACCGGAAAAAGAATCTATCCCACTACTACTACAATCCGGTTCTTTTCTGATCGGTAATTCTGGGCAAACTTTGCGCTTAGACGAAAGTTTTGCCGCCACTGCTGTCCTACCAGCAGTGCAAGCTATCCCGATGAAAAGGCGCTGGTTAACTTTTCTGGAAAACGTGGTGATGGAATTACGGGAATTAGGAGGAGTGTTAATCTTAGGAAGTGCTATAGCGGCCGGTTTACAGGTGTTTGTTCCCCGGGAATTTGTTCTTAATTTGGGTCAGGATCCGATTACTTCGATCTTGGCCATGATGCTGTTAGCGGTCATTGTTTCGATTTGTTCCACAGTTGATTCTTTTTTTGCCCTCTCCTTTGCCTCTAGTTTTACCAGTAGTTCCCTGCTGGCTTTTCTAGTGTTTGGTCCAATGATTGACCTGAAAGGGATTGGTTTAATGTTGTCTATTTTTAAACCGAGAATGTTAATTTATCTCTTTGCTTTAGCAGCGCAAATGACTTTTTTACTCACCTTGGCTCATAGTTATTTATTTTAGGTCAGTCCCTAGATAGTTTTTCCCATGAATTCATCACGTCTAAAAATAATCGCCCCCCAATTTATCGATATTATTGCCCTAATCGGTTGGGGTTCGTTACTATTTAAATACTGGATAACTGGACAATTAAATTTACTGATCCATCCTAATTATTTTTTTCTTGTTCTCATCACCAGTATTGCTTTATTTGCCCTAGGATTAGTCAAGCTTTGGACATTATTAAAACAGTGGCAAAAAAAGATTAATTTAGATAGTAATGATAATCGATCGCATATTACCATTCTTCCTCAACATTTTGGCTCAGGTTTATTAGTAATAACTGCCCTTTTAGGCCTATTTATCACCCCGCAGCCCCTCAGTAGTCAAATCGCATTACAGAGGGGAATTAGTGAATCTTTACCCCTAACTCGCGTGCAAACTCAATCCTTTGGTACTACCGTTAAACCGGAGGAAAAAAGTTTAATTGAATGGGTAAGAACTTTGAATGCTTATCCTGAACCTGATGCTTACACAGGACAACCGGTAAAAGTCACAGGTTTTGTGGTGCAATTGCCCCAACTACCCGATAATTATTTATTAATTAGTCGCTTTATTCTTACCTGTTGTGCCGTGGATGCTTATCCCGTCGGTTTACCAGTGAAACTATCAGGAAGTCGCGGTCAATATCCCAATGATACTTGGTTAGAAATCACCGGAGAAATGACCACGGAATCTTTACCCGTAGAGGTAGGAAAATCAACCACCAGAAGACAATTAGTAATTAAGGCCAAATCCGTGAAACCTATACCCACTCCTGCTGATCCCTACGGATATTAACAGTTATCAGTTAACAGTTATCAGTGGTTGTTCCTAACTATCTACTATAATGCTCAAAACCTTACAACTACAACCGATCGATAAATTAGCGATAACATTAATTGTATCCCTAACCTTAGTGGAATTAAATATAAGATGAACGTAGGTTGGGTTGAAGCATGAAACCCAACGCCCGATCATGTTACGCTACCGTTAACCCATCCTACAAATAATTGTGCCTCCCTACTTATCAGTTATCAGTGAGCAGTTGTTGTTACTAACCATCTACTATAATGATCAAGACCTTACAACTACAACCGATTGATAAATTAGCGATAACATTAATTGTATCGCTAACCTTAGTAATTGGTGGCTTAATTTGGTTGGGTAATAGCTGTGGTAATCAATGTCTTTTACAAACCGGCCCAAGGGTCAAGGAATTTAGCTGGGAAAATCGAGAAATTGGAGCGGAAGATCAAGCATTTATTATCACTTTTGATCGCCCCATGGATCATGCTAGTGTAGAAAAAAATCTAGTTATCGATCCTCCGCTGCCGGGGAAGTTTAGTTGGGCCGGAAGACGATTAGCTTATACCCTCACTTCCCCCATTCCCTACGGAGAAAAATATCATCTGCAAATTGAAGGTGCGCGAGAACAATTTCGCAGCGGTAATCGATTAGGACAAACCCTAGCAATCTTTGAAAGAGAATTTAAAAGTCGGGATCGTGCTTTTGCCTATATTGGCACTAATGGGGAAGAACAGGGAAGATTAATTTTTTATAACCTGACCGAGGAGAAGAAAACCCTCTTAACCCCCGCAAATTTGACCGTTATGGCTTTGGAATTTTACCCTGATGGTAAAAAAATCCTCTTTTCGGCCGTGGCGAAAAATCAGGGGATACAGGGAATTCGTGAACTGCAGCTTTACCAAGTTGATTTTGGCAAATCTTACCCAAAAATTGAGTTAGTGCTAGACAATAAAGATTATCAAAATAATCATTTTGATTTAGCTAAAGATGGGAAAACTATTGTCGTGCAGAGAATTGAGCGCCGCAATCCGATTAACTTCGATTTATGGGCAGTTAAATCGGGGGAAAAACCCCAACAATTAAACATCCAAGGTGGAGAATTTTTGATTGCTCCTGATAGTAAAACTTTGGCTGTTACTCAAGGGGAAGGAATCGCCCTTTTGCCTTTAAAAACCGAAACAAAACCCCTAGATTTTTTACCAAAGTTTGGGCGAATTTTGAATTTTTCTGCTGATGGTACGGCTGCGGCAATGGTGAATTTTAATACTGATAATGCCAAAATGCGTTATATTCGATCGCTTTTTTATGTCAATAATCAAGGATTACAAAAACGCTTACTCAATCTACAAGGTTCGATTATAGATTGTCAATTTAATGCCACTGGTAGTGATTTATATTGTTTGTTAACCGAGTTAGTTACTAACAGTCAAGAGTACAAAGAAAAACCCTATTTTGCTAAAATAGATGTGAAGACTGGTCAAGTGACTCCCCTACTGGAATTAGCTGATTATCGTGATATTCACATTAGTTTATCTCCCGATAGTTTAGCAATTATTTTTGATCAGCTTCGCACCAGTTATGATAGTAATCCTACTAATCCCTTGACTACTGACTCAGGAGAAACAATTATCGGTGGTCGTTTATGGTTATTAATTCCTCCCCTACAAGATGGAGTGAAAGCAAGTAAATCTGATTTAATTGAATTACCTCTAGCGGGAATTCGTCCCCAGTGGATGCCGTAAAATTATCATCATTAAGTTAGGAATTATTTCGATGCTGTCAAACTCAGAAAAATTAGCCAAATTGCGTCAGTATTTTGTTAGTGGTGCCACTCGTTCTTATCAATTCCGTCGTCAGCAGTTAGAGAAGTTAAAACAGGCAATCATTAAATATGAAGCAGAGATATATCAAGCTTTATATAGGGATTTAAAGAAAAGTCCCGAAGATTGTTGGATTACTGAAAATGGGTTCCTTTTGGTGGAAATTAATAACGCTTTAAAAAATTTGCGCTCATGGATGCAACCCAAAACTGTTAAAACTAATCTCTTAAATTTTCCTTCCACCAGTCAAATTATTCGGGAACCTTTGGGAGTGGTGTTAATTATTGGTGCTTGGAATTATCCCCTCCAATTGTTATTAGTGCCTTTAGTTGGTGCTATTGCTGCCGGTAACTGTGCGGTATTAAAACCGAGTGAATTTGCCTCAGCGACGGAAAAATTAGTAGTTAAAATAATTGAAGAAATATTCCCCGAAGAATATGTGTTAATTGTACCCGGAGATGGTGCGGAAGTAATTCCGAATATGTTAGACAGTTTCACCTTTGATCATATATTTTTTACTGGCAGTACCAGGGTAGGAAAAATTATTTATCAACTAGCGGCAGCAAAGTTAATTCCTGTTACTCTAGAATTAGGGGGAAAAAGTCCCTGTGTTATCGAAGCTGATGCTAATATTTCCGTGGCAACCCGTCGCATTGCCGTGACAAAATTCTCTAATTGTGGTCAAATGTGTATCGCAGCTGATTATGTTTTAGTACACCAATCCCAGCAGGAGAATTTGATCAGAGAATTAGCTAATACTATTGTTAATTTTTTCGGTGAAGATGCCAGATTAAGTGCTGATTATGGTAAGATAATTAATGAGAAACAATTTGATCGTCTGATTGACTTTCTCGAGGATGGTGAGATTGTTTTTGGCGGCAAAACCGATCGAGAAAATTTATATATTCAACCAACTTTATTAACTAATGTTTCCCTCGATGCTCCTATTATGCAAGGGGAAATATTCGGACCAATTTTACCGATCATTGCCTTTAGCACTTTTGAGGAAGCTTTAGCAATTATTGCTAAAAACCCTAACCCTCTAGCTTTTTATCTGTTTACTACCGAGGCAAATACCGAAAAGAAATGGTTAGAATCAGTCCAGTTTGGCGGAGGTTGTATTAACAACAATAGTTTTCATTTTACTAATCCTAGTTTACCCTTTGGTGGTCGGGGAAATAGCGGGATTGGTAGCTATCATGGTCGTTTTTCCTTTGAGAATTTTAGTCACCAAAAAGCGATTATGAAAACACCTCTTTGGTTCAATCCCGCTTTAAAATATCCGCCTTTTAAGGGTAAATTAGACTTATTTAAGTTATTGGTTCGGTAAAAAGCTATAGTTTAAGTTAAAGCTTTTAAAAGAGCTTGAAATTTCAGCTGAATTTCTGCTAGTTCTTTTTCCGGATCGGAACCAGCAACAATACCCGCACCGGCGTATAATCGCGCTCGATCGCCTTTAATTAATGCCGAACGAATACCAACAATAAACTCACTATTATTTTGACAATCAATCCAACCCAAAGGAGCGGCATAAAGAGAGCGATCAAAGGTTTCATAATGACGAATTTGTGCTAAAGCGATCTCGGTGGGAACCCCAGCAACAGCAGGAGTGGGGTGTAGTTGGGCAACAATTTCGAGGGGATGGATGGAGGGTTTGAGTTTGGCATGGATAGGAGTCCAGAGATGTTGAATATTGGAGAGTTTTAACAATCTAGAGGGAGAATTTTGCGGATTTAAGCCAATTTGTCGCAGTTTTTGGTTAATAAAGTCACTAACAGCCCGATGTTCCCGTTGTTCTTTTTCACTAGCGAGGAGTTTATTGGCTAAAAGAGCATCTTCGATCGCATTTTCTCCCCGGGGGGCGGATCCCGCTAAAGCATCGGTGATTAATTGCCCCTGATGGACAGTTAACAAGCGTTCGGGACTAGCGCCGATAAAATGATCTCCCCGTCCATTGCCGAGGGAAAAAGTGTAGCAATCGGGATGACGCTGACGCAAATTATCGAGACAGTTTACCAGATGAAAAGGACGGGGAGAAATCACGTCAAGAGCGTGAGCGAGGACAATTTTGCTAAATTTTTGAGCATGGATAGATTGGAGGGCATCGGCAACAGCCGCTTGAAAATTATAGGTAGGATGAATATAATAACTACAGGGATCCTGACGGGGATTTTGTCGGCAATTGCTCGAGTTATTTTGGATAATTTTGAGGTTATTAATAGTTTCTTCGAGGGATTTTTCTATTTCTTTTTCGCCGGTGATTAAGAGATTGGTAAGGAAAAAATATTCCGACTGTTTTTTGATAATTTGAAACTTAGGCAGGGTTAGGGTAGCTGAGGGAAAGGGGGTGGCTGTTTCCGAGTCGAAAAAAGTGAAACTGCAAAAGATGCGGGGAGTAATCTCGCTATAGTTATCAATTTTAATAATTCTTTGTTGACAGTTTTCAATAAATTTTTGAGCTTTTAAAAAACGTTGTTTGCCGTGGAAAGTGGCAGCAAAGGCGATGCCGTAGCCGAGAAAAGCGGTTTCTCGTTCGAGATTTTCCCAATAACAATGGGTGGGATAGCTAGAAGCAATCCGAGAGAGAATTTCTAGGAGATCAAGGGGGGAAATTTTTTGACAAAAACTGATGATCGACGGATTTCCCTTTTCTGCGGCTAACAGTTGCGGGTTGAGGATAAAGTTATAGAGGCTGCGAAGATCAGCAATCGGACTATCAGGATAGGAAAGGCGAGGAACGGCAGAAGTCATGTCAAGTTTTTTGTATTTTTTTGCAAAAAAACCATGATTAATGGTATGTAATCCCCACGGATGTGGCCAGAGTCAAGGCGCTCTTTTTAACTATGGTATCGGAGAAAGGGTCTTTAGGCAGAAAAGGAGCCGGATATTTGTGACGATTAACCGCCTTGGCAACAAATGAAGGCTTAAAATCGCCAGAGATGGCTATTATTTAAATGGGTAAAAAAATTAATTTAATAATTTCTACTTTACAAGTTTGTGGAAATTGCCACCACGGGACAAGTGGGGATACATTGTTCACAAACCACACAACGGGAACGCAAAAACTTAAGACGAAAACTTTCGGGATCAAGGGTTAAAGCTTCCGTAGGACAAACCCCCGTACATAAGCCACAATCGACGCATTTTTCTTCATCAATGACGATTTCGCGACTAACTTGGGAAACGCCAATATTTTGTAATTGTAACCATTCGATCGCCGCTTCTAGCTCATCGATATCTCCCGATAATTCTAATACTAATGTTCCCACTTGATTGGGGGCAACTTGGGCGCGGATAATATTAGCGGCGACGTTAAAATCCTTTGCCAGTCGATAGGTAACGGGCATATGGACGGCTTTTTTGGGAAAAGTGAGAGTAACGCGTTTTTTCATTAGGATAGGATAGGAATAATTTTTGAGAGACTATCCATGACAGCCACCACACCCACCAACAAAACCAGAAATCTGCTGCTGGCAGTAACGGCAGTTATCCTTAGTGTAGCGATTTTCTTCGGCTTTCAAACCACCGCTAGTTCCCTATCTTTGGAAGCGCAAGCGGAAAAAGCGACACCTTTTGATCTTGCCGTCAGCAATGGTAAACCCACCCTGACAGAATTTTATGCTAATTGGTGTACCAGTTGTCAGGCGATGGCCCCTGAAATTGCCGAAATTAAAAAACAATACGGTAATGCCATTAATTTTGTCATGCTCAACGTTGATAATAATAAATGGTTGCCAGAAATTCTCCGTTATCGTGTGGATGGTATTCCCCATTTTGTCTTTTTAAATAATCAAGGACAACCGGTTGCCCAAGCGATCGGAGAACAACCAAAATCAATTTTAACTGCTAATTTAGAAGCACTTTTAGCTAATTCTACCCTACCCTATGCCACCACTACGGGAGAGACTTCTGATTTTAATATCCTTGTGGGTGCTAGTCAAACCGATCCCCGCAGTCACGGCAGTCAAGTTAAGCAGTAACCAGTAAGCAGTTATCAGTTATCATTTATCAGGGGAAAGCTTAGGGCTGAAAGCTATCATTCAAGAGTCAACTATCAATCAGTACATTTCATTGACTAAAATCTTTTAACTATGGCGATTATTGTTCAACATTTGACCACGGGTAACGAATATATATTCCTAGGAGTTAGTGGGGGTGAAAGTAAAAATATTTTACCCACCAAAATGTTAGGAGATTTCTTCGCAACCGAGACTCCAGATAAATCTCGATCGGTGACGGTTTGTGACGAGCAAGGACGGATTCTTTGGTTTCCCGTCACAGAAATAATTGTGGTGGAGGTAGATGGTCAAAAACCCGAAGAATTATTACCAGAAATTATCCCTCCTGAACCAGTTCCTTTACAATTAGATAAAGAGAATCAACCTCAGTCCCCAGAAAATCAAGGAAACATGGATGAATTTGCCGAAGATGACGATTGGATCTAGAATTAAATATCTAATTTTAGCGGGAATAATTGCCCTATTTACTATTGGCTTTAATTCCCTCTATTCTGTTTCTCAAAACTCGATCGCTTCCTTCCCTGTTGCCGAAGTTAAAACCCAATATCTTAACGATTGGACACCAGAATTAGAAGCAGAATTTCAACAAAGGGCAAAGCAAGTTATTAACCATTTTGCTAATCGGGAAAATTATGGCAATTTGTGGGGAGAAAACGAGAAAAGATCCTATCCTATGGCCATGTTTGATTTCTTGGCAGGAAACCGGCAAAAAGCCCTAGATTTCCTGCAGCAGGATGACCCACAAACACGAGAACAGGCCCACACTGATTATATAGATTATTATTTTTCTTTTACCCTGAAAGGACAAATTAGAAAGTATTTTCTTCTCGGAAAGTATCTCGATCCAGTTTATCGTCAGAGAATGTATAATGCGGCGAAAATTTGGACAGAAACCGACCCTTTACAACGGCCCCATCCTATCCACGGTACCGGTCAAGGAACGGGTAATGATTGGAGTATAACAAGACGGGGTTTATGGGTAGATGGTCGCAATACTGATAACCTGCGGGCGATGCGCGAAACATCGGTTTATCTGATGGCCGAAGAAACAGGAAATGAAGCAACTCGTCAAATTTATAAAAATAAAATTAAGCGTTACGTTTCAGCTTTATATAACATCGGTATGGGAGAATGGGATTCAGAAGTTTATCACGGTCATACCTTTGCTCCCTATCTCAATCTCTACGATTTCGCTCAAGATACGGAAGTTAAACAATGGGCAAAAATGGCCTTAGATTGGTTATCTATGGCCGCTAGTGTTAAATATTATCGCGGTGGTTGGGGTGGACCTGTAAAACGCGATTATGGTGGTAGTAATGGGGTAATGCGATCGAGTGCATCCCGCACTTTTTGGTTATACTTTGGTGATACTCCTGTCCCCAATAATCGCCCGGAATTGGACTCTCTTTATTTGATTACCAGTCGTTATCGTCCTCCTTTGGCAGTGATGGAATTGGCCCGAAAAAACTTTAATAAACCGGTAGAAATTCTCGCCAGTAAACCCCTGTATGAAAACTGGAAACCGGGCAATAATCAGAGTCCGGGTTATTGGGAAACTCAATTTATCGGGGCTAGTTATCAAATGGGCAGTCTGGCGGGAACTTTCCCCGATGGCGATGTGGCCCCGTTTAAATTAATGGCCTTTAATCAACAAAAAGGTGTGGATTTTTTTGTGGCTAACACTGGCAAAAATGGCGTAAAACCGGGCAAAAATCCCGGGGATGAAATCGGACAATATCGTAATCTTTTAATCTGGTTACGACCAACAGACCAAGATTTTTTCTGGCAATTACCGAAAACCGCTAAGGTAGAAAAAGATGATAATATCTGGTTTATTCAGTTAGAAAAAACTTGGTTAGCCCTGAGATTAATAAATCTTTCTTATCCTGAAATAATCGAGATTCCCAATTCTCCTTATCCCGATGATAATACCTACCAAGCTTTACCCACAGGTAACAATTATGCGGGTTTTGTCCTGGAAGTGGGGGAAGCGGCAACCCAGGGCAGTTATGAGAATTTTAAGAGCATATTTAAGCAAAAAAGTCAAGTAAATTTAACTCAAATTAACCAGGGTAGCCTCTTATTTAAAGGCAGTCAAGGGCAGAGTTTACAATTTACCTATAATCAAATCAATCTACTGCCGATGTTAATTCGTAACGGTCAAAAGCACGATTGGTCAAAAAATTTCGCCCTTTATAACAGTTTAAGTCGAGATAACTCTCCCGTTTCTTTGGGATGGAAAGAGGGCAAATTAACCATCAAAGCAGGGAAATATCAATTTTCTAATGCTTTGAGCCTCCCCTCTCCTTAAGTTAGTTATTCTCGACTATTTATTCAGCAGACCCTAGTTAGGAGGAGAGGCAAAAGGCAAAAGGCAAAAGGCAAAAGGCAAAAGGCAAAAGGCAAAAGGCAAAAGGCAAAAGGCAAAAGGCAAAAGGCAGCTTTGTTCTCCCCACTTCCCCACTTCCCCACTTCCCCACACCCCACACCCCACACCCCACACCCTGTCCCCACGAAAAACTTTTTCAGCAAACCCTATTTATGAGGATTGATCAGACCATTTGCGCTTGGTTTAATAACTCTTGCAATTCTTCTCCCTCGATTACTTCCGTGGTCAAAAGATTAGCGGTAATCGACTCTAATAAATTGCGGTTGTGACTGAGAATTGCTAGGGCTTTTTGGTAACTAGCGTCGATAATTTGTTTGACTTCTTCATCGATCGCTTTGGCCGTATTTTCCCCGATCGAACGCCGGGGACTACCCTGATTATTACCTAAAAAATTAGCCTGTCCCGTTTTATCGTAGGCTAGGGGACCCAGGGATTTACTCATACCATAAATTGTCACCATTCTTTCCGCAATATCCGTCGCCCTTTGTAAATCATCAGAAGCGCCATTAGTGACACTGCCAAAGATTAATTCTTCGGCTGCCCGACCGCCCAATAACATAGTAATTTGTTCTTTAAATTCGGTTTCTGTCATCAAAAAACGGTCTTCCGTGGGAATTTTCAGGGTATAACCCAAAGCGGATAAACCCCGGGGAACGATGGAAATTTTCTCGACGCGACCACCTCCCGGCATGACAGCGCCGACTAAAGCATGGCCAACTTCGTGATAAGCGACGATTTTCTTTTCTTTTTCCGATAAAACCCGACTTTTCTTTTCTAAGCCAGCGATAACTCTTTCTATCGCCTCTTTAAAATCAATTTGACTGACTTTTTCCCGATTATTACGGGCAGCCAAGAGAGCAGCCTCATTGACGAGGTTGGCTAAATCGGCACCGGCAAAACCGGGGGTTTGGGTAGCGATCGCTTTGAGGTTAACATCTTCACCCATCTGGACTCTTTGGGCGTATATTTCCAAAATTGCCAATCTTCCCGCTAAATCGGGACGATCCACCAAAACTTGACGATCAAAGCGCCCCGGACGCAATAAAGCGGCATCAAGAGTCTCTGGGCGATTGGTGGCGGCTAAAACGATGACAACGGCTTCTTTGGGGCTAAAACCGTCCATTTCTGTCAAAAGTTGGTTTAAAGTCTGCTCGCGCTCATCATTGCTGCCGCTAGTTCCCGATCCCGAACTTCTCGATTTACCGATCGCGTCCAATTCATCAATAAAAATGATGCTAGGGGCATTTTTCTTCGCTTGGGCAAACAGATCCCGCACCCGGGCTGCCCCTGTTCCGACAAATAATTCCACAAATTCCGAGGCCGAAATGCTAAAAAAAGTCACTCCCGCTTCTCCCGCGACTGCTTTTGCTAAGAGAGTTTTCCCCGTCCCCGGCGGTCCGACTAAGAGAACACCTTTAGGAATACGCGCCCCGATTTTATTAAAGCGCTCGGCATCCTTGAGAAATTCGACGATTTCCTTTAACTCGGTTTTTGCTTCCTCGGCCCCGGCCACATCACTGAAGGTAATCGGATATTTTTCGCCGTCTCCGTAAACTTTAGCGAGATTTTTATTAAAAAGCAGCGATTTACGGGTGTCATCGTTGCGATAGAACAGAAACTGCATGGCGGCGACTAAAATTAAGGGGGGAACCACCCAAGCGAGGAGAGTGGTGATCCAACTGTTTTCGGCTACGGGAATCGCCTCGAAGATTACGCCTTTTTGCTGTAATAGTTGGGGTAATTGGGGGTTATAGACTGGAATCGTCGCAAAAACTCGTCCGGGGGCTAGATTACTGCTCGGTTTGCCCGCCAGAGAACTAGAATCACCGTGAAAGGGATTACTTGATTCTGGGGGATTAACGGGGGGATTACCCGGAATAGCCAGGGATTCTAAAGGATTTTTTAATTGATAATAGATGACTTGATTGCCAATTCTGACCATACTGATGTCGCCCCGTTCCACTTTATTGATAAATTCGCTGTAGGGTTCGAGGGGAATATTTGACAATTCTGAGGGACGAGGGATAAGAAAATAGCCTAAAGCGGCAACACCAGAACAAATGATCAGGATTTTGCCTAACCGCGGCAAACGCGACCAGGAAAATTTATTATCTTCTTGATTAGCCATAATTTTTAGGGCAGGTGAGAGTGAAAATACAAAGTTCATACTAACAATTCCCTATCTCGATCGCCTTACCGATGGGATAGGATAGAGGATGGAATACTTGGTAGCGAGCGAGCGACAAACGAGAGAAATCCCATGAATTTAGTTAGCTTAGAGAACTTTCTCGATAACACTTCTTTTTTAGTCCTGTTTTTAACCATGCTGGTTTATTGGGCCGGGGCAGCCTTTCCTAGCATACCTTTGTTGTCTGGTCTGGGCAGCACGGGAGTGGCCATCGCTAACCTCTGTATCGCCGCTTTATTGGGAGCGCGTTGGTTAGAAGCGGGTTATTTCCCCATCAGCAATCTTTACGAATCTTTATTCTTTCTCGCTTGGGGTGTAACTGCCGTTCATTTAATTGCTGAGTACACTAGCCGCAGTCGCCTGGTGGGGGTGGTGACGACTCCTGTAGCCATGGGGATTACTGCTTTTGCCACTTTGTCCTTACCAGGGGAAATGCAAACTTCGGCGCCCTTGGTTCCAGCTTTAAAATCGAATTGGTTGATGATGCACGTTAGCGTCATGATGTTAAGTTATGCTGCTTTGATGGTGGGTTCCCTGATGGCGATCGCTTTTCTGATCGTCACTAGAGGCCAAAATATCGAGTTAAAAGGCAGTTCCGTGGGTACGGGGGCCTATCGTCTGCAAAATAAGTTATCTACCACTCTTTCTGCGCCAATTTTCCTAGAAACGGCTAACAGTGGCACAACCGCCCTTTTAACTCCCACCCTAACAGCGATGGCGACTCTTTCGCCCCAACGTCTTAGCTTGGCGGAAACCCTCGATAATATCAGTTATCGGGTCATTGGTCTCGGTTTTCCCCTTCTTACTATCGGTATCATCGCCGGAGCGGTTTGGGCCAATGAAGCTTGGGGTTCCTATTGGAGTTGGGATCCGAAAGAAACTTGGGCGCTAATCACTTGGTTAGTGTTTGCCGCTTATCTCCATGCCCGCATCACCCGGGGATGGCAGGGAAGAAAACCGGCTATTCTAGCGGCCAGTGGTTTTGTTGTGGTTTGGGTATGTTATTTAGGGGTGAATCTTTTAGGTAAAGGCCTTCATTCCTACGGTTGGTTTTTCTAAATCAGTTATAGGGGTGGGTTGGTAAACCTGCTTGGTGCATCTCATTTTTGTAAATCTACTAAGCTGGGATTTTTAAAGGGAAACTCTCTGCTAAAATTGGGTATTACTTCCGATTTTATCAATCAATCCAAGCTTTTGGGGGGTTCTACCCCCCAAACCCCCCGTTGGGGTCGTGGCGCCGCCCCCAAACCCCGGAGCGCATTAGCTTAACTGTGAGATGCTTACAGGCGATTGTTCATATTTTTGTACCAATTTAAGAGTCACTGATAATTGCTGATTGTTGGTATTTCTGCAAATGTGAGACGCACCCAACCTGCCCCTCCTGACTCCCCTTTTTTAAGACTTATAATTGTTATTTATCTAGGGCAATGTTGCCCTAGATAAATAATTACAACTTCTCAAAACTTATAAAAAATGATCGAGCAGAAAACTACTATTAAAAATCTGGCTTTAATTGCAGGTGTGCATGGCAATGAACTAACTCCCGCTTATTTGGTTGAATATCTGCAAAACTCACCTAATCTTATTGCTCGCAGCAGTTTTCAATCCTACAGTCTCATCGCTAATCCCTTAGCCCTAAAGCAACGGGTTAGATATATCGATACGGATTTAAATCGTTGTTTTAACCAAAAAGATTTAGTTAATCCCGATTGTCAGCAATACGAACAAAAACGAGCTAAAAAAATAGTCAAAGAAATCCGAGAAAAATCCATCGATTTATTAATAGATATTCACAGCACCACATCTAACATGATGCTGGCGATTATTTATTCTAACCCCCATCCTTGGCTATTAAAACTCTTTACCTATCTGACTAAAATTAATCCTGATGTACGCTTAATTTATCATCCCGTCAGCGAGGAAGAAAATCATTTTCTGAAAGGAATTTGTCCCCTAGCTTTTACCCTCGAAATCGGTCCAATTAACCATGGTGTCATCTGTCCCTATCTTTTTCGTCAAACCGAAACACTCATCTATCAAATCCTAGACTATATCGAACAGGAAAATTATCTGGCTGCCCGTCTCGATACTTTCAGCGAATCCCTAACAGTTTACCAACGTTTAGGCTCGATCGATTATCCTAGGGATGAACAGGGTGAAATTAAAGCCATGTTACATCCTGAGATTCTTCAACGAGATTATCAGGCAATTCAACCCAATCAACCGATTTTTCTAGGATTTGATGGTCAGGAAATTATCTATCGTGGGGAATCTACATTATATCCTATCTTTGTGGGAGAATCTTCCTATAAAGAAAAAGGAATCGCCCTTTGTTGGACAGCCAAAAAACAAATCGATATTAATTAGTACCAGACAGCAGTTTTCCTGACAAAAAACCGGTCTAAATAAGGGAAAAGCCACTATGACCTTTACTTCTGATTCTCTTTTAGCTGAACGTTACCAACTGCAACAACGCCTAGGCAATACCGCTATCGGTCGTCAAACTTGGTTAGCTATCGATATATTATCCCAGGAATCGGTAATTATTAAACTCCTCGCTTTTAGTCCCCAGATGGAGTGGGAAGAATTAAAATTATTTGAACGGGAGGCAGCCGTCTTAGCTTCTCTCCATCATCCCCGTATTCCCCGCTATCGCGATTATTTTTCCCTCGATAAAAATCAAGGTGACGGGATTCCTTGGTTTGTGCTTGTACAAGATTATATACCGGGAGAATCTCTAAGCGATCGCTTAGAAAGGGGGCAACGTTTCACCGCTACGGTAATTCGGACTATTGCCCAAGAAGTTCTCGAAATTCTCATTTATTTGCACGAATTATCGCCCCCAGTATTACATCGAGATATTAAACCTAGTAATTTAATTATTAACTCAGAAAATAACGTTTATTTAGTAGATTTTGGGGCAGTCCAGTCCCGCGGTGCAGTAACAGGAGTTACTTTTACTGTGGTGGGAACGAGTGGTTATGCACCCCTAGAACAATTTTGGGGCCGGGCGGTTCCCAGTTCTGATTTATATGCCTTGGGCATGACTTTAATTCATTTATTGACGGGAATTGTCCCGATAGAACTGCCCCACCGCAACTCTAAAATTCAATTTCGCCAACTGGTGACAATTGAGGATGATTTAATCGATTGGTTAGAAACTATAACCGATATGGCGGTAGAAAAACGGTTTAAAAGTGCCAGAGAAGCCCTGAAATTTCTCCAACATCCCTACTATCGCCAAGCCTCAAGTTTAATCGATCCTAAGAAATTACCAAAACCTCCCCACAGTTCCATCCGTACCGCTAAACATAGGGATAATTTAGAGATTAATTTACCCCCAAAAATTAAGCTACCTTCCGATGCAGCTACCCTCTGGTCTTTGGCGATTGTCCTTACTGTCAGTATCTTTATCTCCCCGATTCTTACCTTTATTATAGCTCTGATTGGTTTTATTTGTTTGCGTGAGATGCAATTAATTCTTACCCCTCAAGAAGTTTTAATTAAATATAAAGTCTTCAATTTTATCTACCAAAAATTTGCCTTTAAAACTCAAGATTTATGGGGTATTTTTCTCCATAGCAACGGTACAGAAGGTAACTATCAGATTCGTCTGCGGACGGCTAAAAATTATTATCTTATCGGTCAGAATCTCCGCGAGGATGAATGTCTCTGGTTAGGACAGGAAATCCAAGACTGGTTAAATTTTATCAAATATAGCGTTTCTCCTCAAGATGAAGTGTAACCTGACAGGGTATCTTCTCCTGACTTGAAAGAGGGTGTAGGGTGTGGGGTGTGGGGTGTGGGGTGTGGGGTGTGGGGTGTAGGAAAGGAAACCTCTTTCATCTGTGGGGGTGAAAATTTTTTCATCGGGACTGACTCCCCAAAAGGAAAACTTTGTACCTCACCATTAAGATAACTGAGAATCAATTGAAGAAATCCTAGGAATTAGTCGGTAGGCATTTTTCCCTTTTTAACCTTAATCTTGCAGAGATTACCCTATCTTGATAGAATAATAACTGATTTACATTCCCTCGGCTACAGGACGGCAATTATTAAATCGGATTAGGAATTGCCAAAAGGCAGCCATGAAATGTTAGTTATTAGTGGAGAATAAAAAATGATCTCTGAAATTTACAAAAAAGTCAGCTTGTTAGTTTTGTATCAAGGGGTTTTTGATAATGCTATTGGCCAGGCATTTATTACCCTATTATCTACGGATAATGTTGCCGATTTTCTCAAAGCTTATGGTCAATGGTTTCAAGCTTTAGCATCTAAAAATATTAGTTGGAATGATTTTCTAATCGAACAAATTCTCTTAGATGATAATCCCTTTAGTCAACAGGTACAGAAAAAAAGTGTTTGGGAGTTACCCGAATCTTTAATTAATGGCGTTAAACAGGATTTATCTATCCTCCAATCTCTTTATAACTCTAGCATTTATAGCTTAAGCAATTCGACAATTTTTGAACAAATTAAATTTCTAATTTTCCCCGCTTGGGAAGTGGAAAATAAATTAGAAAGTTTCCTGCATTCCAGTTCAGATTGGACGGAATTAGTCGAAGATTTAGCAGATTATTATCGCGAATGTGGTACAGGAATTTTTGCCCGTTATCAAGCTTTAAGGTGGCAAGAAGGCAGATTACAAGGAATTACTCATCCCGATCCTGTGCAGATTCAAGACATAGTCGGTTATGAAATGGCTAAGAAAACCTTGATTAAAAACACTGAGTTTTTATTGGCAGGTTATCCTGCTTTAAATGTCTTACTCTATGGCAGCCGTGGTTCCGGAAAATCCTCTCTAGTCAAGGGACTATTGCCAAAATACCATAGTCAAGGATTGCGCTTAATTGAAGTGGCAAAATCGCAGTTAAAAGACCTACCATTAATTATTGAAATCTTGCGAGATTTGCCTCAAAAATTTATTATCTTTGTCGATGATTTATCCTTTGAAGAAGACGATGAAGCTTTTAAAGCTTTAAAGGTTATTTTAGAGGGAAGTCTCACCGCTAGACCGAAAAATGTCGTAGTTTATGCCACTTCTAATCGCCGACATTTAGTCAGAGAATTTTTTGCGGATCGACCACAACCAAAAGATGGGGATGAAGTGCATAATTGGGACACAGTACAAGAAAAATTATCCTTTAGCGATCGCTTTGGTTTAACCCTCACTTTTGAACCAGCTAATCAAGAAAAATATCTGGAAATAGTGCGTCATTTAGCCAGTTTAGCTAAATTAAAAATTAGCTTAGAAGACTTAGAATTTCGTGCCAAACAATGGGCAACCCAACATAATGGGCGATCGGGAAGAACTGCTAGACAATTTATTGATTTTCTGCAAGGAGAATTAGGATTAAATAGGTAGCATTAAGTAAGTGGTTCTAATTAAATAGAAGATAGATTTTGCCTTTGATCCCCCCTTAATCCCCCCTTATTAAGGGGGGGATCTGACAATTTTTAACACCTACCTACTTAATTATGTTATGATCAAATAAAATAAGCTCTAATCTAGAAAAATGCTAACTCGATCTCCTACCAAAACCCTCAGCTTAGAAGAATATCGTAATTTAGAAACTAGATCGGAAACTAAACACGAATATCACGACGGGGAAATTATCGAGATGACGGGGGGAAGCATCAATCATAATAGTATTCTCATTAATCTTATTTTCCTACTAAAATTAGCTTTAAGAGGAACTAATTACCGTCTTCAATCTAGCGATCTACGTCTATGGATACCCCAGTATAATCGCGGTTTATACCCAGATTTAATGCTCATTGCTGGGGAACCATTATTTAGTGATAATCGCAATGATGAAATTTTAAATCCCTGTGTAATTATCGAAGTTTTATCCCCTTCCACCTCTAGTTATGATCGGGGTGATAAATTTCGTTATTATCGTTCTATACCCCAATTAAACCAATATCTTCTCGTCAGTCAAGGGGAGATACTAATAGAATCCTATAGCAAAACCTCAGAAAATAATTGGTTACTGCAAGAATACACCCCAGCAAGGGGAATTATATCCCTAGATTCTTTAGGAATTAGCTTAAATATTGTCGATATTTACGAAGGAGTTGATTTTAATCTCAACTCCTAACTTTAGCTATCTTTTAAGAGGACGTACTAAAAACAATTTTACCATCTTTTACCGCTACTAAACGCAAAGTTAAAGGTCCAGACGTATTAGTTTTACTAGCAGCAACTGCCTCAAGTGTCTCGATAGCATTACCCGACTTTTTCACTTGACCAATAAAGTTAACTACCGTAGTTAATAAACCATCTTCCACTTGAATTGCCCCTAAAACTCCCGCACTTCTAGCGCGAAATTGAGCCGAAGCTAAAAGTAAATCTAAACGCTTTTGTAGGTCTTCTTCTGTCATATTTTGGGGATCAATGGAAACGGCAGCGATTACCTGTTTTTCCTCAAAAACTCTTTGATTGGGAACCACATCAGCAAAGACACGAATCTCGGTTTCTCCTAAGACATAATTACCTGCGGAAAGGATTCTCACCACATATTCTTTACCGTCCTGTAATTGTTGACTTAACTGTTCTACCTGTGCTTTTGTGATCTTAACTAAACGCTGGTCAAAATTAGGCTGATTCGGTTGGGTAGCACGGATAGCGTTCATATTCGCTTCTCGCAATAACTTATCGATAACGGTGACAATAGCTTGGGGATCAACAATACGAAAAGCTCCAAAAGATAACACCTGTCCCCGGAAAATAGCGATTTGTTTTTCCCGCAATTCTTGATAGGTTTGATAGTATTGTTCTAAAACTTCCACTTCCCGCTTAAGAAAAGCCATTTGGGTTTCTAAATCCTTTAATTTTCCCTCGCGCTGTTCCAAAGCCAAATTTTTATCCACAATCGAGCTATCGAGTTCTCCAATACGTTGATCCCGGCGATCAATTTCTAGCTGTAGGGTTTTTTGTTGAGTCTCTAACTGTTGAAGTCGCGCTTGTCTAGCTGTTAATAACTTTTGTTGATTAGCCAACTCTTTATCTCTAACTTGAACGGTGGTTTGTAGTTGATTTATTTGACTAGAAAGAATTGATTTTTGTTGGAACAATTGATCCCGTTGACTGATTAACTGTGCCTTTTGATTAGTTAAAATGACTCGTTCATTGTTTAAATTAGCCACTTCCTTACGAAACTTTTCTAACTGTCCCGAAACTAATCGCAAACTCTGACGAGAAGCTTGATAATTTTTGTTAAGAACCTCTAGACGTTTCTGCACAGCTATCTGTTCACTTTTAGCCGTTTTTAAAGCCTTTTCCACCTGATTTTTTTGCTCGGTGGTTTTTCTTACCTGACTTTCCAAATCCTTAATAGCGGCACGACGTTCATTTAAAAGACGATCCAGTTCAAAAACTCCTTGACGCAGGGATTTACTAGAAGCAAATAAGACAATTAAAGTCGAGCCAGCGATCAAAATTCCCGTTACAATCGTCATCAAAGTCGCGGTTTGTTTCGGACGCAGATTAAATAAACGCATCTTTTTCTTACCGATACGGCTACCTATGCGATCGCCAACCGCAGCTATCAGACCACCTAAAACCACGATGGCCAAAACTAAAATATAAGCGCTAGTCATCCAGAATTTAAGTAAATTGTTGACTGAGAGCGACGGGATTATGGACGGTGATTTTCTTCTTGTAAATTGAGACCATTTCCTGATCCCGCAGCTCTCCCAATAAACGGGTGACAGTGACGCGGGTAGAACCGATCGCCTCTGCGATCGCTTGGTGAGACAATTTTAGATCAACCCGGATGCCATCGGTGGTGGGAACCCCAAAATCACGACAAAGAATTAACAAAAAACTGACCAAACGTGAACCCATATCCCGGTGAGCCAAGGTTTCGATCATCATTTCCGTTTGCAGAATCCGCGAGGACAACCCCTGCAGCATCAACATTGATAAATCGGGATTATTGCGGAGGGATCTTTCTACCTGATCGATCGGGGCCGAGAGTAATTCTACCGGAGTAAAAGCCACGGCATGATAAAAACGATCCGATCGCTGACCAGTAAGTAAGGATAGCACACCAAAGACGCTATTTTCCCGCAGTAGAGCCACGGTAATTTCTTCTCCCGCTTCATAGACTCGCGACAACTTAACGGCTCCTTTCAGCAAAAAATAGACTCTTTCGGCCGGATCTCCCGGGAAAAAGATCGTTTTGCCACGCTCGAACAATTCCACCACCGGGGGGAAATTGCCGCTGCCGATTCGACGGAACACATCTGCTAGGGGTTTATCTTGTATTAATGATAAGTCCATCTCACATCCAAAAAAGGGGAAAATTGTTTTTATTATGCAACGAGTGTCACCTCTATTAAACACAACCGCTGCCTAAACTGGGAAAAGTTTTGGGCGCTTTTTGCCAGACAATGGGGAAGGGGTGATCATTGCTGCCCTTATATGTATCCCTATTATACCGAATCTCGCTGGGGTCGGCTATTGGGGAGATTTTTGTAAGAGAAACGAGAACTATGTTAGATTTAACGGGAAAAAACGCCCTAGTGACAGGAATTGCCAATAATCGCTCGATCGCTTGGGGAATTGCCCAACAACTCCATCAAGCTGGTGCAAATATCGGTGTCACCTATCTCCCCGACGAAAAAGGCCGCTTTGAGAAAAAAGTGCGAGAATTGGCCGATGAACTTAATCCCGCTTTTTATGTCCCCTGCGATGTCCAAAATGACCAACAGGTAGAAGATACTTTCGCTACAGTGGCGGAAAAATGGGGTAAACTGGATATTTTGATTCACTGTCTCGCTTTTGCCGATAAAGAGGGTTTAACGGGCGATTTTACCGCCATTCCCCGGGAAGCTTTCACTAAATCCCTAGATATTAGCACTTTTTCCCTAACCCGTCTAGCGCGATCGGCTAAACCTTTGATGACGGAAGGGGGAAGTATTATCACTCTTACCTATCTCGGTGGTGTCAAGGTAATTCCTAACTATAATTTAATGGGGGTAGCAAAAGCTGGTTTAGAAATGAGTGTTCGCTATTTAGCCGCGGAATTAGGGGGCCAAAAGATCCGAGTTAACGGTATTTCCGCCGGTCCAATTCGCACCTTAGCATCTTCGGCCGTGGGGGGAATTCTTGATATGATCCATCATGTGGAAGAAATCGCTCCTTTACATCGCACGGTGACACAAATTGAGGTGGGAAATACGGCCGCTTTTTTAGCCAGTGATCTTGCTAGTGGTATTACCGGTCAGATTATTTATGTAGATTCCGGTTACGAAATTATGGGAATGTAGTTTTATTCAGTTATTAGTTATTAGTGTCACAGGGTTCTGAAGGGGGTATCAAAGGCGAAATCTATCTTCAATTTAATTGAAACGACAATCATAAAAGACTATGATTGTGTTTGTTGCGAAGTTGCTGAAGGGTTTTGCGATCGCTCTCTAGATCGACTTCATCGTAAGGTAAATCGGCATCATGGTTTTTTAAAAAAGCATCCACCCCCCAACGAGACGATAGACCTAAAATACGTCCGACCTCGGCACTGGTGATTTTTTCCGCTCGGTAGGCTCGCACCACCAAAACCTCTAAAATTTCACGGGGAAGATTATTGTAGTTGTAATGTTGAAGCAATTCATCGGGAATATCGATAGTAATTTTCATGATTTAGCTTCCTTTTTTTTGGGTTTACCGATATTGACGACCGACTCCCCACAACGAAAACGTCTGACACGATTGGGTATTTAACGGGTTGGTCTTCGATTTTGGAATCTCTATGTCTGTCGGGAATTTAGAAATTTGCTATAAGATTCTATGATCCGAGCCAGACTCATAGGTAGTGAATGAGCGATAGAATCGGAAATACTATCGATATTATCGTAAGAATTATAGGGATCAGCACCCACTGGATAGGCTGGGGTAATTGCATCACTAGGATAGCGATACCAGCGATCGCTAATACGGCTGCGCCGAACCCATTACGCTTTTCTACTAGGGTTGAAACAATAGTTTTCAACCAAAACCAAGGCGAATAAATCGTAAATTGATTTTTGCTCTCTTCATATTGTTGGAACAATAAATCCAGCAATAGAGTCGTTTTTTCTGCCGCTTCTCCCGGAGTATCATCTTGTTCGATTTCCTGAAGGACTTTCGCAAGATTTCGCTCCTGGAAAATTAATTTTTGTTGTTGTTCGGTTAGCTGCTTGAGCAAAGTTTCTGTTGGTTCTCGTCTAGTTCTGAGACTTTTCTCAATACATTTCATTTCTCCCGGCTCTAAATCTTTCAAGACATCAGGAAAATCATGCCAAAGGATTTCTCGCTGTCCCGCTCTCACGATGTTTTCAACCAACTGTTTAAACTCTCTTTGATGATTCTGTGTGTAATCATCTGGAGCGCAGAGAAAGTTTCCTAGGTAGCGGAGAATATCATTTCTCTCTTTTTCTGTTGCTTTCGGCAAAGCCTCTCGAACCAAGTTATCTAGATAATCCGGATGTTGCCCATCTTGATGAATTCTGCTGTGGAAAAGTAGAAAATTATGTAAGGATTGCGGAGTCAGTAAACTATCTACTAATTGGTTAAGTCCGTCTAGTCTGCCCCAGAGGAGATCATTCGTTCGGTAGAATTTTTTAAAGAATCCACCAAAGGCATTGTATTGATGACCTAAAATTTTAGATTTTTCAGTCTTTTTCTCTTCCCGTTGTTCAATATGATAACAGTATTTTCCGTATCCCATTTCCGCATCTTTAGGAGAAATACGGGCAAGTTTAATTGTATTTTTTGTGGCGATATCGCTTAAATACTCGTAGGAATAGAGGACTCGATCGATAGACTGAAAATCTTGAAAATATCGTTGCAATTTTTGACTAGAATCGGGATCGAGATAAGGAGTTAGCGATTCGAGCAAGCTCTGGGAATTTTTGGCAATTAATTGTAAAATTGTAAAATTATTGTCCGAATTATCTCGATCATCTACTCTGGATGGAACAATCTCGATTATCTCTACATTTTCTACAACCCATAGGTTTACCTCCGACCAAGAATCATTTTTTGGGGGGAGACTAGCAACTGAGATATTCTGTTTAACTTGGAGTTTGATCCGATCGATCTCAGAGCTTTTCTCTTTAAAGCCATGTAGGGTTAAAACTTTACAGATAGGAAGTTGATAAATCTGATCGAATATTTTTTTTGAGACAGAAGATTCCTGTTCTGGCAACAATAATTTAAGGTTTGACCAATTAACATTTTCGTTCTTAAAATTAATTTCTTGAGGAAAATGAATCTTCTTAAAAAATTCGTAATAGGCGAGCAACAAATCCCCCGATGACAATTCCTCACTAAATTCAGAGCTTGATTTAAAATTGACGCTCAATAGGGTTTTATGGAAAGCGATCAAAAAGTGATAAATTTTTTCGAGATCAAATTTCGAGACATCATCGGTACCCGCCAACTCGGAAAAGTCGTAGTAGTTTAAAATTTTCTGGATCGATTTTTGAATCAGCTTTAATAATTCTAATTGCCAACTTAGTTGATGGGAAAGATAGCGCAGGGCGACAAATTGCCGTAGAGCTAAATGGTAATCAGGAAAGTTACCAGGACGGGAAGGGGAAAATGCCTGCTGTATTTTATCCTCCGAGAATTGGGCAATTCTATCGAGTAAAAAACAATGTTTGCGAATTAAGAAATCAAGATCGATAAGTTGTATATCTCGATAGATAGTTTCTAAATCGATAGCTTGTTTCTCAGCTTTTGCCCCTGACGGAATCTGCACATCTTCTAAACTCTTTAAGTCCTTGAGAATTTCGGCGGTTTTGTCCAAAAAGTCCTTCTGGCAATCCTGCTTAGTCTCGAAGGGAGATTTCCGGAGCAAAACCGCCTGAATTGTTCGATCAAGTAACCCGAATAAGCGACATTTAATATAGGCATTTTCTTGCAATAAATCTTGCTCTTTATTCTCTCGCTTATCGATAGCTTGTAGGATTGTATCTTTGAGAAGTTTATAGCGAGTAACTTTACGATTTCCTTCCTCGATCAATTGCAAATCCTTCGCTATACTTTGATAACGAGGAAGACCCGTTAAAGCCCCTAGAAGAACTTTATCTACCCTGGGTAGCTTGTTCTCCTTTCGGGCTAGGTCATCGAAAAAGCGATCGGGGGTAGGATCGAGATAGAATAACACCCGTTTGACCGAACGATAGGCAGTCCGTCCGTAAATGGTTTCTACCGTATAGGTAAAAGGACGATTATCTAACACACCCCCATCGATGAGATAGATAGGATAATTTTTCTTGTTTTCCCGATAGCTAGGGTCTAAATCCCGGTCTTGCAATTGACCCCATTCCACCAGTTTTCTATCGACTTTAATCTCATCAGTATCTTTGTTTTCGTGGTCTTCTGGAGAGAGTTGCACGGTAACTACTGGGAAAGCGACGGGAAAACAGGAAGTGGCCCGACAGAGTTTCGCTAAAGCGGTTTCTGCGATTTCGTTCGACTGGACGGTTCTAAACGGATTCTCGACGTACTCCGATTGATCCTGACGGTATTTTAAATGAAAAAAGGCTTTATGATCTTTGACATCGATGACCTTGCCGACATTATCGAACGTCTGATTGATTTTCCCCTTAAAGTCGGTCGCAGTGATAAATAAATCTAATTCCCCGAAGTCGGAATACCAGTCTCCTATCGAGGGAAAAGTCGGTTCTTGGAAAGCTTTTTTAAATTGCTCTTGGTAGAATCCCTCTCCATCTAGAAAAGAAAAATTTTCACCATTCGGCGACGATTTTCTTAAAAGTTTTTGAATATCGCCCTGTTTGCGCCACAATTCCGCAAATTTTTTAAAGTTTGTGGCTTCCTCTAGATTACTGTTAGCGATCGCATAACTGAGCAGAACACCGTTTACCCCTCCCGCAGAAGTACCCGACACGATATCCACGACGATATCGGAATCGGTTAACGCTTTGATCAATTTGTAAATCCCTCTCCCTCGAATCGCATTATAGAACTCCTGACAGACCCCATTCATGTATACTGCTAGGGAGACTCCCCCGTATAAGACTATACCGAGCCGAATTTCGCGGGAAAAAACTGGCAGGGGCAAATTGGGGTGATGATTCGTATTCATAATCTCCCCTCCTAGGTACTAAGTAATTCTACTTTTTCAGTATAATCCGCTGCCGGAATCCAGAAAGTTTTTATTAAGAATTATCAAAAGAAAAGGGCAAATTACCGAATAAATTATGTATTTTTGTTGTGAAATATTTCCAGATATATAAGCTGTACTGCCTTTAAACTGCCTGTCTCACCATAATCTCCCAGCTTATAGCAAAAAATAGGTCATTTAGGACATCTTCAATTTTCAAGCTCTTATCGGTCAAGGGTTTTACCGATTGCTCGTCCTAACCAACTCGCTCTCTGCTATATATTCGTCCTGAAAGGGGAAATCGGCAATCGAACTTCTGAAAAATCCCCTAGCGATCGCTCTCTCCCGGCGAACGCTTCGCGCACGCTTCGCGTGACCGAGTCACTTCTAAGACCTGTTCGAGAGATAATCCTAGGGAAGCGGCGATTTCTTCGGGATTAACCCCCGCTCGCAATAATAAGGGAACAGAAGCCAATTTTCCGATGATTTCCCCTTCTTGACGACCTTCTTGGCGACCTTCTTGGCGACCTTCTTGGCGACCTTCTTGGCGACCTTCTTGGCGACCTTCTTGGCGACCTTCTTGACGACCTTCCTCTAGGGCCTCCTGAAACACACGCGTCTGTCTTAACTCGCTTAAACTAAACATCGCTTCTATCTCCTTTCGAGTAATCCGCGGCAACTTGTAAATCAAAAT
>SFAQ01000107.1:0-4983 GCA_007096525.1 Microcystis wesenbergii Mw_QC_B_20070930_S4 | reverse complement strand
CAGGGGAAGAGTAGTAAACCAGACCAACCGATGAAGACGAAACGGTCTCTTTTGAGCCAGTCATCGAGAGCATCAAACAGCCCTCTTTCTGGGGCGCGTCCGACAGCAATGGTCATGGGTATTTTTCCTCTTGCTTAACTGAAATCACGGGCAAGATTTCTTAACTTTTTTGAGTCTGGGATTACTCCCATTGTCTTATAAGATGGCGCGATCGATTGACTGGATTAGCTTGACTAAACTAGCGGCGATCGCCTGTTAATCCTCACAAACTGTAAAAGATTAACGTTTCTTAAACTAGCACAAGCTAGACAATAATTTCGAGCTTGGTAAGACTTTGGTTTCTTGTGGCCTCTATCTACCTTTAACCATTATTAGCAAAAAATTACAAATCTATACAACTTGACTCATAATTGATTTTTTATACACACAAAAGCTTTTTTGTCAATGAGTATTTATATTCATTTTTTCAAGCGATTGCCATTCCCAATCCCCTAGGGGTTGCTCTAGCAATTGACAATCAAAACATTGTTTGGCGGCGGTTTTCAGGGTAGCGATAATTGTCTCTAGGGTCAAATCTGGGTCTAAATTCGGCTTTTGAGGGGCAGCACTGCCGAAAACTTGCTCAAACAGCGAATTATCTTGCTCTAGCACCATAGAACCATGTTGGAGAACCGAGGAACCCCGTTGCAGTTGGGCGCTACCAATAAATTTATTCCCCCAATTATCGACTAGATCCGCACCGGTAGCTGTACCGAAACAGTTAGCAGAATGGATATATCCCCGGCTGGCAGCACCGTAGGACAATTCCAGACCGAGATTTTGCCAGCCTGTGATTAAAAATTGACAGATTTGACGGTAAACTTCCCTAATATCCCCCTTCATACCCGAATTTACCACCATATAAGTCAAATCCCCCTGATGTAGTACGGCCCGGCCACCAGTAGGACGACGAACTAGGGAGATTTTTTGACCTTGCCAAGTCAAATTACGCCAAAAATCGGGATATTGCCGTTGATGATAGCCCAAGGAAATAGCCGGGGGCGACCATTGATAAAAACGCAGAGTCGGGGGATGATCACCACAACGGTGTTGTTCTAGTAACCAAGAATCGATCGCCATTTGTCGCTCTGCCGATGAGATAATTGGAGGGATATAACGCCAAATTTTAGCTGCCACCAAAGGATTCTCGTAACATTTCATCATTATTATCTGCTACCGTCGCCACGAGAGTAATTGCTCGCGAAATCTCACCGGGAGACAAATCGGCCACAGTACGCTGAGAAATCACCACCACCTGATCATTCATAATGGCAAAATGAGATTCAAAGGTTTCGGCACAATTCATCGCTAATAACTTGCGGGTTAATCCCAATTCATCCTTAACAGGCAATTTCAGCACAGAAGACCACACCGCGAGAAAATCATCATCGCTTTCCCCAGTTAACTGCACAAACACCTCAACGCTACCATACTGAAACTTCCACAGATAACCTTTTTCTGTGTGTTGTACCATAGCAGTGTCATTCTGCTGCAAAGTAGAAATAACCATTTCAATCATTTCTTGGTGACTGCTCGTACTAACCAGAAATTCATCGGTCATTGACTCCACTGCTTCTGAAGTCGCTAAACTTTCTGTGGTCATAAAAATTCCCTAAACTCGATCGATCACAATCTTATCCCAAGAGAAAAGAAAAAAGTCAAAAAAATCGGGAAAAATACTGGTTACAGCCCAGCACTGACGATGTTTTTCAGCAGTCTGGATGGTAGAATATTGATTGCTAGTCTGTACCTGAACCAGAAGCTGGTATCATTACCTTGGCACCCAATTTCAGAAAAGAAGCTCTCAAAACGTGGCTCTTCTCGACTTTGTGTGATAATCAGTGCTTATCATTTGCAGGAGTCTTGCTAGGCAGAGCTTTGAAGACTACATTTCTGGAAAATTGTCCCCATTCTTTTTCCTTCCACACAGAAACCAGAAGAGCTATGTTTGATCGTTATTTACTCATTTTACCCTGGCATCATAACTTATTTGAAATGACTATATTATCTGAACTAGGACGAACAATCTGTCTTTTACTTAGCTGTTGCCAAATATCCACTAGGAAGACTAGCAAGAACAGATGAACAGTACCTAGGAACTGATGTCTTTCAAAGATAAAGAAGAACTTGGGTAATAAGGGAACATTTGGCGGTTGTTGAAAACCTAAATACTGTTGTGCTTGTGCCACATAAGCATTAGAGACTTGGGAATAAAGAAAACAACCGTAGGCAAAAGCAGCAAATAAAGAGGCGAGTAGGGCGCGTCTGGATACTAGGAAATCCTGATAGTAGAGCCAGATAATACTCATCAGGATAAAAGGATAACCTATATAGAGATAGCGCTGATGAGTACCACTGAGAAGAATATTAAAACCTAGGTAACTTAGTCCGTGGAAAAGGCAGAGAAGTGCCATTAAATAGGTAGTATTATATTTAGGGTTAATCGCCTCGGTTTTGGTGGCGAGAATTTGCCAAATCTTGATTAAACCTGTACAGATAATAAAACCCATGAAACCAGCATAGAGTAAAAGCCCTGCTTGGTAAGGACTGATACCTTTTTTCCAGCTACCTAGTTGCAAATCCATAAAAGGTACTCGGGAGGAAGCGCGGGGTTCTAAACCGAGAAATATCCAGATATTAAAGCCATTTCCTGAGATTTTGTCACCGTGACCACTACCAGATTTTAAGACAAAGAGGAAACTAGACTGAATCAGTCTGAGGGGAACTGCAAATAAGCTATCTAGGTAGAGGAAAAATCCGAGGCTTAAAAGTAGAGTTGCTCCCAGCCAGATTAAGCCTTTAGTCTGGTATCTTTGCTGGAATTTGTAACCTGTGGTCAGGATAACTAGGGCAAAAAAGGGTAGAGAAAAAATAAAGAGTTGTTTAGTGAGAATGAATAGGACTAAACTAAACATACCCAGGAGAAACCAGAGGATATTTTGGGGTAGGGTGTTTTTCTCACTCCAAGATTGGAAGAAAGCAATGGTAGCCAGGAGGCAAAATAATAAGCCTACGTTGTCAATCTGTCCCCAGAGAGAACCTGCCGCCCAGAGAAATAGCACTAGGGTAATGCTGAAACCGATGATTACGGGGCGTTTGAATTTTAAGATTCTCGCTAGGTAGGTGAGAAGGAGAAAATTGAGAGCGTCAACAAACGCTAGGTAAAAACGGAAGTAGTAGATAGCTTCGGTTTTTTCGCTAATTCCCAATAGGGATTTTATCGCTGCAATTACTCCGCCGCTTGCCAGTATACCTATACTAGGATAGTTGGGGACTTTGGGAGGACAATCCATGTATACTTTACCTGCCGCGAGACAATCCCCCCATCTACTAAAGAGGAAAGTATCGGTAACGTGGTAAATGGGGAGAAAATAGACTAAAACAAAGGGGAGGGCTATTCCTAGCGTATAGGCAAGGGGGATGAGGAAATTATTTTTTTCCCCTCGGTTGGTTGAGTCTAGAAAGTTTTTCATTATTCTCGAAGTCGTTGAGCTTTTCTGGTTCGGTATATTTTCAGAGAATTTTGGCGGTTTCTGCGAGATATTTCTCTATTTGGGCTTTTTATTGTAGTGGTATCCTCAGCATGGCTTTTTTCCTTGTATTTCTTTCTATTTTCTCACAACTTCCTTAATGAATAATTATACTCATGCCTGAGTGGGATGCGGCCTGTAGTTTTCCATAATAGTTTAGAGACAGTAAAAAATGGTGGAAAATACTGGTTATCGCCCTGCACTGACGATGTTTTTCAGCAGTCCAGAGTAAAGTTTGATTGATACGGGAGTAAGTGTCAAGGTTATGCCCTAGGATTTGGAGCTAGAACTAGACTTTATCTGGGAGAATGAAAATCTTTCGGTTATCTTGGCTGGAAACTTAGCCCATTGTCAAGCTCGTGCCGTCGTTGTTGAAGGCCAAGTTACTCCAATTACTCAAAATTTTATGAAGCATTTGCGTAAACACCTAACTTGATAGATGACAATGGCTCTATCCCGTTCTAGCTGTCAATAATTATGCAAAGTCTTTTTCAACGTTCCCTAACTCAGACCAATTCTGGGGAAGAAGATACCCGTAGTCGTATTCTACAGGCCGCTTTACGTTTATTTGCCGCTAAGGGTTATGAAGGGACCACGACCAAAGACCTAGCAGGAAAAGCAAATGTGGCAGAAGGAACTTTATTTCGTTATTTTCCCAACAAAAAGGCGATTTTAATCGAAGTGGCCACTAGGGGATGGGTGGATATTCTCACCGACTTGCTGACGGAATTGAGCGAAATGGGCAGTTATAAAGCGGTAGCGCAGGTGATGCGACGTAGGGTGTTGAGAATGCGAGAAAATAGCGATTTATTGCGAGTTTGTTTTATAGAAGCCCAATTTCACCCCGAATTAAAAGAGCGGATTCAATTGGAGGTAATTGCTAAAATGACCGATGTGGCCGAGGCTTTTTTTCAAACAGCGATCGATCGTGGTATCTATCGTCCCATGAATCCGAAAATTGTCGCCCAAGTTTTTCTAGGAATGTTCGCAATTGCCGGTTTTTCCAGTGAAACTATTTTAGATAGCAATGCTTCCCCCTTAGCTTTACAGGAAATGGCCGAAGGTATTGCCGAAATTTTTCTGAATGGAGTGTTAGTTAAGTAGGCCGGCAAAATTAATTTCCTAGTCGAGACTCCGAGACAGCTAATCTAAGGATAGGCGGTTAAAATCCGTTTTAGCTTACTTATGATAAAATGCCTTCAAAGACAGGTAAAGGGAACCTTCAATTATTCACCCGATAAAATAGCCGAGATGAAACCCTGTTACTGCATTAATCCCGATTGTTCTCAACCGGAGCATCCGAGTAATAATAACTCGAATACTCGTTACTGTCAAAGTTGCGGCTCTCAATTGTTGTTAAATGGTAAATATAGGGTGAGTCGGTTATTGAGTGATACGACCGGTTTTGGCATTG
>SFAQ01000106.1:0-27164 GCA_007096525.1 Microcystis wesenbergii Mw_QC_B_20070930_S4 | reverse complement strand
TAGAAGATAGAGATATTAACGCCGCTATCAATATTCTCAAAAAGGGACTAAGTACGGTAGGGCATACCGGAACTCACGCTTGGGGAGAGATTCCCTCTGGTTTGGTTGGATACGTCCTGTCAGATTAAGGAAACTCAATGAACCAAGAATCCCTCGCATGAGTGCGACGGGAGTGTCAATCTCGATAGGGCTTGCTGAATAATGGGGTGTAGGGTGTAGGGTGTGGGGTGTGGGGTGTGGGGTGTAGGGTGTGGGGTGTGGGGAAGGAAACCTCTTTCATCTCTGGCGGTGCCAACTTTGGCATCGGGACTGACTCCTAACCTCAGCAACAAACTTTTTCAGTCAACCTTAATTACTTTCGGTAATTGCTTTCTGGTACAATTTTTGAATTCCCGTCACTAATTTATCTAACATCGATCGATGGCTATCGTGAGTCGGATCGAAACTCTGCACTTTAGTTAATAATTTCGCTTCCTGTATATCCACGTCGTCATCGCTATAGATTAAAGCGCTAATCGATGCTAATAGATCTTGATAGATTTCCAGACTAGGATTATCGCCTAAATAGGACTCTAACCATCGATAACATTCACTGGTTTTAACTGGTTTTAGTTCCGATAATAGTGGTTTAATCTCCGGATCATCATCAAGTTTTTCCCTAACAGCTACCTGTCGTAAATAGTTTCTTTCTGATGGTTGAATCACACCATCAATCCAAGCAACACCGATGAGAATTTTCAGTAATTGTTTATTTTTCATCTCACACTTCCTTGACTAACTTAGCCATAAAAAAACCGTCTTGATTATGTCGATGGGGTAACACTTCGATCGCTCCCGTTTCTGTATAGTATTCTGAGAAACAGGAATTAGAGTCAGGAGTGGCCATTTTCCAATCGGGATGAGCGGCTAAAAACTGCTCGATCACTCCTTCATTTTCTAACGGATCCAGAGTACAGGTGGCATAAACTAAGATTCCCTTCGGTTTTACCCAAGTGGCAGCCGAGGCTAAAAGTTCCCCCTGTCGTTTGGCTAGTACAGGTAAATTTTCGGGTGTTTGTCGCCAACGTATATCAGGACGCTTGTGCAGGGTTCCCAATCCTGAACAGGGAGCATCGATTAGTACACGATCAGCGATGCCGCGCCACTGGGGACGATCGCGACTATCCCCTAGATGTATTTCGATCGCTTTTAAGTCTAATCTTTTAATATTGGCTTCTAACTGTCGTAAACGGGATGCCGTTTGATCACAGGCTAATATTCTCCCCCGATCGCCCATTAATTCGGCAATATGAGTGGTTTTTCCCCCCGGTGCTGCGCAAGCGTCGATAATTGTCTCTCCGGGCTGGGGATCGAGTAGATAAGTGACTAATTGGGCGCTAATATCCTGTAGGGTGTAATTTCCGGCTCGAAATCCCTCTAAACGCTCAATATTGCCTAAACCAGAGGTTAAACGGCAAGCTAGAGGTAATTTAAGATGATTAAAAGTTATATTGGCTGATTCTAACTCATTTTCTAGGGCTTCTCGGCTAGTTTTCAGGGGATTAATCCTAATATCAAGGTCAGGAGAGCGATTAAACCATTGACACAGTTGTTCCGTTTCCGCAGCACTAAAACGATCTAACCACAATTGCACCAACCAATCGGGGAAACTGTGGAGAATGCCCAATCTAGAAGCGGTATTTTCCGGCAAAATTAAAGGATCGTCGCCATTAGCAGTTAAACGGAGATATTGCCGCAGCATTCCGTTAACCACCGCCGCTAATTTGCCTAAATGACTGATTTTAGTTAATTCTACCGCCGTATTCACCGCCGCTGATGGGGGAATCTGGGATAGATAGCGCAGTTGATAAAGACCAATATGGAGAATTCGCCGTAAATCCGGGGGTTGCTGGGCTGCAGTTTTTTTCCCCAGGCGATCGAGCAGCGCATCCAAAGTTCTTTGGCGGCGCATTATACCATAAACAATCTCCGTTGTCAAGGCTTTGTCAAGACAATTTAAGGAACTAGCGGACAAATGGCGATCAAGAGCGCGATCGGGATAGGCGGAGGAGCGATCGATATCCCGTAAAATCAGCAAAGCCAGCTGACGAGCATTATTCATGCCGTTTCTAGACGATTGCGGAGGAATTGGCGTAAAATAGTCAGCGCCGGAATCGGGATTTCGTGACCCATATTTAACTCGTGATATTCGACGTTAACGCCTAAATCAAGCAGTAAATCCCTAGCTTGACGAGCTATGGCGACAGGAACGACGTTATCCTGCTTACCATGAACAATTAAGACATTTTGGGGACCTTGGGGATGGGGTTCACTGTGCAGATAACCACTCAAGGAACCCAATCCCGCCAAGGGTAAAGATAAACCCACATCCAGCGTCATCGCTCCCCCTTGGGAAAAACCGGTCAAAAAAGTCCGCTCTAGGGGAATACCGGTAGTTGCTTCTAGGGAAATAATCCAATCGTGCAACTGTTGACGACTAGCGGTTAAACCTTGATAATCGGAGGTTTCTAAAGCATACCAGGCTCGTCCCCCCGGCACTTGGGGATGATCGAAGGGAGCATTAGGAAACAAAAATTGACAATCAGCTAGATCCAGCATCGATGCAAGGGGGGCCAGATCCATGGCATCTGCACCCCAACCGTGCAGCATAATCACTAGATAGCGAGCGGGATTTTCTGGGGAAGGGGGAATGACAATCGGGTTAAAAGACAGGGTTTTTTCCTCGCAATTCTTTTTTCTCTCTATTCTATAGCGATTTTCCCCGGGGTGAGATGGGTGTTGGGGAGTCTTTTCAGTGAACAGTGATCAAAACTCCGATTACTCCCCTCTCCCTCTCTGGTAGAAGGTTTGAGGATGAGGACAATTAACCAGAGCTGCCATTCCTTTGGAAAAATGGTCTTAGTCGTCGTCCGGTATAGTTGTTGTCAGCAACTACTAAAATTAATTAATATATCCGCCGCTCACCGTCAAGCGGAAACTAGACAGAATGATCTGGCTATTATCACCCAACCTAGCCTTCAGCCGGTGAAAATTGAGGCTAATTGGCAGTTTTTCGGCAAAAAAGTTATCTAGACCTGTTAACAGGCAATTTATCCCTCGAATGAGCTACAATTATCGGTCAAACGTGGTTAATAGCGAGCAGATGCGTCGCATTGAAGGGGCAATTTTTGCCTCTGGTATGCCTGTGGCCGCTTTGATGGAAAAGGCAGCCCTGTTAACGGCACAACAGCTTAAAAAGTCCTATTCTTTGGCTGATTTCCCCAAAATCGGCGTTATAGTCGGTCCTGGTCACAATGGCGGCGACGCTCTCGTGATTGCTAGAGAATTACATCTCGCTGGTTATCAAGTATCTCTTTTTTGTCCGATCGCCAAACTCAAGGATTTAACAGCACAACAGGCTAATTATGTCAAGCATTTAGGCTTAATTTTTCAGAAAACTTTAGAATCTTTGGAGGATTGTCAGTTAATTATCGATGGTCTCTTCGGTTTTGGTTTAGAAAGGACTTTATCGGGAGAGATTGCCGAATTAGTCGATAAAATTAATAGTTGGCAAAAACCGATAATTAGTATCGATATTGCTTCAGGAATTCACACCGACACTGGAGAGGTTTTAGGCACGGCAATTAAAGCCACTCATACCTTTTGTTTAGGACTCTGGAAGCGCGCTTTTTTACAAGATTTGGCCTTACCCTATCTGGGTAAAGTGGAGTTAATTGACATAGGAATTAGCCCCCTTGACCTAGAAACAATTCTACAAGATTCACCGTCAATACTGAGGGTTAATACCGATCTAATTCGCCCTTATTTACCCTTACCCCGTCCTCTACTTACCCATAAATATCAGCAGGGACATTTATTAATTATCTGTGGTTCTCGTCGTTATGCGGGGGGGGCAATTCTTGCCGGATTAGGAGCGCGAGGTAGTGGTGTGGGAATGCTTTCTATTGCCGTTCCTGCTGCCCTTAAATCTTTATTAATTAGTCATTTACCAGAAGCATTAATTATCGATTGTCCCGAAACTGCCACGGGAGCTATTGCCGAACTTCCCCTAGAATTAAATAATTATCATGTCCTCGCCTGTGGTCCTGGATTAACCACAGAAAATCCTGCTATTATCGAACAGGTTTTAGATAGTGATAAACCGATTATACTCGATGCCGATGCTTTAAATATTTTGGCTCGATCGGGCATAGAAAAATTATCATCTCGTCAGAATAAAACAATTTTAACGCCTCATTGGGGAGAATTTAAACGCTTATTTCCTTACTTATCAGGTTCTCAAGATAGAATTAATATCACTCAAGAAGCATCTCAACAAAGTGGTGCAATTGTCTTATTAAAAGGAGCCAGAACTATAATCGCCTCCCCGGAAGGTAAAATGTATATAATCCCCGAAAGTAGCTCCGCTTTAGCGCGAGGTGGTAGTGGTGATGTCTTAACGGGATTAATCGGCGGATTCTTAACCCAAATGCCAGATAAACCCTCGGAAGCAACCGCATTAGCGGCTTATTTACACGCTCAAGCCGGCATTTTAGCGGCCAAAGAAAGGACAGAATTAGGAGTAGATGGAGTGACTTTAGCTAATTATTTATTTGCTGCCCTTAAAGGTTTAAATTAAACTCTGGAGGGAAACAGACGCGACCCGAAAACATTGATAATTCTTGCTGTATCTAACATTAAAATATCTTTCATAATACCCATCTAATAAACGCAGAAATAAGAGGAGGAAACGATAAAAATACTATTGAAATAGCATAAATGTACTGGATTTAAACTGCCTATTGATATTTTAGTACAAATGCTCGGACTGCCTCAACCTAGCTCCGGCGCTCCCTTCTCCGCTGCAGTCTTAAGGATTAATTTAGATAGTCGGCATTTGATAAAACATAAGGAATGTTAACCAAAACCACTTATAGTTAAGGAATTTTGATAAGTTGGAGATTGAACAAAGATAGAAAGTCTCTAGCGCTGACAACTATGGCTGTAATTGTCCAAAAATACGGTGGTACATCGGTAGGTTCCGTGGAACGCATTCAATCGGTCGCTCAACGGGTCAAAAATACGGTAATAGCAGGAAATACCGTGGTGGTGGTCGTTTCTGCCATGGGTAAAACCACCGATGGATTGGTCAATTTAGCCAAACAGATCGCCGCCGAACCCTCGCGCCGGGAGATGGATATGTTATTATCCACGGGGGAACAGGTGACGATCGCCTTGATGAGTATGGCCCTAGAGGAAATCGGACAACCGGCCATCTCCCTAACCGGCGCTCAGGTGGGAATTGTCACGGAATCCGAACATAGTCGCGCCCGTATTTTAGAAATTAAAACCGATCGCCTCTCCCGTCATCTATCGGAGGGTAAAGTAGTTGTTGTCGCCGGTTTTCAAGGTGTCAGCGATAGTGATCAACTAGAGATTACCACCCTAGGCCGCGGTGGTTCCGATACCTCGGCCGTGGCCCTAGCAGCCGCCTTAAAAGCCGATTTTTGCGAAATTTACACCGATGTACCCGGTATTCTCACCACTGACCCCCGTTTAGTCCCCGAAGCGCGTCTTTTAGACGAAATTACCTGCGATGAGATGCTCGAATTAGCCAGTTTAGGGGCGAAAGTTCTCCACCCGCGAGCGGTGGAAATCGCTAAAAATTTCGGGGTTCCCTTGGTTGTCCGTTCCAGTTGGACTGAGGATCCGGGTACTTGGGTGACATCCCCTGCACCGAAACCGCGCACCCTGCAAGGATTGGAATTGACAAAAGCAGTGGATGCGGTGGAATTTGACGGCAATCAGGCGAAAATCTCCCTTTTACGGGTTCCGGATCGTCCCGGTATCGCTGCCCGTTTATTCGGGGAAATCGCTCATCAACAGGTGGACGTGGATTTAATTATTCAATCGATTCACGAGGGTGACAGCAACGATATCGCCTTTACGGTGATGGGAAATGCCTTGAAAAAAGCCGAATCCGTGGCCGAAGCGATCGCACCAGTTTTACGTTCCCATCCCACTAATACAGAAGAAGCGGAAGTGATCATCGAATCTGGGGCCGCTAAAATCGCCATTACCGGCGCTGGAATGATTGGCCGGCCGGGAATTGCTGCCCAAATATTTAGCACTTTGGCCGCAGCGGCAATTAATATCGAAATGATCTCCACTTCTGAAGTAAAAGTCAGTTGTGTCATCGATGAAGCGGACGGAGAAAAAGCAATCAAAGTCCTTTGTGATGCTTTTCAACTGGAGTATTCTGCTAAAGTTGCTCATCGCGAAATCCCTCACAATTTAGTCCCGGTACGGGGAGTGGCCCTAGATAATAATCAGGCACAAATGGCCATTCGTCACGTCCCCGATCGCCCCGGGATGGCAGCGAGAATTTTCTCGGTTTTAGCGGCAAAAAATGTCAGTGTCGATATGATTATTCAATCCCAACGCTGCCGCATTGTCGATGGTATTCCCCGACGGGATATCGCTTTTACTTTGCCCCAAGCTGATGCTAATTTAGCCCAAAAAATCCTCTTAGAACTATCGGAAAGTTTGGGGTTACAGGAAGTGGTGGTTAATAATGATGTGGCCAAAGTTAGTATTGTTGGTTCGGGAATGGAAGGACAACCGGGGGTAGCAGCACGCTTTTTTGAAGCTTTAGCAAAGGAGAAAATTAATATTTTAATGATTGCTACTTCTGATATAAAAATCAGTTGTGTGGTGAATCAGGAAGATGGAGTCAGGGCCCTACAAGTGGTTCACGCCGCTTTTGGATTAGCTGGACAGGGTAAAATTGAAGTACCCGCTTAAATGAAATTACAAGTTCTATACCCAGAAAAACGGAGACCTACACCTATTACCTAGTGATAAATAAAACGTAGGGTGCGTTAGAAGGCAAAAATTTCCGCTTTATAGTCATTTCAGATAAGTCTGATACAGTCTAGACCGACAAAATCCTTATGAAATCTGGGATTAATATTCTCAATCTTAATTGAAATGACTATAACTTGAAGCTAACAATCCGTCGTAACGCACCACCATCGACTGTGGTTGGAATGATTGAATGATGGACTATAATTGAATTAATGACTGCTCACTGATTACTGATAAAGCTATGACACTCAAAGAACAACTTATTAAAGAAATCGAGCAGACACCTGACACCCTTTTGACTCAATTACTTGACTTTTTGCTCTTTATCAAAGAACGACATACTGAAATAGAAATTACAGAAGAAGAACAAGCTAACATAATAGCTTCTGAATCAGCTTATCAAGCAGGAGACTATCTAACCCTCGAAGAATATGAGGCAACTCAAGCGTGAACTACAGAGTTATTATTCCGAAACCAGTTCAAAAACAACTAAACAACTTACCCAAACAACAACGCGAACGCCTAATTACTGCCATTGGACTACTTACCGATACACCTCGCCCTAGGGGAGTCAAGAAACTTAAAGGATATGATGATACCTACCGAATTAGAATAGGGGATGATCGCATCATTTACAAAATTCAAGATAAGGAAATGCTTATTATCATATTGAGTAGTATTCATCGAAAAGATGCTTATTGAGCCTCTGTAACATCTTCCTTCAACAATTTAGCATTATTATATTATTCTTAAGAAAGGTACAAATCAGCTAAAAATCTTAAGAAAGCGGGGTAATTTTTCTCTATTACCCCGCCCAAGCAAGTGAATAATTAATCGGGCAATTTATACTGTTCCACAATCTTTTTAGCATATTCAGGGACATGAGCCGCTAATTTTTCAGGATAATTACGTTTAACATAAAGGTAATTACGGGTAAAGTGAGAATCGATGGAAAAGCGAGCATATTCTAAACCTTTAGGCCCAATTTTTTCAATTACTACTCCCATCATTTTTGCCGCCCACATCGGCAAGGTTACACCTTTATCATAGGCAGGAATGCTATTTTGTACCGCCTGTTTTCTATCACCACTAGACATAACATCTTGGGTGTCTAATTGAGCTTTAACTAACTCTAACATTTCCTTGCCCGTATCATTACGAACGACAATCCATTGCCAACCAAAAGGCGCGCCCATATAGCCCACAACTAAATCGGCAAGGGAGTTAACGTAATCAAAACAAGTCATACAGGAAGTGGCAAAAACATCCTTTAATTTATTAGTCTTTAAGCCAAAAAAGGGAACCATTTCAATCGAACCGTCTTCGTGTTTAAAGTGTACACGAAAATCCTGCATAAATTCGTAGTGAACCACGGTTTCTGGGGAACGACTGGTAGTTTCTAGAAACTTTTGTAGTCCTGAGCGGGTGACATTATCGACGCAAGGAGTTCCTAAGACATATAATTTTTCTAAGCCTAATTTTTTTTCTACTGCTCTTAGGGCTTGAATTTGACAACCAACTCCGATAACTAATAACCGTTTCATGCCCGATTTTTCAATTTCTTCTAGGACTGATAAATTGGGAGAAAGAGTCGGTTTATTAACTTTAGCGGCGAGGATTTCTTCAGTGGTACGGGCGAGAATTGGTTGCGGTTGAAAGCGATCCTCGGCGGTATTCTGCACACAAACCACCCCTTCTACCAAACCACGATCAAGCATTTCACAGGCAATTGTACTGACGATTCCTGTCCATTGCGCCCCGGGAATAGCTTGTTTTTTCTTGGCAGCCATCATCTCTTGATGGACACCAAAATAGAGATCATTTTCCTGATTTAGATCGCGACTTTTGCCATGTGCTTCTGCTTCTAAATCGGCGATTTGTTGATTGAGAAAAGCACAAGCTTCTTTAACATAGTGAATATAATAAGTGTCACAAAGTCCGCACTCGCTACACAATTCTTTGGCAGGACGACGACTATTTGACTTGAGGGCTTTGGCTTTTAGGTGTGGCGCAAGGGAGTTCATAATCTTAAAAGGCAACTAGGTCAAGGTTTTTTCTATCGATCGTTTACCTTACCGCATTAGATCGCTTTGTTAGCAATCTTTTTAAAGAAATGTAACGATTACCCAGATTAGGATAGAATCAGAGCAAAGCTTCTAGGGTGGCGACGACGGAAGCCGCTAAAGCTTCTAAATCATAACCACCTTCTAAGCCGAAAAGCAGCGGTTTATTGAGAGTTAAGAGGTATTTGGTTAAAATTCCATAATCCTGTGGGTGTAAACAAATTCCCGCCAGAGGATCCGCTTGATTGGCATCATATCCAGCACTAACAATCACTAAATCCGGTTGAAAATCTTTCAGAAAAGGTATGACTTGCCCCTCAAAATGTTCTTGATAATCTTTAATCGTACTTCCCGCCGGTAAGGGAATATTCAAAACATTATTAAACTCACCTTTTTCTCTCGCTTCTCCCGTGCCGGGATAAAAGGGGAATTGATGGAGGGAACAATAGGCAATCTGGGGATGATTTTCGACTATATCCTGGGTGCCATTGCCGTGATGTACGTCCCAATCAAGAATCGCTACTTTTTGCACTCTTTTGTTTTCTAAAGCATAATAGGCGGCAATAGCAGCATTAGAAAACAGACAGAAACCCATGCCATAATTAGAAGTGGCATGATGTCCGGGTGGACGGGCTAAAATAAAGGCAGGATCGCCAGTAGATAAAACTCGATCAACTCCATCTAACCAGCCACTAACCGCTAGTAACGCCACATCGTAACTACGGGCAGAAACGGGAGTATCTGCATCCAATCTTCCCCCACCCCGTTGACAAATTCGCCGCAATCTATCAACATAATCTTGATTGTGAACTTGTTTGATTAAAGGTATTACTTCCTCACGAATTTCGAGCGGTGTCGGTAAATACCATGTTAATTTTGACTGCCATTCTGTTTGTTTTAAAGCGGCGACAATTGCCGTTAAACGCGCCGCTTTTTCGGGATGGTAAATACCTGTATCGTGATCGAGAAATTCATCGGAATAGATAATCGAGATCATAATCAAATTACTGCTTAACTCGCTGGTTTTTGAGCAACCTAATGGTTTTAATCTACCAGAAAAGCAGCGGCTTGAGGAGCTATAGTGAAAAAACTTTACTGATCAGGTCACTTTTGCCGGATGATGCAATTATCTTTCCCCAAGGTGACAGGAAGCAAAAATGCTGACAAATTTTCAGAAATTTCAGCTAGAAGTTAATGGCATTACTATCAATGGTGTCAAAGGTGGGCGCGGTTTTCCGCTGCTTTTACTCCATGGTTATCCCCAAACCCATCAAATGTGGCATAAAATCGCCCCCCGATTAGCGGCCAATTTTACGGTGATCGCCACGGATCTGCGCGGCTACGGGGATAGCGATAAACCCTTACCCCTAGAGGATTCTAGCAATTACTGCAAGCGAGTCATGGCCCTCGATCAGGTGTTGCTGATGGAAAAATTGGGTTATCAGGAGTTTTATCTGATCGGCCACGATCGAGGGGCGCGAGTTTCCCACCGTCTCGCCCTTGATTTTCCCGAAAAGGTCAAAAAAATCGTTTTACTCGATATAGCCCCAACGATGGCGATGTACGAGGCTACTGATAAAACTTTTGCCACTGCCTACTATCATTGGTTTTTCTTGATTCAGCCTTCCCCTTTTCCCGAAACCCTGATCGCCGCTAATCCCGATTATTATCTTCAACATTGCTTGCAAAGTTGGGGGCGAGATTTTAGCGCTTTTACAGAGGAAGCTTTGGGGGAATATCGGCGTTGTTTTCGAGATTCAAGGACGATAACCGCCACCTGTGCCGATTATCGGGCTGCCGCTACCATCGATTTAGAGCATGATCGTCAGGATTTAGACCGGAAAATTTCCTCCCCCCTCTTGGTTCTTTGGGGAGAAAAAGGTTTCATTGCACGTCAATACGATGTGATCGCTCTTTGGCAGCAGCGAGCTAATCAAGTCACGGGACAGGCGATCGCCAGTGGTCATTTTTTACCGGAAGAAGCACCGGAAGAGACGGGACAGGCGATCGAGGAGTTCCTTGGCTAAGTCAAGATATTGATAGCGAAATTCTCCGAGTTAGGAGCCAGAAGACAGGAGGTAAATCGTTAGCTAATCGGGTTTTCACTTTGACAAAATTATACGTCTGTTAGAATTTTGAGCCTAAGATACTTATTAAACACGGGAAGAAAAAACTGGGATTAAATCGATTTTTTTCAATTAATTACCGATCAAATATTATTATGCAAATGCTAAAATATTCCCTGATTGTCCCCATCTATAACGAAGAAGAAACTATTGCCGAAATGTATCGCCGGGTGAGTGCTGTCATGAATAATTTAGATGGGGCGGTAGAATTAATCCTAGTAAATGATGGTAGTAAAGATAGTTCCTTAAAACTGCTGCGAGAACTGCACCAAGCTGATTCACGAGTATGTTATATCAGTTTCGCCCGCAATTTTGGTCATCAAGCGGCGGTAACTGCTGGACTTAACTTTTGCCGAGGACAAGTAATTATTGTTTTGGATGCCGACCTGCAAGATCCGCCCGAATTAATTCCCCAAATGATTGAAAAATGGCAAGAGGGGTATCAAGTAGTTTATGCCCAAAGAACCAAAAGAAAACAAGAAAATTGGTTTAAAAAACTGACGGCTTATCTCTTTTATCGTTTGCTTAAAAGACTAGCTGATGTGGATATTCCTGCCGATACAGGAGACTTTTGTTTAATGGATCGTCAGGTGGTAGATCTATTAAATTCTCTCCCAGAAAGAAATCGTTATATTCGTGGTTTACGTGCTTGGATTGGCTTTCCACAAACTGCGGTTAAATTTGAGCGGGATGCGCGCTTTGCCGGGGAAGTAAAATATACCTTTAGCAAATCATTATCTTTAGCTATTAATAGCCTAGTATCTTTTTCCCGTGTCCCCTTACGTTTTGCCACCTATCTAGGATTATTTTCTGCCCTGATATCTTTGATTATGGCTCTTTTAGTATTATATTGGCGTTTACAGCAGCCCAACTCACCGATCACGGGTTTTGCCACGATTATGATCGCTATATTTTTTCTGGGTTCTGTACAGCTAATTAGCATCGGAATACTAGGAGAATATATCGGCAGAATTTACGAGGAAGTTAAAGGCAGACCCACCTACACAATTGCTGAGTTAGCTGGCTTACAAATTTCTTGATTACTGTCAGTAAGAATCGCTAAAATTGCCAGTTGATGGAGAGAAGAAAAAGCTTTCTTGATCGCCGCTCTCTGTTTTTTCAACACTAGGATGCGAAAAGTCTTGACAAATGGACAGCTTTGCTGTATATTGGTGGGTGAGAATCCCATAATACCAAATCCGTTTTTAATAGTGTCATTAACTCACAAGTTATGGATTGTTTCTCCCCACTCCCTTCTCCCCGCTCCCTGCTCCGCTGCTCCCCTATACCTTTTAAACAGGATTTAGTGTAATTAGCCCCTCTGTAGCGATAACAGCTAAAACTAAAAAACTATTCAGGACGAAGAATCATTTATGAAAGCGATCGTTTTAACCTGCGATAAGTACATTAAATTTGCCGATCACATGATTTATACTTATCAAAAATGGTGGCCGAGTAATCCTTTTACTTTTCGTGTTCCCTACAGCGATTATCCTGAGAGCTTGGCAAAATATGGCGATAAAGTGGAGTTAATTCCGATGGATTGTTCCAAGATTAAGGACACGGTTTTAAATCTCTTAAAAGACTTGCCTGACGAAGAATGGATTTATTGGTGCATGGATGATAATTATCTGATACGAATTCAAGAAGAAGCAGTTAATGATATCTACAATTTTGTGATCAATAACGCCGATTCCGCTCTAATAGCAGTTTTATTCGTGCGCAACCGTAAAGGTGGTTACTTTAAAAGCGACAAATTTATCCAAGAAGGAGTCAAGATTCTCACGCCTAAAAAGCAAGTAGTTTTACGAGAAACAGTATTTTCTCAAGCAGATATTCTCCAGAGTGTCTGGTCTCATCAATTCATGAGAGTAAAAGCTTTGAGAAGAATTTTTGAAAGTTTTCCTGATCGACCATTTGTCGCTAAGGAAATGGATAGTTTTAAACACACAAAATTAGTGGGAGAAAGACAATTAATTGTAGATAAGAATATAGCCGTGTATGGGGAAAGCACCAGTCGCGGTGAAATCACAGAAAATTGCGCCGCTAGTTTTAAACGCTGGGGAATGGAGTTACCGACGAATATGAACGTCTCTAAGACCTATCAGGTAATAGGAGAAATTCCCTATCAATGGCTAGGATTAAAAATAACCCCTCCTCCCAGAGTCAAAAGGTTTTTAACCGATGTTACTCGCTGGTATTGGCGTAATGTGTGAGGGGTTGAAATTTAAACTCACCTAGAAACAGACCCGTTCCTTTTCTTGATTGTTCAGGCCAGTTTCACAGAGACGAAATTTCGCCTCTGTTAGCCGGACTGATAGCTGATTAAATCGCTAATAATTTTCTCGAGGATTTGTGGTCGGAGAATTTTCTTGGTAGGAAAGGCTGCTACCAAACTCGAATTCTTGTCCGTAGGCTTCCTCTCCGTGTTCAGGAACATCTAACCCTTCTGCTTCCGTATTCGGTTTAACCCGCAAATCCATGAATAAACTGAGAACTTTCAGGATGACAAAAGTACCCACGGCAGCAAAGATATAAGTAGCAGCAACGCCAACAAATTGCGTCCAGACTAAGCCGGGGTTGCCAAATAGTAAACCGTCATTACCCAAGGAATTAACCGATTTAGTCGCAAAAACCCCCGTAAGGATTGCCCCTACCGTTCCACCCACACCATGGACGGGATAGGTATCCAAAGAATCATCAAAGCGCAATTTTGCCCGCAGACTAACCGCAAAAAAACAGGTAAGGGCAGTGATCGAACCAATGAGAATCGCCCCAATCGGCAGTACATAGCCGGCAGCCGGAGTAATACCGACTAATCCCCCTAAAAATCCACTAGCAATGCCGATCGCCGTCGGTTTACCCCGTAAAATCCATTCTATCAGCATCCATGTCAAACCCCCAGCCGAAGCGGCGATCGTGGTATTAACAAAAGCTGTCGTGGCTAGGGAACTAGAGGAAAGCGCGCTACCACCATTAAAACCAAACCAACCGAACCAGAGTAAACCGATACCTAGGAGAACAAACGGCACATTATGGGGTGCATAGGTTTGAGTTCCAAAACTACGCCGCGGACCGATCATCCAGGCGGCCACCAGTGCGGAAATCCCAGAACTAATGTGAACAACGGTTCCACCGGCGAAATCCAGCGCCCCAGTGGCTGCTAACCAACCCTTACCCCAAACCCAGTGAGCTAGGGGAGAATAGATAAAGGTGGACCAAAGCAGTAAAAACCAAAAATAGGCTTTAAAGTTGACCCGTTCCACGATCGCCCCTGAAATTAAAGCCGGGGTGATGATCGCAAACATCATCTGATAGACCATAAACACTTGATGGGGAACGGTGGGTGCATAACCGATATTGTCAGGTGCGGCGGCGGTGACTCCGTTGAGAAACACCCAATCCAGACCACCGATCAAAGCTTCGATCCCTTCGCCAAAACCACTTTTACCCGGGGTGACATCGAAAGCGAGACTATAACCCCAAAGCACCCAAGTTACACCGATGACACCCATGGCCACCAAACTCATCATCATGGTGTTGAGGACGTTACGGGAACGTACTAAACCCCCATAAAAAAAAGCCAGCCCGGGGGTCATTAATAAAACTAAAGCTGAGGAGATCAGCATCCAAGCTGTATCCCCAGAACTAATCGGATTGGGGGGAGCGGCGGCGATGGTTTCCGCAAAAACTGGGGCAACTCCGCAATTGAATCCCAGTGCCAGCAAAAGTATGGTTATTCCTACGATCTTTTTCATTGACGGTTGGTGGTTAGTAGCAAGATTATTTTTTTCTGTCTGGAAAGAGACAAAAACCGAAAGAGAAAAGGTTTAGAAGGCAATTATAGCCACCGATCGCATCGGGGCGAGGCCTTCTTCCTTTTCTCTTTAACTTTGTCGGGGATAAGTTAATCTATCTTTACAAGGTTTAACCTAACGAGTGCTAGGCGTTTCCATGTCAACACTGGAAGCATAATAGCTACCAGCGACGATATCGGACTCCTTGACGAAACCGCTATAGGCTTCCATGCCGTGTTCACCCACATCCAGACCTTCCAATTCTTCTTCGGGAGTAACACGAATACCGAGGGTAGCCTTGAGGATTGTCCAAACAATACCACTAACAATCAGGGTAAATGCCCCTACTGCTACAATGCCGATAATTTGGTTAATAAACAGTTGGAATTGACCGGTGATTAAACCAGCATCTTTGTTGAAGATACCGACGGCTAAGGTTCCAAACACACCACAGACGAGGTGAACGGAAGTTGCACCCACCGGGTCATCAATTTTCAGGTTATCGAAGAAACCCACCGAGTAAACCACGACTACGCCGGCGATTAAACCGATGATTGCCGCCGACCAATAGGATACACCATCACAACCGGCAGTAACGGCTACTAAACCGGCGAGAATACCGTTAATAATCATCGAAAGGTCAGGTTTACCATCTTTCGCCCATGCGGTAAAGGTAGCGGCAATACCCCCCGCAGCCCCGGCGAGGTTAGTGGTGACAGCGATATAGGGTACAGTTTCATTAACTGCCAAAACAGAACCGGGGTTAAAACCGAACCAGCCAATCCAGAGAATTAAACAACCCAGGGTCGCAATACTCATGTTATGGCCGGGTAAGGCACTGGTGCGACCGTTGATGTATTTGCCCATTCTCGGGCCGAGAATTGCCGCCCCAGTTAAAGCAGACCAACCACCCACCGAGTGAACCACCGTCGAACCGGCGAAGTCTTTAAAACCAAGGTCGGCTAACCAACCGCCACCCCAAACCCAGTGACCGGTGATCGGGTACATGATACCAACGATAATTAAGCTAAAAACCAGGAAATCGGTGAATTTAATCCGTTCTGCCACTGCCCCAGATACAATGGTGGCCGCCGTTCCCGCGAAAGCGACTTGGAACAGGAAGAACACCGAGGTGGGCAAATATTTCGGCATGGCGTAGGTGGCAGGATCGCTACTGCTGAGGAACCAACCTCCTGTACCGAAAAATTCGTTACTGACAGACCCAAACATCAGGGAGAAACCGATCGCCCAAAATGATATGGTGGAGAGGGCGAAAACGATCAGGTTTTTGGCGAGAACGTTAACGGCGTTTTTCTGGCGACAGAATCCCGTTTCTAGCATCGCAAAACCTGCGTTCATAAAGATCACGAGGATGGAGGCAATTAAAACCCAGATTGTATTGAGGGCGTTTTGCACATCTTCGGGAGTTAAGGGTTTCGCATCTTGGGCCTGTACGGCTGTGTTCCAAACCACAAAAATAATCGCGGACAAAGGAACACAGGCTAACCAGACAGGGTTAATTTTCGGTAACAAACCGACAAGTTCCCCAGATTTTCGAGCAATTCGTTTCATCGTTAATTCGTTTACTTTGTTGAGTTAGTAGGTCGATTCATTACTTTTGAAAATAATTACCGAGCAATTATGTCCGTTCAACCGCTAAATCCTAGGAACAGGGGTCAATCATTTCAGAAGACCAAACACCTAGGGATTTATCTTGATGTGTGAGCAGTCAATATTTTTCGATCTTTGTTTTTTTGATTTGAGATTTCTGTATCCTCTGATACGTTTCACTTTAAAATAACAATAGTAAAGAAGTGATCAAGAATTTAGTGATCAGTAATCAGTTCACTGATTACTTTTTACTGTTTACTGATCACTGAAAAAAGCTTCCCACTGATCACTGTTTACTGATCACTGATCACTGAAAAGTCTCCCCTCATCGAAAATTTTGGGTGGGAAACCCCGCCGTTCTAGGTTGGCTTTACGTTAGAATTAAAAAGACCGTCTCGAAAACCAAGTGGGCGGACAGCACCTTGAAAACTCGGCTTAGGGGGTTCCGTTCAGAAAAGCTTGTCCGGGTAAAAAGTCGCGCGCAACAAGTACAAGAAGCGTTTAGTCAGAACCGTACCGTGGGACACACGGAATCGGGCTTCTGAAAGGTCGCGAAAGTCTGTGGACTTTGTGTAAGACAGTACATGGTTTTTTAACCGTGGTATGCAACGGTGGTTGAAGCAGAAACTTAAATCGTGAGGTTTAGAAATCGCCGCACTTTTAGGGCGGCGAGGATGTCAATTGGAGAAATAAACCATGAATCGGGCAACGGAATTTGATCGCACAATGATGCAAAGATGTCTAACCCTTGCTAGACAAGCCTTGGGGCGGACTTCTCCTAATCCTTTGGTGGGTTCTGTGATCGTTCAAGAGGGGACAATTATCGGCGAAGGTTTTCACCCAGAGGCTGGACAACCCCATGCAGAAGTTTTCGCCCTGAGACAGGCAGCAGAAAAAGCCCGTGGTGCCACTTTATATGTCAATCTCGAACCCTGTAATCACTATGGACGTACTCCCCCCTGTAGCGAGGCAATTGTGCAAGCAGGCATTAAAAAAGTGGTGGTAGGGATGATCGATCCTAATCCCCTGGTGGCGGGGAAAGGCATTCAAAGATTAGCATCGGTAGGCATCGAGACGCTGGTGGGAGTGGAGGAGTCCGAATGTCGTCAACTCAATCAGGGTTTTATCCATCGCATCACCGCTAAAAAACCCTTCGGTATCCTCAAATATGCCATGACTCTCGATGGCAAAATTGCCGCTACTAGCGGTCATAGCACTTGGATTACTAGCCCCGCTTCTCGCCAAATAGTCCATCAACTGCGATCGGCCTGTGATGCGATTATCGTCGGCGGTAGCACTGTCCGTCAAGATAATCCCCATCTAACCACTCACGGCCTCTCCGATCATAATCCCCTGCGCGTGGTCATGACTCGATCGCTCGATTTACCCTCCTCCGCCCATCTTTGGGATACCAGTCAATTTCCCACCCTTGTCTATACACAAATTGATTCTAATGTCAAGCTTAAGCAACAATTATTAACAAAAGGCGTGGAAGTGATCGAACTAACCGAGGTGACACCCACTTTAGTGATGGAAAATCTTTATCAGAGGGGATTTTGTCAGGTTTTGTGGGAGTGCGGCGGCGGTTTAAGTGCGGCTGCCATCGCTGAGGGCATGGTACAAAAAATTATCGCTTTTATTGCGCCCAAAATCATCGGGGGAATCAAGGCTCCTACTGCCGTGGGTGATTTAGGTTTCCAGTTAATGAGCCAAGCTTTACAGTTAGAAAATGTCACGGTTAATTATCTCAATCCCGATATTTTGATTGAGGGATATCTGCCAAGGGAAAAGTAGAGCTACTGCAATTCCGACTCAATCGGCTTGATAAAGTCAAAAAGTCATCAATAACCCCGATAATCTGGCAATTACCCCTGATTTTTGCGATCGAGTTCTAGAATCCGTTTATCGGTACGGTTATCCCCCTAGAAGAAGTTGGGCAATCGCTCTGTGATCAATAGTGCCATCATCGAGCAAAATAAAAAAGTTAGAATAGTCAAGCCCTTAGTGATTGAACGTATGACGGTACTAGAAAAAGGTAATATCACGATTCATACCGAGAATATCTTCCCTATTATCAAAAAATCTCTCTACACTGACCATGAAATTTTTCTGCGGGAATTGATATCTAATAGTGTTGATGCCATCTCGAAATTAAAAATGGCTTCCTTAGCAGGAGAAGCGAGAGGAGAAGTCCCCGAACCAGAAATTAATCTCGCCATCGATAAAGAAAATCGTACCCTATCAATTACCGATAATGGTATCGGGATGACGGGGGAAGAAATCAAGAAATATATTAACCAAGTTGCCTTTTCCAGTGCGGAAGAATTTATCAATAAATATCAAAAATCAGCCAACGATTTAATCGGTCATTTTGGTCTAGGTTTTTACTCGGCTTTTATGGTGGCTAAAAAGGTAGAGATTGATACTCTTTCCTATCGGGAAGGTGCTACCCCTGTCCATTGGTCTTGTGATGGTTCTCCAGAGTTTGAACTAACCGATTCTTCCCGCAGCCAAATCGGCACCACTATCACCCTAACTTTAATGGATGAGGAAGGGGAATATTTAGAACCTGCCCGCATTCGCCAGTTAGTCAAAACCTACTCAGATTTTATGCCTGTTCCCATTAAAATTGATGGGGAAGTGATTAATCAACAACGGGCTTTATGGAAAGAATCTCCTCAAAATCTGACTAAAGAAGACTACCTAGAATTCTATCGTTATCTCTATCCTTTCCAAGAAGAACCTTTACTCTGGGTACATCTAAATACCGATTATCCTTTCTTGCTCAATGGCATTCTTTATTTTCCCAAACTCAGACCGGATGTGGATGTGTCAAAAGGGCAATTAAAGTTATTCTGTAATCAGGTTTTTGTCAGCGATCATTGCGAGGAAATTATTCCCGATTTCCTGATCCCCTTGCGAGGAGTTATTGATAGTCCAGATATTCCTTTAAATGTGTCTCGAAGTGCTTTAACCAAAGATCGCACCGTTCGCCGTATTGCCGATTTTATTGCCAAAAAAATTGCTGATCGGCTCAAATCTCTCTACAACGAAGACGCAAAAGAATATATTCGTTGTTGGGTAGATGTGGGAACTTTTATTAAATTTGGTTCCTTGAAAGAGGATAAATTTAAACAGCAGGTAGAAGATATTTTAATCTATCGGACTACCTACAAACCCCCAGAAACTGCGGTACAAGTGGAAGTGCAAACCGCCGAAGGTGACGCCTGGCAAGAAGCAACGGCAAAAACTCCCCTAGAAGCGATCGAACAGGAAGGTTATACTACTCTTAAAGCCTACCTAGAACGCCATAAAGAACGCCACGAAAATCGAGTTTTTTACTGTACCGATCCTCGTAGCCAATCCACCTACGTTGAACTCTACAAAAATCAAGGGTTAGAAATACTCTTCTTTGATTCTTTCATCGATACTAATTACTTTATTCCTTTCCTAGAAAGAGAATACTCCGATGTGAAATTCACCCGGGTTGATTCTGAATTAGACTCGACGCTGTTCGAACAGGATCAAGCTAGTGAAATTATCGATCCCGCTAGTAATAAAACCCGGGCTGAATTAATCAAAGAAATCTTCGTCAAAGCTCTCGATAATTCCCGCATCAATATCAAAACTGAAGCCTTGAAATCCGATGATCCCCAAGCTACTCCCCCGGCAATTGTCTTACTTCCAGAAGCAATGCGACGCTTACAGGAAATGACGGCAATGATGCAACAAAAAGCCATGGCTTTCCCCGAAGAACATATTCTGATGATTAATACTAATCATCCCCTAATTCAACAAATTATCCAGATTAGTCAGGGAAGTATTGTTACCGGTAGTGGCGAATCTCCATCGGCGCAATTAGCGAAAATGCTCTGTCAGCACGTTTATGATTTAGCGGTAATCGCTCAAAAAGGATTTGATGCCGAGGGAATGCAAGCTTTTGTGGAACGTTCCAATCGCGTTCTGACTAAGCTAACCGAAAAGATTTAATCTATTGCCAAACTTTAGCTGTTCCGATATGCTGAGAGTGTGTTAATTCACACTCTATTTTTTTAACCCGATCAATATGATCTAGCGATAAGCTATCTTGCCGCCGTCAGCCTTGAATCAGTTATCAGTTATCAGATGTAAGTTTTCAGTTCACTTATACTGTTTACTGTTTACTGTTTACTGTTTACTGATAACTGATAACTGATAACTGATAACTGAAAAATGCGCTTACCCACCCTCAAATATGAGCGAGGAACCTTAATTCTCCATCCACCACCAAAAGGGAAAAAATGGCTAGATTTTGCCACTTGGGATGATCGTATTGAAAGATTTCGCATTTTAGCCATTCATTATCGTCCTCTCGTGGAAACTCTACAGGAGGAGGGCATTAACTTCCAAGATGAAGCAAAAGCTTTCAACAATTTAGAATTAATTGCCAGTTTTGAACGGGAACCCTACCCCCACCAAACTGAAGCGTTAATCGCTTGGAAAAAATCCCAGAGAAGGGGTGTCATCGTCCTTCCCACCGCTGCCGGCAAAACCTATCTTGCCCAATTAGCTCTACAATCGACTCCCCGGAGTACCTTAATTATCGTGCCGACTATTGATTTAATGCACCAGTGGTATGCCCAGATGTTGGCGGCTTTTCCCGATGCCGAGGTAGGATTATTAGGGGGAGGTTCTAAGGATAATAGTGCTATTTTAATCGCCACCTATCAAAGTGCGGCAATTTATTCAGAAACTCTTGGCAATCGTTACGCTTTTTTGATTTTTGATGAATGTCATCATTTACCATCGGATTTCTTTCGGAAAATAGCGGAAGATTCGATCGCACCCTATCGTTTAGGCTTAACAGCAACACCGGATCGCGGTGATGGTAGTCATCAGGATTTAGATTATCTTATTGGTGCAATTGTTTATAAAAAAAGTCCCCAAGACTTGTCAGGAAAAGCCCTAGCGGATCATGAAATAATTCAAATTAAAGTGAAACTATCCGCCAAAGAACAGGAAAAATATCAAGAAGCAATTAAAATTCGAAATGATTTTTTAAGAAAAAATAATCTCAGTTTGTCTGGTTTAGATGGTTGGCAAAATTTTGTCATGATTAGTGCCAGAAGTAGCGAAGGGCGCCGGGCGATGTTAGCGCACCGGGAGTCGAAGGAAATATCCTCTGGAACCCAGGGAAAATTGCGGGTTTTAGCCGAGTTAATCTGTGAACACTATCCAGAACCAATTTTAATTTTTACCAACGATAACGCCACAGTTTACCGCATTTCCGAGAGCTTTTTAATACCTGCCATAACCCATCAAACTCCCGTGAAAGAACGCCATGAAATTCTGACCCGTTTTCGTCAGGGAGAATACAAAATTCTGGTGACTTCCCATGTTCTTAATGAAGGGGTTGATGTGCCGGAAGCGCGCATCGCGATTATTTTATCGGGAACCGGTTCCACCCGGGAATATATTCAGCGTTTAGGACGGGTTTTAAGAAAAGGTCAACAAGAGGATAAACGGGCGATTTTGTATGAAGTGATAGCCGAAAATACCACGGAGGAAAAAACCTCCCAACGACGACGGGGAGAGCATAAAAATAAAACTAGCTATAAAACCGGTAATCGACAATTGGAATTATTGCCTTCTCCTCCAAAAAAATCTTTTTCTTTCCCGAAAGCTGCCGAATCTTCTACCCCTTGGGTGAGTTCTCCAGAGTCAGAGGAAGAATAAAAAATTTCTCTGGGGGATTTTCCTCTATAATAGAGGTAAGTAGGTAGGTGTTAAAAGTTGTCAGATACCCCCCTTATTAGGGGGGGCAGGGGGGATCCCCCCGCCTATCGGCACCCCCCTTATTAGGGGGGGGGCAGGGGGGATCAGAGGCAAAATCTATCTTCAATTTAATTATAACTACTTACTTAAAAAATCTTAATTGATACCCCTATGACCGAACTTGCTCAACAAAAATGTCAACCTTATCAATCGGGTTCTTCTCCTATCACTGCCGAGGAAATTACCGCTTTACAGGCTAAAATTCCCGATTGGAATCTCTTAGAATACGAGGGGATTCCCCGTCTGCAAAAACTCTATAAATTTGCCAATTTCCAAGGGGCAATCGCCTTTACTAATGCCGTGGGAGAGGCAGCGGAAAAAGAAGGCCATCACCCGGCTTTATTGACAGAATGGGGTAAAGTTACCGTTTCTTGGTGGACCCATGACGTGGGCGGATTACATCAAAATGACTTTATCATGGCTGCCCGTACCGATGATATTTATTGCCAACAAAATGCTTAATCGTAGGCACGAATCATCGCTTGGGTTCCCTGTTTAATTCCCTTACCTTCGTCCAATTCTGCTACTACTTTAAATAAAGCTTCTGCTAAATCTGTCCCGGGCAGAATTTCCCCGGCTGTCTGGGCAGTTTCTTTGACTAATCGCAAATCTTTTAAGATATGTTCAATCATAAAAGCCGGCTGTAAATCTTGGGCGAGGATTTTTGGTCCCAAATTTTCCAACGCCCAAGAACCTGCCGCCCCCGTTTTACAGACTTCTATGACTAAATTGGGGTCTAATCCTTGAATTTTTGCCATTTTTAGAGCCTCACACAGCGCCACCATGTGAACTGCCCCCAAGACTTGATTACAGAGTTTTACCGCTTGTCCGTTGCCGATTTCGCCACACCAGCGAATAGTTTTGCCCATGGCTTGAAAACAGGGTAAACAAGTCTGAAAATCCGCTTCTTTCCCCCCCACCATAATAGTTAAAGTGCCGTTTTTCGCCCCAATATCGCCACCAGAGACGGGAGCATCGAGAAAACGGAGATTATTTTCCTCTAGCTTTTTACCAATCATCCTAGCGGCTTGAGAGCCAATGGTACTCATATCCACCACCAGAGTTCCCACCGCTGCCGATTCTATGACACCCCCTGGTCCTAAAATCACCGCTTCCACGTCAGGCACATCCCCGACGCAGGTAAAGACAATCTCGGCATCCCTGACGGCGGCGGCCATACTAGAACAAATGTTCGCACCAGCTGCCCCGGCAATGGTTATCCCCGGCGCCTCTGGGGTACGATTCCAAGCATTAACCGCAAAACCTCGACGGACAAGATTAGCCGTCATCGGCGCTCCCATCACTCCTAATCCTAAAAAGGCAATTTTTTGACTCATAATTTTGGTAATCAAGGGAAAGGGAATTATGAATTATGAATTATGAATTATGAATTATAAAGTGGGGTGTATTTTCAGTGAACAGTTAACTCAAATCTGATAACTGATAACTGATAACTGATAACTGATAACTGATAACTGTTTTAGGATTCTACCATTTGCAGAAATTGGGCTTCTGAAAGGGTTTTAATGCCTAATTTTTGAGCCTTTTTGAGTTTCTCACCGGGAGCTTTACCGAGGAGAATATAATCAGTGTTCGCACTGGGGGAACCAGTAACAGTACCACCGACATTAATAATCAATGATTTCGCTTGCTCGCGACTGATTTTGTTGAAGGTTCCTAGTATAACTAGGCTTTTTCCCCTTAGGGGATTTTCTGCGGATTCTTGACTCGTCTGGACTATCTTTGCTGCGGGTTGCACTTCTAAAATCGTATCGGCAACCGGGATTTTTTCTGCTGCTACTACCAGAGTTTCCTTGGCAATCACCGGGGGGGTTTCCGGTTCTTCTACTACTGGAGTCTCGCTAATAATTGTTTCTGGTTCATTAGTAGTAATAGGGGCAGTTTGTCGAGAGAAATCGTCTCTTTCTTGCTGTAGGTTTTGAATTTGAACCTCTAAAGCGGCGATTTCTGCTTGCTTAGTTGTTAACTCACCCTCAAACTTAATTTTTTCCTTTTCTAAAGCTTTAGCTGCCGTTTTTTGGACTTCTAAATCTTGAGTTAGTTGGCGATTTTGTTGGCTTAATTCCTCGATATGACGGGAAGTTGTGGTTTCTAATTGGTCTTTTTCGGCACTTAACTGGTGTAGTTGAATCTCTAAATTAGAAATATTTTCCCGATAGGTTTCTAGCTGTTGCGGTAACTGGGTTAACTCCTGTAATTCCCCTTCTAAATCAGCAATTTTTGCCTGAGAATCAGCCAATTGTTGGGGTAACTGGGTTAATTCCTGTAATTGCCCTTGTAAATCAGCAATTTTTGCCTGAGAATCAGCCAATTGTTGGGGTAACTGGGTTAATTCCTGTAATTGCCCTTGTAAATCAGCAATTTTTTCGGCAGCAGTGGTTAATTCTGCCGATAATTCCCCTTTCTGGGCTGCTAAAGCTTGTAACTCCAGTTTAGCTGCTTCGAGACGAGCGCCGAGACTGTCCTTTTCGTCGGTTATAGCCGCCACTTGAGCGACGGTTTCTTGGAGTTTTATAGTTAAATTGTCGCATTCTTGCCCTAAAGAGAGCGATCGAGTTTGACTTGCGGCTAAATCTTCGCTGAGAGACTTTTTTTCCTGTTCTAACCCGGTAATTTGACCCTGTAAGCTGGCTATTTCCTGCTGTCCTTGCTCATACTGTTCTGTTTGGTGAGCTAGATTCTGTTCTAGGGTTTGAATTTGACCTTGCAAGCTGGGAATTTGGGCGGCTAAATCGCTTAATTCTTGGTTTTTATGTTCTAAATCGGCCACTTTCGCCTTTAATTCCTCGGCTTTTTCTAGCTCTTGCTGTAAGAGAGCTTTATCCTTTTCTAGGGTCTGAATTTGACTAGAGAGAGAGGTGGTCTGTTTTTTGGTCAAATCAAATTGACGGTTAATTTCACCTTTTTGCTGCTCTAAAGTTTGAATCTGTGCCTCTAGGCTAGTAATTTGGGCTTTTTCTGCCTCTAACTGCTCCATCAAACCAGCTTTCTCCGCTTCTATGTCCTTAGCGGTGGTTTTCAGTTGTTCGATTTCACTCTCACCTATCTGGACAGCTTGCTGGAGGGACTGGAGAGAATTTTCTAAATCCGTAGCTTTGTGCTGTAATTGGGCGGAATGTTGTTCTATATGAATGATTTTGGCGTGCAGCTGCTGATTTTCGTCTTTTAAATCTGATTGCGCCACGTCTAAACCCTTGACTTGAACCAACAAATCTGAGTTACTTTGCTGTAATTGCGCTTGTGCAGCTAAAAGGGCGGTATTTTTGCTGACGAGACCAGAGCGCGACCAGAGGAATAGTCCTCCGAAAACAGCACTTAAACCTAATCCTTCATAAATTAATTCGTTGAGCATATCTACCCTCCTAGACAAGCGAAAAACAGTCACCTAACCGAACTGATGCGGCAATTTTGGTTATAGACCTACATCTCTACTTATATCAGTTACGGGGTACATTCGGGGGAAGGGGGGAAAAGTCACTTCTTTCATCCCGGTGTAAAAAGATGATTTAGCTATTCGCGTTATGGTAACTTGTATCTGATCCCATTCTTGGGTGATTTCCAGGTTGATTTCTTCCTGATGATCAAAATAGTAGCCCATGGACGCAGGAGCTATAGTTGATAATTATCCATTGTCAATTGCCTATTATCCATTAAAAACGCGATCGCCTTTTGACCTTTGACCCCCTTCCCCTTGAACTGCGATCGCTGATTAGTTGATAGTCAATAATTGATTGAAAAAACACGGATGAGAAGCTAGGGATTTTTTCTGGGCCAAGTCGCTAGAATGGGACTAGACTCCTCAAGCTTGAAGAATCTTCCTATGTCAGACGCTGTAACGATCGCCGATATTTACAAGTTATTTGAAAGAACTGAGGCCCAATTTGCCGAGTTTCAAAAGGAAGCTGATCGCCGCAGTGTCGAAGCTGATCGCCGCAGTGTCGAAGCTGATCGCCGCAGAGAGGAAGCTAATCGCACGATGGAAGAATTAAAAAAACAGGTACAAGAAACGACCAAAGCCGTTAATAACCTAACAACGCGCTGGGGCAGATTCGTTGAAGAAATGGTAGAGCCTGCGGTTGTGCGTTTATTTCAGGAACGGGGCATTGATGTCACCCAAACGATGAGTCGCTTGAAAAGTAAGCGTCCTGGGGCGGCAATGGAGATTGATATTGTGGCGGTGAATGGGAGCGAGTTGGTGGCTGTGGAATGTAAATCTCGACTGTCGAGGGATGATGTAGATGATTTTGTCAGCCGATTACAGCGATTTAAGGTTGCTTTCCCCCAATTTCGAGAGTTTCGGGTTTATGGGGCAGTGGCAGGAATTGAAATTGATCAGGGGATAGATGTCTATGCTTATCGGCGCGGCTTGTTTGTGATTAAGCAGTCGGGGGAAACGGTTAAAATTATCAATGATGTTCAGTTTCAACCTTTGGGTTTTGCTTAAGGTGTTTAATCTCTTTTTTAAGAAGGCGTAATTTTGCGATCGCCCTTTTAATTAATAATGAATAGTTGATAATTATCCATTGTCAGGAGTCATTTTAGAAACCATCATGGAAATAAAAAATATTAAACAAAAATCAAGAATTTTAATCGACAAATTGCCAGAAATTCTACAGGGGATGATACACAGGTAAATTAAATGTAATTTATTATGTTTAATTAATAGTAATAGAATTGGTGCGTTACGGCGGATTGTTAGTTTTATTTTATTATCCAAATTAGTAACCGCAAACACGCACCCTACACTCTACAGCAGCTTAACAGGAGTGGGTGCATCCCACTTAGGGGTGAGTACAAATACTCAGCAATAGTCTTGTGAGAAAATAGAAACAGCAAATAAAGAAAGAAAGGATTCTAATGTTAAACATTCCTCCTGAAGAACAAGC
>SFAQ01000105.1:0-13738 GCA_007096525.1 Microcystis wesenbergii Mw_QC_B_20070930_S4 | reverse complement strand
CAGAGGGAATCTCTCCCCAAGCGTGAGTTCCGGTATGCCCTACCGTACTTAGTCCCTTTTTGAGAATATTGATAGCGGCGTTAATATCTCTATCTTCTACATAGCCACAATGGGGACAAACATGGGTTCTAGTAGATAGAGATTTAGGTGCTTTTTCTCCACAGCTAGAACAATTTTGACTGGTATTATGGGGCGATACTGCTACCGTAGCCTTACCGTATTTAAAGCCAAAATATTCTAACCATTGCCGAAAAGTTGACCATGCCGCATCATTAATAGATTTAGCTAGTTTCGAGTTTTTTACCATGCCTTTAACATTTAAATCTTCGTAAGCGATAAAATCGTTAGATTTAATGACGCGCAATGCCTCTTTTGAGCCAAAGCCTTTACGTTGCCTACTTACTCTTAAATGCTTTTTGGCATATCTCTTTCTAGCCTTTTTGTAGTTGTTTGATTGGGGTTGACCTCGTTTAAACTTCTTAGATTTTTTCCGATTGAGACGGTTTAATCTTTTCTCTGCTTTACGATAGTATTGCGGTATTTCTAACGTTTCCCCATCACTGTTAGCATAGAAAACTTTTAATCCCACATCCAACCCTACACATTTTTTAGTAGGTTCAAGAGGTTTTGCATATTCCCGAACATCTAAATTAATACAGAATTGGACATAATAACCGTCAGCACGTTTGACAATCCTTACCCGTTTAATTTGGTCTAAGGGATAGAAATTTAGGTCTCTAGTTCCTTTCAGTTTAACCGTTCCGATGTTTTTTTTGTCGGTGAAAGTAATTTTCTTTCTATCCTCTGATAGTTGCCATCCAGAGTGTTTATATTCTACGGAACGATTATTCTTTTGGAATTTAGGATAGCCTTTCTTTCCTTTTATTCCTTTCTTACAATTGTCATAGAAACGAGCAATAGCTGACCAGGCCCGTTCTGCTGATGCTTGTCTAGCCGTAGAATTTAGAGTATCAACAAACTTGAACTGAATGGCTGCGAACTGCACAATATTTATTGAGAGAATATTTATTAATTTTGTCTTCTCTCTTGGCATCCATCCAAAGCCTTAAAGCCTTATTCCTGATGAATTGTACTGTACGAATAGCCTCATCAATGGCAGAACACTGACTTGGTTTGACCACTGCTTTCATTTCTAAGACAATCATTGTTTATCGACCTCAAACAACTATTTTTATGCTAACGCATCCGCACAAAACTGTCAAGGATTCAATTGTGCTTCGCTTTTTTATACTGGTCGGGTTTCATCCCGTCAGTGAAACTGAGGGTCTTCACCCGACACTTAAGATAAAGTCAAGGGGACGTTTCCGTTTTAGAGGCGGTTACTCCTGAGCGTTGGGATAAAATCAGTGAGATAATTGCTTTAGCATCTTCTAGGGCGAGATTAGTCTGCCGATCTTTATAGGAGATGCCTAATTGGTCGCAAAGTGACAACACAGATTCATCGGCCAGATCGTACTCTGCCGCAATATCAGCGATCGATAGATCAGCAAACCCCATAGTCTAACGCACCCACCAAGGATAGAGAATACTTATTAGTTACCATAATTATCATGCCATTGCTGGGGACATTCTTAACAGTGATCAGGAGTCAGGATTCAGGAGACAGGAGTCAGGATTCAGGAGACAGGAGACAGGAGACAGGAGACAGGAGACAGGAGACAGGAGACAGGAGGCAGCTTTGTTCTCCCCATCACCCTACACCCCACACCCTACACCCCACACCCCACACCCTACACCCCACACCCCACACCCCACTTCCCCATCTCCCCATCTCCCCATCTCCCCACATCCCACTCCCCACACCCCCAAAATTCCCTAATTTTCCCGACTTTTGGACTATTTACTCCTCAAGATAGAGACTCGTGTCAACAAATTTAATTAAAATCGCAAAAAACCTGAAAAAATACTAAAATGTGATTAAGAATGTTATTTTTAGCGTTGTAAGGCTAAATCTTTCTCGATAACATTGTAATCATACCTCAACACTCTTTTGTACAAAGGGCTGCACCTTTGTTAACTTATGGATATACAACTGATCAACATTGGCTTCGGTAATATTGTTTCCGCTAATCGGGTTATCGCCATCGTTAGCCCAGAATCGGCTCCTATCAAACGCATCATCAGTGATGCTCGGGATAAAGGCTGTTTAATCGATGCTACCTATGGAAGACGGACTCGTGCGGTGATCATCACCGATTCTAGTCATGTGGTGCTGTCGGCCATTCAACCGGAAACCGTGGCTCACCGTTTCGTGGTCAACAAAGAAGCCCCTGTTAATAGTAGCAACTAAGTTATTAACCCCATGCAACCCGGTCAATTAATCGTCATTACTGGCCCTAGCGGTGTGGGCAAGGGTACGCTAGTCCGGCATTTACTAACTCGTTTCCCTAACCTCTACCTGTCCGTATCCGCTACTACGCGCCCACCTCGACCGGGTGAAATTGAGGGGGAAGATTACTACTTTCTCGACCGTCCCAGTTTCGAGGAGAAAATGGCAGCCGGAGAATTTCTCGAATCGGCCGAATACGCGGGCAACTACTATGGAACTCCCCAATCAGCGATCGCCGATCAATTAGCAACAGGCCAGACCGTAATTCTAGAAATCGAATTAGAGGGGGCCAGACAGGTCTGTAAAAGCTTCCCGGAAGCGAGGAGAATCTTTATCCTACCCCCCAGTTTCGAGGAATTAGAACGTCGTTTGCGCGACCGGGGCAAAGATAGCGAAACAGCGATCGCCCGTCGTCTGGAACGCGCCCGAGAAGAATTGGCCGCCAGTGAGGAATTCCCCTATCAAATCGTCAACGATGACCTAGAAACCGCTCTAGATGTCATCGAGGAGATTATTTTTAGCTGTTAGGTGTTGGGGTGTTAGGGTGTTGGGGTTTTAGTTGAAATTCCCCACTTCCCCACTTCCCCCATTCCCCTATCTCCTAATCCCTATCCCCCATTCCCTAAGTTACAATCAAAAAACCAACCGCAGCAGCAAGACAAGAAAGCGCAATGATTCCTACCGTTATTGAAACCACAGGCCGGGGCGAACGCGCCTTCGATATCTACTCCCGACTACTCCGGGAAAGAATCGTCTTTTTGGGACAAGAAGTAACCAGCGACCTAGCTAACCTAATCGTCGCCCAATTACTATTTCTAGAAGCAGAAGACCCCGAAAAAGATATTTACTTGTATATCAACTCCCCCGGGGGTTCCGTTTCAGCCGGATTAGGGATTTTTGACACCATGAATCAAATCCGTCCCGATGTCAGCACCATTTGTATTGGTTTAGCTGCCAGTATGGGGGCTTTTCTCCTCAGTGCCGGCAAACCGGGCAAAAGAATGAGCCTACCCAACTCGCGGATCATGATTCACCAACCCCTCGGCGGCGCCCAAGGTCAGGCCACCGATATCGAAATTCAGGCCAAAGAAATTCTCTATCTCAAACAATTACTCAATGAACACCTGGCTAGTCATACGGGTAAACCTCTCGACCTCATCGCCGAGGATACGGAAAGGGATTTCTTTATGTCCGCCGAAGAAGCTCTAGACTATGGTTTAATCGATCAGGTGATCGATCGCAGTCCTTCCGCTTCCAACCCTCCCCAGTAAATAATGATGATCGGGTAGGCCCTGTCTACCCAAATTTTTGTAAATATTTAGTAATCAGAAATTAATCATCGATCATCGTTATTAATCCTAAGTAACAGTGAAAAGTTCTAGCGGATTGGGTTAAGATCGAGACGTAACCCGAAGAAAATTGCAACAGGAATCGGTAGAAACCCCCCGGTGGGTTATTAACGGAAATTTTTTTACTGGCAATCCCTATGAACTATCATCCACCCTCACAGCCCCTGCCCGCCCCCTGTATTATTGACTCTGGCGTGGTCATCGCTAAAGAAGATATGCGTCGTCTCCTCGATGATCTCGGACGAGTTCGCTACATCCATAGTCTCGAAGGAGTGATTCAGAGTGAAGGGGAGGGGTGGATAGTGGAAGTTTTCGCCGATTATCAGCAAAGCACCCTAGTTGCTAACTACAGTCTTTATCTCAATACCTATAGCTTCGATTGTCTGCTTTTAACCCGCTCTCCCGACGGTGAAACCTATTTTGATCTGGTTCAAGACAATCGGCAATTACGGCTGATTCCCCTGAGTAATCCACTGCAAGACCCGGATATGAAAGCCCGTCTCAATGCCGATACCCTCGAAGCCATGGTTAATCAGGTACTTTCTGCTAAGTGGGATGTGCAGTTTGAAGACGAAGACGACAACGATTGCCCCTTTTAGGCAGTGAGCAGAAATACTGGTTACTAATAACAAGGGCCGAATCTAAAACCTAATTGGTTAAGCTAAAAGCTTTGATGTGCTTAGTTTCTAACCTTCTTTTTAGGTAGGAGAATTGCCAGATTCTGTCTTTTACCTCTTGCCTTCAGAAGCTGATAACTGATAACTGATAACTGATAACTGATAACTGATAACTGATAACTGATAACTGATAACTGAAAAAGTGGGATTTTCCTTTGAATTAATCGCCCAGTGTCCCCAAACTGGTGCGCGGGTTGGGGTTTGGCATACTCCCCACGGACCGGTAGAAACACCCCGTTTTATGCCCGTGGGAACTTTGGCCACGGTGAAAGGTTTGACCCCCGCTCAAATCGCCAGCACGGGGGCGCAAATGATTCTCGCTAATACCTATCACCTGCATCTGCAGCCTGGAGAAAGTATTATCGAGAAAGCGGGAGGTTTACACGAGTTTATGGCGTGGAATCAGCCAATATTAACAGATTCGGGTGGATTTCAGGTATTTAGCCTCAGTCAACTGCGGCAAATTAAAGAATCGGGAGTCACCTTTCGATCGCCCCGGGACGGTAGAATAATCGAAATCACGCCGGAAAAATCGATTCAGATTCAAAATGCCCTCGGTGCTGATGTGATTATGGCCTTCGATGAATGTCCCCCCACGGGAGTCAGTCATGAGACCATGAAAGCATCCATAGAACGCACCTATCGCTGGTTAGAGCGCTGTCTGAGGGCCCATCAACGACCCCAACAACAGGCTTTATTCGCCATAGTGCAGGGGGGAATTTATGAGGATTTACGGGTAACGGCGGCGGAATCTTTAGTAAAACTCGATTTACCCGGTTATGCTATCGGTGGCGTGAGTGTGGGGGAAGAAACGAGCCTAATTCATCGCATTGTCCAGATAACTGCCCCTTTACTCCCCGAAAATAAACCCCGCTACCTGATGGGAGTGGGAACCTATCGAGAAATGGCCAAGGCGATCGCTAGTGGCATAGATCTGTTCGATTGTGTCATTCCCACCCGTTTTGGTCGCCATGGCACGGCTTTGGTGCGGGGGGAGCGTTGGAACCTAAAAAATGCCCGTTTTAAGGAGGATTTCGCCCCTTTAGACGAGACTTGTCCCTGTTACACCTGTCAACACTTTAGCCGTGCCTATCTGAATCATTTAATTAAATCGGGGGAAATGTTGGGTTATATTCTCTTATCTCTGCACAATATCGCCGAATTAATCAGATTTACCTGTGAAATTCGTCAATCTATACTGGGGGGGACTTTTGCCCAAGATTTTGCCCCTTGGCTTGAGGATGCCGCAGATGTTACCCCAACGTGATAGAATTTCAGGAAACGTTTGAAAATTTTCTTGTCAAGGTAGATAGAGAGATGGAAACTGCACTTTTGTTGGCCAAATTGCCAGAAGCATACCAAATTTTCGACCCCTTAGTCGATGTCTTGCCCCTGATTCCCCTATTTTTCCTCTTGCTGGCCTTTGTTTGGCAAGCATCCGTCGGTTTTAAATAAATCGACCCTCAATTATCTAATTAAAAAGAGACGTTTTTTAGAGCGTCTCTTTTTCAATTGCAACTGCCCTCAATAGGAATTTATAGTCATTTCAGATAAGTCTGATACAGTCTAGACCGACAAAATCCTTATGAACTCTGGGATTGATATTCTCAATCTTAATTGAAATGACTATATGAAGAAGTTGTTGAAAAGATAGCACTTAATATCTCGTCAAGTTTTTGATCTATATCTACTGTAAAGTCTCTGTAAGGTATATCTAATAGTTGTAGTATATCTCTAAACTTTCTGTAACCCATTTCGCCACGAAGCTCAACCCATTGAATGCTGTTATCATCTAATTGTTGTTTATTTAAGTCCGATAACTTATCAGCAATAAAAACCTGAGCATTTCTTGCATAAACTGCATCAGCACTTTCAGGGTTTCCCTGACCCATTAATTTTACTTCACATTGATAGGTTTGATTGTTTTTATCAATCAAATAAAAATCCACCTCTCTTTTTGATTCAGTTAAACCAGTTAAATCAAAGTTACTGCTAGGAACATCATAGAGTAAACACAAACTTCTCATTAATATTTTTTCCACTTGTTTCCCAACACTACTCCAAGCACCACCTCTTAATTCTGCTTGTTTAACTGCTAGTGTATTAATGACGATAAGACTTTCGTTAATGTTAAGGTCAACGCTAACATTATTAAATTTTATAGTTAATATAATGTCTATTGCACTGTCTTGCTCTACAAGAGAGCTAATCATTTCATAAAGTTCATTGTAATGTTCGGTGGTAGCCTGTAAAACGATATTACGTCGAGCAGAGTTGTACATATTTGTAATTGTCTTTTTATTCAGACCAGAGTGAATTATCAAATCATCGAATGGAAGATTCTGATTTAAAAACTCTGTTCTATACCAATCAGAGGTTAGACTCTGATTTCTAAGTTTAGCTTCAACTACTTTTTGAAAAAAACTGATGACATACTGTAGAAATTCAGCATCAATTATATTTACTATTTCTATAGGATAATCATCACCACGAAAGTGCCTACGGATAATTCGCTGAATTACACTATCAGTGATTGTTATCATCTTCTTGTTCCTGACTCAATTGTGAGAATTCTGCTAAAGATAAAAATTTGGTTAGTTTGGGTTCAAAAAGCATCGGCTGCCCCAAATCTATCTTCATTCTATCCACATAGGTAGATTCCTGTTCTGTTAAGAAAAAATATCTACCTAAATTTCTAGCGGCCCTTCCCACAGTGCCGCTACCACCAAAGGGATCGAAGACTAAATCGCCTTTATAGGAATAGAATTTAATCACCCGATTACACAATTCTATGGGAAAGACTGCTGTATGAATTTTATCAAAAGTCGGATCAATTCGCCAAACGTTAGAACTTTCATAATCTCCACAAACCTTGCTTTCCTCTATAATATCTTGATCGTATTGTTTCATATTCCAATCAAGCAGTTTATCGGTTTCTTTTCGATAAACCATTAAATATTCGGTGACAGCATTAGGTTTATAAGCTAATGGTTTACGGTGTTGTAAAAAGCATCCATTGCGGTTTTTGACACTACTTTCTGGCTTTAACCAGATAATATCATCGATAAATTCCCAACCATGATTAACTAAATAATAGTGTAGATCAAAAGATATTGGATACCGTTTACTAGCATGGGCGCGACTGGTACGAGGGATAATAATCGGGGAAGTATTGACAACTAAAAAGCGACCTTCTTTAGTAATTCGATGGGTTTCTTGGAAGACTTGACAGAGAAAATCTAGGTAAGCTTGATAACTGGTATAAATGGAGTAGTCGCGAGCGTTGTAGTAGGGGGGGGAAGTAAAAGTTAGATGAATAGATTGATCAGGAATATAGGGAAATACTTCTCGCACATCGCTATTAACCACGACATTTTTCATAAATTCTGGGGATAAGGGATGGGGTAGTTGATCGGGAGAAGATTTTTTATTAGCGAAAGCTTTTGTGATAACTGACTGAATAATTTCATTGGGGTGATCTGCTAATTTAATTAGGGATTTTTTGACTATATCATTGTTTTTAAAAACCAATAAACCTCGAATTGCCTGTAAGATAATTTTCGGGTCTTTGTCCGCTAAAAATTGGAATAAAAAGGGAATAGTTTCCCCATTCCTCAGACGACCGATTGCCGATACCGCTTCTCTTCTTACTAAAGATTCTCGATCATTAACCGCAAGCTCAAAGAAAAAATTAAGTAAATTTATATCCGCTAGTTTAGCCAGATTTTTAATTGCCAAAAATCTGATCTGCTCTTGGGAGTTTTGAGCGAGATTAATGAGGATATTTTGATTAAAATTATCGGGGATTTGTCCGAGATTTTCTAAGATAAATACCAGATTTTTACTATCCTCCGTTTGGGATAATATTTCGCCGAGAAAGTCGGGATTAGTTGTTTTTAATTCCTGGATACTTTCTTTAGTGAGCATTTTTGTTTAATCTTTGGTGACAGTCTAGAGTTTTCCGTTAACATAAGTCAAATTCTCGATTCTGAAAAGCCCACTAGCAAAGGTTTAATTGTGCCTGACAGAGGCGAGAATCAGTATAATTGAATTATAGCACCATTTAATTTACCGCTAAAAACTCCGGCTGATTGAGTTGTCAAACCCAACCGGCAAGTTTTTGGGAATAATTGAATCTCCGATCGATTAAGATATTTTCCTGAGGTGGAAAATGAGAACTTTTTCCCCGTTGTTCATTGCCTAAGTTAAAACAAAGTCCCGGTTAAATCCGCATCAGTCAAGTCCACATCTTCTAAAATTGCCCCGCGCAAATCCGCATAACTGAGATCCGCACCCCGGAAACTGGCCCCGGTGAGATCGGTGATAAATCCGTCTCTTTCGGGACTAGCACGAAAATTAACCCGACAAAGTCGGCAATCGGCCAAATTAGCTCGATATAACAGGGAGCCGCTCAGATTAGCATAGTTGAGATCGGCTCCGCGAAAGTTAGTTTTGCCTAAGTCCGTGCGTTGGTCGGAAGTGGAGCGAAAATCCGTATCGATTAATACGGCCTGCTGGAGATTAGCACTGTTGAGATTAACACCATTTAAGACGGCTTTGGTTAAATAAGTTGCTTCTAAATTGGCTTCGATCAGATTAGCTCCGCTTAAGTCCGCATCGCGTAAACAAGCTCGATAAAAGTCCACTTGACTTAAATCTGCTCCCCAAAGAATCGCCTCACTTAAATCCGCTTCTCTCAGCAGCGATCGCGCAAGGCGTATTTTTCCTAACCGGGCCTGTCGCAGATCTGCACGGCAAAAATCGACTCCTGGGAGGGAAATATTAGTTAAGTCGCCTTCCCGCAAATTAATACCCTGAAAATCTCTTTCTCCCTTCCGATAGCGTTGACAAAGTTCTTCTAGGAGCATGGAATTTTTTCCTTAGCATAATTGAGGCAAAATGTCAAGGGTTTGGTGATTTTTATTTAGGGAGATGAAAAGCCGGCAGACTCTCGAATTCCCGGGCTCGTTGACGCATTTGCTGACTAATGCGATCGCAAACTACCTGACAGAGATCATAGATGACGGGGTCGGTAATTTGATAGTAAACGCTGACTCCTTGGGGTTGCCGGGAGATAATTCCCGCTTGGGTTAAAGCTTTCAGGTGTTTGGAGAGATTGGCCTGGCCTAGTCCGGTAGCTTCAGCGATTTCTTTACCATTCATTGCGCCTAATTGCAAGCAACTGAGAATCTGTAGGCGACTGACTTCCGACAGGACTTTGAAATAGTCCGCCACCGAAGCGAGGACGACGCTAGAGGTTTGGGGGGAGAAACTGTCTAACATAGGTAGGTAATAAAGTGACCAGTTAAAAAGGCTGACAATAGGTTATCGTTTAAAACTGTATAACTATTGACTACTATAGTTTAACTGGAGAGGTAACTAGAGTCTAGTCGGCAAACTCGATCGAGATTGGGTCATTCAGGTATCTGCTGTTGCCTCTTGCCCCTTGCCTTCTAACTCCACCAACAGACTTTTTCAGCAAACCCTAACTATAACCGAGCATGGTAGTGATTAACTTCCGGACCCTAGTGCTAGGATGGTTCTCCAAATTGCTTGGTAAAGCCCATTCTGAGTCAAGATAGGACATCTTCAGTAAATCTCTCACTTGTTTTGATTTAGCTTGTCCTGTACTTTGAGCAACCCCAAAAGCCTGATAAAGTTCTTTGGCCGAAATGTGGGGATTTTGACTAGGATCGAAGAGAAAATTGACCATTCCTAGGGCGTGAGTAATGCCAGCAGCCCAGGAATTGGCTTTACCTTTTTCTAGGGGAGAGGGACGCTTACGAGCTAAAGTTGCGGTTAATTGGCGAATAAGTTGGGCGTATTCTTCATTAAGATATTTAGCGGCAAATTTATCAGTAATATCGATAATTTCTTGATATTTGGCCTGCATTGCCTTGGGAACATTTTCCGATTTAGGAGCAGCTGGGGGCGTTTTTTTCAATATTGCTGCCGCTTGCTGTTTGGCGCGCTGTTCGGCATTATATTTTTCTTGAAAAGCTGTTAACCCCTCCTGACTGGTGATATCAAAACCCTGCTGATGCGCTTGTAATAAGAGATTTTTCATAAAACCGCCACTACTGGGATTGTTCATCAGTTGACTAAAGCGATCGCCTAATTGCTCTAAGTATTTAATAATAGCCTTAGCCTGAGTTAATTTATATTCTCGTCCCAGAAATTGCCAAAAACTAATTAATTCAGGGATAGCGTCTTCGGTTTCCGTCGGATCGAGGATAGTAATTTTGCGTGGTAAAATCTTCTCCATTAAGATTTGCACATCTGCCTTAGTCATGGTAGCAAGGGTATAACCTTCATAGAGATAGCCTAACTCCATAAAGGTGGCAATCCAACCACCACCTTCTTCTTTTTCTTGATAATATTCTTTCCCTTCTGGCGAATTGATATATTCTTCGATCGCTCCAGTAATATAATCTTCTAATAAGGGTTCGGCTTCATCGTAGTCTAAATTATCTAATTGTCGGATATTAAAAGTCATAACTCTAGTTTTCCTGCGAGGCTTTCCTTTAATTTTAGGAGATTAGCTGACCGACAGCCAAACTGACGCTAAAATAGTTTTTGCTGTCTGGGGTTGTTGCTTGCTCCTGACGGTGGTTGTAACCGGTAACTGAACATGACTTCGATTCGTCAACTGCATCAACAACTCGTTAATAAAGAAAAAACAGCCGTCGAAATCGCTAGAGAATTTCTCGCTCGTATCGAAGCGATCGAACCACAAGTAAAAAGCTTTCTCCATTTAACTCCGGATTTAGCCCTCGCACAAGCCCAAAAAGTGGACGAGAAAATCGCCAGGGGTGAACCCCTGCATCTGTTGGCCGGTATTCCCATCGCGTTAAAAGATAATCTCTGCACCAAGGGTATCCCCACCACCTGTGCTTCTCGGATTTTAGAAAATTTTGTCCCTCCCTACGAGTCCACCGTTACCCAAAAATTACGGGATTTAGGAGCAGTTATCGTCGGAAAAACCAATTTAGACGAGTTTGCCATGGGTAGTTCCACGGAAAACTCCGGTTATCATGTTACTGCTAATCCTTGGGACTTATCCCGGGTGCCGGGGGGATCTTCGGGGGGTTCGGCTGCGGCTGTGGCCGCTCAAGAATGCGTGGTGGCCCTAGGATCGGATACCGGTGGCTCAATTCGTCAACCGGCTTCGTTTTGTGGCGTTGTCGGGCTAAAACCGACCTATGGCTTAGTTTCTCGCTTTGGTTTGGTGGCTTACGCTTCTTCTCTCGATCAGATCGGTCCCTTTGGCCGTACAGTGGAAGATGCGGCGATTTTATTACAAGCGATCGCAGGTTACGATCCCCAAGATTCTACCAGTCTCAATCTGCCGATTCCCGACTATAGCCAATTCCTGAAAACCAGTTTAAAAGGGTTAAAAATTGGCGTAATTAAGGAAACTTTCGGGGAAGGGTTGGATCAGGTGGTTGCCGAGGCAGTTAACCAAGCTTTAGAGCAGTTAAAGGCTCTCGGTGCTACGATTAAAGAGATTTCCTGTCCCCGTTTCCGTTACGGATTGCCCACCTACTACATTATCGCCCCCTCGGAAGCATCGGCGAATTTAGCCCGTTACGATGGGGTTAAATACGGTATTCGGGAAGATGCCGATAGTTTAATTGATATGTACACCAAGACTCGCGCTCAGGGTTTTGGTGCGGAAGTTAAGCGCCGGATTATGTTGGGAACCTATACCCTCTCGGCGGGTTATTATGATGCTTATTACCTGAAAGCACAAAAGGTGAGGACTTTGATCAAAGAGGATTTCGATCGAGCTTTTCAATCGGTAGATGTGTTAGTTTCTCCCACTTCACCGACCACAGCCTTTAAAGCCGGGGAAAAAACGGCGGACCCTCTGAGTATGTATTTATCGGATTTAATGACTATTCCCGTCAATTTAGCTGGTTTACCCGGGTTAAGTCTTCCCTGCGGTTTTGATGGGCAAGGTTTGCCGATCGGTTTACAATTAGTCGGTAATGTGCTGCGCGAAGATCAATTATTCCACGTCGCCCACGCCTACGAACAATCCACCGATTGGCACAAACGTCAACCATCTTTTACAAATTGATACAATTGCCGGTGGCTATCTTTTGCCGGTAGCCATCAAGTAAAAATCGGCAACACTGAAAATGTCTCAAGTCTTCTCTTAATTGGGGACAAGTTATCGAAAAAGCTTTTACTTCGTCAACCCAATTGCTCAAAAACAGGAGCTTCCGGAAGAACACAATAAAAAACTGCTGCTAAACTAGAGGCATCTTTTTGAGTTTAATTGCGTGAAAACTGACAGTATTTTCTATCAACTCTTACAAAGATTTCCCGCTTGTTTCTTTGATTTGTTGAACCTTCCCCCCGAAACCGCCAATTCTTACCAATTCTCCTCGGTGGAAGTTAAACAATTGTCCTTTCGTCTCGATGGAGTCTTTTTGCCTGATACACCCAATCAGCCTATTTATTTCCTAGAAGTACAATTTCAGAAAGATAATAGGTTTTATTCCCGTTTCTTCAGTGAAATCTTCCTCTATCTCCACCAAACGGACTTAAGCAAGAATTGGCAGGGAGTAGTTATTTATCCTCGGCGTTCAGTGGAAAGCGTAGAGACTGCTCGTTATGGGGAGTTAATCAACTCAGGCCGGATTTTACGTTTTTATCTCGAGGAATTAAGGGAAGTGGAATCCCTGGGAATATCGATGTTACAGTTAATTATAGCACCAACTGCCAGAGCGATCGAGCAGGGAAAACAATTAATTCCACGGATTAGAGAAGAATTCCCTCTCAGTCAAACAACAGCAAGAACTTTTAGAATTGATAGAGACAGTCTTGGTTTATAAGTTACCCCAAGTCAGTAGAAAGGAGATAGAAGCGATGTTTAGTTTAAGTGATTTAAAACAAACTAAACTGTATCAGGAAGCTTTAGAAGAAGGCGAATTAGCGGCAAAATTAGCCTCTATTTCTCGTTTATTGGCATTAGGATTAAACTTTGAACAGATAGCACAAGCTTTAGAATTAGATATCGAACAGGTTAGACAAGCAACTCAAGGGGAATAGGAAAAGTTCAAAGCAATCGCACTAAGGTTAGATAGCGTATCATGCTAAACGACTTTTATACTATAGCAGAGAGCAGAAGTGTTGAATGATAGCTTCATAATGAAAAAAAGCGACTAAAATATGATATTCCAGTCGCATCCAACTTATAATTATTATAATCATGATGCTAAACTCTTGGGCGGGAATTGTCAAGACAATCTTAAAAAGACTCCCCAAAAATGACTATCCTGTTCTCAATACAAGGCTATTTGTACTTATCTGGCTTCATCTAATTTTCGATCAAAGTCTCGGCAGCTTACGAG
>SFAQ01000104.1:0-7354 GCA_007096525.1 Microcystis wesenbergii Mw_QC_B_20070930_S4 | reverse complement strand
TCTGGTAATGTACCGCAAGTCCTTCGTCATCGCTCTGCCTATCTAAATGGTTGCCTTTTTTAACTTTTTTATTGAGTTCATTAAGCATTTCTACTTATTACAAAGGTGAGATGCTCCCGAAACTGACAAACAACTCAAAGAACTGGGCAAACAAATTGGGGGACTCGCTGCCAAATTCGGCAGTTTTACCGAAGGACTTGCCCTTCCTTCAATGGAAACGATTCTCAGACAAAGCTTTGGTATGGAAGTTATCAGTCCTAGTGTGCGAGTCAGTAAAGAAGGACAACACATAGAAATTGATGTCCTTGCCTATAGCAATGGTGAGCTAAATACTGCTTATATCGTCGAGGTTAAAAGTCATGCCAAAGAGGATTCTATTACACAATTAAAAAGTATTTTGCAACGGTTTCGCCGTTTTTTTCCTGAACAGAAAGATAAAAAACTCTATGGCATATTAGCAGCCGTTGATTTATCCCCGGAATTACGGGAAAAAATTCTACAAGAAGGGCTTTATGTGGCTCGGATTCATGACCAAGTATTTGAATTAGATATTCCCGATAATTTTCCACCTCAAACCTATTAAATAACCCTACCCTAGGAAAAACTTTTTCAGTAAGCCTCATTGTACTTGTCCGCGCAGAGCATAGAGATCTTTTTCTAAACCGAAAGCGAAGAGAAAAGAATGGCGTATAGTGGGGTTAGAGAGAGTAAAAAAGAGAAAGAGAGCAATAACAGCTAATGCTGACGATAAAGTAAACATAGTTTCGTAGGAAATTGCTAAAACCCCCAGAATTGGACCGGCTAAGGCTGTTCCCACATCAAAACCGCCGATACAGATAGAATAGGCCCGGCCGCGTTCTTGGGGACCAGAGCGATCGGAGATTAAAGCCAGTAACATAGGGAATAAAATCCCCCCGCCCGTACCTTCGAGGATAGCGGCTAAAATTAAAGCGGAGGAAGATCGGGCAGAAGATAGAACCACCATGGATAAACCATAGCAAAAAACGCTAATAGTGATGAATAAACCCCGTCCATAGCGATCGCTGGCTCCTCCCGACAAAATCCGTCCGATTACGCCCGATAGTGCCGCATAACTGTAGAATAGACCAGCACTGAAAGAGATCTGATTTTCGAGGAGAAACAGGGGTAAAAAAGCGACTAAACCGCCGAATAAAGTACCGACCAATAGAAAAACTAAGGTGGGGACTAAAAAAGCTCGTTCTTGACATAATGCCCAAAAACTGCGCTCAATTATCTGATTTTCTGCCTTCATTTGGGCTAATTTTTTCTTGAAGTCCGGTTCTTGAATGGAGAAACCCAAGAGAAAGGCGATCGCTCCTGAAGTGGCGGAAACTAGAAATAAACCGTCATAACCGATCGATTCGTAGAGATAACTGCCTAAAGCTGGACCGATTCCCATGCCTAGGGGTGCAGTTAAGCTCATATAACCAATTATCTCTCCCCGTTGACGAACGGGGGAAAAATCCACCACTAGGGTGCTGTAACCAGTAGTAAAAGCGGCAATACTGAGACCATGGTAGGCGCGGACGGCGAATAAAGAGGAAAGATCGCGAAAAAATAGATAACCGAGGGGTGCGGTAGCGGCGACAATAGTTCCAAATAAAACCACTAATTTGCGACTGCGGCGATCAACTAGATTGCCTAACCAACTGCGCGATAAAATTAAACCGATGGCAAAGGCCCCCATGACAAAACCGATATCTTGTTTGCTACCGCCTAGGGAGTCAATGTAGGTGGGGAGAGTGGGGAGGAGAGTGGTGATACTTATCCAGAAAAACAGCGCCGTGACGAAGAGGATGAGTAGTTGACGACGAGTTTCGGCAGTAAGCGATCGAAAAGTTTTGAAAGCGTTCACAACAGCGACCGTCACAGGCAACAAAAAGACCCGGAGATCACGCCAGTCACAAGCATCCCGTATTGCTGCTACCTTCCGGTCCTGACAAGGTTAAGGCGTTGCGATCGCATGAGTCCGAGTCTTTTCTATCATAACATCTTTTTCGGGGATACCGGCATTTTTTTTTTCTCAATCTAGAGAGGGGGTTTTTGTAATTGTTGTTGTAGAGAAATTTCTGGTTTGATCGCCAATCCGCTAAACTGTCGGATTAAGAGTGAAGGACTCTCCCTAGAATCGGCAGCGAGGAAAAATAACCAACGGCTGCCGGGGGTGAGTTGTTCGATGGAATTGAAGTTACTTGTCAACCAAATTAGCGGTAAATTAGGCAGATTAGCATTTTTTTGACTAGCTTTTGCCTCTATACCAGCTAAAGTTTCTAAAATGACCCTTTCCCCCTGAATTAAACCCGTTTCACCCGTCCAGAGTTTCACATTTAATTGCCGACGATGGGCATAAAAATAGAGGGAAGCAGCGGCAATAATCGCCCGTTCAAAACTGTCTTCTTGCCAATCACAGAGGGTATCGAGACAGATAATCACTTCCTGTCCTCCCGTCAACACTTCTAATTCCCGAATTTGCAATTCTCCCAAACGGGCGCTAGTTTTCCAGTGAATTAAACGGGTAGAATCACCGTAGCGATATTGTCTCAGGTTACGGGTAAGTCCTTGGCTAGCCCTTTGATAATAGCGATTATTTTCTAATTTTTGTTCCATCTCTTGACCGAGGGAATCGATCAGGGGACATTGTTGTAAGGGTAAAATTTGGGGATAAACTAAAGCTTTAGCCGCTGCTTGATAGCAACGACGACACCAAAATAAACCGAGAGGGGCTGCTGTTCTTAATTGTACTTCTTGCCAGTGATAAATACCCCGTTTACTGGTGGGTAAATAATAGGTCCAACGATGGGAACTTTTGGGGGCAATCGCTTCTATTGGGGTTATTTTTGGCCGATCAAGAACAATTGGCAGCATATCTGTCACTTCTAACAGATTTATCGGCTGATTGCTCGTATTTTCTATCTCTAGGCTAATACTAAGATCGTCTCCCGCACTCACGGGTACAATGGCAAGACGACGCACTTTCAGAGGAAGAAGGGAACGACGGGGTAAAATTATCGATAAAATTAAAAGAGCGATCGTTGTGCCACAGATAGCATACAACCATCCCGCCATGGTATTGGTCGCAGCTCCGAAAAAACAGAGGGTAATGCCAATGATTACCCCCCCACCGTAAGCGGGTAAAATACCGCGATCTTCTAACCAAGTTTTCATAGGGTTTATTGGTTTTGTCGTCTTTGCTGGAAAGCTAAAATTCAGGCCCACATCTCTATAATTCCCCCAAAAGCCCTGACAAACTATCAAAGAAATCGGACTGATGAGGCCAGAAATTTCTATTCCTTGCCGCTGTTGGGGTTTTTCTTAACAAAACTTAACAATTGATGGCAAAATTTTGCTTGCTTTTGTGGGCAGATTTTGCAATAATATCTTTAAAAGAGTTTATTCATAATGGTAATCTAAGCAGTCATGGATAAACACAACCATCCCATTATAAGACAATCATAACCCAAGCCGCCGGCAAAGTCAAGCGCTCACTCCTAATTATTTAGGGCTGGCTGAACAAATCTAAAAACCTTGTTGGATAAGACTTTTAGACTTTTTTGAAATCCAAAAGTGCCTGGCCTGGGAGTGATCAGGGGGAAACTTCAGGTACTTTTTCCCTGAAAATTGGGTAATTGACCAGATGAGAATCGGTAAAACCCTACACCCCACACCCCACGACAAACTTTTTCAGCAAACCCTAGAGCTAGTCAGGGTTTAGTGGTTTTGTCGTCTTTGCTAGAAAGCTAAAAATCAGTCCCACACTTCTATAATTCCCCCAAAAACCCTGAGAAACTATCAAGGATATCGGACTGATCAGCTAAGGAAGTTCTCTTCCTTGCCACTCTTGCCATTTTTCTTAACAAAACTTAACAATTGATGGCAAAATTTTGCTTGCTTTTGTCCGGAGATTTTGGGATAATATTTTTAAAAGAGTTTATTTATAATGGTAATCTAAGCATTCAGTGGTAAACACGAACATCCCATTATAAGACAATCATAACCCAAGCCGCCGGCAAAGTCAAGCGCTCACTCCTAATTATTTGTCGCCTGAAACTTCTAATTCCCTGGTCGGTGGGGGGTTGGGGATATTAGTTAAAATAACAAAGGTTGAAACCCGTGTTTGCGGGAAGCTGCGCCGATTTGTTCCATTTTAGGGACGGTAATTTGATTGCGTCCCCAGGAAAAATTAGTTTGCCAACCCTCCAACTCCAATAAAATCGCCTCAGCAAAACAGGCAAACATTTGACGAGAGGGAATATCCATATTAACGATCTTCATAATTTTCCAGTCAATATCGAGGGAATGCTCGACAATGCCGCCCTTAATCACCGAAATATCGGGGGCATTTAACACCGTGCCTAAATTTTTCGGATAACCACCATCAATAATAATGCAGGGGCGCTTGAGTTTATCCACCTCAATTTCCACCCCTTTAGGCATACTAGCCACCCAAACAATGATATCAGCTAGGGGTAAAGCCTCCTCTAGGGGAAGAATTTTACCGCGTCCTAACTCCTCTTGGAGAGATTGTAAACGCTCTTGATTGCGTGCCACATAAATTAGTTCTTTTGTATCGGTTTTTTCATTTAACCAACGACAAACGGCGCTGCCGATATCTCCGGTGGCCCCACAAACCACGACGGTAGATTGAGCTAAATCGATGCCCATTTTTTCAGCGAGGGTTTCCACCTGAGTGCAGATGACGTAAGCGGTGTGGGTATTACCGGTGGTGAAACGGCCAAAATCTAGCTCGATATTCCGCACCTGTCGATTATCTTTGAGATTAAATTCCTCGAAAATAATTGAAGAAAAACCACCGAGTGCGGTGATGTTGATATCACTTTTTTGAGCGAGTGCCATGGCATTTAGCACCTTACGAATAGCAGACTTTACCCAACGATTCGACAACATCTCCGGTAAAAAACAGGATTCGATATATTTACCCGTGATGGTTTGCCCCGTGATGCTGGTGACATGAAAATCATCGACAATTTGCGGGGGGGCAGCACACCAAAAATCTAATCCCTGGTTAGCATATTCAGGATAACCTAGATCGTCGGCGACCGATTGGGCGTGTTCTAAACTGGTAAGATGACCTATAAGACCAAACATTGATTGTTCTTTCGTTAAACTAGATGGCACTAGATAAAAATGAGGATATTGCTAAGAAATCGTTAAGACTCTTAAATATATTACACAAAAGCGCCGCTCTGTGTTGAGCGGCAGCAGGGAAAAAAAGGAAATTTAGAGACTCAAGCTTTAGACAGCAGTTAATCCGTAGGCAGACATCCGCATGATATCACGGGTGCTGAAACCGATATTGCTTAAAGCTTCCCCGTAGCTAATCATAAAGTCTTCCACGAGGGCCTCTTTTTCCATCCCGAGGACGCGAGCATCATCCTCGACTTGATTGAGCATTCTCCAGACAATGGGTAGATTAGCGCGATTTGCCGCTTCTAATTCCTCTTTAGCGGTTTCAAAGTTCGCTTTTAGCCATTCTTCGCCAAAATTGAGATGTAAATATTCGTCTTTAACTACGCCTTCGGTAATTTTACGGGCAAAAGGATCAGCAACAGGAATATAAATATTATAGGCAGCGATCGCAAAAGCTTCGATAATCAAAGATTGGATCAATAAACAGGTGACAACTTTACCTTCCGCGTAGGCAATTTGGAAGTTATTGTGCAGAGAGGAAAAGAACTCTCTAGCATACTCCATGTCAGGAGTGATTTGCAAATTTTGACCGCAAGCTTGAAAACCTTTCATGTGACGGTTTTCCATTTTTGCCAGACGGTGTAACTGCTCTTTGTTATCGGCGAGGATTTCTGCTAATTGAATATAATTGCTATTGGCCTCGTATTCGCCTTCAATAACGATGGCATTAATGCGACTATAGGCTGATTTATAGGTTTCGCTAGTGAAATCAAGCTCTAATGGTACAGCAAGCTCTGGCATAAACTCGATTGACTCCTATTTCTGACGAGATTTTTCCGACGTTCTTTCCAGTCTAGGGTAAGCCTTCTAGATGGAGTGATCTTTTTACGAGTCTAGCTCGATCGGTCTTTTTTGTATAGGTTGCCCTGAGAGGCTGACTTCCCAAGTTAGCTAGGCAATTTTGATAGCTTTCACCCCACAACCCTAGCACGTTGAACAGCGTTCCTCAAATCGTCTTCGACCTCTTCACCACAGTTTCAACCCTCAAGCACCATAAATAGGAGGGATTAAGAGAATTTCTGCTGCCCCGTTACTGAGTACAAATTAAAGAAACCCCTAATAAATCTAACACATGATTGTTGCCGAGAAGTCGGTCGAGAAAAACGATAACTTCCCCCTCTAATCTTACAATCTACTCTGTTCAAGCAAATCGTCTTCACTCCCCCTAATCTCTCTTTTTTGCCCAAGATAATTTCCCTTACATAGCTTTATGAACGGTTACGAGGAAGGTTTTTGAACGAAGCGAACGCAATTCGCTTCGTTCAAAATCTCGCACCTGTTCCCCGACGAAACAGGACACCAAAACCATTCTCTCGTCTATATTTCGCTTTCATTCAGCCAACTCTAATTAATAAGCGACGGGAAAAAATCTGGTCTATTTTACGCTCTATGAGGTATTATACTCGGTGTACTTCAAAATTAGATTGATTGCTCGAATACTTTAGCCATGAAAAAACTTCTTTCTCTCGCCACCCTAACTGTTCTCTTTTCTGTTTCTTTTGGGTTAACCTGGATGAAGCCTGGAAGTGCCAACGACGATGCCAAAATTGAGGCTCGTATTGCTGCTTGGGGTCGCAATTGCAAAAATGCAGTTGCTTCCCATATGGGAAGCGACGTTCCGATGTCCGATATTAATGTGACTCTCGGCGCAACACTTCAGTCTTCTATTGATGCGGGAGAAATAACACTCAAAGAGATCAACCGAGATGGATTAAGCTACAATTGGTCTGTGCAGAAGAAAAAAGTTTCTGGTTATTGTGATACTGACGGGAAAGGCAATGTTACAGAGTTTAAATTAAACTAAACGAACCAAGAGTCCTCCTTTTTCAGTGACAGGACTATCAAGGCTGCGTCACTCAAAACAGTATGGTTGGTATTGCAAAGTAAGGGTTAGCTCGTTGCAAGGGAAAGGAGGGAGACCCTTCCTTGTCTCATTCTAAGGTTCTATCTTGGTAATGACACAAGACATCTCCAAAAACCTGTAATAAGGACTAGAAGGAAAGGGGTTAATTTTTGGTGATTGCTATCAGATTACAACATCTGCTCGAAAACTTGACAGACGCGGGTTTGAAAGCGCTGACGATGTTTTATTTTTAAAAAAGGGCGCATAAATTCGAGATAGCGA
>SFAQ01000103.1:0-12770 GCA_007096525.1 Microcystis wesenbergii Mw_QC_B_20070930_S4 | reverse complement strand
TTCTGCTTCTTACGTCGATAAAACTATCAGTTTTTCCCAACGTTCAGCTAACCACCTCTGTCCCTCTGTTATTGAGAGAAAACCCAAACCTCTGAAAAGATTCAATCCTATAGTTGTGAAAATTGACCAATTGCTGGCCGCTTGAAAATCACTTATCTGGCTTTTATCTTCCTCAAAAATTACATCTTTTACCCAATGTAACTGATTTTCTATTTTCCAATGTCCTCGAATAATTTTAGCAAATACTTGAGCGGATTCGGTTAGGCTACTGATATAGTAAGCTGTTTCTTCATAACTTTTATCTCCGCGACTACCCCTTCTTTCTACTTTAATAATTCGGCGCAGATTTTCCAACCCTTGTCTTTCATTTTTCCTCACTTTAAAAACTTCTATTTTTCTTGATATTTTTCGTCCATGACTATTATCTTGTTCAAGAAAGCAACTTGATGGCTTTGAGGAATTACTCAGGTCTTGTATTCGCTGATCAAGATTTTTCTGATTTCCTTTAACGGTGATAACATAATCATTTTTACTCTTGATTATTAAGCTGATTGTTTTTTTCTGACAGTGTAAAGCATCGCCAGTAAAAACTTTATTTTGGAGAGAGCAATCTTCAATTATAGCTTGACTTTCGTCGATTTCAGACCCTTTTTTGTTTTCGATTCTTTTTATGTGTAATACTAATCCACTTTCTTGACTAAACAATGAGACAAACATGATAAAATTTTGTTGTTCATTGTTAGGATTATTTAGGGTGTTTTTGAGACTTTTTCCATCTATGTCTAGCCAATTTATATCACTTCTTTGTCCATATTCTTCTAATGCCCATTCATTAAACATTTTTAACAAACTCTGCCATTCCACTCCCATCATTACCCTTCTAATTGTTGAATAGGATGGGACTCTTTCTGGAATTATGTTAAATTCTTGACTGAGCCTGTGCCGATTATTTTTAGCCAACTCTCCTAGCTCTCTAAGCTAAGACGCATTTAAACCGCTTATTCTTAGATTAGCCGAACTTCCCTCAATCCCTTTACTGTTGCCTTTTGCATGAGTGCCTTTTGCCTCGTCTCAACAAGCAATTTAAATTACGAACAGCTTATAACCTGATTATCCTAGCATTGTTCCCAGTATTATTACTAATAATACTATCCATAAAGGGTGTCTTTTTCCTTTATCTTTCCGAAAGTCCTTGACTTGTTTCAGTTTTTCTATTAAGCTCAATATATATTTAAAAAGTTGGCGGTCACTCCTCATTTTACCAAGACAGTGATCGCTTTTACTTTTGATATTCTGATGGGAGAATGAAACAGCCCTAGGGGGCAGGGGGGGCTGCGTGGTACTTCTAAATATACTCGATTGCCTATTGATAATTGACCACTGTTACATTTGGTAAATCGAGGAGTTGATCAAAATTTATCCACATAACCCACCTCCTGTTCTGTGTTACTATTATACCATGCTCACACAGAACCTAGAAGAGCCTGATTTTTTTCAAAATGAGAATTGCTGCCAAACTAGCGTCGTCTCAACAAATTTTTCATCTCTACCCAGATAGAAAGTTGACCACCTAGACTAGCGGGATGAGTGAAAATTCCTTGACGGGGACTGAATAAAAAGGCCAACATAAATAGGGTAAAAGCGACAAGCACGATCGCCGGTCCAGAGGGTAAATTCCAGTAATAACTTAAATACATCCCACTGATACTAGAAATAATACCCACACCCACACCCACACCCATGACTTGATGAAGACGGGTAACTAAAAGATAGGCAGTAGCCGCGGGGGTAATCAAAAGGGACAAAACGAGGATTACTCCCACCGCTTGCAAACTAGCAACGATTGTTAGACCAATCAGGAGCATTAAGCCTAAATCTAATAAATTTACTGGTAAACCTGCCGCTTGCGCCCCGATTTTGTCGAAAGTGTAGAATAATAGTTCTTTATACAGGAGCAAAACGGTTAACAAAACGATAATGGCAATAATTAGGGTATCGCGAATGTCGGCAGCAGTAACACCGAGAATATTGCCGAAGAGAAAGTGATTAAGGTCAATTTTGTTGTTTTTTTGGATGAGAGTGATCAGGGTGATGCCAAGGGCAAAAAAAGCCGAGAAAACGATACCCATGGCCGCATCTTCTTTGATTGGGGAACGATTACGGATTAAGTTAATCAGTAGGGTACTGACCATTGAGGCTAGTAAAGCACCCAAAAGAAGATTAAAATTACCAATAAAAGCGATCGCTAATCCGGGTAGGACCGAGTGACTGATGGCATCCCCCAAGAGGGCCAAACGTTGTACCATCAGGTAGGTTCCCACCACCGCACAAATGATCCCGACGATGATAGCTTCAATTAGGGATCTCTGCATGAAACTATACTGTAAGGGTTCGATTAATCCTGTTAATAGATTGTTGCCCATGAATCTGCCTTGGGGTTAAATTTTTCTGATTCTCGATCGAGGTTTTGCTCCTAGGGTCTATCTTCTGAATCGGGGGAGAAGATGAGTTAGGATAATTAGGATTAATTGTAAGTTTTTTCGCTCCTAACTGCCGCCATGGATACCCCCGTTCTTTCCTCAACTTTTTTTCTGACTCTCCTGCTCATGGTGGGATTATTCTTTTTTATTCGCGGTTCCGTCAAGGAGCGTATCGAACAGCGTGTCTATCTTACCAGTACCAGTGACGACCAACTATTGGAACAACTGCGAGATTATTTTGACCGACGTTCCTATCAAGTCAAGGCGATCGAACCCGAACAAAATATTGTCAGATTACAGGGTTTTGTGCCGCCTAGCCCCTTTCTAGCGATATTTTTGACAATTTTGGCGGCCTTGAGTTTATTTTGCTTCTCACTGGTGTTATCGGTGTTATTTCCCGATACTAATCCCTATATTTTTGCTCTTGTAGGTTTATCTCCTCTCGCGGGTGTTTTCTATTGGCAAAAAGTTGGCCGGTTAGAAGAAGTAGCTTTTAAAGTAGAAAGCAAATCTCAGCAAACGGAATTAACTGTCAAAGCCCATCGAGACGAGTTAAGACAACTACAAGATAGTTTAACCTTTCTAGAAAGACAATAAGCTTTTTATGTCCTACGAGCGCCTAATTTATCTGGCCGATACCGATGCGGCCGGTGTGGTTTATTTTGCCCATCTTCTCTCAATCTGTCATGAAGCCTACGAGTTTTCTTTAGCACAATTTGGCATCAATATCAAGGATTTTTTGAAAGATTCTCCGGTTGCTCTACCGATTACTCAAGCGGAAATCCAGTTTTTTCGTCCCCTTGTTTGTGGCGATCGCATACAGATTGATTTCACTATCCGATCCCTAAGCGAAAACGAGTTTGAATTGCATTATAAAATTTATTTGGCTGAAATCATGGTCGGAAAAGCGAAAACCCGCCATGTGTGCATCGCCCCCACCAATAGACAAAGAATCCCTTTTCCGGAATCTTTAAAAAATTGGTTAGGATACTTATCAACCCTAGAGGAGACTGGTATTTAAGAGATGATTTGGGCAGATTTAACGATAATTTTAACTAGGGATTGGTGGCACAATGCCTGGCAATTATTTAACCTTAGCACCGGGAGGATTATCTGGAATTCTTTTCTGGCGTTTATCCCCTTTATCCTCAGCTTTTGGCTATTTCGGATCGCCATTGAGCGTTCCCTACTCTGGTGGCTAATTCTCTTAGTTTTCCTGCTTTTTTTACCCAATGCTCCCTATATTCTCACCGATAGCATTCATTTAATCTCTTATATTCAGCAGGATTACGCCAAAAGTTTAATTTTTTTAGTTTTAATTCCCCAGTATAGTATCTTTATTTTTATTGGCTTTCAGCTATACGTTCTCTCCTTACTTAATTTAAAAGGTTATTGTCAGCAAAGTCAGCTAAATTCAGCAGTTTTACCCCTAGAAATAACTCTCCATTTTTTAAGTGCGATCGGTATCTATCTAGGGCGTTTTCTTCGGCTGAATAGTTGGTATCTAGTCACTCAACCGCAGCAACTATTCTGGAGTTTGCAGAATTTACTGACTAAAAAACCTTTGATATTCATCTCTGTCTGTTTTTTAATTATTTGGTTAGTATACGAGATCAATAAAAGACTTTACAATCGATTGTTTGCCTCCTACAGGAATAACTAGGATTTCTTCTACAAAAATCTGCCTAAATCGAATTCGGTTGTGGCAGTAATTTCTCGAAAACGTTCTTGACTGATAATTAACAATAATCTTTCAGTATAATCCACCGCACCGCGCAATTCTCGTTCTAATCTTGCTAAACCGGCGTTGGCATATTCCTCGAAAATTGTCACTCGCAAAGCTTCCGAATCTACCCCGTGGGGAGAAAGAATTTTCGTGTCTTGGAATTCATTGACTGCCAATAATTTGATTAGGGTATCGTAGCCACGAGAAATAAAAATTTCTAGGTTAATAGGTGAGGGTTCCTTCGCTACATTTTCTATCGCCACCCTCTCTTGATATCTTACCCCTAAAGCCGCCGCAAAAGCGATGACATCAGCATAGGTTTGAAAGGGTCCAATTCCCTGATTAAAATTAACTAAGGACTGGACAAATTCCCCTTTATCTCTAGCAATACGCACTCGATGAATGGACATATTTATCAAGTAAAAAGTAAAAAAGGTTACAAAATTCAGGAGATAGAACTCCCCTAGCCGCTATAACTGCTTTAAGGATAAGTTTTAATTAGTCCTTTAGCTTGGTAAACATGAAATTGTTCGATGGCGACACCACCGCGCTTGATCGGAATGACAGCTACTTTAATTATATCTTGGAAATAGGGACGGTAGCGATCGATTATTTCTGGTCTTTCTAGAGAACTATTTGTAGTAATTAATAAACCATTTTTACCGATCCATTCTTGAGGATTAAACCAAATTTGATAACCCCTTTGATCGTTGTTAAAACAGGTGATGGGAATAGGAACTAGGGGATAAAGGGCCATATCTAGCCATGCTGTCACATAAAAACTATTGGTAAAAACGAAGCTAGAATCTTTTAAGAGGGCTAATAATTCGGGAGAATTAGCAAAGCCTTGTCGCAGTTGATTTATATCGACAATTTCCCGAGAAGGGTCCTGTTCTGGGGCAATAATTCCCCCAAAAATGGCGTATTGACTGGGTTTTTGGAAAGTGCCAAAAGTAACGTGAAGCATTGCTATAGATAAAACAGTAACGATAAAAATTCCCGATCCCCATAACCATCTTTTTACCCAAATTCGAGAAGATTGCTGCCAAGTATTGGCCTTTTCTCCTAATAAAATTGTGCAGGACCAGAACCCAGGTAAAATCCAACTAGGGGCGAGATAATGGGAAGCACCCACATAAAGCATTCCCAAGATTAAAGGCAGAGAAACCGAGAGAATTAACCATTTTTTCATTGATTCTTCTTCTCGATGAAAAAATCTTTTTTTAGAGATAAAATTAGGAATTTGTTCGCCAAAGCTTTTAAATGTCACCCACCACATTGGCAAACCAAAAGGAGGAAACATCGTGGCGATACTAATGCCAATAACCGAGAGAATACCGAGAATATTAAAGGCTTTGGGTTCTCCAGAAAAACGGTCTTCTAAATGAAAGCGAAAGGAAATCCAATCATGGTTAATATTCCAGTAGATAATCGGCAATAAAGTTATCAAAAAGAGAATAAATCCTAATCCCAACCAAGGGGATCTAAATACAGGCCAATAGCGGGGAGTGGTCAGACAAAATAAAACTAAACCAAAGCCCAAAATAAAGCCGTGATATTTACTTAAAACCGCCAATCCTACGGCAAGTCCAATATAAGCGAGACGATAGCTAGGATGATAGTTTTTTTCCCGAATTGGCCAGAATTCTTGGGCAGCTAAATAGACTGTTAATGACCAAAAAAAGATTAAAGGACTATCTGGCTGCGAGAGAATCCCGAAGACGATCCCATAGATGGGGATGAGAGTAGCGATCGCTAAAGTCATTCTGGCGACCGGCAGACTGAACAATTTTAAAGCCGTCAGATATAGCAAGCAGAGGCTGCCAGTATAGAGGAGGAGAGTACCGAAGCGAATGGTAAATTGATTGACTAATCCCGTGATCCAAGTCCCAAAACCCGTGGAAATCGCTACTATTGGCGGATGATCGAAATAACTCCAATCCAGATTATGGCTGTAAACGTAATAATAGGCTTCATCGTACCCGGGATAAAGGCCCAGGGCGATGATTGTTCTAAACAGGAGTCCACCGATGAGAAGATAAACGGCAATGCGATCGCTAATTATTTTGGTCAAAATTCTTACCTCATTTCATCGCTAAAACTGATGTTAGAGACGGGTTTTGAGGTTGCCAGATTCGAGATTTGTGCATCTATGGCAAGGTTAGATTTAAGTGTGATCTTTAGTTACTATATCACCAACTCTGTCATCTCTTGACCCTTGGCTGTCAGCAAACTCTCCCCAGACGTTACTGATTGGGGATATGAACGAGGATTAAGGGAACGGGGAACTTAGATAAAACTGATGTTAATTAAATAACTTTTGCCCCTATCAAAGCAATAATAATCAGGGCGATAAATTGCGGAATTAATAATCTTAGTGCTTGTTTAGCAATTTCTTCAGTCAGGAAAATAGAAGTTAAAACACCAACAATTAACACTATATTTTGCGAGAAGATAATACTATTTTTCTTGAACTGATAAGTGTTACCCAAAAAAAGTAAAACTGATAAGTTTTTTTAATTTTATGAGATTTTTTCCTTGATAAACAATCCGAGCGCTTATCGCTCTCTTCGGTAATCTAAAGCCTTTTTTATATCCTGTCAAGACCTTCCCTCTTTGGGGGGAAGACAGGTTTCCCGTTTTTTTGTAGTTGCCAGCGTTTTTGCGAGCGGTTCATCCGATCGAATGGTCTGGACTATGCCAAAACAAAAACTGTCTGATCGGACGATACGGATTCTCGATTTTCGGTCTGGCTGGCATTTCGACTAATTTCTAAGTGCGAGTAGAGAGACAATTACGAACTTCGTTACAAACACAAGGATATATCTTGACTTATCTTTCTGCCAGAGTTCTTGTTTTCTGTTAACAGACCAATGCCAGAGGACTAAATGCCCATCTCTTCCCAATAAAGTTCAATCCCGGAAGAGAACTCCTTCGGTTTATTTTAAAGTAAATTAGACTCTTTCAAACCCGATAATGCTGCATCTACATCTAGGATTTTCTGACCCATGATGTGGTTATCATCTTCTCCTTCTGATTGAATAGCGGCAATATAGGTTGAATTAACTGATTTTAGAGCATCAAACTGAGCAAAAACGGGCAATAAGTTACCTTTATCGCTGAGACAAAAAATATTTTTAGAGTCAGACAGGCTGAAGATAATTGTATGTAGTGATGATGCCCAAGGACCGACAATATATTTATGCTTATTTACTAAATATATCTTTTCTTGTAGAGTCAAATTTTCTGAATAAATAATAGCAAAGCCACGTTCTCTTAATATATTTTCTAGTTGCTCTTCCCCTAGAATTTGTCGGTTGGCTTTTTTTAGTTTAGTTCGAGAAATGTAAAGCGGTTGCTCAGTTTGCGTGACTTTATCGGGTAAGAGCTTTTGGGCTACTAACTCGGGAACAAGTTTATGACAGCTAAAAACCTCTCTTCTGTGAAGACTCAGAGAAGGATAAGGAAAAACAACCTCTCCTAGTATCACAGGTCTAGTTAACTCTAAGAATTGCTCAGAGTCTAAGTCAAGAGCAGTCATAAATTCGTCAACGAAATTCCTAGAGACCTTTAAGTCACTGATAGACTTAGCTTTATGAGGTTGTCCGATTACCAAAATTCCTAATTTTTCAGCTTGTTCTAAGTACCAAAGACGACTAATTGTTTCACAAAGAAAATGTCCATAGTGTAGTGTGATATTTTCTCCATACATAAATTTCTGATCAATCTTTTTGATTTTAGTAGTATCAATAGATTGATGGTATAAAGATTCAAATTCCTGAGAATCTTGCTCGGATTTTGGAATCCATGGCATTTTAGATGTGTTAATTCTTGAGCCATCTCTTAAATCATAGAAAGCTTGATACCTAGGAACATAAAGGACATCTTTGACGGTGATAGTCTTCTCTAGAGGTAGTTTCTCACTGTAGTTTATACTATAATAGTTTTCTTTAACTACTTCCAATTTATCGGGGTGATAATTCAAAAAATTGATCCGGTATTTCTGTGGATATTGTCTCTCTATAGCACTAATTTTTAAGGATTTGTAATTATTTTCCCATTGACTCGATACTGAGTCTCTTATCCTTCTAGGAACAAATAGAGCTTGGCTTTTTGATAAATATTTAGACCAATTATAGTTGGCTACATCTAGTATTTTGGCGGTAATTCCTTGCATAGAAATTTTAATACAAATTAGAGGTACATAGGCATTATAACATGAATATTTGCCAATATCAAGGTTCATGGCTAGAAAGTTTCCATTCTGACTAATTTCTAAGCGCGAGTAAAAAGCCGTTGGTGTCAAGGTACAAACTACTTAGGTTAGGTATAAATTTGTTGGGCAGTCGTTTCCATTGGATCATCTGAAAAAGCGATCGCATCTTAAAACCTGACTCAGTGACAAACTGCGATCATCCCCATTCAATGGGTTGTTTGCAGAGAATTAGAACTAGCTAATTTTTCCTCAATCCAGTCTTTGACAATAGCTTGTAACGGTAAATCACGACGCTGACTTTCTTGCTCAAGAGCCTCTACCATCCATGAGGGAAACTCAAAGGCAATTGTTTGTTCCTCGGAATTAGAACGTTTAATTTTAGTTAAATCCAAGTATTCGATGATATTTTCTCCCTCATCAAATTTGCGGTCAAAATCTTCAGCTTTCATAAATTTCTACCTCTTCAGGTCTAGTTAATCTCCGTGGCTGCATCTCAATTTGGTCGAAATATCTATAGGACATTTTGGGTGCAGGCAGTTCGATAAACTCACTGACCACTAGGCGCTCCTACCATAATATTATGGTAGTGACTGTATCGGCAAGAGTCATAGTATAATTAAACCAAGAAATTTGGGGATTCCCTGGCTGCTGTTATCAGTGAGCAGTGAACAGTAAACAGTAATCAGTAGTTTTCACCTCACACTGTCCACTTAAAACTGCCATCTGATCACTGATAACTGAAATCCCCAACACCCGACCCCCTAATTTAATGATTTAATAGAACCGACCACTGCTGCAGGAGATAAAAACTATGTGTATTCTCGGTTTTGATCCGGGTAAGGACAAATGTGGGATTGCGGTCAGGTCATCGACAGGGAAAATTTATACCCATGAGGTGATAGCATCGTCACAAGCGATCGAGCGTTTAGCCAGTCTCTGTCAACAGTATCCGATCGAATTATTGGTGATGGGGAATCAAACCACCTCAAAAAGTTGGCGCGAAAAGATTGCCGCTCGTGTCACCATCCCAATTACTCTAGTGGATGAACGCAATAGTACCCTAGAAGCGCGCGATCGCTATTGGCAAATGTTCCCCCCCAAAGGATTACAGAAACTCATCCCCCAAGGTATGCGTCTTCCCGATCGCCCCATTGATGATATAGTGGCGATTCTACTGATCGAACGTCATTTACAGTCCAAATAATGTCACACTACAAAATAGACACAGCAGGGTGGATAGACGATGCTTCTAAGTAAAGGTTTTGAAGTGGAAATGTACACCGGAACAGCAGCCGGAGAAGTTATCGGTTTATCCGATCGCATTGTCAAGGATTTAGATGGTTTTGTCCGGGAACCGGATAGTCGTAACGTAGAATATACCACGGCTCCCATGACTAACTATGACCGTCTTTTATGCGCTACTTTAAAACCTCGTCTCGCTCTACGGCGATATTTGCGTCGTTTAGGCGATTATACCCTAATCCCTGGCAGTACCCTCTCCTTGGGCGATAGTCAACATTTTTATCGCAGTGACCCTCAAAATCCCTATCATGACTATATTGAACAGACCTACGGCACTAATGTAGTCACGGCCAGTATTCATATTAACGTCGGTATTAGCGATTATGAGGATTTAATGCGTGCCTGTCGCTTAATTCGCCTAGAAGCTCCTTTATACTTGGCTTTAAGTGCTTCCTCTCCTTTTCTCGATGGTAAAATCACTGGTTCCCATTCCCGTCGTTGGCAAGTTTTCCCCCAAACTCCCGCTTATGTTCCCCTCTTTGAAAGTCATAAACATTTTGTCACTTGGACTGAGGAACAATTAAAACTCGCTACGATGCAGAATGTTCGTCATCTCTGGGTGTCAGTACGTCCTAACGGTAGCAATCGTCCCTATAATCTCAATCGTCTAGAATTGCGAATTTGTGACCTGATTGCTAATCCTATTAGTTTATTAGCAGTTATGGCTTTTTTAGAGGCCCGTTTAACTCAACTTTTACAGGATCCCCAATTAGACCCCTTAATTTTAAGTCAATTACCCAGCAGCAATCGCAGGGAGGATTTATTAACTTTAACCCAAGAAAACGAACAGGCTGCCGCGCGTTTTAGTCTTGATGCCACCCTGAGACATTGGTACGATGGTCGAGAAATCTTGGCTAGGGATTGGATTAAAGACCTCTATGTTCAAGTTTATCCGATCGCTAAAGAAAGGGGTTTTAGTTGTTTCCTCTCTCCCCTACAAAAAATCCTCCGCGAGGGTAACACTGCACAACAATGGTTAAAACAATACGACCAGGGTATGGATGTTAAAAGTATTATCACACAGGCGATTCTTACCCTAGAAAAAGAGGAACGAGAGTTAGAACATAAATTATGTCAGCATATTTTAGTTGCTTAAATAATTATTTTAAGGTCATGGTAATTAAACCCTGTTGACCGAGAAGAATTTCCCGCAGCAGCGTACAAATTCCCACCCAGATAATTGGAGAAATATCCACTCCTCCCAAGGGGGGTATGAGTTTACGCACGGGGATTAAAAAAGGTTCTGTGGGCCAGGCAATAATATTAAAGGGAAAGCTATTTAAATCTACCTGTGGATTCCAAGTCAGCACGATCCGTAAGATAAACAAAAGGGTCATCAACCCTAAGATAATTCCCAATGTCCAAATCAATGCGATCGCTATGTCCATAATCCCTAAATGAGTTTTTTACTAATTGCCTCTGTCCTAATATAGCAGTTTTGGTTCTATCTTGAAATAATTATGTTTAAAGGTGGGCGTTGCTGATTTGAGATATGAATCTTCTTTTGTGGGATTTTTAAAACCTAGACTCAAACTAACTTTTGGATACGATGCACAGTCGGCATTCATACCTTGATTCAGCAACGCCAAAAGGTGCGTAGGACGCACCCTACAATAGCGGCTATCACTTTCAATTAATAGACTTGATCGTGATTACCAATATCAACAAAAACGGCTTTTTCATCGTCTGTAAAATAAAATATCACTCTTTGATTATACTCAATACTAAAACTCCATAATTCTTTAAGTTTGCCTGATAATTTATGAGTTTTGAGAGATGGATCAAACGGATTTTCTTGAAATTTTTCTAGCTTTGTCCGAAATTTTCTTTCTAACTCATGGTCGCCTTGAAAACGTTTTTTGAAGGCTCACTTAAAAGACTCATCAAAACTAATTTCTATCATTATTCTTCTAAAAACTGCATTAGTTCATCTGTATCTGAGGAGAATTTTAGTTTTCCTTCTTTCTCGTTCTGTTTGGCTACCAAATAGTTTTGATAAATTTTGTCACGTTGCTCTTCTCTTAAAAACTGTTCTAAAAGAAATTGTATCTCTTCCTTTTCTCCTAAAGATAAGGTTTTAATTGCTTCTACGACTTCACTAAATGTCATATTTATCTCCTTAAAGATTTTATATATTTGTTTCTATATATAGTTTATCAGTGATCGCCGATAACTTCAAGGTTTTTTTTCTTAGAATATCTTAGGGAAGTGTAACGCATAAATATTACAAATTGATCACAATTAAAAGTAAAAAGGTGCGTTAAGTAACGCACCCTACCAGATCGGCGATCGCATACTGAGATGATGCGATCGCTGCTTGGTCTAACGCATAAGCTCAGCGGCCAGGCCACACGCCAGTCCGCTCCGCACGAACAACGCGCTCGCGTGGCCGGGTCCGCTGCAGCGATTGGTTAGGCGTTGCGGTGCTCATGAAAAGAAACGTAAGCCAATTCCTCGATCGTTCCGTCGCCCGTGCAGATCACGTTCCCGCTCTCATCGCGAACGTGGTAATCCTGTTGCACTCCGCCGAGTGAGGCGCAGCCATCGAGGCCGAGCAAGATCGTGTAGAACGCGTCCGTCAAAGCAGTGTCGAGAATATCTCGCATCGCTGACAGCTGCTCGGGGGAGCGAGCACACTCTGCAACCCGCGTGGCGACCACACTCCCGGACGAACGATCAAAGTAGGTCCTGAGCAGGTCGTCTTTCTCGCGGCGAAAGCACTGAACGAATTCTTCTGGTGTCATTGCTTGTTCGGGTAGCGACGCCTAACTATGGATTATACGGAAACTTTCCGTATATCACGTCAAATACGCACTTTTAAAAGAATCTTTCCGTATATTACGCTCAAGTGGAGTGATCGCGAGAAGTTTTCCGTATATCACGCCCAAAAGCGTGTTAGGCAGATTGGCGTACTGCAAACAGCACTAACTAGACCTCCTGCAAAAGTCTTATTCAGCTACTTGATGATAGCCTAAAGCAAGTTCGTAGTTGTAAATGCCAGCGATTAAATTAAATCTCAGACCAAAACGTCGTCTCCGATTCCTAT
>SFAQ01000102.1:0-56660 GCA_007096525.1 Microcystis wesenbergii Mw_QC_B_20070930_S4 | reverse complement strand
TGTAAAGCTTGTACAGCAAGGCTTTGAGTTTTTGTTAGATTGATATTTATCAACTTTAGAGCATTGCTGGACAGAGAGGGAGCTTGGGGAATTTTCTACAGTGTAAGTTCGGAAGAACCATAAAAATAATCTCCTGACTCCTGACTCCTGACTCCTGATGATTATTTTATGGCAATTCATCAGATTGGATGGGATCACTCTCTATTGGTTCTCGATCGTTGCGTTTTGAGAAACCCCAAGCAAAGAGGATAGCAATTAAACTAATCATAATCCATTCCGGCGGCACAAAATCGGGACTAATCACCCGCAACAGCAATCTTAAACCCACCAAACCGACGGTGACAAAACCAGCATCTTCTAGGTGGGTGTATTCCTCTAACCAGCGAATAAATAAACCCGCCATAAAGCGCAGGGTAACTACTCCGATCGTACCACCAAGCAGGATTAACCAAGTATCATCGGCTACGGCGATGGAGGTGGTAACGCTATCGAGGGAAAAAGCTAAATCAGTAACGGCAATTAGGGGGATAGCTTGCCAGAGAGATTGAAACTTGAGACTATGATGGGTGTGGTCCTTGTCTTCAGGGGAGGCAAAGTAATTAAAGACTAACCAGAGCAAATATACTGCTCCCAAAAGTTCAAACTGCCAGTATTTAACCACCCAGGTGGCGGTAAGAATCAAGACCATGCGGAGAATATAGGCGAAAACTAAGCCAATATTCAAGGCCTGACGTTGACGCTGATGATCTCCTAATCCCTGTGCTATGGAAGCGAGAGCAATGGCGTTATCTGCTGATAATACCGCTTCTAGGGCAATGAGAACCAACAGAATTAACGGGGTTTTTAGACTAAGGGTTAGAGATGAATCAAGGAGCGAGTCTAACATTGAGGCCGCAGGTAAAAATAAATGTAATCATGGCAATACTTCAGCTTAACGCTTTTACAGCTTTCTTTTCTAGGGGAGATAACCGTCATCGGGGGGGGGAGATATGAAGTCTTGTAACGAAATGATGCAGAGAACCCCGATGATGTCGGAAAGTATTGGATGAATATCTTTATGAGGAGATAATCAGCAATGCTTTCTGATACTCAAGTTCTAGTCGCTCTGGTAATTGCTTTAATCCCCGGGATTTTGGCTTTTCGTCTAGCGACGGAACTTTATAAGTAAAATCGCTTTCAATAAACCCTAATCCCGTCTGACCTAGCTATAGGGTGGACCGATTGGGGTTTTTTCGGTTATCGGTCATCAGTTACCAGTTATCAGTGATTGGGTGTAAATTGAAAGTAATTAGCCACTTTTCTGACCGATTTTACTTATACTCGTAAATCTATGACCGCACGAACAGTTAATCGAAATCAAACCGACAAAAAAACACAAAAAAATCAAAAAGGCGGTAATAAATCTCAAAAATGGCAAGTCATCGAGATTTGGCTCCGAATTATTGCCTATAGCGCCATTTCCATCACGGCAGTTTTTGCGATCGCTCGTTTGCTACCCTACCAACAGATGCAACAGGCAAAATTAGAAGAAGTGCGTTTGGCGGTCCAAGAAAAGGAGGAACGCGTCAATCAATTACGCGGTCAATTTACTCGCAGCTTCGATCCTAGTCAAGCGCGGCAAGTCATGGGGGAACAAAGTCCCCGACGGGATCCTAATCAAAGACGCATTTTTTGGGTTTCTCAGTAGAATTTATCGGAATAAATTCGTTTTTGAGCAGATTATTGGGGTATTTTGCCGATGCTAGTTGTTCACAACGAAAAAATTCTCGATTTCATTAAATACCGCTACTCTCTGGGGGATCTTCAGAGATTATCCGCGTTTTTGTCGGAAAATCATGTCTTGAGATTTCCCCACCTAGAAAATGGCTTATTTCCAGCAGCATTAGTCAGTAATGAGACAGAATACACGCGATACGCCAATGTTTGGCTGAGAGATAACGTTTATCTGGCTTATTCTCATTATATTATCGGACAGACAGCGATCGCTGTCAAGAATATTCAGACTTTGATGAACTATTTTCAAAAGTTCCAAAGGCGTTTTATTAATATTATCCAAGGTCGGGTTAATCCTGAAAAGATCAGGGAACGTCCTCATATTCGTTTTGAGGGACGTACACTGACGGAAATTGACCAAGTTTGGCAACACGCACAAAATGATGCTCTTGGCTATTTTCTCTGGTTTTATTGTCGTTTAGCACGGGAAAAATATGTTCAGCTTTCCCCCGATTGTCTGGAAACAATTGCCCTATTTCCTTTATATTTTCAAGGGATTAGTTATTGGCAGGATGAGGATAGCGGTCACTGGGAAGAAACCCGCAAAATAGAAGCATCTAGCATCGGGGTTGTGGTAGCGGGATTACGCGAATTAAAAAAGTTATTAATCGAAACAGAGATAAATCTCACAGCCGAAAATCGCAGGATTACACCAGCATTTTTAACGGACTTAATTGAGATAGGAGAACAAGCTTTATACCGTATTTTACCAGCCGAGTGTCTTCTCCCAGTACCGCAAGCAAGAAGTTATGATGCAGCTCTACTTTTTTTGATTTATCCTTTACAAGTGGTGGAGACAAATATCGCCGATCAAATTCTTAATAATGTTATCATTCACCTTCAGGGAGATTACGGTATTCGTCGCTATTTAGGCGATTCTTTTTGGTGTCGAGACTATCGCTTAATTCCCCCAGAAATCCGCACCACGGTATCGACGGAAAGAGAAGTTTGGTTACAGGAACAAGGGAGAGGATTAAACCTAGGCGAAGAAGCACAATGGTGTATTTTTGATCCGATTATTTCTGCCATTTTTGCCCTTAAATTCCAGAGTACAGGTCAGGAAAAATACCTCAACCTACAAACCCATTACTTTAATCGTTCTCTCGGACAAATTACGGGAAAAGATTCCCCCGTGGGTGAGTTTAAATGTCCCGAATTATACTATCTAGAACAGGGAAAGTATATTCCTAATGATGCCACTCCTCTCCTTTGGACACAGGCTAATTTACAAATCGCATTAGAACTAATTAAGAAAAGTTTAAGCCAATAGTGTAATTCTATTTGACCAGATAAAATTACAACTATATATAAATTCAGGATTTAAAAAATGCCTAATAACAACAATCAAGCCGATATCAATAAAGCGATTGATGTGTGTATGGAGGAGTATAAAACCCTGAGAACGGAAATTTTGCAAACCATACAAAATCGCACTAATGTTATTGTCTTCGGAGGCGCTCTAGTTTTGACTTTACTGGGAATTGGGATCAGTCCCATAGCTAATCTTCCCATCATGAAAGAGACAACAACTGTTACTAGAATACCTACAGATACAACTACAATAGAAAAGACAAGAGAAAAGACAACAGAAAAGACAACACCAACAATAACACAAAAGAGAACACAAACGACAATATCTCATCCAAAAGGTGATAGTAATCACACAAATCAAGAAACAAATTCAACTTCAGGGTTAGTTATTAAAGAAAAAGAGACAGAAACAGAAACAATATCTCAACAAAACTTTTATGATATTCCAATTGAACGACGAATTCCTTCAGCCATTATTTTAGGAATAATAGTTCCCGCTTCTTGTATATTAATCATCCTTCTTGTTCATGGAAATACTTATCTGATTGTTAGAATTGGTAGATATATTGCCACTAATATTGAGCCTAAAATTAATGATTTATACTTTAATAATTTACCCAGTGGTCAAAAGCCTATTGTTTGGGAAAGCTATATGCAAACTTTTAAAATTGAAGCAGAAGAAAATAATTGGGTTACGGTCGTTTTTGGTGGTATTGCATTAGTCGCAAATGTAGGTGGTATTTTTTCCGCAGTCAACATATTAAATAATATAGTTTTTTCACCAATATTATTAGTTCCTTTAGGAATATTTATATTTCTCTTATGGTGGGTATGGGAAACGAAAAAAAACATGGTCGAGTTAAGAGACGGTGAAGGAAGTTTAAGAAAAATCTGGTACAAAGGAATTAACAGAGAAAATAAAGAGGTGAAAAGTACACGAATATTTTGGAAGTCTAACTATAGAGTATGGGAAATGTATCAAATAGTAGGAGCAATGATTGATGAAGGAGCAGATAAACAAGGCCTTTTAGATAAGCTTATCAATCATTTTAACAATCTTTTTGATAAAGTTAAAAACTTCCTATTCAAAAGACAAGCACAAGCACCAAGAGCAGATACAAATGATTTATTTAAAAATCTTTTTAATGAAATTAAAAATTACAGTAGAAATCCAGAATATAATCCACCTTTCTATTTTAACTTAGACAATGGTGGACGAAAAGACGTTAACAATATCCCAGAATTACTCGAATTATGTATAGATAATCCCAATAAATTTAAAGAATACATGGAAAAAGAAGATTTCGAGAATTGGCTGGATAATATAGAGATAAGAGAAACCGAACTAGCAAATATAGCTCAGGCAACTCGCGAGAAAAACTTCCCTAACGATAATGAGCGCCTACATTATTTTCTCAGAGAATGCTGTCTAGTCTTGATTGGGAGAAACCCTTAATATTTCCTAACAAAAACTTGATTTGATCGCCAACTACCTACAAGATAAAGAAAGAGCGACTCAGGATAGATAAAACTAATGACCACAGCGACACAATTCTTAAGCATTTCTGCCTTGACAAAAGAGGATTATTATGGGTGCAGCTGAATTTTGTATAAATATCTATAGGACATTTTGGGCGCACGCAGTGCGCCCCTACCATTGGCGCGATAATAAATATTATTGTAGGGGCGAATTGCATTCGCCCTCTTTGAATAACTTCTGCTGCTCACCAATATGTGAGAGAAAGTCACTGACTTGAGGGAATCAGATAGAAATTTACAAGGGGATAAAAATTAAAATCTTTCTGATTTCAAGCTACCAACGACCGGCGCTAGTCACTGAAAACTGAAAACTGAAAACTGAAAACTGATAACTGATAACTGATAACTGATAACTGATAACTGATAACTGATAACTGATAACTGAAATGACTCGATCCTATTTTGCTACTACCGCTAGGGGACTAGAAGAAATTGCCGCTAGGGAATTAGAATTCCTGGGGGCCAAAGAAGTGAAACCAGTATTCACCGGAGTCCATTTTCAGGGAGATCTGGCCCTACTCTATCGAGTCAATCTTTGGTCAAGAATTATTTTTCGGGTTTTGGTTCCCATTGCCGAAATTCCCTGTGGGGACGGGAAGGAACTGTATGATGGCATTCAAGCCATTGATTGGCGCGATTATCTCAGCAGTGAGGAAACTTTAGCGGTACAATGTACGGGAACGAACGATCGCCTCAATCACACCCATTACACCGCTTTAAGCATCAAAAACGCTATTATCGACCAACAGCGTCAACAGGGGAATCCCCGTTCTTTTGTGGATACAGAAAACCCCGACCTGCAAATTAACGCTCATATCGAGAAAAATCGCTGTGTGCTTAGTTTAGATAGTTCTGGCCATAGTTTGCATCGTCGCGGGTATCATCGGGCCATGGGAGTCGCACCTCTGAAAGAAAGTCTCGCCGCTGCTTTGGTAGAATTATCGGCATGGCAGGATGATATGGCACTTTTGGACCCTTTCTGTGGTTCGGGAACCATTGTCATCGAAGCGACGTTAAAAGCTTTAAATATTGCCCCCGGTTTATCCCGTTCCCAGTTCGGATTTCAGAAATGGCCAGACTATCAACCGGATTTATGGCAATCTTTGCTTCAGGAAGCTAAAGAAAAACAAAAATTTCAGCTAAATGCGCCAATTTATGCTAGTGATGCCGATTACGAGGTTCTACATCAGGCCGAGGATAATGCCTATTTTTGTCAAGTGCAGGACCATATTAATTTTAGCTTGCAAAGCATCACCGACTTAGAACCGACGAGCGATCGAGGGATTATTCTCTGTAATCCCCCTTACGGCAAAAGATTGGGCAATACCGAAGAATTAGGGACCCTATATAAATCCTTCGGTGATGTCTTAAAACAGAGGTTTAAGGGTTGGACAGCCTATATTTTATCGGGTAACAAAGAACTGACTAAACAAATCGGTCTGCGTTCTTCCGGTCGCACTCCCTTGTATAACGGTTCTCTGCCCTGTACCCTCTTAAAATATGAGTTGTATTAACTACATCAAAACCTTGAGACTGTCAAGAGCTAAATGAACATTTTGACGAACTGAGGCAGCGGAAGTGTGTAGATCCAGACGTTCAGCATCGGTCAAACGCACTTCCAGAATACTTTCCACACCCCGACAGCCTAGGCGACAGGGAACCCCCAGATAGACATCCTGTAGGCCGTATTCACCCTTAAGATAGGCTGCCGCCGGCAGTAAACGGGATTGATTTCTCAATATCGTCTCGACCATGGTACAGGCAGAGGAAGCAGGGGCGTAATAAGCGCCGCCAGTTTGCAGTAATTTGACGATTTCAGCCCCACCGTTGCGAGTTCTCTCCACTAGACGATTAATCGTCATCTCGTCCATTAATTCGGTAATTGGCACACCACTGACGGTACAGTAACGGGGTAGGGGTAACATTAAATCACCGTGACCACCCAAAACCATAGCATGAACGTCGGCGGTACTAACCCCCAATTCCATGGCGATAAAGGTTTGTAAACGGGAAGAATCGAGGACTCCTGCCATTCCCATCACTCTTTGGGGGGGTAAACCGGTTGTTTGCCAGACTAGATAGGTCATCACATCCAGGGGATTGGTGATGACGATAAAAATGGCTTCCGGAGAATACTGGAGGCATTTAGTGGCGGCCTCGACGACAATTTTAGCATTGACATTCATGAGATCATCGCGACTCATGCCCGGTTTTCTGGCTAATCCAGCCGTAATCACGACAATATCCGAACCTACGGTGTCTTCGTAGTTATTAGTGCCAATAATCTCGCTGTCGTGCAGTTCTATGCCCTGGGCTTCCATCAAATCTAGGGCAATACCCTGGGGCAAACCATTGACGATATCGAGGAGAACCACATCAGCGAGGTTTTTTTCGGCGATGCGTTGGGCCAGGGTGCGTCCGACGTTACCAGCACCAATAACCGAGACTCGGGGCGATTGACAAGGGATGAGTGTATCGTAGAAGTCAACCATGATTTATGGATGAGGCAATTCCTCATCAGGCGGGTTCCAGTTGTTCGAGCTTTAGCCACACACTGGGGGTGGGAACATAGAATTTAATCAAAGCATAATCATCTTTTATATCCAAGACTTCTGCTGTCGAGTCGAACATATAACTGGGTAAACGGCGATCGCTGGCTAGGGCTTCGAGGCTATTTTCTAGGTTTCCCGTCACCACGCGGACTAAAGCTCCTTTCTTAATTGTAGCTGCCATGTTTTTCTCGTTAGATTTGCTGGGGTGTTTCTCCCATAAATTGTTACATATTCCGGCGGGCCTCTGACAAGAGGGTGTGGGGTGTGGGGTGTGGGGTGTGGGGTGTGGGGGGAAGTGGGGTGTGGGGTGTGGGGTGTGGGGTGTGGGGAGATAGGGGAATTTCAACTAATACCCCAAAACCCTAAAACCCCAACTCCCTAAAACCCCAACTCTCAACTCCTGAATACTGTCTCGGAGTCTCCTGAATACTGACTCCACCGACAAACTTTTTCAGTAAATCCTAATTAAAACTCAACCCTTTGACCATAACTTAAGAGACTTTGTAGGGTTGCGAGGCGATTTTCCCAGACCTGTATTTGATAGGCAGATAAATCTTTTTGTCTGGACATCACAGATTTAAATTGATAGCTAAATCGTTTTAAGGCATTTTGCGTTAAAGTCAAATTGCGAGGGCTGGGATTATTAGCTAATTGCTCTAATAAATTAGCCATTTCGTCCACTTCTTGCCCCCAAGTTTTTAAGGTTCCTTCCTCCATTGCCCATAAATTATTCGTTATTAAAAAACTCCACTCTTGACGCAGGAAATTAAACCGCAATGCTGCGGTTTTGAAGGGTTGACGGTGGGGTAAAGGTTCCGCTTTTTTCGTAATTATCGATCCCTGAATGCGATTAAGAATTGTTTGCAGGTTGGGATTGAGATTTTCTGTGGCAAAAAGAGCGAATCCCGAGGTGGGAAGATTGCGAATAAATTGTAGTTGATCGATCGTGACCTGATCAGGTACTTTTAACAGACGGATACCAGGTATAATCAGAGCATTTCCTGCAATTTGGCGATCAAATAAAGACTGGGTTTTATCTTCTAAAGTCCCTGTATCGAGAGCATAAGTCATTAAAAATATCAGGTCTATCCATTGATTTTGTCCCCATTCTTCCCAGTTTTGTTGAATACGATATAACCGTTCTTTTTGTTCTAAGGGAAACACCGCCGCCGACATTTTTAATTGGGGGCGAATCTGTTTTAAACGAGTGGAAACTTGCGAGACAAAAGTATCAACCTGACGGATTTTAAAGCTAGTCCATTGTTCCCATAAAGCACCCCGGGGATTTAAAGTAATGGGATCAACTCCTGTCATTTGTTTAAATAACCAACGGCTGGATTTACCATAACCATAGGTTTGATGAGAATTTTGACTCTGGAAGGGATAGCGAATATAATCTAACTGCAAGCCATCCACATCGTAATTCTTGACAATTTCCTCGTAAAGAGATAAAAGATAGTTCTGTAGGTCGGGATTAGCGGGATCAAAAAAAGCTTTTTTCGTGCCTTGACTGTAATCAAAGGAACCACCACTTTTATTAGTTGCCCTCCAATCGGGATTACGGGATAAAACCGGACCTAGATAATCTAATGGTTGCTCTAATACTTTATTATGAGCTTGATTAGCCGCCGCAAAAACCCACACCCAGGCGTGGATTTCCATATTGCGTTCATGGGCTAATTTAACGGCAACTTTGAGGGGATCCCAACCTCTAGTTAAAGGGTTTTGTTCGGGGGCAACTTGACTGGGATAAATAGTATAACTAGCATTAACTGTCTCGAAAAAGACCACATTAATACCCGCTGCTGCCATGCGATCAAATACTCTGGCTAAATCCTCCTCATTTTTAGCTTGTACGATCGTGCCTCGATCTAACCACATTGCCCGTATTTCTGGTTGGGCAAATTGTCGATTAGTGGGATAATTATCCCAAAGATTTCGCCGCGCTTGTAACCAAAATTCCCGCGCTTGGGTATAGGAACCCTGGGCGATTAAATTCTGAAAATTATTTAAGGCTCCTTGGGCATTTTCTAGGGCTAAACGGAATTGTCTGGCTGTATCTGATGCGCTGGAATTTTTCCCACGATTATGAAATGCTTGTGCTAAGGATTTATCAGTATTGGATATATTACTATTACTTGCCTCTGAAGCTAAGAGAGTCGCCCCATAACGCCCGATTAATCCCTGCAATTCCGCCGTCATCTGGCTAATTTGTTGAGAAGTTAGGCTCGCTTTGGGGGGAATTTGCCCGGTACTCGGACTTAATCTCGCCGTTTCATTACCTGAAGTTTCCACAGTCGGGGGTAGAGGGCGACGGGGTGCGGTCGCAACGCGCTCGCTACGCGAGATCGCTGTTGGGGTATTATTAATATTATTAACTATTGTTGAGTTTCCTTGACAATAGGGCGCAATTGTGCTAGGAGAAGAACTGCGATTAATGCCGTAGCGTTGCAGGGCGGTTTCTAGCCAAGCGCTATCGAGAGCGAGATTAGCGACGGCATCGCTGCCCCAGCGCCAACCAAGAAAGATCGAGTTATTATTGAGGACAACGGCGGGGGGATTGTTGCGCGCCCCCCAGACGGCAACGGTTTGGCTATTAACTCCCGTGGGGATAACCACGCCACCGAGGAGACTGGTGGCTAAAGGTTTTTGGTTTTTCAGTTCACCTAAATTAGTCGGCCGCAGGGTGTAAGCTTGGGAGTGAGGATAAGCCCAGTAAGCCCCAAATAGCGATCGCAATTGATTGCGCACAGCAGCTTCCGAAAGATTCCCCGCCGGACCGGTGACAATAATTTTACCACCGCGATTAAGCCAACGACTCAAGACACCGGCTTGTAAACCGGAAATAGTTTCGACGTTGGGGATGATTAGAACCTTAATTTTATTTAAATCCCCGTCGCTTTGCCACTGATTACTTTGGAGAATGCAGTAACTAACCCCGACATTTTGCAAACGTTCGGTGATAGCGGTCCATTGATTGGCATTTTCTTGACTTTTTAACACTGCCACCGGTGTCCCTAACACTGGGATCGGTAGCAAGACACCCACACAGGACAAGAGGCAGATAATTAGGGGCTTCTTCAAAAGATGATCAAGATGGAAGGACGATCCCAGCACGTTTTTTTTCTCTTAATTTTTTGGTTAACTCCTCCTGATTTTACCCAACTTAGCCAAAAAATAGTATCTTTGGGAACAAAAATTGCGTCTTAGTCGTCTGCAACAGGGTTTTAGGTTGTTAGGGTGTTGGGGATTTCAGTGATCAGTAATCAGTGATCAGTTATCAGATTGCAGTTTTAAGTAGACAGTGTTAGGTGAAAACTTCGGGGCCTTCTTGACATCAGGTGAAAAATGTTCATAGTGTTACATAATGGGCGCAAACCTTGCGACCCTACAGCTGGCACGATATTAATGGTAGGGACATAAGGCTTATGCCCTTTTTTCGATAAGATAAGCTGATCACCTTAATTCCAATAGAACCCAACTTCGGAACCTTCTTTTCACTGATTACTGTTCACTGATCACTGAAAAATCTCCTATCCCCCATCTCCCTACAACTGTAAGGACAATTGCCGAAAGTGATCGCCGCGATGTTCAAAACTTTGGTATTGGTCAAAACTAGCGCAAGCGGGCGATAATAACACCACTTTAGCCTCTTTTGCTGTTCCTAGTTCAGCCGCGCGTTGAACTGCCCTGTCCATCGTTTCTACACATTCATAATCTTGATAACCTGCTGACTGTAAACGACGGGCAAAATCGGCGGCAGCGTCACCAATCAGCAGCACAGTGGCGACTTTTGCCTTAATTTCAGCGATCCAAGCCCGATCATCCCCTGCTTTCGCTTCTCCCCCCGCAATTAAAATCGCTGGACTAGGGACGGATTGTAAGCCCACGGCGGCGGCATCGTAGTTAGTTGCTTTACTATCATTAATAAAGTCTAGTCCTTTATAGGTACAAATATACTCTAGACGATGGGCAACTCCTGGAAAAGTGGCGATCGCTTCGGTAATGGCTTTTTTCTCGATTCCTGCCAATCTAGCGGCGGCCACAGCCATAAGCAAATTCTGCTGATTGTGACTCCCCACCATTTTCAGGAGATTAACCGGGGCAATTAATTCCCCAAAAGCCACGATCCAGTTATCTTGGAGATAAACACCACGACTAGGATCGCCCAAAAGCGCATCTTTACCCTTCACAGAAGTCCAATAAGCTTGCTGCCATTGACTAACACCGATTTGACGCAGATAGGGATCATCACCGTTGAGGATTTGGCGATCGCTTCTTTGCAGTAAAGAGGCTTTAATCTGATAATAATTTTCCAGGGTTTGATGACGACTGAGGTGATCGGGGGTAAAAGTTGTCCAGATGCCGATTTTCGGCGATAAATCCCGACTAGACTCGATCTGATAACTACTAATCTCCGCAATAATCCAATCGTATTGATCGGCTTTTAAAGCCAAGTCACAGGCAGCATAGCCGATATTACCGCAGGAAGGGGCATTTAACCCCGCTTTTTGAAAAATAGCGGCACAGAGGGCGGTGGTGGTGGTTTTGCCGTTAGTTCCCGTAATCCCCAACCAGGGGGAAGATTGCAGATAACGCCAAGCTAATTCTAATTCTCCGATCGTATCGATGCCTTTTTCTCTGGCAGTAATTAAAATCGGGGCATCCCAAGGCACGCCAGGGCTAACCACGATAAGATTAGGCAATTCCAAAGCCTCTAGACTGAGATTTTGACCAAGATTGACAATAATTCCTTCCCTTTCCAGATTGGTTTTGGTTGCTTGTAGGCCGGGAGAATCAGAGCGATCGCTTAATGTCACCTGCCAACCATCCCGTTTTAAGCATCTTGCCGCCGCTATTCCCGATCTTCCCAATCCAATAATCGCCGCTTTCGCCATCTTGTTGCCACTCTACTCAAGAGTCAATTTTTAGCAATCTCTATCCTACTGTGGATTAGGTCGAGTCTCTTCCTTTGAAAACAAAATTCTCTGGCTTGCGTCTAGATCGATAAAATAAATGCAAGTACGATCCCCATAATAACGCTCCCTATTTATGAATCTAAAATCATCCCTAAAATTTACCCTACTGTTTTCACTTCTGGGGGGTTGTCTCCTGACGACACCCAGTCAAGCAACTCTCTTTGAACAACGAGAAGTTAATCAAGAGGATTTTATCGCTATTGCCCGTCCCTACGGTAACGGTAAATACGATTTACTGATTTTGCAACAAATCCCGGGAAAACGTCAATGTTGGGCGGTAAATGGCACAGAACCGACCATTGTTCAGCCTCTCCTCCTCGATTTCGATTTTACCGGCAGTTGTGAACGGGCCACCGACAGTAACGGTTATTCCCTTCGCATTCAGGGCAAAGATTACGGTTTAGAATACCTGCTGCGTATCGTACAACGCAACGGGGAATTAGTCCTCGTGGGAACCCCCCGCAATCCCAGGCAATCGGAGGTAATTATTGGACGGACAAAAGGTTTAGGGACCGGTTTAATGCAAATTTATCTCATCGATGGCTGGCGCTTTACTAAACGTAGTCTAGCCGGTCAAAATCTCAGTCATATCTATCTAACTGCCGATAGTCCCAGTTTCAATCCTCCCCCGGAATTACTCGCAGGTACCCAATCGTCTATCCCCCCCACACCCCCCCCCAGAGAATCCGTCAAAGCAGAAACACCGGTTAATCCTTCTGCTAATCCCGAAGTGCGAGAATATACCTTTACCGCTGCAGAAACAGCAGTAGAGAGCAATCCTCAGCCAGTGGTCAATAATCGAGTACCAGAGTCAAATTTTACGCCACAGACCCCAGTTACCCCTAATTTACCTCCCCTAACTCCTCCCAATTCCCAGAATAATAATGCAATTGTACCACCACCGCCACCGCGCAACCTAGGCAATCAGAGAAGTTTATCGGATGTGATTACTTTTAATCGACCAGCTGCTAATCCCAGTAGTGGTAATATGAGCAATACTGGCCGCAAAGGTTTTAAAGTAGTAATTGAAGCTAAAACCGATAGCGATCGCAGCAAAGTTCGTTCTCTCTATCCCGACGCTTTCCCCACTTCCTACAAAGGTCGTTCTGTCTGGCAAATAGGCGCGTTTAGTAGTCGTGATAAGGCTGAAAACGCTTTACAAAGTCTTGCTCCCCTGCGCGGGTCGATCGTACCATTTTAACCTTTAAAAATTGTTAGATGCCCCCCTTATTAAGGGGGGATTAAGGGGGGATCGGCACCCCCCTTATCAAGGGGGGCAGGGGGGATCGAACCCAAAATCTATCGTTTAATTAGAACCACTTACTTAACTGAAAACATGGAAATATCAGAACTAAAAAAAGGTATCGAGATAGTAGGATCGCGCCTGGGTAAAACCCAGGACTATCTTTGACTTACCCACTTTAAGGGCCAAAATTAAAGACTTAGAACAGGTGGCAGCCGTCCCCACTTTTTGGGATAATCCCGATACTGCTCAAAAAACCCTGCAAGAACTAAATGAATGTAAATCTTATTTAGAAACCTATCAAAGTTGGTGTGGACAATTAGAAGATACTAAGGTAATTATCGAGTTATTAGAATTAGAATCCGATCGAGCTTTACTAGAAGAAGCAACGGACAATTTAACTCATTTACAGCATGACCTCGATCGCTGGGAATTGCAACAGCTTTTAAATGGTCCCTACGACGCAAAAGGAGCAGTTTTAACGATTAATGCGGGGGCCGGGGGAACCGATGCCCAAGATTGGACAGAAATGCTCCTGAGAATGTATTCTCGTTGGGCCGAGAAACAGGGATATAAAGTCACTTTAGCGGAAATATCAGAAGGAGATGAAGCGGGAATTAAATCGGTGACAATTGAAATTGCTGGAACTTATGCTTACGGTTATCTAAAAGGAGAAAAAGGCACCCATCGGTTAGTCAGAATTTCCCCTTTTAATGCTAACGGTAAACGTCAAACCAGTTTCGCCGGAGTGGAAGTGATGCCAATTTTGGGCGATGATGCGGTGAGGGTAGAAATTCCCGATAAAGACTTAGAAATTACCACCACTAGATCGGGGGGAAAGGGTGGACAAAATGTTAATAAGGTGGAAACTGCCGTGCGTGTAGTTCATCTTCCCACAGGTATCGCTGTACGTTGTACCCAAGAGCGATCGCAATTACAAAATAAAGAAAAAGCTCTAGCTTTATTAAAAGCGAAATTGTTAATTATCGCTCGGGAACAACAGGCTCAAGCGATCGCCGAAATTCGCGGCGATATGGTGGAGGCCGCTTGGGGCAATCAAATCCGTAACTATGTTTTTCATCCCTATCAATTGGTTAAGGACCTCCGTAGTAATGTGGAAACCACCGATGTTACCGGGGTAATGAATGGGGATTTAGATAGCTTTATTGAAGCCTATTTACGTTTAGGGGGTAACAGTGCAGGTTATACTGATTCCTAAGATGAGAGCAGCTCTATTTTCTCGCAAATTCTGTTCTTATTGGCTTGTCAAGCTCTTTGTCCTCTACTAAGAAGAAAAATCAATGGTTATTATCGAGATTACCAATGTGGAAGAAATATTAAGCGCAAAAATTGGCTCTTTCGCCGCTAAAATCGTCCAAGCTCTAGCAGATGATGAAGGGAAAGTGGAAGAGGTTCTCATCAAAGAATTGCAGGCTAATTTTCAGGAAAGGGGGATTAAAGCTAATCTGTTTAGCGTCACTGGGTTAGATATGCTCGGCAATGGCAGGCTAGAAGTTAACGTTAATGTTCGTTCTGCTAATATGATGTCCTAAGAGATAAAATCGCCAATGGTTGGGTTAAATATAGTTAAACCCAACCTTGTCTTGGTAGTTACCATCAAAAGCAATGGCAACGAAGCTTGAGGTTATAATAAACCAACAAAATGTAACGGTCCTTGACCGGTAATTAATTCGATAATAATTGCCAGAAAACCGATCATTGCTAATCGACCATTCCACACCTCGGCTGCCGTGGTCATTCCCCATTCCCAACGCTCCTGGGGATACATTTTCATATTCGCTTTCGGATGGGTAATTTGCTCGAAAGTGGTGGGTTTTTCCTCTAGGGATTTTACCACTAACTGGGAGAGAGATTCGATAAACATCGGGTGAGTGTTAAGAGCCGGTACTCGCTGAAAATGTTCAATTCCCGCTTCTTCCGCCACTTCTCGGTACTCTATATCGATTTCTTGCAGAGTTTCGATGTGTTCCGAGACAAAGCTAATCGGCACGACCAATAAATTCTTAATTCCCTGCTCTCCCAACCCTTTTAAAGCATCTTCAGTATAGGGTTTTAGCCATTCCACCGGACCGACGCGACTTTGATAGGCTAAAGTGTACTGATTGGGTCGGTTTAGAGTACGCATGATCGCCCTAGTGCATTCTTCAATTTCCCTTTGATAGGGATCTCCCGCTTCCTCCACATAACTTTGGGGGACACCATGGGCGCTAAAAAAGATATGTACTTGGTCAGGATTCGCACACTGCTCTAATTCTCGCGCAATCAGATCGGCCATAGCACTCAGATAAGTGGGATGATCGTACCAAGAGGGGATGAGAGTATATTCCGTCAAACGTAGATAGGGATCCTGCTGCCACATTTCCTCCAGCACACGAAAACTGGAACCACTGGTGCTGATGGAAAATTGGGGATAAAGGGGGAGAATAACTAATTTTTTGATATGATCCCGTTTAATCCGCTCGATCGCTTCTTCGGTGAAGGGATTCCAGTAACGCATCCCAATATAAACGCTCACCTCGCGGCCCATTTCCGCGAGACGTTGTTGCAGTGCCGTGGCCTGTGCTTCCGTAATCTTGAGTAAAGGAGAGCCACCACCGATCTGACGGTAATTTTCCTGGGATTTACTCGCTCTTAGCGTCGATATTAACCAAGCTAACGGTTTTTGTAATCCTTTGATCGGTAAACGGATGATTTCTGGGTCAGAAAAAAGGTTAAATAGAAAAGGACGCACATCCTCTAACCGCTCCGGCCCACCCAAATTTAATAATAAAACGCCAACGCGACCCATAGTGTTAACAGATAATTTTTAAATTTTCAGATTCTTTACCAAGTTTAACAATATATCGGTGGAACCGTTAAAACAAATTACAGACAATATAGAAATTAATCAAATTTTGGAGGTTGATCTTGTCCACAATTTTACGTCCCCTCAGTTATCAATATCAATGGCTTTACGATGGTATCTCCCGTCTGGCTGCCCTAGCAGTGGGTGGGGAGTCCCGTTTTCGGCAATTGGCCCTAGAAGGTTTAAAAATCGCTAAAAATGACCCTATCCTCGATCTCTGTTGTGGTGCGGGTCAAACCACCCGTTATTTAGTCCCCCTATCGGATCGCTGTACCGGTTTAGATGTCTCTCCCCGGGCCCTGGAGCGAGCTAGTTTAGCGGTGCCGCAAGCGCATTATGTGGAGGGATTAGCCGAAAAAATGCCCTTTAGTGCCGGAGAATTCGCCTTTGTTCATACTAGCGCCGCTCTCCACGAAATGGAGCCGGAGCAGTTAGAGGAAATCCTTAAAGAAGTGTATCGAGTTCTCAGACCGGGGGGAATTTTTGCCCTCGTGGATTTTCATCGACCCACTAACCCGCTTTTTTGGCCTTCTTTAGCCCTATTTTTGCAATTATTTGAAACCGATACCGCTTGGCAGTTTATTGATCGGGATCTGATCCAATCTTTACAGGCGCTCGGTTTTCGTGATTGTCAACAAAAATTATACGCTGGTGGCAGTTTACAGGTGATTCAAGCGGTCAAGTGAAGGGATTGACCGGGCAAGATTTTCAGAGGCTGTCGGTCATTTATACTAAAGAGGGCAATCGTTTTTTGAGCAAGCTGAGTTCGATCGACTCGCTGCCAGTTATTTTTGAGAAGTTAATGACTAGAGCAAAAATTCTACAACCCGATTTAATTTTAGGGGATACGATTCTCGGTCTCACTCTGGAGATTTTGAGTCAGCATCAGATTAAGGGATTGATTCTCGATGTGGACGATACCCTTGTTCCCCTTCAGGAAACGACGGTTTCTGACGATTTACAGCGTTGGGTCGATTCCTTGCGTCTTTATCTACCGATTTGGTTGGTCAGCAATAATCTCAGTGAAAATCGCATCGGTGCGATCGCTGATAATTTACAACTTCCCTACCTTCTCGGTGCGGTGAAACCCTCTCGACGCAAACTCCGACAAGCGATGACAGCCATGGTACTTCCCCCCCAACAAATTGCTATGGTTGGCGATCGCTTGTTTACCGATGTTTTAGCGGGAAATCGTCTGGGAATGTTTACCATTCTGGTGAAACCAATGGTAAATCCCTTGACGGGGGGGCAAGCTTATCCAATCCACGATTTTGAGGTGTGGGTATCACAAATTCTCGGCGTTTCCCTCCATCCGCAGCATTACTTAATAAAACCTGACCAATCCTCACAAAAGTAAATATTAAAAAATAATTAAGTATAGAGGTAAATAGCGAAAAGTAGGAGATACTATAGATAATTTGAAATGAGGTCAGCCAAGATAAAGACCTTAAATATATGAAAGTCACTAGATGGACGGTGCCAGTTTTTGCGGATATACGCCAAAGACTGGCACTACTATTTTAACGAAAACTTCCTGCTAAGTAGGGCTGGCTGAATAAATCTAAAAACCTTGCTGGATAAGACTTTTAGACTTTTTTGAAATCCAAAAGTACCAGATATGGGAGTGATCAGGGGGAAATTCAGGTACTTTTTCCCTGAAAATTAGGTAATTGACCCCCTCAAAATCGGTAAAACCCCACACCCTACACCCCACACCCTACACCCTGCCCCTAGGAAAAACTTTTTCAGCAGACCCTAAGTAAATGGGTGGAATTAAATATAAGATGAACGTAGGTTGGGTTGAAGTATGAAACCCAACGTCTGCATGGGTTACTAACCCATCCTACAAATAATTGTGCCTCCCTACTTATAATTTAGCCAAATTGTGAGATACTACGAAAGGATTTCTTAGTTAATTCCCCCTGGCTTCACTCTATATATGAATCGAGATTCTTCCCTGCTATCATCCTCCTCGGTTGCGGAATTCAAGCGCAATTCCTTTGATTTGGAGTCACACCTACAAAACTTTTTACAATTAGACCAAGAAATTTTACAAGCAAAATTAGCGATAGCAAAAGATTCCTTAGCGGCCTTAGCTCATCAAGACTTTTCTTGGACAAATCCAGATAATTTCTATCAGGAAAAAGTTAAAGAAAACTATTTATTTGAATTATCTGCTTGGCATTTATCCAGTCAAGAATATATCGGGGAAACCTTGAAATTAATTGATGATTACGGGAGCGGAAAAGTCTTAGATTTTGGTGGCGGAATCGGTACTCATGCCTTGGCTGCCGCGATGAATTCCAGCGTTGAACAGGTGATCTATTGCGATATTAATCCCCTACATCATGAATTTGTGCGCTTTCGTGCCAAGCAATTAAATCTCGATGCTAATAAGCTCTCATTCTATACAGAAATTCCCGATCGGCTAAAATTTGACACGATTATCTGTTTGGATGTCATCGAGCATTTGCCCTCACCTACAGCCCAACTTAAAAAGTTTTATGACTGGTTAAACCCGGGAGGAAAGCTAATTATTAACTGGTATTTTTTCAAAGGATTTAATCAAGAATATCCCTTTCATATCGACGATCCCAAAATTATTGAGAGCTTTTTTCAAACCCTACAAAAAGATTTCCTAGAGATTTTTCATCCCTATCACATTACCGTGCGCTGTTATGGAAAAAATCAATAATTGCCCGAAGAATATCAAACCATAGGTTGACAGAAAAGTTAGAATTACCCTTGCAACTATGACCCTAGATATTATCCCCGAAGGGGAAGAACGCAAAGTGGAAGCTGTCAGTAGTGCCGCTATTGATGGTGCGCCGATCGCCTATATTGTTGTCTTAGCCGCTATTGTCACCACCCTTTCTTTTATTCCCTTCTCCATTGTCCTCGCTTCCGGCGGTAGTATGCCCCTCAGTCAAGCGGTTTTTCCCCTCTTGGGTTGGTTACTCGGCCCGATTGCTGGTGCGATCGCTGGTGGCATTGGGGCCTTAATTGGGGCTTTCCTCGCCCCCTACACGGCAGGAATTCCCGCTATTTCGGTCTTTGGGGCTATTTTGTCCAGTTTTGTGGCGGGAACGATGGTTTTAGGCAAAAAACGCCGTTATTGGTGGTTAGGATTGACGTTAATTTTTCTGATTCCCCTGTTTATCTACGCTAACCGGGCGATCGGACTGAACGGCATTTCGCCAGGAGTCTTTATTGCCGGGGCTTTCGTCGATTGGTCGGCTTTGGTATTATTTATCCTACCAACCCGGACTCTTTTTACTCATTGGATCAAAGGTAATAATTTGGCCCTAGTGGCTGCGGGAATTTTTGGGGGTACTTGGACTGCCAGCGGCCTCTCCCATTTAGGGGTCGTCGCCATTACCTACTCGATTTTTAATTGGCCCGAAGAAGTCTGGATCGCTTTAATTCCGATCATTCCCGTAGAAAATCTGATTCGTTCCTTTGTCGGTATGGTGATCGGTTGTGGTGTGATTGCCGGTTTACGGGCGATCGGTCTAGTCAAATCAAGAGAGGCGATCTACTAGGTAGGAGCTGCTGAAAAAGTTTTTCCTGGGGACAGGGTGTGGGGTGTGGGGTGTGGGGTGTAGGGTGTAGGGGCGGACTCAACAGCAAGAATTGCCAGGTGGCGCCCAACCCTCCACCGAAAAAAAAGAGAACTAGCGTTTTAGCCAACTCATCATCGCCCGCAGATCTTGACCGACTTCTTCGATCGAATGTTCTGCTTCTTGACGACGCATAGCGGTGAATCCCGGTTTACCTGCTTGATTTTCGAGGACAAACTCTCTGGCAAATTGTCCCGATTGAATTTCTTCGAGGATTTTCCGCATTTCGGCCTTAGTCGCTTCCGTCACCACCCGCGGACCGCGAGTGTAGTCACCGTACTCGGCTGTATTGGAAATACTATCGCGCATTTTAGCCAAACCGCCCTCGACGATCAGATCGACGATCAGTTTTACCTCGTGTAAACACTCAAAATAGGCTAATTCGGGCTGATAACCAGCTTCCACGAGGGTTTCAAAGCCAGCTTTAATTAAAGCGCTTAAACCGCCGCATAATACTGCTTGTTCGCCAAAAAGGTCGGTTTCTGTTTCCTCGCGGAAAGTGGTTTCCAAAACCCCGGCCCGAGTGCCACCGATACCTTTAGCGTAGGCCATTGCCCGATCGCGTGCTTGGCCGGTAGCATCTTGATAGACGGCGAATAAACAGGGGACCCCTTGACCTTGTTCGTAGGTACGACGGACGAGATGGCCCGGTCCTTTGGGGGCAACCATAACCACATCGACATTATCCGGGGGAACCACTTGACCAAAATGAATATTAAAGCCGTGGGCAAAAGATAATACCTTGCCTGGGCTTAAATTCGGGGCAATTTCCTTGAGATAAATCGTTTTCTGCACTTCATCTGGTAAGAGGATCATGATCCAGTCGGCAATTTTAGCGGCTTCGGCCACATCATACACTGGAATACCGGCTTCTTTGGCTTTGATTGCCGATTTACTGCCGGGATATAGACCAACAATCACATTAACGCCACTATCCTTGAGATTTAATGCGTGGGCATGACCTTGGGAACCATAACCAATAATAGCGATCGTTTTTCCCGCTAATAAATCTAAATTGGCATCCTCATCATAGTACATTCGTGCCATCGAACTCGCTCCTTAACTTCTTTTGTCACTGTGCAAACTCCTAATTATACGGGAAAATCACGCCCTTAAGAAGCATTCGATCGCCGGTTTCCTGGAGTCAGGAAAAAATAGTGTCTAGAAAAAATGAACTAGGCTAATCCGCTTCGCGCTCGATTAGCTTTGGAATGGCTAATCTCACAGATTTTGCGCTTTTGACGCTTCCTTTGGCAGACTTACCGTTTGAGTCCTGACGGCTCGACTAGGCAGCGGTTTTACCATCCACGTCTGACGACGCTATTTCCCAACACTGGGGCTAAATATTTAGTTTTAGCCAGAAATATCTAACGGAACAAAACCTAATTGACCAATTGTCAATAGAGTTTTAGATGCGCTCACCCTGAGACTTTCTTGAGTATTTATATTTAGTGAATTGTTCGGCTTTTTCTGTCTTTTCCTTTGTCTTTTTCCACCTGCGGAATCTGGATTGTATTGATTCGGACAATACCCGATGAGCCTTTCTCTGTCAAATCTTGAGGAGTCTTGCGTTTCATTTTTGAATTGGCGTTGTTTTACTCCCTGATGGAAAAAGTCCTGAGCAGTTGAGGCAGCATTGACTTGAGCGATCGCATTTAAAGGTAAAGATTGAACAGGCCGAATGTTTTAGGTTTACCTTGAGTTTATGGCTGTAATTCTTTCAACAAATCTAAGACTTTTTGAGCTTGTGCTGTGTCACCCTGTTGCTGATATAAATTGGCTGCTTTTTGCAAGTCGGCGATCGCTTTTTGACGGTTTCCTGACATTCCATAGACAAGCCCTCGCAGGTTGTAAGCATCAGCATAGTTAGGATCGAGGCGAATTGCTTGGGTGTAGTCGGCGATCGCTTTTTGATATTCTTTTAATTGACCATAGGCATTACCTCGAAAAAGATAAGCACTAGCATCGTTAGGATTGAGGCGTATCACCAGGTTAAATTGTGCCAGCGACTGCACAAAATTTCCTTTTTTCCATTCCTCTATTCCATAATTAAAAAACAACTCGGCAAAGGCTAGTTTAGAATTAGGATTTGATCGAATGCTATCGATCAAATCCTGAGTTACTTTGATTAAATCTATGGTTGTCTGGTATGCTTCTGTATCTCCCTGTTTTTGAAGTAATTCTGCCGCTTTTCGTAGCTCTGTGATCTGATTTTCTAAATCTCCTAAACCCTTATATGCCATTGCCCTGCCCATGTAAGCTGGAGCATAGTCGGGTTTGAGTTGAATCGCTTGGCTAAAATCGACAATTGCACCATCAAAATCTGCTTTGTCATATTTATCCATCGCCTGAACAAAAAAATTCTCAGCAGTGGTCGGATTGGAAAAATATTGAGCGAGCGCGTTAGTATTGGAGATACTTTGTTGAGGTGTTCTTAATTTATTCTGAGCCATTTCTCGGCCACTAATTGCTTGAGTGAAATTAGGATTAAGTCGTATTGCTTGATCATAATCGGCGATCGCTTTTTGAGAATCTCCTAATTTATCATACAAAGTTGCTCGGTTATAGTAAGCTGCTGCTGAATTGGGATTAAAGCGAATAAATTGGTTATAATCAGCCAGGGCTTTGTCATATTGCTGTAAACGACTATAGGCAATTCCTCTGTTGCCATAGGCTTGAGCATAGTTAGGATTAAGACGAATGGCTTCATTAAAACTATTAATGGCAGCCTCTAGATCACCTTGTTGTAATCTTTTTACTCCCTGATTGAAAAAGTCCAGAGCAGTTGAGGCAACATTGACTTGAGCGATCGCATTTAAAGGTAAAGATTGAACAGGCCGAGGGAGAGAAAGGAAGCCTAAACCGAGACAGAGGGTAATTAGGATAGAGAAAGGACGGAGAAACATGATTGATTTTCCCTGGCAATGTTTTAGGTTTACGTTGAGTTTATTTTTGTATTATTTTATTGACACTCCCGTTGCCTAAAGGCGTGGGGATTCTTCATTCACGGGGAGATGCCTGGCAAAAGCAGTGCCTTTACTTGGTCTTACTCTCCCTCCAGAAGCAGTAGCGGTATGCCCTACCGCCAAAATTCGTAAACCTTCATCTCGAATATTCTTAGCAGCATTGATGTCTCTATCGTGAGTTTCTCCACACTTAGGACATTGCCAACTACGAATATCTAAACTCAAACTATCAACAGGATTTAAACAGTTACTACAGGTCTTGGAACTAGGAAAAAATCTATCTACTTCTATATAGATTTTTCCTTCCCATTCAGCCTTGTATTTTAACATGGTACAGAATTGACCCCAACCAGCATCACTAATTGATTTTGCTAGTTTAGGGTTTTTGACCATGGTTCTGACTGCCAGATTTTCTACCACTATGACTTGGTTTTCGTCAACTAATTTACGACTTATTTTGTGCAGAAAATCTTCACGACAACGAACGATTTTAGAGTGAACTTTAGCAACTTTAACTCTAGCTTTATTGCAGTTTTTAGAGCCTTTTTGCTTGCGACTAAGTTTCTTTTGTCTCCTCGCTAATCTCTGTTCGTACTTACGATAGTATTGAGGATTCCCGTGTTTAGTCCCATCTGATGTAATAGCAAAATGGGTTAGTCCAACGTCTATCCCGATAGCTTTTCCTTCTGATGATTTTTCGGGTAAATCCTGACCATCATCATAAAGACAAGATGCGAAATATTCTCCCGATGGATTAACTGAAACCGTAACAGACTTTAAGTTTCCCTCTGGTTGCCGTGAGACTTGGCAATGGACTTCACCAATTTTAGGCAATACCAGAACATCATCTTTTAACTTACAGTGCTGAGGAAATCTAATCGACTGTTTATTTTGCTTTTTCTTGAAGTTAGGATATTTAGATCTACCTTCAAAAAAGTTAAGGAAAGCACTAGAAAGATTTAAAGCGGCTTGCTGTAATACCTGCGATGGTACTTCGCTTAACCACTCATACTCTTTTTTTAAGGAAGGCAGCAGCTTAATTATTTCGTCTCTGCTTAATCCTTTTCCAGTTTGCTTGTAAGTTTCGGATGTTAAGTTTAGAGCGTAATTGTAAAACCATCTAGCACAGCCAAACGACTTGGCGAGCAAAACGGATTGCTCACTGGTCGGATAGATTCTGTACTTGAACGCTTTTAACATCTTGTTTACCAGACCATATTTACTATGGTAAGCTATGTGAGCAACAATGTCAAGCCGTCCTCCGCTACGCTAAAGGACGGGGTTTTAGACCCAAATTTTCGATAACTTCTAAGATTTCTTGAACTTTTGTCTTGAGGAGTGCTGCCTTTCATTTTTGAATTGGCGGGTGGTGAAAATGCCTCTTAGCTTAAAACCCGATGCCCGACCCCCGACCCCCGCCCCCCGACACCCGTTCGGCGGTTCGGCGGTTCGGCTGAGCTCACGGCCGAAGCCTGCCCCCAGGAAAAACTTTTTGCCGCAAACCCTAACTAGGGAAAGCTGACTTGATCTAGTGGAGCAGAAAAAAAAAAGGGGGGGGTAATGGCCAATTTTTAGCTTGGACTTGGTTCTTTCACTAAAATTGATTACAATATCACCATCAATAGGCACTTCCTCTCCTCTCACCCCCTCGATATTAACCTCGAGCTGAACAAAGATAATCGGGTTACGGCGGTTCCTCTATCCATCTGGCACAGACAACTCCTTATTGGATAAGCCTTTCCACTCAGAAGATGTACCAGACTGAGCCTGAATCCGCCGTAGCGAGTACAGGAATAGGTTCTCTACTCCTAGATTTTCACCTTTTCTGGGTAATTTACCCAGTCAAGATCGTTTATAGACTGATTTACTGCCTTGATCGGGACTAGATAAAATCAGGTCAAAAAATTGTTTGCTTTGTTAATCACCAATCCCCTTAGAGCTGCCCAGGAAAATCTATGGTAAGTTTTTTTAAGAAGCTGTTGACAAGAAAATCTCAAGGTATTGGCTTAGAGATTACCCCAGAGCGCATTAACGTCGCTCAGATCGCCAAACAGGGACAAAACTATAAATTAGTTAAATATTGTTCGTCGGATATCCCGGAAGGCATCTTTGAGGAGGGAAAAATCGCCGATTCCCCCGCTTTAGCGCAATTAATCCAAGAATTACTCAAAGAAAATCAAATTACTAGCAAACAAGTCGCTACTGGTGTCCCCATGCGCGAGTCAATTATCCGGATTATCCCCATTCCCTCGGAATTGGACGATCAGGAATTGCGCGATACAGTCTTAAATCATGAGGCCAGTTTATATCTGCCCTATCCTCGCGAGGAAGTGGATCTCGACTACCAAAAACTGGGCTACTTTCAGGGTGAAGACGGGATTGAAAAGGTACAAGTCTTATTAGTTGCCACTCGTCGGGAAATCACCGATGCCTATAGGTCAACCTTCCAACAGGCAGGATTACAGGTAGATGTGCTAGAAATTAATAGTTTTGCCCTAATTCGGACAATTCGCGAACAGTTGCGACAATTTAGTTCCAATGAAGCCGTCGTGATTGTCGATATAGAATTTGATAACACGGAAATTGCCATCGTGGTGGATGGAGTTCCCCAATTTTCTCGCACTGTCCCCATCGGTACTTTCCAGCTACAAAATGCCATGGCCAGGGCGCTGAATTTGCCCACCTCTCGCAGTCCTGAGATTCTTTTGGGGATGACAATCCCGATTACTGGCTTTGATAGTCTTAGCACCAATACTGGCACTGCACAAGTCTCTACTAACGCTGGGATAATGGCACTGATGCGGGTTTTAGGAGAATTAACCGATGAATTGCGGCGATCGATTAACTTCTATGTTAACCAAAGTGAGCAACTGGAAATCGTCCAGTTACTTTTAGCCGGTCCCGGGGGGGGAATAGCACAACTAGACGAGTATTTTACCCGACATCTCAGCGTCCCCACCATGCCAATCGATCCGATCGCAGCGCTGAACTTAGATATCAATCAAGAGATTCCCAATACCCGAAGACCGGGGTTAGGAACAGTTCTCGGTTTAGGATTACGGGAGGTATAGACAAAAATTATGTATAGTCTTGACGTTAATTTTCTCAAGGATCGCCATCTTAAGCAAACGGACAAAGAAACCACCGTGGACAAGATGTCCACCGCTATTAACCTGAGTAAACAAAAACCCCTGTTGATCGGTGTGGGAGTGGGGGCCGGATTATTGGCCCTGACGGGATTACTCGGTTTAATCGTCGGTTGGCAAACCAGCGCAACTCAGGCCACAATTCAGACACTGGACGGGAAATTAGGTCAACTGCAAGGCCAAAGTAAAAAAATAGAGGATTTAAAAGCGCAATTAACGGCGGTAGAAGCTGAAAATCAAGCTCTAGTAACTGTATTCAATCAGATTAGGCCTTGGTCAGCCATTCTCCAAGAAATTCGTCTACAAACTCCCCCTAGTGTCCAGCTAACCAGTCTGCAACAGGTGGATGTTCCCGCAAACCCGGGGCAAGGGCAACCGAATCCGGCTACTCAGTTAAAAATTAGTGGTTTTGCCAGTAGTTACGAAGCAGTCAATGATTATCTCTTAACCCTACAAGCTTCTCCTTTTTTACAGGGTAAGAAAACGGTGATCGAAAGTGCTGCCCTGGCCGATTTGCCCGTACAGGTGGCCAATGAGTACAAAAATATTAGTGTTAGTTTCCCCCAAGCGGTTCAATTTGTGATCACCGCCCAATTAAGTGATACCCCCGCTACTGAACAACTGAAACAGCTGAAACGTAATGGAGCGGAAGGAGTTGTCACTAGGATTAATACCCTCAAAGACCAAGGAGCCATTCAACCATGACCTTTACTGAAGAATACATTGCCAATGAGGACAGGGAATTAGAGGAACTTGACCAGTATCCCACCGCTTTCGGGATAACTTTTACTCCCCGCAATAGTGGCATCACCGCCGGTGTGGTAGGTTTACTTGGCTCCCTCTATCTGCTTTTTAACTGGGTGATGCCCGCTTATAGCACCTTGCAGCAACTGCAAATCGATAAAGATAGCAAACAACAACAGGTAGATCAACAAACAAGCGGTCTCGGTGCCACGCAATTCCAAAAAATCGAGAGTCAGTTGCAACAAAAAGAGGCAACTAAACAGCAAATTCTGGCGCTTTTTGCTCAAGAAAAGAACTTAAGCACAATTCTCTTAGATATTAGCAATATCTTTAAGTCTCGCAATGTTAAGCTGATTAGTTTCCAACCCCAAGGACTAGAACCAGTGGTGGTCTCCGATAGTTCCCTCGGTAGCGCAGTTAATAACAAGCTCAAGCGTCAAACTTTTAACGTCAAGATCGAAGGGAACTATGCTAACAGCCAAGAGGTTATTCGGGATTTAGAAAGATTACAGCCGCTCATTTTGCTGAATAGTCTCAATACTCAAATGCCCGAAGGCGGTTCGGTGGTCAAAGTGGTTAGTATCGGCAAAAATCAAGCCACTATCGTTCCCCAAGGCGATCAACCCGTTACTACCACCTTTCTTCTCAATGTGATTATTCCTCTCAATGCTGAAGAATTGGCGAAATTAGCACCGCCCCCCCCCGCCGAAGGTCAACCCCCCGCCGAAGGTCAACCCCCCGCTAGTCCGCCCCAATAGGAGAACTTTCAATGATTAAATAGTCTTGATTCCATTGTCAGTATTGCGTTTTTTATCCGTTGAATCCCCTAATTGTGAGGAGTGAAATTAAAGTGAATCAGTCTCGCTATGCCCTGTTTATCCCGCAAATTGCCTCGTTTTTATTGATGGCTCCCCTGAGCGCCTTGGCCGAAACCCCCGAATCCTTCGATGGTTCAGAGTTAAAATCTAGTACATCAAAAATTGAATTTTCGCAAGAGTTTAGTCAAGAAAATTTACAAAAAAGACCGAAGAATCTCCTTCCCACCCCCGATGCCGTACAAAAGGAAATCAGCGATCGCATTTTAGCCAGTGAAAAACTGCTCGCCCAAAGTGCGCCCATGGTTCCCAACCCGGAAATTATCATTCAAGGCGCACCCCAAGCACCCGGCGCTCCCACCCTACCGCGAGCCGTCGCCCCACCGGTGGGAGACATTGCCATCTCTAACATCGATGCTAGTGCCGAAAAAATCAAATTTGATCGCAATATCACTGTACCTCGCGTTTTATTGCGGGAAGCTTCCGCTAGAGAAGTGTTAATGACCCTCGCTAACTATGCCGGTTATAACGTCGTTTTCACCAGCGCCCAGGGGGAAGCCAACGCCACCACTCAGACGGTTTCCCTAGAATTTACTAACGAATCGGTGGAAAGTATATTTAACGCCGTGTTGTTAGTTTCCGGACTACAGGCCAACCGTCAGGGTACAACTATCTTTGTTGGGGCGCAATTACCCCAAGGCGCTCGTAATCTGATTAGCCGCACCCTGCGCCTCAACCAAGTTAAAGCTGTCGCCGCCGCCATTTTCCTCGCCACCCAAGGGGCAGAATACCAGCGTTTAGTTACCCAAACCGAGGATATCGTCGATCCCCTCACCGGACGGGTGACTGGTCGCCGGGATACTCCTCCCACCCTAGAGCCACTGGCCCCCCAAAACACAGAAGGCTCAAAAGCGGCCTTACTTTTAACTGGTTTAAGAATCGCCGCCGATGATCGCCTTAATTCTATCAATTTAATCGGCGAACCCCGCCAAGTCCAGATCGCCACATCTTTATTAACCCAACTGGATGCCCGTCGCCGTCAGGTAGTGGTCAATGTGAAAGTTATTGATGTCAACCTGCTCAATACCGACAGTTTTAGCAGTAGTTTTTCCTTCGGTTTTAACGATGGTTTCTTCGTTCAAGATAACGGGGCAGCAGTGCTGAACTTTGGTAATATGAACCCACCCACTAGCTCAACTGTAGGCAGACCGGGGGCTTTTGCACAGCCTGTTGTACCGATTTTTGATATCATATCGGGTACGGGGACAGCAGAAATTCAACCTTTTTTTGACATTCAGAATGGCGCTCCCTTTGGGCGTGTTAACCGGGGACCGAATGACTTTTCAGGGGGTCTGACACCCTACTCGCGCCCTAGTTTTGGTCGCACTGTTAACCCCTTCCAACCCGGATTGAGTGATATTACTATTGACCCAGAGACGGGAATAATAGAGTATGAATACGAGCCCCCGACCCTCTTCCAATATCCCCAAAAATTCCTGATGACCCTGCAAGCGTCAATTCAGACAGGAAATGCCAAGATTCTCACCGATCCCTCGCTGGTGGTGCAGGAAGGTCAACAGGCCACCGTTAAGCTGACCGAGAAAGTGCTAGAAAGTGTTAACACACAGGTGGATCCTCTCAGTGGCGTACGCACCACTACCCCTGTACTGGCCGATGCTGGATTAACTTTAGCGGTAAACATCGATCAGGTGGATGATAACGGCTTTATTTCCCTGTCCGTTAGTCCCACTGTTGCCACTCCGGGGTCTCCAATTGAATTTGATAGCGGTGGTCTCACAGTCAACACCCTTACCCCCCTGATTCGTCGGGAATTAACTTCTGGGGTGATTCGTCTCCGGGATGGACAGAGTTTAATTCTTTCCGGCATTATCCAAGAGCGCCAACAGACTAACGAGACAAAAGTGCCGATTTTAGGCGATATTCCCATTTTAGGGGCTTTATTCCGCAGTCGTAGCAATAGCAATACTCGCAGCGAGGTGATCATTCTCCTCACTCCCAAAATCATCGAAGATACGGCCACCTCTACCCTCGGCATCAACTATCAACCCGGCCAAGACGCGGCGGAAATGCTTCAGCGTCAAGGTTTCCCCGTACAACCGCGACAGTAATCAGCTTTTTCAGTAATCAGTTATCAGTAATCAGTTATCAGTAATCAGTTATCAGTTATCAGCTTCTGAAGGCAAGAGGCAACAGGCAAAAGGCAAAAGAAAGAATCTGGCAATTCTCTTACCTAAAAATAAGGTTAGAAACTAAGTAGATCAAAGCTTTTAGCTTAATAAATTAGGTTTTAGATTCGGCCCTTGTAATCAGTAATCAGCTTCTGAAGCTTTTGTCTCTTGCATGAGTGCCTCTCCTCATAACTAGCCTATACTCAACGGATTTAGTCTAATAATAAGATGGAGCCGACTTCGCCAGTCTAAATATTCCGTTATCAGTTAAAAAAGCGAATAGCAACAGTCAGCTATTTTACAGCTTACTAACCGCCGATTCTAACATAGTAATTGTTCCCTGATTAGCATCAAATTCTACTGCAATACCAATGGGAATAGTTTCAATAATTTCTAAATGTCCGATATTTAAACCTAAACAAGCGGGAATTTTTAAGGGTTGAATATATTCTCGTATCACTTCTTCTAAAGTCAAGGAACCATAGTCACTATCAGCACTACAATTGCTACATTGACCGAAGATAAAACCAGCTAAATTCTCGAAAATTCCCGCTAATTTTAATTGATTTAACAGGCGATCAATCTCATAAACATCTTCACCAATATCTTCTAAAAATAGGATAGCACCGGTAAAATTTGGCAGATAGGGAGAGCCAACTATTGAGGCTAAAGTGGTTAAATTACCGCCGATTAATTTACCTTTGGCTTGACCTTTAGTAATAGTTTGAATGCGATTTTTTACCTGCATTAAACGATTAGCATCATCGGGATCGGGAATATTTCTAAAAGTCAACTTTTCCCCAGAAAATAAAACCCGTCGAAAGCTTTCAGTTTGAGCAGTGCGCCAACTAGAAAAGCCATTGGGAGCATGGAAAGTAACTAAACCAGTTTTGGCATAAATAGCTAATAATAAAGAGGTTATATCACTAAAACCACAGATGATTTTCGGGTGACGGCGAATTAAATCGTAGTCGAGATAAGGTAATAAACGAGCGCTGCCCCAACCGCCGCGAATTGGTAAAATTAGGGCAATATTATCATCGGCAAAAAATTGATTTATATCCGAGGCTCGCTCGCTATCTTTACCGGCTAGATAACCATAACGATCTAAAGCGTATTTACCAACTTTTGGGACTAATTTTAGGGCTTTAACTGCTTCGATAACTATGTTCAAATCATCTTCTTTAAAAGTTGCCCCCGCCGGACTAATAATACCCACTCCGTCCCCCGGTTGTAGAGGTGGCGGTTTAATTAGAGGAAAATTATTGCTAACAACTTTTCTAGGAATTAGGGAAAAACTAACAGCAGTTAGGGCGGAATTAGTGAGAAATTGACGGCGCTTCATACTTCGGATTTTGCCATATCACGAATGATATCGCCGCGGGTGACAATACCAATTACTTTGTGGGTTTCTTCCTCAATCACCGGTAAACGACGCACATGACGATCGTACATTAACGATGCCGCTTCTTTCAAAGGGCGGTCAGCCGTGATACTAATGGGTTTATCGGTCATTACTTCCCCCACGGTTTGACCGAGAGCTTTATGGAGTAATTTCTCGTGACGGCTAGGATTTTGTAGATAGATGACGCTATCGAGGAGCATAATGTAAGGAGGAGCTTCTACTCCCGTTTCCTGCCACATAAGGTCAGTTTCGGAGATAACCCCAATCAGTCGCATATTGTCATCCACCACGGGTAAACCACTAAAACGCTTTTCGGCCAAAATTTTCACTGCTTCGGATAGAGAAGTGTTAGCGGTGACGGTGATGGGATTGGGAGTCATGATATCGGCAACTGTTTTCGTCATCTTAGCGACCTGCGATAATAATTCTTTCTGTATCTATCTTATCATTACAGTCTTCAGTTACCGCTTAATTATGACTATTCTTTAATCTTCGGCTGAGAAAATGTTCTAACATAAAAAGGAAATGGGATATTAATTTAGTTAGTTGACAAGGAAAAAGAAAAATGATCGCTCAACCTCAATACCCAGAAAGAATGACCCCAGAAGAGTATCTAGAATGGGAAGCTACACAGGAATGTCGCCATGAATATATTGATGGGGAAATTATCGCCATGACTGGGGGTAGTCTGCCTCATAATGATATTACCTTGAATTTTTACACTGCTTTAAGACTTCATCTCCGTCCGCGAGGCTGTCGAGTGAATGTATCTGATGCGAAAGTACAGGCTAATAATAATCGTTATTTTTATCCCGATTTGGTGATTAGTTGCGATTTTAGAGATCGAGAATCTCGTAATTTTATTCAACATCCACAAGTGATTATTGAAGTGCTTTCCCCCAGCACAGGAAACTATGATCGCACTAAAAAGTTACAATATTATCGTCAGATTGCTAGTTTACAAGAATACGTTTTAGTCGATCCCGAATCGATCAGTGTTGAGGTTTATCGTCGCGGTGAAGATAAAATTTGGTTTTACCGCGCTTATAGTCAAGGGGAAGAAATTATTCTATCTAGTCTCGATTTTCACTGTGCGATCGAGTTAATCTATGAGGGGATAAGTTTCGATTAAAGAAAGTTTACAAAAATGTCAAACATTCCTAGACTTAAAATAAATACGTCCCGATTGTTTCGATAAATTCTATGTTACCGCCCCTATTAGTTCTTGATCCCTTGTTAGAAAACTGGTTACGAGAAGATCTCGGTAGAGGCGATCGCACTACCCAAGCAATTTTCTTCGGTCATGCTAAAATCGGTCAAGCTAGTTGGATTGCCAAGGAAGCGGGAGTTATTGCCGGTTTACCCGTAGCTGAACGAGTTTTTCAACTACTTAACCCCACTATTCACTTTACCCCCACCGTTGCCGAGGGGGAATTCTGCCCTAAGTCTAAGGTTATTGCCGAGATAGAAGGTTCTTTCGATGCGTTGTTAATCGGGGAAAGAGTCGCTTTAAATCTTGCCATGCGCTTGAGTGGGATTGCTAGTGAAACTCGCAAATATGTGGAGAAAATTGCCGATTTATCGACAAGATTGGTGGATACTCGCAAAACTACCCCCGGATTGCGAATTTTAGAAAAATATGCCTCCGGTATCGGTGGCGCAATTAACCATCGTTTGGGGTTAGATGATGCAATTATGATTAAAGATAATCATATTCAAGCAGCGGGCAGCATTGAGGAAGCAGTGCTTCGTGTACGGCAAAATATGCCCTATCCTCTCACAATTGAGGTAGAAACCAGCCAATTAGAAGAAGTGAATCAGGCCCTACAGCAGCAGGTAGAGATCATTATGTTAGATAATATGGATTTAGAGATGATGCAAACTGCTGTGGAGATGATCCGCAATTTTAATAGTAAAACCAAAATAGAAGCATCGGGAAATATTACCCTCGATCGCATTCGCAACGTTGCCGAAACAGGAGTAGATTATATTTCTACTAGCGCCCCGATTACCCGTTCTACTTGGTTAGATATTAGTATGAGAATTGATTAAAAGGCTATATCAGTTATCAGTAAACAGTAATCAGTAGGGTGTGGGGTGTGGGGTGTGGGGTGTGGGGAGAATAAATAAAATATAGCGGTTCTCGCATCTGTGCGGCACACTTAAACCCTTGCTGATAAAGCTTTTCAACATGGATAATGTACCTCTTGCGAACAGGAAACGCTATAATCTCCTGTCTCCTGACTCCTATCTCCTGACTCCTATCTCCTGACTCGGAGTCTCCTGACTCCTATCTCCTGACTCCTGACTCCTATCTATTCTAACCTCGATCGCATCGCCAATATTTAGGTGTAATTGCTTTTGGGCACTCCCACTATTGACGGCAATTTCTATTCCCCCGTGACTACCGATAAAAGCGACTATTTCCCCCCAAGTAACATCACTGTAGGTGTTTTTTGCGGGGATAATTTTTGGACCTAACTGCACTGACCAATTTTTTCCTTCTAGGAGATAATCGGGAATATTGCTGATTAAATTGCCAAAAATGTCGATATATTGGATTTGACCCCTGATTTTATCTTCCTCGATTTGCGGAACAGCGATCGCTAATTGTTGCAAGCTATCGGGATCAATAATCTCACCTAACATTTCTAGGGGTACTCCCCGGGCCAAATAAGCGGCCACAGGAGCAAAAATATCACGACCGTGAAAAGTAGTGCTAGGGTTAGGGGTGCGCCAATAGAAAGAATTATTGATATTAACGGCAGATATAGCGGGAGATTGGCTTAAAATGCCACTAAATAAACCATTATCTGGCCCGACTAAATAACCACCGGCAAAACGAATCCCTACCCCGCGTCTTTTGCTTCCCACCCCCGGATCTATAACTGCCAGATGAATAGTGCCTTGGGGAAAATATTGATAGGCATTTAGGAGGACAAAACGACCAGCGTAAAGGTCTTGGGGCGAAATTTGATGATTAAGATCGATCGTGCGAGCATAGGGGGCAATTCCCGCGATTACTCCCTTGATCATGCCCACATAACCGTCCCGTAGTCCAAAATCGCTAGTAAGGGTTATTAGTGCCTGTTCCGTCATCGACTTGTCCCTAGGGTTGCCAACACCATTAATAAATCTTAACGCCAAATTCAGTAGCTAAAGATACAGTTTACTAAAGAGAATGTTATGATTTAGATATAAGGTAAGTTAAGTCGCTCAAAAGTCTGTCCACCATGAACAAAAATCGTCAGCAAGTCCTAACACAGGCCACCGTCGCTCATAGAGAAACACTCCGCAGAAATTTACAACACCGACTGGAAGTAGCTAGAGCGCAGGGAAATGAAGCTTTAGTGCGTCAATTAGAAGCAGAGGCAGCCTATTTGCACCTTCGTTAGATTTGATCGGTGTTTAGTCATAGTCTAGTTGTCGGTTTCTGGTGATCGGTATGCCGATCACTTTTTTTGGGCGAATTTTTTTAAAATTGCTGATATCTCCACTGGCAATCCCTAAAATAGAAAGAACAGCAGTTTAGAGATCAAATAATTATGGCTTTTTTCCGGCAATATATCGCCCCGCTCCTGACTATCTTAGTGTTTTTAGTTGCTCTGGTTGCCACCGGCATCCGGATTTTTTTACCAGCAGATTTAGCGGCACCCGCTCCGATCGAGCCATCCCTAGGCATAATTTTCTCTTATCCTTGGCATGGTTAACCTTCCCGAAAATTATCAGCTGCGACTGGGAAAACCGAGCGATCGCTATCTACTAATTAATTTTCTCACCCGCACCTATGAAGAATTTTTTCCCGAACAAAAAAACCTCTCCCATCTAGCTGATACAGTCAGACAGTTTTTTTGCCTCGATACTCCCCTCTGGATCGTCGAAGCACAACAAACGGCGATCGCTTGTCTCTGGATGGGGAGTGCCGTCGATCAGGTGACAGGCGATCGCTATGGTCATATTTTCCTAATTTACGTCGCTCCCCAGCATCGTCGCCAAGGTATCGCCAGCGCACTAATCGATCGAGCTAAGGATTGGGCAAAAAGTCGCGGACAAACCCGCATCGGTTTACAAGTCTTCATCAATAACGAAAATGCTCTCAATCTCTACCAAAATCTCGGCTTTCAAACTCGCTCTTTGCTGATGTGGAAAAATATTTAAAAACTTTCAGGAGACTCCGAGACAGGAGTTAGGAGTCGGTCGTTAGGGTGATAGGGTTTTGGGGGTTTGGGGGTTTAGGGAAATTTCAGCCAAATGCTCCACTTGCCCATTTCCCCACACCCCACCCCCTACTGATTACTGATTACTGTTTACTGATCACAACAAAAGCCGCCAACCCATGACTCATCAAGGATTACTCAGGACACTGACGCGGACTTTTTCACCATTTTGCAAAGGTTTACTACTATTGACGACGAAACGCTCCTCCGGTTCAAGTCCAGTGAGAATTTCTACTTGACCGTCGAGCGCTTGACCGAGACGAACGGGACGTTTTTCCACTTGCGAGTTAGACTCGGAAAGGACGAAAATTGCCGCGGATTCCCCTTGACTGACAATTGCTGTTTCGGGAACAATCACCTGAGGGGCAGAATTATTATTGAACCGCACCCGGGCTAATAATCCCCCTTTAATTAAACCATCCCCATTGGCTAGAGTAATCTCCACGGGAATCCGCCGGGCCGTGCCTTGGCTGAGGGGAAAAATCCTCGTGATGCGACCGGAAAAATTTCTCTCACCGAAAGCATCAAGGCTGACATTAACCGTTTGTCCTAAATTAATCGTTTTTAAATCCAATTCCGATAATAATACCACTACCTTGACCTGTTGAAAATCGCCAATTTTGAGGACTTCATCGCCGATACTGACTAAATCCCCCGGCTCTTTCAGTTTTTCGATAACTATCCCCGTCGCTGGTGATTTAAGAATAGCGTAGGCCTGACGTTGTTGTTCCTGCGCGATGACCGATTTTTGGGCGGCAATTCTGCCAATAATTCCCGCCACTACCTGCTCCTCCACTTTAATTCTCGATCGCCCGCTATTAACGGCTTTTAAAGCTACTGCTGCCGTAGTTTGGGCTGTTTCGGCCTGTTGCAGGGGAATCGCCCCTTCTAGGGCTAATTTTTGCAGGCGCTCGGCATCATTTTTGGCCTGTTGGTATTGCAGTTGTAGGCGCTGCACGTCAATTTCAGCGTTACTGACTTCAATTCTCGCCCGGGCTAATTCCGCTTCTAGAGACGATAGGGCAGCCTTTTCTTGTCGGACAACGGTGGCAAGGAGACGATCATCAACACGGGCCAGGATTTGCCCTAATTGCACCTCATCTCCCACATCAACGACGAGATTGAGTAACTGCCCCGTAGCCTGCGATCGCAGAGAAACCACTTTTAAAGGTCGGGTAGTTCCCGTGTAATCGAGATTGCGTCTGCTGGTTGCCGGTTTAGCCGTGGTGACGTTGACGGTGGTAGTACGGGCTGCTGGTGGCGGTGGTTGGGTTTCTGTCTGGGGAGAACAACTCGCACTTAAGGATAAGATAACCAGAGCGGAAAGGATAATCGGAGTTGATCCCATGGGGATAGTCCTAGTAGAAAGCCGCTTTTGAGTCGATGGTCGCTTATTCTTCGTCCCAAGCTTCTACCGCTACCACTTCGCTGAGAGGGTCTTGCATGGAGAAACCGAAATCGAGCAACTCTTGCTTCCAGTATGTCCACTCATCTCCGTATAAAAGAGCCAGTTTCCAGATACTATCGCTAGGTTTGACTACTTTTGCATCTATCCACTTGCTAACCTTGCGTTGAAACTTCACCATCGGGTGAGCTACAGCTTGTTTGATCATAAATTCAATTGCTATGAAAACTTCGGATTCTGCGCTTCCCGACTAAACTAACTCAAGACTCAAACTTTTGCCCTTACAAAGGAGCGAGAAGCGCATTTATTAATCTACTTGTACACCGGATCACTGCTTTTAGGCAAGTCTTTTTGAGCAAAAGTACGGTAATTACTACTATAGATTAGTATAACCGGAGGCCACAATCATGGAACCGATGCCTCGATCGGTGAAAATTTCCAGTAAAAGGGCGTGGGGAAGACGACCATCGATAATATGAGCAGCCTGAACTCCCTGGGCGAGCGATCGCACACAGCAGCCAACTTTGGGAATCATCCCGCCAGCAACGATGCCTTTTTGAATCAATTCCCGGGCCTGTTGGATATCTAATTTAGCCAATAAAGTGGAAGGATCTTTGTAATTCTCTAAAATTCCGGCTGTATCGGTCATCAAAATCAGTTTAGCAGCCCCTAAAGCCGCCGCTATTTCTCCGGCTACCGTATCGGCATTGATATTATGAGCTTGGCCGGTTTCATCGGCGGCCACACTGGAAATCACGGGAATATAGCCACTATTGACCAAGGATTCGACGACGCTAGTATCGACACTGCTCACTTCTCCAACAAAACCAATGCCCTCTTTACCCACGGGACGAGCAGTGATCAGATTACCATCCTTACCGCACAATCCTACCGCTTTACCGCCAGCTTGATTGATCAGGGCAACAATTTCTTTATTGACGCGCCCCACCAGCACCATTTCTACCACATCCATGGTGGCGGCATCGGTGACGCGTAAACCGTCTTTAAATTGGGGTTCAATACCTAATTTATCCAGCCAACTGTTGATTTCTGGACCGCCGCCGTGGACAATAACGGGACGAACCCCTACACAGGAGAGAAAAACGATATCTCGCATGACCGCGTCTTTGATATCGCTGTTATTCATGGCCGCACCACCGTATTTAACCACTACGGTACGACCGCGAAATTCTTGTATATAGGGTAGGGCCTCGCTGAGGATTTTCACCCGTTGGGCATCGTTTTCGTGGATATTATTATTCATGCGTTTTTTTAGTTGTCTGATTCAGTGATCAGTTTAGCGGTTTCGGGTTTGACAAAAACTGTTCACCCTGAACGGATTGCTAGAAAGTCTTAGAGTTGCAAAATTTTTCCACGCAACGGACAAAAATCTCGACTCCCATGGCTAACACCGATTCATCAAAATCAAAGCGGGGATGATGGTGGGGATAGGCTAATCCTAATTCGGGATTGGCGGACCCCAAGAAGAAATAACAGCCTGGTACTTCCTGTAAAAAGAAGGACATATCTTCCCCTCCCATGGTTTGACATTCGGGAACGATTCCGGCTGGGGTTTCCACCACTTGTGCGGCGATTGAGCGCACTAATTCCGCCATCTGATCATGATTGATTACCGGGGGATACAATTGCCAGTAATCGAATTGATAACTAGCCCCCTGACTTTGGCAGATGCCCGCGATAATTTCTTCCATCCGTTGTCGGAAATAGCCCCCTAACTGGGGATTGAAATAGCGCACCGTCCCACTGAGATTAGCACTATCGGCAATCACGTTTCTAGCGGTTCCCGCCGCTAATTTGCCCACAGTCACCACGGCAGCATCGAGGGGGTTGAGGTTGCGGGCGACGATGGTTTGCAGGGCGTTGACGATTTGGGCCGCCACCAGTAGTGAATCGACGGTTTGATGGGGAATTGCCCCGTGGCCGCCCCGGCCTTGAATCTGGAGATCGAAACATTCCACCGCCGCCATTAAGGGCCCATTTTTCACGCCTACTGTCCCTAAGGGCATATTATTCCAGAGATGCAGCCCGATAATTCCGTCCACGTCGGGATTTTTCAGCACTCCCGCTTCGATCATCGGTTTCGCCCCCCCGGGACCCTCTTCGGCGGGTTGGAAAATAATTTTTATGATCCCCTTGACATGGTGACGGTTTTGTGCTATGTAAACTGCCGTGCCGAGGGCGATCGCTGTGTGGCCATCGTGACCACAGGCGTGCATTTGGCCCGGATGTTGGGAACGATAGGGGACTTGGTTTTCTTCGGCGATCGGTAGTGCATCCATATCGGCCCGCAGGGCTAAAACTGGCCCCGGTTGACTGCCTTCGATGGTGGCGACAATTCCGGTGCCGGCGATGCCGGTTTGATGCTCAATTCCATATTTAGTCAGGGTTTGACTGATTAAGGAGGCGGTGAGATGTTCTTGAAAGCCTAGTTCTGGTTTTTGGTGTATTTGTCGGCGCCAGTGGACCAATTGCGGCTGCAGGCAACGAATAGCAAGGCGAATTTGAGGGCAATTTAAGTTATTAGGAACGGGAAAGGAGGAAATCATCGGGTTCGGGCGGCTAGATTTTTTGATCACCGGTTTCTAGTTTAACGTCACCCCACACCCCACACCCCACACCCCACACCCTACACCCCACACCTTTCTTTACAAAACTTCATCGTAATTGGAGGGCTGGAAAGGGCAATCCTTGGGTAATAGGGGAAGGGAAAGGGGGAAAATATTAAAAAAAACTTAAAATTTTTATCTTGCTGCCCTTTATACCCTTAAAGCCTTGCTGTCTCTGATTTCCCGACGGTGAGAGGCTTTGAGCCATGGTCATCAATTCCTGACCAACTCGATCGAGTCATTGTTAAGTGACCGTTACAAAAAGACAGCAAAAAACTTAATAATATGTAACAAACAAAGTTTCGACAGCAGTGTATAAATTTAATTTGAGGGGCCAAGATAACAGACAAAAGTTAAGCTGGATACTTGTTTAACCTCCTTAAGTGATTTATGAGAGAGCCATGAAGTTTTTTCAGGTTTCTTAAAGTAAATCGCAACAATCACGGTCAAGGCTTGTCCAGACTCACCGTGAAATCCCTTAAGAGGGAAAACCATTTAATTGCAAGCAAATCCCATTTAAATTTAGGAGATTGTCACAATGTTTGACGCATTCACCCGGGTAGTATCCCAAGCTGATGCTCGTGGCGAATATTTAAGCTCTTCCCAACTAGACGCTCTGAGCGCCATGGTTGCCGACAGCAACAAACGGATGGACGCTGTTAACCGGATTACCAGTAACGCTTCCACCATCGTTGCTAACGCCGCTCGTAGCCTGTTCGCTGAACAGCCCCAACTGATCACCCCCGGTGGTAATGCTTACACCAGCCGTCGTATGGCCGCTTGCTTACGCGACATGGAAATCATCTTGCGCTATGTTACCTACGCTACCTTCTCTGGCGACGGCAGTGTTCTCGATGATCGTTGCTTAAATGGTCTGCGCGAAACCTATGTAGCTTTAGGAGTACCAGGAGCTTCCGTAGCTGCTGGCGTAAGCAAAATGAAAGAAGCTGCTTTGTCCATCGCTAACGATCGCAACGGTGTCACCCCCGGCGATTGCAGTGCTTTAATGTCTGAAATTGCCAGCTACTTCGACCGCGCCGCCGCTGCTGTCGCCTAGTCCCTAGGGCTAGTCTCAATTGAACCGTAGGAAACTTATTGCAAGATTATTGGGAGATACCAAACAATGAAAACCCCCCTTACCGAAGCCGTAGCAGCCGCTGATTCTCAAGGACGTTTCTTAAGCAGCACCGAAATCCAAGTTGCTTTCGGTCGTTTTCGTCAAGCTTCTGCCAGCCTCACCGCTGCTAAAGCTTTAACCGAAAAAGCTAGTTCTTTAATCTCCGGTGCAGCTCAAGCTGTGTACAACAAGTACCCCTACACCACCCAAATGCAGGGGAATAACTTTGCGGCGGACCAACGCGGTAAAGACAAATGCGCTCGTGACATCGGTTACTACCTCCGCATGGTGACCTACTGCTTAGTTGCTGGTGGAACCGGTCCGATGGACGAGTACCTCATCGCTGGTATCGACGAAATCAACCGCACCTTCGACCTGTCTCCTAGCTGGTACATCGAAGCCCTCAAATACATCAAAGCCAACCATGGTTTAAGTGGCGACCCCGCGGTAGAAGCCAACTCCTATATCGACTACGCGATCAACGCTCTCAGCTAGTCCGATCAAAAAAACTGCTGGTCTGGAAAGACAGGGGGTTGTTAGCAAAAGGGTTAGCAATCACCTGTTCTTCCAGACCTTGTCATATCCATATACAGTTAGTTTCAGGAGGATCGACGATGACTAGCTTAATGGTCGCCCAAAGACTGGGATTTGAACCCTACGCCAATGGGACACCCTTGGAATTACGTTCCACCGACAGTGATGAACAGGTAGAAGTGGTGATCCGGGGTGCATATCGGCAAATCTTGGGCAACGAGCATCTGATGTCCAGCGAGCGCCTAATCAGCCTAGAATCCCTCTTACGCAATCGTTCGATTAGCGTCAGGGATTTTGTTCGGGCGATCGCTCAATCAGAACTATATCGGAAGAAATTTTTCCACAGCAATCCCCAAAATCGCTTTATCGAGTTGAATTATAAACACCTGCTCGGTCGCGCTCCCTACGATCAAGCCGAGATCGCTTTCCATACCGATCTCTACAATCAACAGGGTTACGAAGCAGAAATTAATTCCTATTTCGATTCCCCCGAATACAACCAACATTTCGGCCAGAACATTGTCCCCTACTATCGCGGTTTCGCTACCCAGACGGGTCAGAAAACCGTCGGTTTTAGTCGGCTGTTCCAAGTCTATCGCGGTTATGCGACCAGCGATCGCGCACCGTTGAAAGAAGGAAAACTGACCAGAGAACTAGCCTATAACAGTGCGTCCCCCGTTTATATTAACGGAACTGGTCAATCCTTAACCGGATTAGCTGGGGGCGATCGGGGCAAATTCTATCGCTTGCGCGTGGTGAGTGGCGCAAAAGCGGGAAGACAAACCCGTGTGCGTCGTAGTGTGAGCGAGTATCTCGTCGCCTACGAGCAACTGTCGAACAAATTGCAAGAAATCAACCGTCAAGGCGGCCAGGTAATCGAACTGATCCTCGCCTAGCTTTCAGCGGTCAGAAAATGATCATTTTTTTGTAGGAGAACTTTAGTGGCAATTACTACCTCAGCTTCCCGTTTAGGGACAACCGCTTTTAGCGAAGTTGCTCCCGTGGAATTACGTCCCGATTGGTCCCGTGACGACGCACAGGCGGTTATTCGCGCTGTCTATCGTCAGGTGCTAGGCAATGACTATATCATGCGTTCCGAGCGCCTTACCAGTGCCGAATCCTTACTCTGCAACGGTTCGATCACCGTGCGGGAATTCGTCCGCGCCGTGGCCAAATCGGAACTGTATAAGAACAAATTCTTCTACGGTAACTTCCAAACCCGCGTCATCGAACTTAATATCAAACATCTTTTAGGTCGCGCTCCCTACGATGAGTCGGAAGTGGTCTATCACCTCGATCTCTATGAAAACAAAGGATTCGAGGCCGATATCGACTCCTACATCGATTCCGCCGAATATACCGAAAACTTCGGCGATAGCATCGTTCCCTACTATCGCGGTTTTGCCAGCCAACCCGGTCAAAAAACCGTGGGATTTACCCGGATGTTCCAACTCTATCGCGGTTATGCCAACAGCGATCGCTCTCAGATTGCCGGCAAAACCTCCCGTTTAGCGGTGGAATTAGCCCAAAACGGCGCTTCGGCAGTAGTCGGTCCCTCCGGTGGCAGCGATGGTTGGGCCTATCGTCCCTCTGGTCAACGCAACACCCCCAGTAAAGCTCTTGGTGGTAGTGTGGCCTATGGTAATGTGGGTAAGCTCTATCGCGTGGAAATTGCCGCTATTAGCAAACCGGGTTATCCCAGTGTCCGTCGCAGTAGCAAAGCGGTGATCGTCCCCTTTGAACAGTTAAATAACACCCTGCAACAGATCAACCGTCTCGGTGGTAAAGTTGCCAGCATCACCCCCGCTAGTTTGAATTAATTTTCTAGCTGAAGATAACTAAAAGTCTCCCGGGCAGCCGTCAGGTTCACCGGGAGACTTTTTTCTAGGGGACTGGCAGAAATTGACCCTCAGCAGATCGAGCAAACCTGTAGAATGAAAATAGTTCTATCGTTTTAATGCCTGTGACTGTCACTTCGATCGCTTTTGACTCTATCGATACTGCCTTAGCGGAAATCAAAGCTGGACGGGCTATTGTAGTAGTTGATGATGAGAATCGCGAAAATGAAGGAGATCTAATCTGTGCGGCCCAATTTGCCACCCCCGATCTGATTAACTTCATGGCAGTGCAAGCTCGCGGTTTAATCTGTCTGGCAATGACGGGAGAGCGTCTTGATGCTCTCGAATTACCCTTGATGGTGACAAAAAACACCGATAGCAATCAAACCGCTTTTACCGTTAGCATCGATGCTGCTCCCCATTTAGGGGTTAAAACTGGCATTTCGGCAGAAGATCGGGCGAAAACCGTACAAGTTGCCATTAATCCAGTCACTCATCCCGACGATCTCACCCGTCCCGGTCATGTCTTCCCGATTCGTGCTAAAGCTGGTGGAGTCTTAAAACGCGCTGGTCATACGGAGGCAGCTGTGGATCTGGCTCGATTAGCCGGGTTGTATCCGGCGGGAGTTATCTGTGAGATCCAAAATCCCGATGGTTCCATGGCCCGTTTACCGCAACTATTTGAATACGCTCGTCAACATAATTTAAAGTTAATTAGCATTGCCGATCTGATCAGTTATCGCTTAAAATACGATCGCTTTGTCCATCGGGAAACGGTCTGTGATTTTCCCAGTCAATTCGGCACTTTTCAGCTTTATGCCTACCGAAATTTATTAGATCAAACCGAACATATTGCTATTGTGAAAGGCGATCCCGCTCTCTTTGGTGATCAACCTGTAATGGTACGAATGCACTCAGAATGTCTGACCGGAGATGCCTTGGGATCCTTGCGTTGCGATTGTCGGCAACAGTTACAAAGTGCCTTAAAAATGATTGAAAACAACGGTTTAGGGGTGGTGGTTTACCTGCGACAGGAAGGACGGGGAATTGGCTTAATTAATAAGCTAAAAGCCTATTCTTTACAGGATATAGGGCTAGATACGGTGGAAGCCAACGAAAGGTTAGGATTTCCCGCCGATTTGCGCGATTACGGCATGGGAGCGCAAATGCTCAACGATTTGGGGGTGAGAAATATTCGTTTAATTACCAATAATCCCCGTAAAATTGCCGGATTAAAAGGCTACGGTTTGGAAATAGTCGAGCGAGTACCTTTGCTGATCGAGGCTAATGATTATAATTCCAATTATCTGGCCACAAAAGCGGAAAAGCTAGGACATCTATTCTTACAAACCTATCTAGTCACCATCGCTCTCAGTTGGGGGGAAAATCCGCCATCAATTTCGCAAAGATATCATCAATTAGAGAAGTTACGGCAGTTAAGTCGCGCTAATCAATTATCTCTCCAAGAAGAAACCCGACCGGTAGCCAATGCCCTTTTTAATCGCGCCCCTTTGATCGTACATTTAGGTTTAGATATTCGTCAGGGTGTCAGCAGTAATTGGTATAAAAATTCTTCCCATCCTTACCTTTTGGTTATTGACAAGATATTAAATGACCTTAAAGATTGGTCGGAAATTGAACGCTTAGAATTTTTAATTTCCGACGGAGACGATTCGATGACGGGATTACAAATGAAACTCGATCGTCAAAAAATGTCCGATGAAGATTTCTCACAATTACCACAATTAGCTACCCAAATTATCTACAGTTTTACCCGTCAGTCAGCCAAAAGTTAGTTTTCTATGACCGTACTGTTGCCTCTTGCCTCTTGCCTCATCTCAACAAGCAATTTAAATATTTAACAGCTTAACAGTTATAATTAAACAAAGCTAGTGTAACGGGGAAAAACGATGACCACTGTAGATATTGCCCCAGAAATCACCTGTCCACCCATAGACTTATGGAGTGATGAACCACCCTTGGAAAGTGATCTACATCTACAACAAATTACAATTCTGATCGGTTGTTTAGAAAGGCTATGGCAAGAAAGAAATAATTACTATGCTTCGGGCAATCTTACCATCTATTATAACGAAGAACAACTAAAAAAACGTGATTTTTGTGGTCCTGATTTTTTTGTCGTCTTAGATACGGAAAAACATCCGCGTAAAAGTTGGGTAGTCTGGGGAGAAGGGGGTAAATATCCCAATGTGATCGTGGAAATTCTTTCCCCATCCACTGCTAATGTTGATCGCAATAAAAAGAAAAATCTCTATCAAAATACCTTTCGGACTCCTAACTATTTCTGGTTTGATCCTGAAAGTTTGGAACTGCAAGGATTTAGACTAATTGCGGGACAATATCAGGTTATTCCTGCTAATGAAAACGGCTATTTATGGAGTGAACAATTAGAACTATATTTAGGCATATTTGACCGTAAACTGCGTTATTTTACTGTCGATGGTCAATTGGTTCCCACTCCCCAAGAAGCTGAATTACAACAAAGACAAGCAAAGGAACAGATTCTTTTAGAAAGGGAACAGGAACGACAAGCGAAGGAACAGGCTATCCTCGAAAAAGAACAAGCTATCTTGGAGAAGGAAAAATTAGCCCAAAAATTACGAGAATTGGGCATTGATCCCGAAACTATCTGATTGATCAATATCTCTAGTTTAGGTAATTCCTATCCTAGAAATGGTAGTAATTTAACCTTATTTTTCCTGTCTTTCTAAGGCTAATTGTACTAACTTATCGACCAATTTATCAAACTCTAAACCGGTGGCTTTCCAGAGTTGGGGATACATACTAAAATTAGTAAACCCCGGCAGAGTATTAATTTCATTGAGAAACACTTCCCCAGTCTTCTCCACATAGAAAAAATCCACCCGCGATAATCCCGCAGCATCCACAGCTTTAAATGCTTCTACAGCCATTTCTCGCACTTGATTAGCAATTTTATCGGGAATATTAGCGGGAATTACCATACTCGATCGCCCGTCAGTATATTTAGTTTCGTAGTCATAAAAATCACTATCAAAAGTAATTTCTCCCACCAGAGAAGCTTGGGGATTATCATTACCTAAAACCGCACATTCGATTTCTCTTGCGGTTACTCCTGCTTCAACAATAATCCGTCGATCATAACTAGCAGCACTATCTAAAGCAGCCTCTAATTCTTGCCGGTTGCGTGCTTTACTAATACCCACCGAAGAACCTAAATTAGCCGGTTTAATAAAACAAGGATAACCTATTTCCTCGGCGATTTGATCGCACAATTGCGGAAAAATACAGGGATTTGACCACACTTGCGAGCGGGTTACAGCCTTATACTTAACTTGGGGTAATCCAGCGGCTGCAAAAGCAGTTTTCATGGCAATTTTATCCATTCCCAAGCATGAACCCAGGACCCCACTACCCACAAAAGCAACCCGCATGAGAGTGAGTAATCCTTGTAAAGTGCCATCTTCTCCATTCGGTCCGTGGAGAATTGGAAACCAAACCTCGATTTCCCTCACTTCTGGGGGAAATTGCCAGATATTGACTTTTATATCACTCTCAATAGCTAGGGGTTGCCCAGAGGTTAAAATTTGTCTAGCAGTTGCTGCCGAATGCCAACAGCCATTTTTATCGATATAGAAGGGGATAACGGCGTATTTGTCAAGATTTTCGGGGTAATTAAAAGCTTGCAGGATCGATCGAGCCGAATTGATAGATACCTCGTGTTCTCCCGATCGACCACCAAACAATAATCCCACCTTGATCTTGTCCATGTTATCCCCTCTAGAGCCAGCTAGATCCTAAATTAGAGTTCAACTATCATACTATGGGCGGGGTTGACCATAGTGCCAAATGATTGAGACTCTGATTACAGCAACAGCTTGCTGAAAACAATCTGACTCTAGCCTTACGCAAACCCAAGAAATTCCCCCTGAATATCGATTTACGGACAGTTTCTAAATAAGCTTAGGGACGGATGAACGATGATTCTCTTGTCCCCCTAGCCAGAGCGAAAATGTCTTGTCAAATTGACACTCTCGCCGTCAAGCTACGCTGTGACGGGAGATTCTTGCTTCTACTCCTCTTAACTAGACACAATCCGAAGACTATGCCCCCGTCAGACCGAATCCACAAGCGTTTTAGTTTAACGTCTACCGACTGCCCGGCGGCGGACGGATCTGAATTTTATTTGTGGGCTATTTTGACCTTAGCCGTTAAGCTTCTATGCTGCTTGACCCGTCACCATTACATTTTCAAGGGCGATATTTGTTCCGAGGTACAAAGGATTGGGAGGTCAGTCCCAGTGGTCCCTTACGCGCTTTACCGCTTTCTGTATTCTAGCGAAATTCCTCGAAAGTGGAAACGCTACCGCGTTAGTTTCACTTTGGTCGCGATTCATCTCCCGTTAAGCAAGGGCGGAACTCTAACGGGAGTCCTCTCGCGACCTTGAGATAGAGTGGAGAAGACAAAATCAAGGAGCTAAATAGCTATGGGGGGTAATTTCTTCAAGGGAGCGATCGCCTTGGGGGTAGTAGCGGGGATAATGGGATTTACCAATCCCCCCCAAGAACTTTACAGCGAATACGCCTCGGAAAAACTTCTCGCTCATGCCGACAAAATCGCTTGCGAGAAAATCAGTCTCTGTGACTCGATCGATTCTTTGCCAGTGGCAGCCAGAAATATCATCAAAAATCAAATCTTAAAACCAGCGATCGAAACCTCTAGTCAACGGCAAAATTTAGGTGTGTTCAGTATCTACACCACAGAAGTACCAGGCGTGGCTAAAATTAGAACTCTTGGCGCTTTTGGGCATTTCTTGACTTTCTCGGAGACTTAGGTGAGATCAGTGCCAGCTTAACCGCTACCAGCCTAATAATGAGTTAAGATGATCATATTAACCCGCGATTTGAGCGATAGAGTAGTCAAGAATACAGATTAATCCTGCCTAACCGTGTTTAATTTTCTGCCTAGTCTCCGAGAAGCGATCGCCCATTGGTGGTCCGAATTCACTCTCCAAACTAAATTAATGGCTGCGGCTACTTTAGCCGTTTCTTTGTTGATGAGTGGTTTAACCTTTTGGGCGGTTAACACGATCCAGCAGGATGTCCGTCTCAATGATACCCGTTTTGGCCAGGATTTAGGGCTGTTATTAGCCGCTAATGTCTCCCCTCTCATTGCTGAGGACAATTTAACCGATTTAGCCCGTTTTTCAGCCCGTTTTTATAGTAGTACCTCCAGTGTGCGTTATTTGATCTACGCTAACGAGGAGGGTCAAATATTTTTCGGTATTCCCTATTCTACCGCCGAAGTTAAGAATTCCCTGACGATCGAGCGTCGCATTCAATTACCAGAAAATTATGGCGAAAATGCGGAAACTCCCCTCATCCGTCAGCATAAAACCCCCGATGGTGAAGTAACCGATGTCTTTGTTCCCTTGAATCATGAAGGCAAATATTTGGGAGTATTAGCGATCGGGATCAATCCTAACGCTATTGTGGTCGCTTCTTCTAATCTAACCCGTGATGTTACTATTGCCGTTTTTGTCTCGATTTGGGCCATGGTGATTCTCGGGGCAGTTTTTAATGCTTTAACTATCACCAAACCAATCAAGGAGTTATTAGTCGGGGTCAAAAATATTGCAGCGGGAAATTTTAAGCAGCGCGTGGATTTACCCCTGGGAGGAGAGTTAGGGGAATTAATTCTCAGTTTTAATGAAATGGCGGAAAAGTTAGAACGATACGAAGAACAAAATATCGAAGAAATGACCGCCGAAAAAGCCAAGTTAGATACGTTAATGTCCACTATTGCTGATGGAGCAATTCTCTTAGATACGAATTTTCAATTATTATTAATTAATCCCGCAGCTCTGGAAATATTTGGCTGGGAAGATCGGGAAATTATCGGTCAAAATGTTCTACATCTTTTTCCTTCGGAGTTAACGGTTAGACTAACTAAACCTCTCTATCAAATTGCGGCAGGAGAAACCCTCCAACCAGAAGAATCGGCTAATCAAAATCAGAAAAATGCTGTTATTGATCAGGAAAATAATAACTATTCCCCAGCAGAATTTAGATTATCTTTAACTAACCCGAAACCCCGGACAATTCGCCTTTTGTTAACTCAGGTATTCGATCAGTATCGGGAGAATGTCCGGGGAATTGCCATGACGCTACAGGATATCACCAGAGAAACAGAATTAAATGAGGCAAAAAGTCAATTTATTAGCAATGTTTCCCATGAGTTAAGAACCCCTTTATTTAACATCAAATCTTTTATTGAAACCCTGACAGAATTTGGTGAGGATCTCAGCGATACGGAAAAAAGAGAGTTTTTAGAAACCGCTAATCATGAAACCGATCGCTTAACTCGTTTAGTTAATGATGTTCTCGATCTTTCTCGGTTAGAATCCTCCCGTAACTATAACTTAGATGCGCTCGATATCGGACAATTAATCGAACAAACCCTAAGAACCTATCAACTCAATGCTAGGGATAAAGGACTAGAATTAAGCTCGGAAATTGAAGCCAATTTACTACCAATTTTAGGCCATTATGATCTACTTTTACAGGTATTAACTAATCTAGTCGGTAACTCCCTAAAATTTACTCCTGCTGGCGGTAAAGTGGTGATTCGTGCCTATAAAATAAGCAGAGATAATCCCCAAGAAACTCCCAAAATTCGCGTGGAAGTATCCGATACTGGTATTGGTATCGATGCCGAGGATCAAAGTGCCATATTCGATCGCTTCTATCGGGTAGAAAATCGCGTTCATACCCTAGAAGGGACGGGATTAGGATTATCGATCGTCAAAAATATTATTGAAAAGCACTATAGTCAAATTAATTTGATTAGTGAAGTGGGAATTGGCACAACTTTCTGGTTCGATCTAGAGCTATATAAAGGCTTGATCGCCAGCAAGAAAATTAACGACGTGAGTTTATAAAAGCTAGGGCAATACTGCCCAAAATCAGGGTTAATAATAGCAATAATCCCTTGTTTCTGAGACACCAATTTTTAAAAACCCTAGGGAGAGGGAGAGGAGGAATTTTTTCGGCTATCATTTGGCTATTTTTGTATAAAGTGCAGCTGGTGGCGTAGGGACGTTGGGGAAAATTACAGCTATCATCGCCATGATAAAGACAAGTTTGGCATAAAAACTCGCCGGTGACAGCTTGATGTAGGGTCATGCCGGGATGACCATAAGCCTTTAAAATATTAGAACAGTAGGGACATTGTAAGGCTTGACTATCGACCTTGTGCTGACAACGAGGACAGGTAATCATGATCGCTAAATTTTCCCTTTGAGGATTGTCATTGCTGATGATCATAGACTATAGCAAAATCCCCGGGCTTTTTCTGGTTATTTTACTAAATAGCTGCGCCATTGGGAGGCAACTTCTTCCAGTAAACGCCAAGTTTTCCCCTCGATCTGTCTTTGTAAATAAAGATCAAAATTGTTGTGTTGTTTGGTATCTTTTTGATGGGGTAATTGTAGAGTTAGATCGTAATCTCCCTGCAAGTGATAAGCGGGCAAATTGCCCACATAAATCGGTTCCAGACTGGTGACATTAATTTTAGCAATTTTTACCAGCGGCTGATCGATCTGTAAAGATTGACTAAGGCGATCGGATGTGTGACGAAATTGTAATAAAAGGGCTTTGGCGACGATTTCTCCGTCGGGGGCAAATTCTTTCGGAGGAGTGACACTACCACAAGCAGTCAGGAAGACAAGGAAAATACTGGTTAAAAAACCGAGAAAACGGCGCATAGAATGATATTTTGAAAAAGAATGGCAGCGAGTTAAGAAAGATTATGACTCAACCAAATGAGCGAGAGAATTTCAGCCAAGCAGAAACGGTGATCCGACTACAAGAGGCGATCGAGCAGTTAAATTCGATCGTTTCCCAACTTAACACGGGAACGGGGACAGTGTTACCCCCAAAAGTTGCTGTTGATAATCTTCTTAACTCAACGCAACAGTTAGCCGCTGCTTTAAAACCAGACGAATTCGCAGAAGTTGAGCAAAGTTTAACCCCAGATTCTCCCATCGAAGCAGCGGAGGGAATCGACGATATTTTACCGGATTTCGAGCAGGTGGAAGGGTGGTGGACGGCGATTTTGAACAAAATTCGCCGACTTTTACCCAGGGGAATTAGCGAAAAAATTCCCGATTGGTTAATTACCGGCTTGTTAACAGGAAGTTTAGTCACTATCCTCTTAGTAGCTGTGGTCAGTTTACCGAAAAATCCTGCGGAAATTGCCGAAAATATGCCTGAAGTTGTCTCTAGTCCTTCCCCGGCTGCCGGGGAAATTATCGAAACTCCCCCAGAATTAATCGCACCAGAGGCACCGATTCCCGTCCCGATTACCAAAGCAAAACCGCGATTAACTCCTGAACAAAGTTTAGTCGCAGCTATTCAAGAAGAAATTACCGATTTAACTACTCGTTATCCCACCGGGATTATTTCTACCGTAGAGGCGGACTTTTTAGCTAGTCGTCTAGTAGTTATTTTGGGCGATAATTGGTATAGTCTGGAGGCATCACAACAGGATAAATTGGCTAATTCGGTTTTTCAACGTTGCCAAAGTCTCGATTTTCGGCGCTTGGAAATGAAGGATAACGAGGGAATTCTCCTCGCTAGAAGTCCCGTTGTCGGCGATCGAGTGGTGATTGTCAATCGCACTCAACCCACCGCTGCCATCTCCTCTGGTGAGTAGTTTTGAGCGCGGGGGGAGGGAGTTACGGACAAAGACAGCCTCAAGAATTCTCGCCCACCAGTCCGCTTTTTCCCCTTGCTGGTTAGATATCTAAATATACACAAAAATTAGTGATCCCTGACTTAACAGTGCTATAATTGGCTAGGTAAAATTTTGTAACGATTCTTAATCTTGAACCTACCCGATAGTCAATGCTTCCCCCCACCCGGGTGGGCTGCAGCAATTTTGGTGCGAGAAAAATTGCTCCGATCTAACCCAACTCCCTTAAACTTTTCTAGGGTTCCCCTAACCGCCAAAATTTTGCCCTAACTACCCGGAATTAAGAGATTTCAGATTGTACCATGAACTCTGTTATTCGTCAACAGCGAGCGCTGATCACCGGAGCCAGTAGCGGCATCGGCAAAGAAACCGCCCTCGCTTTCGCCAAGGCGGGAATTAATCTGGTTTTAATCGGTCGCAATCAGCAAAAATTGGCAACCGTGGCGGGAATGGCGGCAGATTTAGGCGTATCAGCCCAAGCTTACCCCTTAGATTTGGCAGATATCCCGGAAGTAGCTCCTAGGATCGCTAAAATCGCCCAAGAATCCGGACCGATCGATATCCTGATCAATAATGCTGGCATGGGTTACACAAATCCCTTAGCTGACACACCTTTGTCAGACTGGCAGCGGGTGATCGACCTGAATTTAACCAGTGTTTATCAGTGTGTGCAGGGGATTTTACCCGCCATGCGTCAACAGGGAGGAGGCACGATCATTAACGTTTCCTCGATCGCCGCCGATAATTTCTTCCCTGATTGGGGGGCCTATAGTGTCAGCAAAGCGGGATTAGTGGCATTTTCTCGCATTTTAGCGATCGAGGAGCGGGCTAACGCCATTCGCGTCACGATTATCACCCCCGGGGCTGTCAATACTCCCATCTGGGACAGCGATAGCGTCAAAGCAGATTTCGATCGCTCGGCCATGTTAACCCCAGATATCATCGCTCAGGCCATTCTGCAAGCGGTGTTACTGCCCAAACAGGCTGTAGTGGAAACGATGACCATTATGCCCAGTGCGGGGGCATTATAACCCGAAATACTTCTGTTTATCAATCAATTCGCCTACAGGCATCTTCATTATGACCATAGCTTCTTCTAACGGTTTAAACGGTAATTTAACCGACGCTATTCAAGCACGCGTAACCACTAGCCCCGATCGCAACACCCACAATGGCAAAACCGCTCAAATTCATCCAACTTCCGACGAGAACAAAGAACAGATGATGGATGCGGTCAGAAATATCCTGATCTCGGTGGGGGAAGATCCCGAAAGAGAAGGTTTATTAAAAACCCCCAAACGGGTGGCCGAAGCGATGCAGTTTCTCACCCAAGGCTATCAACAATCCCTAGAAACCCTCGTTAATGGTGCGATCTTCGATGAAGGTCATAATGAGATGGTATTAGTGCGCGATATTGACTTCTTTAGTCTCTGTGAACATCATATGTTACCCTTCATGGGGCGGGCCCACGTTGCCTATATTCCTAACCAAAAGGTGGTCGGATTAAGTAAATTGGCTCGCATTGTGGAAATGTATTCCCGTCGTTTACAGGTCCAAGAGCGCCTCACCCGTCAGATTGCCGAAGCGATTCAAGAAATTCTCGACCCCCAAGGGGTTGCAGTCGTCATGGAAGCAACCCATATGTGCATGGTGATGCGCGGGGTGCAGAAACCGGGATCCTGGACCGTCACCAGCGCCATGTTAGGAGTCTTCCAAGACGAGCAGAAAACCCGCGAGGAGTATCTTAACCTGATCCGTCATAAACCTAATTTCTTCTAGTCAGGGAAATGGGGAAATGGGTTAACGGAGGCAGGGGCAGGAGGCCGTTTTTGTAACGGGGATTTATGCCCCGCTCCAAAAACTTTTCGCCTTAAAAGGCGAGGTTTTAGACCCGATTTTTTCGAGAATTCAACTAAAACACTAAAACCCTAAAACCCAAAACCTTCTAACTGATCAGTGATCACTGATCACTGATCACTGATCACTGATTTTTTGCAGTCGCTCTAGCAAGAGGGCGACTTTTTTGAGGTCTTTATCACCTGGTGATCGCTCAACGCCGCTAGAGACATCAATGCCATTGGGGTGCAGCCGGGTTAAAGCTTCACCAATATTATCGGGGTTGAGTCCTCCGGCGAGAAACCAGGGCAAGGGTGGCGAAAAACTGGCTAAGGCTTGCCAGTCTAAGGTATGTCCCGTACCGCCGAGTAATTGGGGATGGTAGGCATCTAAAAGTAAAGTATCGACGCTATTAAAGTAAATTGCCGACTTTTCCCAACTTTCTCTGTCTTTAATCCGCAAAGCCTTGATAATTTCCCGGTCGGGTAATAATTGCCGCAACCTTTGGCAATATTCGGGAGATTCCTTACCATGTAACTGCACACTTGTCAAGGGAGTTTTAACAATTATTTGCTGAATAATTTCGGGTTGCTCGTCGGCAAAAACCCCGATAAAATCGATTTTGTCGGGTATTGCGGCGATAATAGCGTTAATTTGCTCGATATTGACATAACGAGGCGAACTCGGTACGAGGATAAAACCTAAGGCCGTAGCTCCTAAATTAGCGATCGCTTGTCCCTGGTCTGGTTGGGTAATGCCGCAAATTTTAATTCGCATTTAATCTTATTCGCAAAACGTTACAAAAACTGTTAAGTATTCAAACAAAAAGCAGTTTCGGGTCAAGAGCTTTTTATAATGCCCTGTGGTTAACAAAATCTTATCACGACTGGAGCGCCAATGATCCCTTCCACCTTACTTTTAGCCACCGCTCAAACCATTCCCTGGAATTTATCCGTCGGCCTTACCATGACCTTAGCTAATCTAGTAGCCTTCGTTATCGGTTATTTTGCCATCCAAAATACCGGGGCCGGCCCTGCTTTACCCTTGCCGCAGTTAGCCTCGAAAAAAAGCTTCGGTCTGCCGGAATTATTGGCTACCATGAGTTTTGGCCATATTCTCGGTGCGGGACTGGTTCTCGGTCTTTCTAACGCGGGCATTCTCTAATCAGTAATCAGTAATCAGTAATCAGTGACCAGTAAACCTCAGAGTAAGGAGTCAGTAGTCAGGAGAACTAAGCATAAAGAGATTTTAGGCAACTTCATCCCTATTTTTCCCATTTTTGAACTCTCAAAAGTTAATTATGTCAGAAGTCTAGTAATCGTCCAGATCGGGTGATTATTCTGGCTGCTGGCGAGAAAACTAAGAAAGCAGTGGCCCAAGTCGAAGCTGGAGACTTTGCTGACGAAGAAGAAGCAGTATTGGCTAAATTAACCCATGAAAGTTAGATAGCTGCGGAAAGAAGTATCGAAAATAATTGGTAAATCCGAACGTTGCTAATCGCTTAATTAATCGTAAATATTGCCTCTAAAGTTAATCTCATAAATAAAGATTTCGTCTGTCTCCTTGACGATTTCAAAAATAACTCGCATTTTGCCAACACGAATTCTGGAGAATCCTTTTAACTCACCTTTAAGTTTTTTTATATCAAGTTCTTCAGGGGGATAAACGTTTTGAGTTTCAAGGCAGGTTTTGAGAATACCAATTTTAGTCAAAACAGATTTTCGGCTATTGGCATCTAGTTTCTCCAAAAATTTATTGGCTGATCTACTGATCCTGATCTTCACGATTAAACCAGCCTGTAATATCAACGAAGCCGTCGTCTTTGTAATCAACAGGATTAAAGGTTGCTTCTATGTCAGCTTGTTCTATATCATCAACATAGGGAATCAGCATCTCGAAGAATTTCAACCATTCTTCCCGCATAACTTCGCGAACGCCTTCCTTGATGATGGTTTTGAGCATTAGAGCATCTAAGGTGTTTGCAGGCTCCATATATTTTCCTCCAATCTACTTGAATTGTAGCAGCAGATCAAGAAAACGGGTTTCTTACAGCAGCTATCTTAAGGATTTTAGTTTTCTCAAGCCACTATTCGAGGCAAGTCAAGAGATTGGGAGAAATTCAGGTAATCTAATAAAGTGCATCTTAGCTTACCTGATAACGTTCTTAAAATCTATCTTCAGTAAAAGTTACTCATTTTAGCTATCTAGCTATATAAATAAGTAACTTCAAAAGGTTTTAGATAGGGTTTTGGTTTCTATATTTAACCCCGATCCTCACAAACAAAGTCCACTACTCGATCGATTTCCCTGGATGAGCGGATACGACGACTACCGCTGCCGAGTTCGCCACCACGACAATTGGCCCACCAACGTTCGCGACTGCCATTAACGATCGCATCAAATTCTCTAATTCTGCCACTATCATAATAACTGCGGCGATCGACGACAAAACGACCGATATTGGGGAGGCGAAATTCTTTGTAAAGATTATCTTCCCAACCGCCACCAGAATTACCGTGATGGTTGTCGGTGCGTACCTCAAACTCGCCCCGACAACCATTTCTCACCACAATATTGCCGTTTTCGAAATCCCAATTACCCTCACAGGGAGCAGCGGAGCGAGTGCGGATTAATCTTACTTGGGCCCGTCTAGCGTTGACGGGACAGCGAGTAGTGCGACCGCTTTGACTTTCACAATTAATTCTCGTGGTTCTGGCCGCTGCTGGCTCGCTCCCTAGGGGATAAATTAGCAACAAACCGAGACTAGATAATAAAATTTGGCGAAACATTGTTTTTATCTCCAAGAAATTCTCTAGTTTATCTTACAGGGGTATCCAGAAAATGAGTAGTATGGCATAGAACGAGTTAGTTAGGACGCTTTCAATTTTCAAACTCTTATCGGTCAAGGGTTTCAGCGATTGATTGTCCTAACCACCCCGCTCTTTGCTATAGTGCTTGCGGTGCGTTAATCAACAAAAAAGAAGGGTGAAGTTAAATCACCCTTCCCTCTAATCAGTAAATTTTCTTGCCATCTTTAGAGAGCGTTACCGCGAGGTAATACTTCTTCAGGGAAGATAAAGTTTTCGTGGGGTTGGTCTTGGGGAGCCATCCAAGCTCTCAGACCTTCGTTAAGCAGAATATTTTTAGTGTAGAAGGTTTCAAATTCCGGGTCTTCCGCCGCTCT
>SFAQ01000101.1:0-69896 GCA_007096525.1 Microcystis wesenbergii Mw_QC_B_20070930_S4 | reverse complement strand
TGTGAAACTTCACCGTGGCCAAGATACTTGTCGGGTTGCCGACTGGGACAATAGCTCGATGCCAGGATTATTCTTTCCTACCCCTCAATCCCTCAAGATTGGGGGGTTTGGTTTTTAGGAAAAATCAGAGGATTTTAAATCTAAACCTCGCTCAAATATTGTATCTATGGCTAACATTTCTCCGTCGCTAGTCATAAATTTATGATCTTTGGTTGCTTGGATAGTTTGCCCATTTTCTAGGGTGTATTCAAAGACTTCTTGTAAACCTCGCTCGTGCCATTGAGAGATTGGTTGACTATAGATAAAGCCATTTTTATCTACACTATAAACAGTGCAGTTAATTTCTTCGCTCACAATTTTAGCAATTGGTATTAATCCGTATTCCTCAGTTAAAATTAACGTCTCACCTCCCAGACAATATTCGGCAAAATTTACCATCTGTTCAAAGAGATTTTCAGCGATTCTTTTTTCCACGCCATTTTTAGCAGCACCATCGATAAACATCTCCCTTTGTTTCTGCATTTCGGAGGCTTTTTTCTTACCCATTGCTCGACGCAATAGATCCGCTTCTCCTAGGGAATAACCCGCTAAATCCTGCGCCATTTTCATGATCTGTTCTTGATAGACTAAAACTGCGTAGGTTTCCTTAAGAATTGGTTCCAATAAAGGATGATCATAACGAATGGGTTCTCTACCGTGTTTTCTGCCAATAAAGAGAGGAATTAATCCCGCATCTAAAGGACCGGGGCGATAGAGTGCTAGGATTGAAGATATGTCCTCAATACCCGATGGTTTTAACTCTTTAACGATCTGTTTCATCCCCGATGATTCTAACTGGAAAATACCTTCTAAATCCCCTTCTTCTAGTAATCCGTGAGTTTTAAGAATATCAGGAGGTAGTTTTTTATGTTCTCCTTTGGCACGAATTTGTAGGGCTTTTCTTTCATCTAAAGGCAATTGATCAAGATCAATATCTATGCCCTGATTCTGTTTAATTAAATCGGCAGTTTTTTTCAAAGTGGTTAAATTTCTTAACCCTAAAAAGTCCATTTTTAACAATCCTAATGATTCTAAATCCTCCATAAAATATTGGGTAATTACCGCCCCATCATTATTTTTCTGGAGGGGAACCACTTCATCTAAAGGTTGGGAAGAAATGACGACTCCCGCAGCATGAACTCCAAAGGTTTTGTTAGTACCTTCGATACGAATTGCCATATCTAACCAATGACGCACATGAGGTTCCGTATCGTATCTTTCTTTAAATGCCGGTTCGGGAGTTTCATCGGAAATCATCACTTTTAAAGGTGTGGGTTTACCGCGAGAAACGGGAATCATTTTCGCCATTTTATCCGATTCAGCGTAGGGAATATCTAACACCCGCGCCACATCTTTTAAAACAGCTTTTGATGTCATGCGGTTAAAAGTAATGATTTGAGCAACATTAGCCTCCCCGTATTTTTCCGTAACGTATTGGATCATTTCATCCCGTCTTTCGATACAAAAATCCGTATCAATATCAGGCATAGATTTTCGTTCAGGATTGAGAAAACGCTCAAATAATAAACCGTGATGAACGGGATCAATATTGGTTATTTTTAAAGAATATGCTACCAAAGAACCCGCCGCAGAACCGCGTCCTGGCCCGACGGGAATATCATGATCTCTAGCATATTTTATATAGTCCCAAACGACGAGAAAATAGGTAGAAAATCCCATTTTCTGTAACATTTTTAATTCGTATTCCAGCCTTTCTTTGTAAACAGTTTCAATCTCGTGACGAGAAGGACATTTTAATCTTTCTAGTAATCCTAACCAAGCAATTTCTTCTACATAACTATCAGCAGTATGTCCCGCAGGAACTGGATAATTGGGGAGTCTTGGTTCATTAAATATGTTATAAGGTTCGACTTTTTCTGCTACTTCTAAGGTATTATTAATCGCTTCTTCAATCACATCTTCTGGCAGATGATCACGGAAAAGTAAACGCATTTCATCAGCCGATTTTAAGTATTCTGTGCCGCTATAACGGAGGCGTTTGTCTTCAGTAATTAACTTGCCAGTTTGAATACAAAGTAAGGCATCGTGTGCCTCTACATCGTAACAGGAAATAAAGTGAGAATCGTTAGTAGCGACTACTTTAATTCCTAATTCTTTAGCAATTTTAACTATTTCTACATTAACAATCCGATCTTCTTTAGAACCGTGGTCTTGAATTTCTAAGTAAAAATCATCACCAAAAAGTTTTTTATACCATTTAGCGGTTTCCTTAGCCAGTTTTCTATTATTAGCTAAAATCGCTTGGGGAATCTCTCCACCCAAGCAAGCACTGGTAACTATCAATCCTTCGTGATATTGTTGGAGTAAATCTTTATTGATACAAGGACGAGCAAAAATGCCTTTACCTTGAATACCTTTCAGATTAGAAATAGTAGTTAATTTAACCAGATTTTTATAGCCTTGGGTGTTTTTGGCTAAAACAACTTGATGATATTTTCGGTGGCGAAGATTGACTTCAATATCGCCATTAACTACATACATTTCGTTGCCAATAATTGGTTTTATTCCCTGATTACGACAGGTTTTAATTAATTCGATCGCACCATACATGACTCCATGATCGGTTAAAGCAATCGCTGGTTGTCCCAATTCGATCGCTCGATCAATTAGTGCCGGTAATTGGGAAGCACCATCAAGTAAGCTATAATCGCTGTGAATATGTAAACCGACAAAAGACATAATTTTTCAGAAAAAAGTAACAAGTAAAAAGCAAAAAACCTAGAATTTACTGACCTTTAATTTTCAGCAATTACAGTCTATTTTTAGGGTTGATTGAGAATCGTATAGGGGAAAAAACCTTGTTCTAAATTAAACCATTGTTCTCGCAGTTTCTGGTTATCATTGCTGCCGACAACAGTATCAACAAATTTTTTCCATTCGGGATCGTTTTTGGGTAAAATACAGCCATAAAGTTCGGTGGTAATCGGTTGACGGGGTAGTAGCACAAATTGTCGCGGATCCTGTCCTTGTTTAACGATTTCCCCCAGCAGAAGAATTCCATCACTAACCACTGCTTTTACTTCTCCCCTTTGTAATTTTGCCACTGCTTCACTTCGATCGCTGACAGCTTGCCAATTAGCCAGAGGATAGATATAACGAATAATACTATCGGTGGTGGTGTGGGGAATATAGGCGATCGCAACTGCCGCTAAAGTGTTATTAATATCTATTTTATCAACATTTTCCCTTTTAGTTAAAAATTGCGCTCCTGTCATAAAATAGGGAATAGAAAAATTAACCTTTTCTAGTCTTTCTTCCGTGATTGTTGCCGCATTACAGGATAAATCTACTTGGCCCTGTTCCACTTGCTGAAAACGATTATTAGTTGTCGCTTCTGTGAAGGTTATTGTAATCGGTTTACCTAATTCTTGTGCTAATCGACGTTGGACTAAGCGCATTAATTCCACTCCGTAACCTGTCCATTGTCCCGTTTTCTCATCGATATAACTAAAGGGAGTAGCGTCTTTTCTGGATGCCGCTTTTAATTCTCCCGTGCGAGCAATTTTTTGTAAAACTGTTTCTGCTAAGACTGATAAATGTAGATTATTTATCAGTAAAAGACCTAGAAAAATAAAGCAAAAGTTTTTAGACATATCAAGAAAGCAAGAAGGAGATAGGGAGAAAAAAGCTAACCACCGACGCGCGATTAGCAAGTGCTGCTATATTTTAACTTCGATCCTCGAATAATCCACTCAAACGTTCTACTTCTGTTTGTGCTGTGTAAATAGGAGTTCCGGCCAGAATTCCGGTAACATTGCGGAAAGGTTGACCAATGTGCATACCTTGATGATCGATCGAAAACTCACGAATATCCTTATCGTGCATAGAACCGCGCATTTTTAAAACAGTGATACCGCGGCGCATTTCTCCATACATTTCCACATAACGCAGCAGAATAATTGAATCAGTAATTGTAGAAATATGTGCTTCTGTAATCGAGGAACCTCCTAATAAAGTGGGAGTGGTGGAAGTAAATAATCCTCCCACCTCTTTTTGCTTAATAAAAGAAGTCAAACCGATAATAAATTCCCGAAATCCTTTCAGATTAGAAACCCTTTCTAAAGCAGATAAACTATCTACTGCCACTCGATTAGGTTGAAACTCCTCGATAATTTCCTTCATCATAATTAAATGATTTTCTAAACCCGTAGTTTCGGGATAACGACAGACTACCTTTAATTTACCTTCCTTTTCCATGCGGTCATAATCCACCCCCCAACCGGTAGCATTTCTAAATAACTGTTCGCGACTTTCCTCGAAGGCAAAAATTAAACATCTTTCCCCATTGGTTACTCCCCCGGCCATAAATTCTGTCACCATCAGGGTTTTTCCTGTTCCCGTGGCTCCCGAAACCAAAATAACCGAATCACGGAAGAAACCACCACCACACATTCTATCGAGTTCCAGGCTGCCAGAAGTAATACGAATATTAGAGGATTTTTGTTCTAGTTCAATAGCTGACAAAGGAATAATCACGGCCCCTTTATTGGGAATAATTGTAAACGGAAATTCTCCTTTTTGGTGATCAGTTCCCCGATATTTTAAAATTTCGATCGTCCTTCTTCTTTTCTCATCGGTTAAAACGTTGCGTAAAATCACCACATTATCGGCCACAAACTCCTCCACCCCATAACGACTGATTTCGCCGTATTCTTGGGTTCTTTCTGCGGTCATAATCGCTGTTACTTCCAATTCTCGCAAAGCGGTTGCCAGACGAAAAAGATCACTTCTCACTTGAGCGCTATCACTCAAATGGCTAAAAATTGCGCCTAAAGAATCCATAGACACCCGTTTGGCTTTATTTTTGCGGATAGCAAACTCAATGCGAGCGATTAATGCGCCTAGGTCGTATTCTCCTGTCACCATCGGCTTTTCTTCCGGTTGGGGGGAAGCATCAACAAAGGCCCATTGGCGATTCTCCTCCCACTGCCGGATATTCCAACCAAAACCACCCATATTTTTTCTTAGTGCTTGTGGTGGCTCCTCGAAGGTGACAAAAACGCCATTTTCTCCATTTTTGATGCCTTCTGCGAGAAATTGACAGGCAAAAACCGTTTTAGCACTTCCTGCTGTTCCCGCTATCAAAGTTGCTCTTCCTTTCGGCAATCCCCCTTCCGAAAGAAAATCAAAGCCGGGGATTCCTGTTTCTAACTTCTCAATCAACTCTAGGGGATTATTTTGCGTCATCTAAGTTCTCTATGAAAACGAGCTAATGTTTATTGTACCTATTTCAGTGACCAGTGATACCAGAAATTCATCCCTAGTTTGAGAGTTTGAGCATTGGTAATAAAATTTCCAAGACATCGTTTAAATGCAGCACAGCTTAACCCAAGAATAAATGGGAACTAGATAATACTAAATCCGTTGAGTAACGCACAGAAAACGGGTTTCTCCGAGAAACCCGTTTTCTACTCATGCACTCATGCAAAACGGAGAATAAATAATCAGTTTTTAATAACTGGATTTAGTATAAGCAGGTAAATCTCCGCCACAATTAACACAGGAAGGAATCAAACCGAAAAATAGATAAATTCTGTTTATTTCAGGGTTAGTTCAGATGCGCCATCATTTGACGCATCTCAAGTAAAAATCAAGTAAAGTTCTCTAACTATAAAGGAACTTTAGTAATCCAATCTTGATACTTTGGTTCCTGATTGAGAACAATAGAACTTAACTTTTCTTTTAACTGATAAGTAATCGGTTTAGCCGCAGGTAAAGAAAAAGTTTCAATCTTTTTAATCGGAGTAATTTTCGCCGCAGTGCCACTTAAAAACACCTCATCAGCGATAAATAACTCCGTCTTATCTACAGGTCTTTCAATAACCGGAATACCTAAATCCCGCGCGATAGTTAAAACACTATCTCTAGTAATCCCCTCTAGAATATCTTGGTCAAAACTAGGAGTAATTAGCTGACCATTTCTGATGATAAAAATATTCATTCCCGTCGCTTCACAGACTTTACCCTGAGAATTCATTAAAATTGCCTCATCAAACCCCGATTCTACCGCTTCCGTTTTTGCTAAAGCAGAAGTGATATAAGCGGCGCTAATTTTACCTCGCAACGGGAAACTTCTATCTTCTTGACGATACCAAGAACTAATCCGACAGTTAACCCCATCGGCTGCTAAATAATCATCCATTTCTAGACCATAGACTAGAAAATCCTTCTCGATGCCATGTAATCGCGGGGCAATTCCCAACCCAGAACTATAGACAAGGGGACGAATATAAAAAGGTCGATGACACTGATTCTTTTTAACAAAATCGATAATTATTTGATAGATTTTATCAGCAGGAATCTCGTAATTAAGAAACTTAGCACTTTGACTTAAACGCTGACAATGACGTTCTAATCTAAATAATAATATCTGTCCCGGATTGCTAGGGTCAGGAGTACCTCGTAAACCCCCAAAAGCGGCAGTTCCGTAGTGTAGTGCGTGGGTAGCAACGGATAATTTTGCCTCACTAAAAGGGATAAATTTATTCTCAAAATAGGCGAGAGGAAGGAAAGGAATTTCGGCGGTAATAGACATTTTTTTGTTGATTGAACCAAGAGCTAAACGGGATTTACCCATGCGGAAAAATTTTGTTTCTGGCTATTAGAAGGATTTTCTACCCTGATAATTTCATAGCGAATCGTCTGCGGGGCAGCCAGTGGAACAGCAAGGGTTCGCAATTCATCGAGATGAAAGACTGTTATCTGAATAATATCACCTGCGCGGTAGTCTTTTAATCTTTCGTTTAACTGTTCCGCCGTCACTCGCAATCCATCGATAGCCAATAATTCATCATCAGCATTAATTCCCGCTTTTTGGCAAGGAGAACCCATCTCGACAAATTTAATCATTTCTTTACCCGCTTCACTCTGTACCCGCATTCCCAGATAAGGTATCGTCTCCCCATTGCCAACACCCCGCAGATAGAGTCCAAAGGGTTCAAGATATTCATTAAAGGGTAATTCTTCCAAACCGTCGATATAACGCCGGTAGAAGTCGCTTAAATCAATTCCTGCGGCAGATTCGAGAATTGCTTGCAATTCCTCATCGGTATAACCAATCTCCTCTTTACCGAAATGTTGCCACATCGAGTGTAAAACATCATCAAGGGAACGACGGTTATCGGTGTGGGTGCGAATTAGTAAATCGAGAAGCAGCGACAATAATTCCCCCTTGAGATAGTAGGAAATTTGACTATTATCGCTATTGCTATCCCGTCGGTAGAGTTTTATCCAGGCATCGAAACTCGATTCGCCTAGCGGTTGGACAAGACGACCGGGTATATTGAGATAACGAGTAATTTCCTTGCTTAAAAGCTCTAAAAAAGTCTTACTATCGTATATTCCCGCCCGTAGAGGGATTATCATATCGTAATAACTGGTGGTTCCTTCGGCAAACCAGAGGGAAGAAGTATAATTTTCTGCATCATAATCAAAGCTTTCTAAAGCTTTTGGGCGAATACGCTTGATATTCCAGAGATGAAAGAACTCATGGGCGACTAATTGCAGAAAACGATTATATTTATCCTTATCTCGTAATCCCAAACGCGCATAGTTAAGGGTACAGGAATTTTTATGTTCTAGTCCCCCGTAACCAGCCGCCGAAAGATGTAGCAAAAAGAGATAATTATCATAAGGGAGTCCACCGAACATAGCCGACTCGGTTTGAATAATTTTAGTGGTATCGGCGATAATTTGACTAGGATTAGCGTTTCCCCGTCCCCAGATAGCTAATTGATGGGGTTTTCCCTCAACGACAAAATCGTATAACTGATGAATCCCCACTTCCACAGGACTGTCCACCAGGGTATCAAAATCGGGAACCTGAAAGCTGTTTTTCTGTCCGGGTAAAGATTTTAAGGCAGTGGTAACGCGCCAATCGCCATGGGGGGGGATAATTGTCAGGGTGAGAGGATGTTTTTGATAATCGGGGATATAGAAGAATAAAGCAGCCCCGTTGAAGTAACCGTGAGTATCATCAAGATGGTTGGTTCTGACGGTTAAATCGTGGGCAAAAACGCGATATTTGACCGTTATTTCGGAACTGTCACCATTGTCAATCTGCCAGTGATTTTTAGCAACTTTGCGACTGTTGAGGTTAATAGCTTGAAAATCTTGGACTAAACGGGAGTATTCCCGCACTAGATAGGAACCGGGAGTCCAAACCGGCATTTTTAGGTTTAAAATCGGAGCTTGCCAACCGGTAATCTGTAGAGTAACTTCAAAGAGGTGTGAAGTCGGTTCCGGCATAGCCACTTGATAGCTGAGACTTAAACGGGTTGAAGAGACGGTAGTGGGGGAAATAAGACTGGTCATCGGCATTAAACAGGCTTTTTAGTTATTATAGCGGCAAGCTTTCGGCCAATTTACCCAGTTTCGCCGCCAAAAATCCGTCAGCGTCTTTCTGCTGGGGGTGCAGGAGGAGTCACATCGGGGGGAGAAGTTACCTCTAGGGGAACCGAACGAGTTTCGGGAGCCGCCACATTGACGGGAACGGTAATCGGTTCGGCTGCCGGAGGGGCCATATTTTCAGGACTAGGAGCAGCGGCACTGGTAGGAGCGACGGTAGTACGCCGACGACTAGAACGGTGTTGGCTGGGTTCGCTAGTATTAGAACGAACGATAGTTTGCTCGCGACTTACCCGAACCCGTCGCCGTCTGCGGATGGGTCCTTCGCTGGGGGAACCCTCATCGCTGCTGGCTAAACGATTGTTAGTAGTTTGGGTAAAGTAGGTACGTCGGGGTTTAATTGGTTCCGCTTTTAATGTCACCGGACGTTTGCCTAAATTCGGTTCTGGGAAACCTTGATAGGGAATATCCTTAATTGCTTCTAACATAAATTGTCGCCACATCCAAGCGGACATGGTACTGGCTCCATGGGTGGGTTTATTATTGTCATTACCGAGCCAAATTCCCGTGACTAATTGGGGAATATAACCGACGAACCAAAGGTCGCGAGCCTTGTCAGAAGTGCCGGTTTTTCCTGCCACCGGACGACCAATTTGTGCGGGGGTTCCCGTTCCCGAATTAACCACATCCTCTAGCATCCAAGTCATCGTCGCTGCCGTGTTTTGATTGAGAGCAGTTTTCGGTTTAAAATTGGCTTGATAAATTACCTTACCGTGGCGATCGAGTACCTGATTAATACCGTAAACTGGTTGATGCACACCATTATTAGCAAAAGTACCGTAGGCGCTGGTCAATTCTAAAAGATTGACTTCCGAAGCACCCAAAGCCAAAGAATAAGTGGGTAAAAGTTTCGACTCAATCCCCAGATCTTGAGCTAATTTAATCACCGGATTCCACCCGACGGCCACTAACACCTGAACTGCCACCACATTCAGGGAAGAAGTCAAAGCATCGCGCATGGACACCTCGCGGCCGCTATACTTATCGCCGTAGTTTTCTGGTTTATAACCATCTACCACATACTGAGCATCTTTATAACTAGAATAGGGGGATTTCCCCGCCGCAATCGCCGCCGCATAGACAAAAGGCTTAAAAGTAGATCCCGGCTGACGTTTTGCCTGTGTCACCCGATTGAATTGATTCTTATCGTAGTCAATTCCCCCGACCATGGCCTTAATTTGTCCATTTTTGGGGTCAATTGCCACTAAAGCCGCCTGTTGGAAGTTCTGCCACTTGCCATAACGAGAAACCGCTCTTTCTACCACTTCCTCCCCTTCCCTTTGCCAACGAGGATTAAGGGTAGTTTTTACCACCAATCCCCCCGCTTCTAGGGTTTTAGCGGGAACCAGTTGCGGCAGTTCTTTTTCCACATAATCGGTAAAATAGGCCGCTTGCCGTTGCAGACGTTTTAGGGGACTGGTTTTAAGGCCTAGGGGAGATGCGATCGCCAGTTTTGCTTGAGCAGCAGTAATAAATCCCACCTCGGCCATAGTTTTGAGGACGATATTACGCCGTTCTAGGGCAGATTTAGGGTTTTCGAGGGGAGAATAGAGACTAGGAGCGGGAACAATGCCAGCAAGGGTGGCAGCTTCGGCTAGAGTTAATTTATCGACGGGTTTACTGAAATATAACCAAGCGGCATCGGCAAGACCGTAGGCCCCGGAACCGAGATAAACTAGGTGAAAATAACGCTCTAAAATCTGGTCTTTTGTATATTTATCTTCTATTTTCTGAGCGATACGCATTTCCCGTAATTTGCGATCAAAACTCCTTTCTTGGGATAAAAAGACAATCCGGGCCAATTGTTGGGTGATGGTGCTGCCTCCTTCCACCACTCCCCCGGCTCTCAGATTAGAAAAGAGAGCGCGAGCAATACCCTGGCCATCAACTCCCCCGTGTTCACGAAAACGGCGGTCTTCACTAGCGATAAAGGCCTCCTGTACCAGTGGGGGAACTTGGGCAATTTTCACGGTTTCGTAAGTGCTAGGGCCATTTTGCTTGAGGATTTCCCCATTAGCGGCTTGAATTGTCAGGGTGCCGGGACGAGCATAGGTTTGTATATCGGCGATATTTTGCGGTAAAGAGGTTTCAAGGCGATAAATGCCCCAACCTACCCCTAAAATGCCCCCTGTTACGCCTAATCCCAATCCCAAGTACAACCCAAAGCGGGGATGTTGTCGCCATTGCGGTAAGGGGGAATTGTCGATCAGGGTAGTAAATTTGTTAATTAAGGGTTTTAGCGTCTCTAGAGCCTTGCTACTGGCTTGGGAGAATAAATTAACCTTTTTTTCTTCAGAAGCGGCTTCTACTGGCTTTTCTCCCGCAACTGGCGCAGATTTGGAGTCGATAGGATCGACTTTAGGGGGTTGCTCGGAATTTTCTAATTTATTAGCAAGATTATGAAAAAATTGACTAAGTTTTTGTTTGTATTTCATGTTAATTGAGCGGGTGAGGGAGTGGGAAGTGGGGTGTGGGGTGTGGGGTGTGGGGTGTAGGGTGTAGGGTGTGGGGTGTGGGGTGTGGGGTGTGGGGTGTGGGGTGTGGGGTGTGGGGTGTGGGGAGAATAAATAAAAATAATCTCCTGTCTCGGAGTCTCGGAGTCTCGGAGTCTCCTAATCTCCCTAAAGATCGCTAAATTGTCGCCACCATTGCTGGAGAGGATAATAGACGAGGGGAGTCCAGAGACTACTAAGCAGAGCAGAAGTGAGGCCAATGCGTTGATAATCTATCCAAAGATCGGCGAGATTTTTGCCTCCTTGTAGATAGTATTGAAAAGCGATCGCACCATTGGCGATTAAAGTCATAACAAAGACAATTAAGACCACGGCGATCAATTCTTCTTTGAGATAACGTTGTCGGTGTAAACGGGAAGTGAGGAAACCGATCAGACCAAAAACCATGATATGGGAAGGATAATTAGAGGTAAGACTATCTTGAATAGCACCGATCGCTAATCCGGCCACCACACTATCGAGACAAGAGCGATTGAGACTCCAACTAACCAACCAAATCAGTAACCAATTGGGAGCGATGCCTAAAATCTCCATACCGGGGAGCCGCATTAAGGAAAGAAAGGTACAGAGAAGCAGTGAAGCGATAGTGACTAAAATATTCAGTATTAAACGAGAACGGGCTGATAAACGGCTTAATTTCAGCATAATTACCCCTCTCACTGCTGGGGTTGCGGGTGAACGAACACCCATTCGAGATTGTCCACGGTGGCGGTAAATTCAATTTTGGCGGTGGGAGCGGGATTTTCCTGTAAATTAAGGGAAATTATGCGACCGATGGGCAACCCCGGCGAAAAAAGACTACTAAAAGCCGAAGTTGTCACCACATCTCCCGGTTTGACATCGGGAGCTTTTTCAAAAAAGCGCAGGGTGGCGACTTGGGAATTCTGACCTTGAATTAAACCCATGGCCCGACTACGATTCACCGTTGCTCCGATGCGACTTTGGGAATTACTGATCAATAAAACTTTGCTGGTGTGGGGAGTAACTTCCGTAATCCGTCCCACTAAACCGCCAATTCCCGTCACCGAAGCACCCACTTCCACACCATCGGAGCTACCGCGACCGATAATTACCTGTTGCCACCAATCATCGGCGCTGCGGCCAATAATTGGGGCAGAAATCAGGGGTTTTTTCTGGGTTTGATAATAACCAAGCTGTTTTTTTAATTGTTGATTTTGATATTCGACTTCACTTAAACGATTTTGTAATTCTCGCACCCGTTGATCGGCCAGAAGTTGCTCTTGCAGATTAGTTTCTTCTCCCTGAAAAGGACGAGTTAATAAACCATACAATTCTAAAATCGCCCCACTTTGATGGGTGCGAATGTACCAAGCTACCCCCAAAGCGGCAGCGAGCAGAAAAAGTCGCCATCCCTGCTGTGTCCATTTTCGTCGTGCTGAATACATGAGCGATTTTAAACCTCTTGACTGTGTAGAGTGAGAATCCGTCCATTTTTCCGCTGCTGATGGCTAACGGCTAACCGATCCTAGTGACCTTTAGACATTGCGAGTTGTTTCATTAACGATCCGCTCAAAGAGTTTCTGATTTTTTAACACTTCTCCCGTGCCTTTGACCACACAGCGCAGGGGATCTTCAGCGACATGGGTAACGATACCGGTTTCGTGACTGACTAGGCGATCGAGTCCCCGTAATAAAGCACCTCCTCCCGCTAACATGATGCCGCGATCAATAATATCAGCAGCTAATTCAGGGGGAGTTTTTTCTAGGGTACGTTTGATCGCATCAATGATCACGGAAAGTGGCTCATCCATACTTTCCCGCACTTCTTCCGCTTTGATCGTCACGGTGCGGGGTAAACCGGACATAAGATGCAATCCCCGCACTTCCAGAGGAGGAAATTCATCTCCGGGGGTGGGATAAGCGGAAGCAAGGCGAATTTTAATATCTTCGGCCGTACGTTCCCCGATAATCAGGTTATGGACTTTTTTCAGATAGGCGATAATTGCTTCCGTGAGTTCATCCCCAGCGACGCGCACCGATTCGCTGATCACGGTCCCATCAAGACTGAGAATCGCCACTTCCGTCGTGCCACCACCGATATCGATGATCATATTTCCCGTCGCTTCCGAGACGGGTAAACCGGCACCCAAGGCCGCGGCAACCGGTTCATCAATTAACCCCACTTCTCGCGAGCCGGCATTTTTGGCCGCATCCACCACCGCACGTCTTTCTACTCCGGTAATGCCACTGGGAACACCGATTACCATGCGGGGATTGCCAATCGTGCCATCGAGCGCTCGTTTGATGAATTCCGCTAACATGATCTCGCAACTGTAAAAATCGGCGATTACCCCATCGCGCAGGGGTCGCAGCGCGGTGACATGGCCTGGAGTGCGACCGAGCATTTTTTTGGCCTCCTCCCCGACAGCGACCGGGTTACGATCTTGATCGATCGCCACTACCGATGGTTCCTCTAAAACGATACCTTTCCCTGATACATAAACGAGGGTGTTTGCTGTCCCCAAGTCTATACCTATGTCCCTTGATAAGGCTAGACCTCTAAAAAAACCCACTTGTTTTCACTCCTGTTCTGATAACAACGTTGCTATAGCTAGACTTTCGATCGAATCGACTTGGATTTTATTAGGTTTTGTTTCTCAAGTCTAGTTAATTATCGCTTCTTTCTCTCCGGATTTACGCAGGTCTTTGCCCTAATTTTCTGGCTGCCCACCGGTCAAGGCCGAGGTTTCGGGCTAAAATAAACATACTATTGTACTAAATTGAGGATTTAAGACCATGAGTTTAAATCTGGTTCATTTGGTGGGACGAGCGGGGAGAGACCCGGAAACGAAGTATTTCGAGTCGGGTAAGGTTTTATGTACTTTCACTTTAGCGGTTAATCGTCGCTCTAAAAATAGCGATCAGCCGGATTGGTTCGATCTGGAAATTTGGGGAAAAACGGCGGAAGTGGCCGCTAATTATGTGAAAAAAGGCGGTTTAATCGGGATTAAAGGTTCTTTGAAAATGGATACTTGGAATGATAAAAACACCGGATTAGCTCGCTCTAAACCGGTGATTCTCGTCGATCAACTAGATTTACTCGGTTCTAAACGCGATAGTGAGGCTAATTCCGAGCGAGAATTTTAAAGCTTGAGCGGTATTATTTCCCGATTTTAGGTGTGTTAGCCTCTAGTAACACATCCTTATTTAGGGTTTGCGGCAAAAAGTTTTTCGTGGGGGTAGGGTGTGGGGTGTGGGGTGTAGGGTGTAGGGTTTTACCCATTTTCAGGTGGTAAATTACCTAATTTTCAGGGAAAAAGTCCAGGAATTTTCCCCCCAATCACTCCCATGGTCGGCACTTTTTGAGGGAAAAAAAGTCTAAAAACCTTGTTGGATAAGGTTTTTAGATTTATTCAGCAAACCCTATTTATTCTCTAATTGACTGGAAAAATATTGCTGTAAATCCGGTAAAAATTGCCGATAAATAGCTGTATTTATCTCTATATCGAAGCCAAGAATAGAATTAAAAGGGATAATTTCTACCAGGGAATTACTATAGGCGATCCCTTGTAAAGTCCTGACAAATTCGGGTGTCCAGAGATTTTCTTGCAGGGAAATATTTTGTTTTTTTAACCAGCCGATCAAAGCCGAGCGCCCGATTCCGGGTAAAATATCAGCAGTAAGCAGGGGACTGTACCAGCAATTATCTTTCCATCCCCATAAATTGCCCGTGCTAGTTTCTAACCAATTCCCGACTTGATCGACTAATATCGCTTCTTTTGCCCCTTTTTTTTGAGCAGTTTGTGACGCTAACCAAGGGGTCAAATAATTACCAGTTTTATGTTCTCCTAAAACGCGTTGCCAAGCGGGATTATCTATTACCCAGCCAATAATTCCTTGCTCTTGTCTAAGGTGTAAATCTTCGGGGAGAAATCTGCCTTTAATCCACTCCCTACCATCGGGAAAAATTGTGATTCTCAGGACAGGATAGAATCGGGATAATTCTTCGGCTCCTTGGCGAATTCGCTGCCAATCGGGAGCGGGCCAGTGGAAAACTTGTAAACTAGAGTGCAGACGTTGGAGATGGTCTTGCCAATGGGTTAGGGGATGATCTAAGCTTTGTTGATAGATACGCAGGGTAGTAAATATTGTGGCTCCATAAAGCAACCCCACGTCATCAATACCCAGACTGATTCGCTCATCCTCGATTAATTCGCCATTATACCAATACATAATCAGTTAACTGTTTACTGCCCTAGCTTATGAACCGTCAAAAATTTACTTGGGGATATTCTAGTTATAAATTGCGTCAGAGAGAAAATTTTCAAGAATTTCTGTGTTTACTGGGATTATTAATAGCGGCCTTAATTATCTATCTAGTGGGATTAGGTAATTTACCCTTGCGGGATTGGGATGAAGCGACCATTGCTCAGGTGGCCAAGGAAATTAGCCAAACCCCGCTGGAACAATTGCGCTGGTTATTTCCCAGTCTTTGGGGTGATCCCTACCTGAATAAACCGCCATTGATTCATAGTTTGATCGGTCTAACCTACCATTTCTGGGGCATCAATGAGGCCAATACTAGACTAATTCCCGCTTTTTTAACAGCTTTATCGGTGCCGCTCCTCTATCTTCTCGGTCGAGAAATTTTTCCGGCTCGTTTGCCAGCTTTACTGTCGGCCTTGATCTATTTAACTTTTTTGCCGGTGGTGCGCCATGGCCGTTTAGCCATGTTGGATGGAGCGGTATTGTGTTTTGAAATGCTGATGTTTGTTTGTTTACTGCGCTCACGGCGCGATTTACGCTGGTCTCTGGGGGCGGGGTTAGGATTTGCCCTCCTTTGTCTGACGAAGGGGATTATGGGGCTATTATTGGCGGGTATCGGCTTGATTTTTCTGCTCTGGGATACTCCTCGGTTATTAACTTCTGCCTATTTTTGGTCGGGTTGGTTATTGGGAGCAACTCCCGCTTTTGCTTGGTATAGCGCCCAATTTTGGCACTACGAGCGGGAGTTTCTCGATTCCCTTTTTGTTCAACAGTTAAAGCGAGTTAGTGACGATCTGGACAATCATCGCGGACCGTTTTGGTATTATCTGCTGGAAATTCTTAAATATAGTTGGCCTTGGTTAATTTTCTCGGTTTGGGGTTTACGTTTAGCTCGTCAGGAATATCTCTACAGTTGGGCGAAGTTACTGTTAGTTTGGACGGGTGTTTATCTGTTGGTGGTTTCGGTGATGGCGACCAAGTTGCCTTGGTATATTCTACCGATCTATCCGGCCTTGGCTTTAGCGGCCGGTTATGCCTTGGCGCAAGTGGGTAATCTTCCTATCGATCGCCCCTATAATCCAATCTGGTCAATTATTTTGGGTATTATCGGCGTTGGGGCGGGTTTATTAGCTTTAATGGCCTATTTCCCTGGTAATTTTGCCCCGATCGAACCTGTCCATCCTTTGATTCTGTTAACCTTATTGTCACTTTCCCTGACCATGGTGACAACGGCGATTTTGTTAGCCCGGCGCTCGCAACAATTCAGAGTGGTTTTGCTTTGGGGAATGTTTGTTTCTTTGTTTATTTTTGTTAATTCTCCCCTGTGGATCTGGGAATTAAATGAGAATTTCCCCGTCAAACCGGTGGCGAGTTTAGTGCAGAAATATGTGCCGGCCGATCACCCTGTTTATATTGCTTTTGCCTACGAGCGCCCCTCGTTAAATTTTTATAGTGGTCGTCGTGTTTTTCCCCTTGCTGCCGAAGAATTAATCAATCATTGGCAAAGTCACAAGCAACCTTACCTAATTATCGATCGTCAAACCAAAGAAGCTACTGATTTAGAAGGATTAAAGGCGATCAGATCCACGGATTCCGGTTGGTTTTTGGTGACGAAGTAGTAGTGAGGTTAATTGTTAATTGGGTGCAGATCACATTGGCAAAAATACCGACAATCAGCAATTATCAGTGATACTAAATCTGTTGAGCATAGGTTACATATCAGGATAGGCAAGAGGCAAGAGGCAAAAGGCAAAAGAGGAAATAGATAATCAGTCTTTAATAACCGGATTTATAGCGGTTCTCGCATCTGTGCGGCACACTTAAACCTTTGCTGATTAAGCTGTTCAGGATCGGGAATGTACCTCTTGTGAATCAGAAACGCTATAGTATGACTCCCGACTGCTAACCCCAGGAAAAAGTTTTTCAGCAGACCCTAGTTAATTTTACAGACCAAGTTGCGAAAAACCAGAAAAAAGCGGGGTAATTTGTAACCACCCCACTAATATTATCAAGGAATTGTGATTACTTATAAGCGTCCATACCCTCACAGGAACAAACCAGATTTCTGTCCCCGTAGGCATTATCAACCCGTCCCACTACCGGCCAGAATTTATAATCTTGTAGCCAAGAAAGCGGGTAAGCTGCCTGTTGACGGGAATAGGGACGACTCCAATCATCGGCAGTTAAAACTGCGGCTGTGTGGGGGGCATTTTTCAAGGGATTATCGTGGGGATCCATGCTACCATTAGCGATCGCTTGTACCTCTTGATAGATAGTTAACAAAGCTTCACAAAAACGGTCTAATTCGCCCAAAGATTCGCTTTCCGTGGGTTCCACCATCATTGTACCCGCCACCGGCCAAGAAACCGTCGGCGCGTGGAAACCGAAATCCATCAAGCGTTTTGCCACATCTTCCACCTCGATGCCGGCCTGTTTTTTCAGGGGACGTAAATCAATCACGCACTCGTGGGCGACAGTTCCCGCGCTACCCTTAAATAAAACCGGATAGGCCGACTCCAGACGAAAAGCCAGATAATTAGCGTTCAAAATCGCCACTTCCGTCGCTTTTTTCAAGCCGGCTGCCCCCATCATAGCGATATACATCCAAGAAATCACCAAAATGCTGGCACTACCCCAAGGCGCGGCCGAAATTGCCCCAATCGAGTCCTGATGCTTACCGTTAGTGGTTTCTGGGGATAATTTCGCCAAAACCAGGGAAACATCGGGCAGAAAAGGCACTAAATGGGATTTTACTCCGATTGGTCCCATACCGGGTCCCCCCCCACCGTGGGGAATACAGAAAGTTTTATGGAGATTCAAGTGACAGACATCAGCGCCAAAATCCGCCGGACGACATAAACCCACCTGAGCATTCATATTCGCGCCATCCATATAGACTTGACCACCGTATTGATGAATCAAGGCACAAATTTCGCTAATTCCCTGTTCAAAAACGCCGTGAGTGGAAGGATACGTCACCATCAAAGCCGCTAGATTATCCTGATGCTTCTGGGCCTTAGTTTTTAGGTCATCAATATCAATATTGCCCCGAGAATCGCAATTAACCGCCACTACTTTCATACCACACATAACGGCGCTGGCAGGATTAGTCCCGTGAGCGGACTCAGGAATTAAGCAAATCTGACGATGACCTTGACCGCGACTTTCATGGTAGGCTCGGATCACCTGTAAACCGGCATACTCTCCCTGGGAACCGGCGTTAGGTTGTAGAGAAATGCCATCAAACCCGGTAATTTCCCCTAACCAAGTCTCTAACTGTTGAAAGAGAAGTTGATAGCCTTCTGCTTGGTCAATCGGAGCAAAAGGGTGTAATTTGCCGAATTCTGCCCAAGTTACCGGAATCATCTCCGCTACGGCATTGAGTTTCATCGTACAGGAACCGAGGGGAATCATGGAAGTATTTAAGGCTAGATCCTTTGTTTCCAGACGGTGCAGATATCTGAGTAATTCCGTTTCCGAGTGGTAACGATTGAACACCGGTTCGGTAAGATAGGCACTGGTACGGGTTAGATTAGCGGGTAATTCTAGACTAATTTTCTCGACTAATTCCGCCGTGGTAAAGGGCAATTCCTCGGTGGGGGCAAAAATTTGCCATAAATCCCACACATCCCTGAGACTGCTGGTTTCATCGAGACTAATTCCTAGATTATTCTCATCAAAATAACGCAGATTAATCTTATGGGTTTTTGCCTTGGCGAGGAGAGCCTTAACTCCCGTGGATACCGTAACTTTGAGCGTATCGAAGCACGGTTCTTTCCCCACCTGATAACCCAACTGTTTTAAACCAGTTGCCAATAAAGTGGTTAATTTCTGCACTCTTTGGGCGATTTTCTTGATTCCTTCCGGTCCGTGATAGACCGCGTACATGGAAGCAATCACCGCTAGTAACACCTGTGCGGTACAAATATTACTGGTGGCTTTATCCCGGCGGATATGTTGTTCCCGGGTTTGCAAAGCTAAACGCAGTGCGGGTTTACCCTGACTATCCTTCGATACCCCGACAATGCGCCCCGGAATACTGCGTTTATAGACATCTTTGGTGGCAAAATAGGCGGCATGGGGACCCCCATAACCCAAGGGAACCCCAAAGCGTTGACTGCTACCCACGGCAATATCAGCCCCCAATTCGCCGGGGGGAGTCAACAGGGCTAAACTGAGAATATCGGCGGCAACGGTGACTAAGGCCCCATTTTCCTGCGCTTTGGCGATAAATTCCCGATAGTCATAAATTACGCCATCGGTGGCTGGATATTGTAATAATGCGCCAAAAATCGGCGTTTGGAAGTCAAAGAGACGATGATCCTCGATAATAATGTCAATGCCTAAAGGAATCGCTCTGGTTTTAACAACTTCAATCGTTTGGGGATGGCAACTACTGGAGATAAAGAAAGCATTGGCTTTAGTTTTACACAGTCCGTAACTCATGCTCATCGCTTCTGCGGCTGCTGTTCCTTCATCGAGGAGGGAAGCGTTAGCAATTTCCAGACCTGTTAAGCTAGTGATGAGAGTTTGGAAGTTTAAGAGAGCTTCTAAGCGTCCTTGGGCAATTTCCGCTTGATAGGGAGTATAGGCGGTGTACCAACCCGGATTTTCTAAGATGTTGCGGAGAATTACCGGCGGGGTGATACAGTCATGGTAGGCCATGCCAATAAAGGAGCGAAATACTTGATTTTTGGAGGCAATCGCTTTTAATTGGGCAAGAGCGGCGTATTCACTCAAGGCAGGTGGTAGATTAAGGCTTTTTTGTAAACGAATTCCTGACGGGACAGTTTTAGTGATTAATTCCTCAACGGTAGCAACACCCAAAACCGCCAGCATTTTCTCGATTTCCGTCTCCGTCGGCCCAATATGACGGTTAACAAAGCTATCGGTACAGTCTAGCAGGTCTTGCAGGTCAGCAGGAGCGAATTCCTCGGTTTTCTCGGCCGTAATTGACCTATTTAGCATATTAATCTCGGTTTCAACAATTACAAAAGTGCTGCGTTTCATCGCTAGGGGTGATTTTAACGCAACTTGTAAAATTTTTGTAATATTTGAAGCCATCAGCTAGATAAGCTGCCCGCGCCTTTAAATTGCTTGTTGAAATGAGGCAAGAGGCAAAGCAGAAGGCAAATCCCCACCCCGTCAAGAAAAACTACGGGTTTCAACCTAGATGCGGTTTAGTGATAATTCTTTGACAATAGAGTTGAATTCCCTGTAACTTGGCTAGGGAGAATTTTGGTTTAATGGGAAGGATCAGTAAAGACATAAAACTCATCCGCAGCAAGCGATAAACAAGGATAGTTAAAGTCGTATGTTTTTCTAGACTGAGAAGATAACTATAGATATTATGAGTTAGTCTTAGATAACCATAGCGGCGGGTGATAGAAGATGGTTCATGAATGATTTTAATCTGATTGGTAACAACAACTAAATAGCCTTGATTTGCGTATCTTCGGGAAAAATCAAAGTCTTCGTAGTAGAGAAAGTAATCGGTATCAAAATGGGGACAAGTGGAAAAATGAGAGAAATTAATTAATAAACTGCATCCCGTCACCCAGTCGGGAATAAGATAGGGTTTATCTCCATAGTCTAAGGATTCCTCTACTACGTTAATTGTGCCGATTTTGGCATTAAATTTTCCCCAACCAAACCAGATTTTACCATTCGGTTCGTAAATTTCTGTACCAGCGATGGCAACTTCGGGATATTGCTGAAAAAATTTGCTTGCTGTCTCCAGAGAGTCTGGTAATAAGTAAGCGTCGGGATTAACTAACCAAACGATAGCTTCTCTGTCTTGTTGATAAATCCAATTAAGTCCTAGATTACATCCTTTCCCAAATCCTAAATTTTCCCCCGCTTCAATAATCTTGACTCTTCCAGCTGCTAAAGATTGGATATTTTTATCTTCAGGGGAATTGTTAACAATGATGAGAGTAGCAGATAAGTCATCGTTGAGGGAAGCAATTAAACGCTTAATTAATTCCGCACAATTGTAGTTAACCGTCAATAGATAAATCATTACAGATAAAAGGTAGGAGTCACTGGCAATTAACAATGGTTAGAGAATAGCTTTTCCGTGCTAATTACTTTTTTTGGAGACGACAAAGATTAAAGTTTTCGATTTTGGTGGGAAAGGGTTGACAACTTTGGAAGTCAATAACGAGATTTTCCTTGGCTAAATCCCCCACTATATCAGGGGATTTTTTATTAAAGTCCGTCTGGAGAATGTAGAGAGATTCTGGGGGAGTATTAGCAATAAATGTCTCGGCATTTTTTCGCATTAAAGTTCCCTCACTGACTCCAGTATTGCCTTTGAGTCTTACAAAACGAGTCGAAGCGGGAAAATAAGGGACGATAAAAGATGTTCCTTCATCTCCCCAGATAACAATCGTGGAATTTTCGTAGGGTTTTAATGCTTGACTATCGATACCAAAATAATGATCTGACCATCCCATTCTCCACCAATCCATCGGTTTAACCGTAGTGACAATTAAGGAAAATATTAGCAAATTTATGATTAATAATGGTTTTTTGCGAGGATAAAGATAGGCAATAATCAAAATAATTAAAGTGGGAGTGATTAATTCTAATGGCATTAGATAACGATAGATAGAAAATCCCACTAACCAAATAGAGTAAGCAGTCAGATAAAAAGGCAGTAAAAACCCTAAAACTGCATCGTGGGTTAAGTCAGGTTCAGAGGATAGATTGCGCTTAGAAATAGCACGAAAAATAATCACTACTATTAGTAAAATTATCAATAAATAGGTGATGGCTAATCGGCTATCTTGGAAAGGAACCTCAGAGACAAGAGTTTGTCTCTGGATAAAATAAATAGGATAAAACAACCATTGCCAGATATCTTTAGGCAAATATTGTATCCCTTTAAAATTGTAGTCGGTTTCGATATAAGGAGATTGAAAGATTTTATTATAGAAGGGAAAAAGAGGATTAGCAAACTTTGTCCACATTAAGATTATCCAATAACCGGCAGTGAGACTAAAACCCACGGCCATTGAGAGAATTGATAGGATTAAATTGCGTAATTTGTCTGACCAAGAATTAGGTAAAAAACTCATGGATATCAAAAAGCTAATACTATATAAAGCATTGGTTAATTTAAACCCCGTTGCTAATCCTAATAAGAATCCAGCTAAAAGAATATTTTTAGAGGGAATTGGCAGATTTTTCCCTAAACTACTAACTATAAAAAATAATCCTCCCAGAACGAAAACACTGGTGGTATTATCACCAATACTGGTTCCTAACTCCGAGATATAGGCTGCCCCAAAAATACTGGTAATCGCTGCCGCTATGCTTAGAGTTATCTTGTATCTTTCGGAAACTTTATCTAGGGAATGATAGGTAATTAGGTGAACTAACCATTGATTTAACCCGTGAAATCCTCCCATTAAAAAACCCACGACAATCGGAGGCAATTTCAGATAATAAACAGCGACGAAAAAGGGAACATCAATCAAAGGATTAAAGAATGTTTGTATCTGTGCTGGGAGGACATCATACTTAAACCTTCCTGTCAATAACATATAGGGATTATAGAAATGATAATTGCGTAAATCCCAACTAACATCTTGACCTAAAATAACCGAGAGAATTCCTAAAGCAATAAAGTAGGTGATTGCCCAAAATAAGGGATGAGAAAGTGGAAAACGTTTCAGAGTTGTCATAATTAAAAGTTCAAGATTTATTTGTTTAGTTTTACTAGCTTAACTTGGCAATTTATAGTTAAGGATGAGATGAAGATTACCTAGTAACAATCCCCAAAAGACAATAAGCATGATTATTTTAACAAAATTAGTTAAAATTTTCGATTTTTTCTCGGTTAAATCATTAAAGAAAAATCCCCCTAAAATAATTGCCGTTCCGATAATAAAGTAATATCTACCGTAAGGGGAACTCAAAACCCAATCCTTAATATTTAAATTCACCGACCAAACGACAAGAAAAATAAAGATAGTGGCAGCACTGATAAAATCAGGGTTGTTACGAAAATCGTCTAAGAATATACCAAGCACTAGAAAGAGAAATCCATAGTAAGGAATTACATACCAAGCATAGTAATGACTTTGAGCGCCAGAAAAAATGAGAAGAATTGTATAGATTAATATAGGAAAAATTACTAATCGTATTTTAGATATTTTCAAAGGAAATCTGGACACTAACAGGAGAGTAATCCAACTAAAAATTAACCAACCATCCTCAAAAAAAACTGTGGGTAAAACTAGATTTTTTAACATAGCAAAATCCGTAAAGCGATTTTTATGTTCTTGGAGAGTAGTTAAAAACCAACTAAAATCATAAAACCAACCGTAAAGGTAATACAAACCAAAGGATAAAACTGCCGTCAGAGAAGCGATTAAGCTATCTCGCCAGTTTTTTTGTAATAAAAGTAAAGCGACTAGAGAACCTAGAATATATAATCCTGTCACCTTAACTAAAGGTGCTAAACCACCTAAAACTATAGCCAAATATAGATACTTTTTTTGAGACTTTTCACTGTACTGAAAGAATAAAAGTGCTACCGCTAAACTTAGACATAATAATAAATTTTCACTAACTGCTAAACGAGATAAAAAAACCGTATTGGGGTTAGTGGCAAAAATTAAAGAAGTTATAATCGCCACACCGGTGTTAGTCAAACGTAAAGCTAATAAATAAAGCAGGAAAATAGAGATAGTTCCAAAAACTAAAGAAGGAATCCTAATTACTGTTAAACTACAGTCAAAAAATTCCTTTGCTCCCGATAAAATAGCCGTCATACCCACAATTAATCCAAACAAGGGAGGATGATCAAACCAAGGGGTAACCAAACGATAACGAACGGCAGTTTTTTCCCAAACTGTCACCAGAAAATCATCCGTGGGACTGAGGAAAGACCAACTGGTAGGAACTCCCTCTTGAATCAAACTCATGCCACTCCAAGCAAAAGCAAATTCATCTTGAGTCCAGTTATAGGGGGGTAAGGAATCGTACTGATAATATCTTAAAATAAATCCTAAGCCCGTAATTAATATACCCAGAAATAGACGGTAATCAAACTTTTCAAAATTCTTAAATAGAAAATCTCGTTGCATCATTATTCTGACAATTAGCTCGCTATTTATTTTTTGGGGTGAACCCGTGCTATTGTATCACGGTTTGACGGTTAAATTTTTTAACAAACCCAGAGCGATTAAATACCTGATTATCGAGATGACTTAACCTTGATAATTTCTCCTTCGTAAATTCTCAGGGGTATCAAATGGCAAACTCATCTTTATAGCCAAGTCCAGACAAGGGACTCATTTCTGGCGGAAAAGTTCCCCAGTTTCTCCCTACTAAACTACCACTTAAGAGATTGACATTACCATCAGCAATATGCTAAAAAACATTAGCTTGATAGCCGAGTAACAACAATTACCCCGTTAAAAATCCCGATATTTTCCCCTAAAGCAAAAATCTTTATCCTTAGTTGCCAACATGATTCGTCAGTTAAATTATTCTAGAGTTTGGTTGTTATTAATCCTTATTTTTGCCCTTTTCCTACGTCTAAATGCCGCTTTCTCTTATCCTAATATTCTCTGGCCAGATGAAATTTTCCAGACCTTAGAACAGGGTCATCGACTAGCTTTTGGTAATGGGATGATACCTTGGGATTTTCGGGACGGGATTCGTTCTTGGTTATTTCCGGGCATTCTTGGCGGGATTATGAAGTTAACTACTGGTTTTTCCGAGGGATCCAGTGGCTATCTGGCCAGTGTCAAGATTTTCCTCAGTTTACTATCTTTAATCCCCGTTTGGATCGGATTCTCGATCGCCTACGAAAGCATCGGTTTGGCTGGTGCTATCCTAACCGGCGGTATTTGTGCGATTTGGTTTGAATTTATCTATTTTGCCCCGAAAGCCTTCACCGAAGTTATTGCCGCTTATTCCCTGCTGGTCGGCGTTTATTTAGGATGTTACGGCAAAAATCCCCCCTCTCGTCAGCGACTGTATTGGACGGGGTTTTTCTACGGATTGACCACCTATCTTCGATTTCATTTACTGCCGGCCATCGCCATCGCCCTCATTTATCAAGTTAGACAAAAAAATTTTCAACAATTACTGCCCCTTGCCCTCGGTTTTATCGGTCCGGTTTTGCTGGGTGGCACTTTAGACGCTTTCACTTTGTCCACCCCCTTCCAATCGATTTGGAAACTGATCTGGATTAATATTTTTGAAGGAAAATTTAATAGTTTTGGCGTATCACCCTGGCAGCAATATTTTACTTGGTTAGCCCTCAATTGGTCTTGGTGGCTGTTTCCGATCCTCGTCTTCTGTGCAATCGCTGCTCGTCGTCACTGGATTCTCGCCCTTCTGGCCCTAGTTATTATCCTCTCTCACAGCTTTTTAGGTCACAAAGAATATCGCTATATGTTCCCTGCCCTACCACTAATTATTATTCTCGCTGGTTTGGGGACTGCCACTCTCGTCTCGCGTTTATCGTTAATGCGAGGTTCCCTCGCTGGCAAAACTATCGTTATTTTTAGTAGTTTACTTCTTTGGGCTTTTCTATCTTGGTTACTGGCGGGGCGTTTTAATACCGACCAGACTTTTAATTTCGGACCGCCTTGGCAAAAACCGGGCTATACTCACTGGCAAACCCACGGCGGACAATTACAAGCCTATCAGTATTTAAGTAGCGAGAAAAAACTCTGCGGTTTAGGAGTAAAAGGATTGGCGTGGCAATATACGGGGGGATACGCCTACTTACACCAAGATGTACCGATTTATTTCCTCAAAGATAACCAAAATTTCGAGGAACTGCAACCTTATTTTAATTATCTATTATTTAACCAAGACCGGGCTGCCGTCGGAGATTATCAACGGGAGAAATGCTTTAACGGAACTTGCGTTTATAGGCGCTCGAATTCTTGTCAAGTTAACCCGAATTATCATATCAATCAGTATCTCAAAGAAGCTGGTGAGTAGGATCTTATATCTTTAGGCAAACTTGCAAAATTTGGCAAAAATAAGTCTAAAAAGCCGAGAAAAAAGTTAATTATGTAAGCGGTATAACTTCGAGCATTGAAAAAGTTAAAACCTGGTCAATTTACCTAAGTTTTCTGATTTTAATCTACATACTTTTTGTGATCATCGTCAACCTCTCCTCTTTCCCCAGATTGCCCGGAGATGAGGCTTGGTTTGGACTGAATGCCAGCAAAATCCTCCACCACTATTTTGATTGAATACTGTCCCCATTGTCTAGATTTTCCCAAATCTTGGAAAATTATCTAAGGAAGTTACCGCGAATCTATCATTATTAAAAACAAATCATCCACACAAATCCTCAGCTTAATTTTGATAAAAGCCAATAATAAGCTGACTTTAAACCTCAAAATTTTTGGTAAATATCTTGACAAATGATCCCGATCAATGGTATGATCAGAGTGGTTTTGGTAAAAATATCCAACAGCCAGAGACTCCCTAGACTAACTTAGTAAAATTAATTCCTCCCTATTGATAGATGAAAATCAAGAAATATCTTAAGTTCTGGAAATATCCTCGCTTAGTTGATGAACGAGAGACTTTAATTGAAGAACGAGATTCTCTCAAAGATCATCTGAAGAGTTTGAATCAAGAAAAACAAGAAATGATTCGGGAAAAAAACGCTCTTTATGAAAGATTAGGTCAGTTATCTTTAACCATTCCCGAACTGCAAGAAATTAGTCCGAAACTTCTCGATATTAGCGTCATCAAAAATAAAGCCCGCCAGTTTCGAGTCCAATTAGATGCCGAAAAAGAAAAACTCGCTCCCGACAATTTTGGCTGGTATCCTTACAACACTTTAACCTGCTTCGAGATTCTCGAATTACTATTAACTGGTAAAAACCGTTTTCTCCTGGAATTAATCTCGGAAAAACCGATTGTTGATATTGGTTGTGCCGATGGGGATCTGGCGTTTTTTCTGGAATCTTTGGGCTGTAAAGTACAGGTGGTTGACTACGCTCCTACTAACTTTAATCTGATGCAAGGGGTTAAACTGCTCAAAACCGCGCTTTCTTCCTCTGTGGAGATTCATGATGTTAACTTAGACTCTCAGTTTCTCCTTCCCGAAAAAAGCTATAGTTTAGTCATCTTCTTAGGAATTTTATATCATCTCAAAAATCCCTACTATGCCCTCGAAACCCTAGCGAAATCTGCCAATTATTGCCTAATTAGCACCCGTGTCACTAAGTTTAATGCGGTGAGTAATGCCGCTAATCGAGTCGATCTTTCCCCGATTCCTCTAGCCTATTTACTCGATGAACTAGAAGCAAATAATGATTCTACTAACTATTGGATCTTTTCTAATGCCGGGTTACGCCGAATTTTACAGCGAACTGGCTGGGAAATTTGCGATTATATAACAGTAGGTAATACCGAAAACTCCGATCCCGCCAGTCGTGACGGCGATGAAAGAGCCTATTGTTTAGTAAAAAGTCGTTTCTATCAAGATTAAGTAGGTAGGTGTTAAAAGTTGTCAGACACCCCCCTGATCAAGGGGGGCAGGGGGGATCGAACCCAAAATCTATCTTCAATTTAATTATAACTACTTACTTAGAAATGCCTAAATATCAGACAAATCTCCTAAAAATATGAACTATCGCCCTAATCCCCTCTTAAACCGACGTAGCTTGCTGAAATTAGCAGCCCTAGCTGGAGGAAGTGCCGGACTAGCTACCCTTCTCTCCTCTCGACTCAGTTACTCTGCCAACTCAAATAAGCCCAATTCCGAGAACATAGGCGCAATAGACGAATTTTTGCGACAAGTTCGCCCAGTAGATTCGCAAAATCTCCAGTGGACAGAATATAGCTTTGAAACAGTCACCGTTGATCGTCAAGGGCAAATTATTGATCGCCGTCAGGGTAGCGCTCGCTCCTGGCGCGAACCCCTAGGCAACGGTAGCGAACTAGAAATGGTGGCCATTCCGGGGGGCAGTTTTCGACGAGGCTCAAAAAATGAAGAAAAAGGCGACCATACTAGCAGTGAAAAACCAGAAAATCCCGTGACGACGGCGGCCTTTTTTCTGAGCAAATACCCGATCACCCAAGCACAATGGCGAGCGATCGCCCAACTTCCCAAAATTAATCTCGAACTCAACCCGGAGCCCTCCTTTTTCCAAGGTGATAACTTACCCGTTGAGAGAGTCTCCTGGTACGAGGCGATCGAATTTTGTCAAAGACTCTCCCGCTCCACCGGCAAAGATTACCGACTCGCGAGTGAATCACGCTGGGAATACGCCTGTCGCGCCGGTACGACTACGCCCTTTTACTGCGGGGAAACCCTCACCAGCGAGCGCGCCAATTACTTTGCCGTCTATGATCCCTACGCGGAAGAACCAGCCAGCGCCTATCTGGCCAAGACTACCCCAGTGGGCAGTTTCGCCCCCAATAATTTCGGTCTCTACGATATGCACGGCAACGTGGGCGAATGGTGCGCCGATAGCTGGCACCGGAATTACGAGGGAACCCCGCCCCTGGATGGTAGTGCTTGGTTAGACAGGGATAATCGCTTGCAGCCCCGTTATCGTTCCGCCCGTTTAGTGCGAGGGGGCAGTTGGGGCGATGAAGCAAGACACCTACGCAGTGCCAATCGCACTTTTTGCCTTCCAGATCAACACCACAGCGTCTTGGGTTTACGAGTCATGGCCGATAGTACCGGTTAATCAATGCTTGTGTCCGCCCAAGAGACGACAAAGGTATGGTTCAATAGGGTAGATCGCCAAAAGGCCAAAAGTATTCAGAATCTTCTGCCGTTGTCAGTGCGTTTGTAGCTAAATCAACCGCGAGTGAGGTCAAATTTTTCATGAAGATACAGCAGTCTCATCTTTTCTTAACTCCCCCCACAGGAGATCTACAGATACCTTTATCTCCTCCTCCCCCGGACGACGGCAACCTAGAAGAAGAAAAAAATTATCCTCTCAGCCTGTCTCTAGTCATTCCCACCTACAATGAACGGCAAAATATCGTTCAATTAGTCAACATTCTCAGTCAAATACTCGACGAAGCCCTGCCCAACGATTACGAACTGATCGTTGTCGATGATAATAGTCCCGATCGCACTTGGGAAGTCGCCGCGTCTTTAATCCCTGAATATCCCCACCTGCGAGTGCTGCGCCGGGAGGGAGAAAAAGGTTTATCCTCGGCAGTGGTGAGGGGGTGGCAAGTGGCACGGGGCGACATCCTTGGGGTCATCGATGCCGATTTACAGCACCCCCCGGAAGTGTTATTAAAATTATTCGAGCAAACCAGAGCCGGAGCCGATCTCGCCGTGGCTAGTCGCCATGTGGAAGGGGGTGGAGTCAGCGAATGGAGTCTAACTCGACGCTTCCTCTCCCGGGGGGCGCAGCTGTTGGGATTAGTCATTCTGCCTAACGTGGTGGGACGGGTATCGGATCCGATGAGTGGCTATTTCATGGTTAATCGACAAGCGATCGCGGGCCCGATCTTAAACCCGATGGGCTATAAAATTCTCCTCGAAGTTATCGGCCGCGGCAATATCGACCGGATCGCAGAAGTGGGTTACGTTTTCCAAGAGCGTCAAGACGGTGAAAGCAAAGTCACCTGGCAACAATACATCGAATATATCCTGCACTTGCTGAAATTGCGTTCCCGCGGTCGTTTCGGCGGACTGAAAAGGCGTTGGCAATTCCCCCTCGCTCGCTTTCTTCGCTTTAGTTTAGTCGGGTTTAGTGGCGTATTCGTCGATATGGCTATATTTTATCTCCTCAGCGATCCCACTACCCTCGCTTGGGGAGTAACTCGCAGTAAGATTATCGCCGCCGAGGTGGCCATTATTAATAATTTTCTCTGGAACGATCGCTGGACTTTTGGCGATTTGTCCACCGGCCAAAATCAGTGGCAGCAGCGTTGCAAACGTTTTCTTAAATTTAATCTTATTTGTTTGGCCGGTTTGATCCTCAACGTCCTGCTCTTAAACTTTTTCTTCAATGTCTTACATATTAATCGCTATATTGCTAACTTAATAGCGATCGCTATAGTTACCGTTTGGAACTTCTGGATGAATTTAAAACTCAGTTGGCGCGTGACGGAGGTTAAACCCGAAAAGTCTGGCCAGCAATAGGAAAGCCTGGGAAAACTTGCCCTCTAGTCCTGCAAACCCTTTTTAACTCTCGTTCAACCGCTGGCAGCATTAATTTTCGGGACTTAAAAGCTGCCTAGGGTCAACAGGAAACCGATTACCGGGGATTAAGTCTCAAGGAGGGGATGGAATGGCTTGATCAAAATGCCGCCGCTAATTCTACCATTGTCGTCGCTGGCCCAATCTTTGCGGCGGAAATGGTACAAGACTACCAAAAAAACTTGACGATGATCTATCGAGATGACTTTGCTTGGGGAAGGGCCCCCGACCCCGATTATTATCTAGCCATATCTCGGTACGATTATTTCCAAGCTTTCCCCCATTGTCCCATTGTTCACGCCGTCCAACGCCAGGACACACCCCTAACCATCATTAAACGTTGTCCTCAGCCATGATCGAAATGACTGCTCTTCCGCCGATTTCTCTGAAAAACTATCGTATTGCGGCGATTATTCCCTGTCACAACGAAGAACTAACGATCGCCAAAGTGGTCTCCCAATTCCAAACTTTTTTGCCAGAAGCGGCAATTTATGTCTATAACAACCGCTCTACCGATGATACCGTGACGGAGGCACTCAAAGCTGGGGCGATCGTTCGTCAGGAAATCCAACCGGGAAAAGGCAATGTTGTCCGGCGGATGTTTGCCGATATCGAAGCGGATATCTATATTCTCATCGATGGTGATGATACCTACGAAATTGCGGCAGTACGTCGCTTAATTGCACGAATGCTGGGGGAACAGTTAGATATGGTTGTCGGTGCGCGTCGGGAAGCGGTAAAATCTTCCCAGGCTTATCGTCCCGGTCATCGCGCCGGTAATCTATTTTTAACGGGATTCGTGAAATTTCTGTTTGGAGCGCGTTTAATCGATATGCTCTCCGGTTATCGCGTCTTTTCTCGTCGTTTCGTCAAATCTTTTCCTGCTTTGTCCAATGGTTTCGAGATTGAAACCGAGTTAACTATCCACGCTTTAGAATTAAAAATTCCCTTCGCTGAAGAACCAACCCTCTACGGGGAACGTCCCGAAGGTTCCCAAAGTAAGTTAAAAACCTTTCAAGATGGCTGGCGGGTATTGGGAACCGCTATCTTACTTTTTAAAGAAATTCGTCCTTTTCTGTTTTTTAGCCTTGTCTCGCTCATTTTGGCGGTTATTTCGGTGATCTTGGCGATTCCCGTCCTATTTGAATACCTCGAAACCGGCTTAGTACCACGTTTTCCCACCGCTATTTTATCGGCCTCGATCATGCTTTTAGCCTTTTTAAGTTTGACCTGTGGCATGATCCTCGATTCCGTCTCCCGGGGACGAAAAGAGATGAAACGAATGGCTTATCTAGCTAACAGTTGGCTGAAAGGTTAGGGAAAAAAGTTCACTAAACATACAGGTCTAGGTCACATCTGAGTTAAACCGTCTCTAACCGTTGCAGCACGGAGGAGGGTTTTTTGTCAATAAATTCCGCCGGTGGGATTTGATATTTAATCAGATTGGCTAATTCCTGTAGTTGGCTGATGGCTTCCGCACCTTCAAGTTTCATTAACTCTCGATCATCGCGCATTTCTGTCCAGGTGATGCCGTAATCGGACACGAGAAAGCGAATTAGATGGGTTTCACCCAATCCCACCATAAAAGATGCGCTGTTCAGTTGACCGCCACAGGTGTAGCAAGATGCTAAATAACCTTGATTTTCTAGTGCGATCTCTAATGCCTGTAAATCCATGACTAAGTCTTTGACCAGTTCGCGATGCTGTTCTGCAAGTCGTTTAAACACAATGTTTCTCCTGACAACACTGCTCAATTATAAAACCTTAATACTTTTTTAAGATTCTTTTTTGAGAAAATAAGGTAAGTGGACTAAGTTTTCTTACGGATGGTAAGTAACAAAATGTAAAGAACCCGAAACCTAGGGTAGCGTGAATTCCTGAGATAGCCAAGTACATCTAAGTACAAAGCCACAAGTTTATCCATCTTTCCACCCCCTCGATCCCAACCATTCCCATCATCATCATCCCATTTTTAAAGTTTATGATCCAGTTTCGACAAAAAAGTTCGCAAATCTATATTGACAATTACACAAACCTATGCCTCTATTCCAGGGGAGATGGGGTGTGGGGTGTAGGGTGTAGGGTGTAGGGTGTGGGGAGAATCAATAAAAATAATCTCCTGTCTCGGAGTCTCCTGACGACCGATCACTGATTACTGATCACTGATCACTGATAACTGATAAGATTGTTACGAAAATATAAACACAAAATTCTATAGTTAGCCATGACCCAAAACGGAAGCTCGAAGTCGATCGTTGTCTCTCCCTCGATCCTATCGGCGGATTTTAGTAAATTAGGAGCCGATATCGAGGCTGTGGATAAGGCAGGAGCCGATTGGATTCACGTTGATGTGATGGATGGTCGTTTTGTCCCGAATATCACCATTGGACCCCTGATTGTCTCCGCTATTCGTCCCTATACGAAAAAACCTTTAGATGTGCATTTAATGATCGTGGAACCGGAAAAATATGTGGCTGACTTTGCGAAAGCGGGTGCTGACATTATTTCTGTTCACGCTGAACATAATGCTTCTCCCCATCTCCATCGTACTCTTTGCCAAATCCGCGAACTTGGTAAACAAGCGGGTGTGGTATTAAATCCCTCCACTCCCTTAGATTTAATCGAATATGTGCTGCATTTGTGCGATTTAGTCTTAATTATGAGCGTTAACCCCGGTTTTGGTGGCCAGAGTTTTATCCCGGAAGTTGTCCCCAAAATCCGTCAATTACGCCAAATGTGCGATGAAAGAGGCTTAGATCCCTGGATTGAAGTGGATGGCGGCTTAAAACCGGCTAATACTTGGCAAGTTCTCGAAGCGGGTGCTAATGCGATCGTAGCAGGTTCGGCGGTATTTAATGCCCCTGATTACGCGACGGCGATCGAAGGTATCCGTAACAGTAAACGTCCCCAACCTCAATTAGCCACCGTTTAATTGTCGCAGCGGTGGGTTAGCTATTTGCACTAACCCACTCTGTTGATTTGTTCTAAAACCTGTCGCCATAAACCCGAATTAGAGACGGCTAAAACTTCGCTAGAATCAGCTTTTAGGGGATTACCTGACCAATCGCTAATTATTCCGCCCGCACCTTCAATAATCGGGATTAAAGCACAAAAATCGTAGTATTTCAGGTCTGATTCTAGGATTACCATCGGCATGGCAGTGCAGCCGGTGGCTAACATCATATAGTTATAACAATCACCCCCAAAAGCGGTACGTTTACAGACGGTTTGCAACTGACGAGCGATCGCTTGTTGTCGTTCTGTGATAAACATTAAGGGAGTGGTGGCAGTTAAACAGGCATTTTTTAAGGCAAGTTCTCGATCTTGACGGTAGGGATTAACAATCATCCGGTTATTATAAAGACTCGCTTTTCCCTTCACTCCTAACCAGCGATCGCCTAAAATCGGTTGATCGACAATTCCTAAAATCGGTTGATTTTCTGCCACTAGGCCGATTAAAGTCCCAAAAATCGGTAATCCCTTGACAAAAGAGGATGTCCCATCGATCGGATCCAATACCCAATAACGACCGCTTTGGGAGGGAATATTGGCTCCTTCTTCCCTAATCACCCCATCTTCGGGCAGTTCTCGCTGAATAATCGCCACCATCGCCTCCTCAGCTTCTTGATCGGCGATTGTTACTATTGAGGAAACTTGATCGAGTTTGGTCTCGGTTTCTAGATGAGGCTGCCGAAAATAGTGCCGGATAATCTCTCCAGAACTGTCCGCTAATTGATGAGCTAGTTGGATAGTGCGATCAATATTCATCAATAAAAGTTATCCATATAGGAAAACAATAATATTTATTTATGGTAAAGGAGAGATGGGAAGTGGGGGGATTTAGCGGAAATTTCCCCATCACCCTAAATCCCTATTGCCTCTTGCATAGTGCGATCGATATTCATCAATAAAAGTTATCCATACAGGCAAACAATAATGTTTATTTATGGTAAAGGGGAAGTGGGGAAGTGGGGAAGTGGGGGATTTAGCTGAAATTTCCCTATTACGCTAAATACCTATTGCCGCGTCGAACCTAGAACTATCAATGGGTAACAGCTTGATTTTGACTCCATAATTAAGTTAGTCAACGATCGATTCAATCTCAAGACGAGAAAAAATTAATCTATTAGGAGTTTAGCTGATGACGGCTTTTACGGAAAATGACCTAAAAAGGTTAGAAGATTTGATTATCAATGGACAAAAAGCGATCGAAACTCGTTTAACCTCTTTGGAGAATGGACAAAAAGCGATCGAAACTCGTTTAACCTCTCTGGAGAGTGGACAAAAAGCGATCGAAACTCGTTTAACCTCTTTGGAGAGTGGACAAAAAGCGATCGAGAATAGCATCGGAGAGATCAAAAGAGAAATTCAAGTCCTAGAGATAGGACAGACGGAAATTAAGGGAGAAATCAGGACTTTAGACGCAAAAATCACGGGTTTAAATGAAAGAGTGAACCTCATCGAGGCATCCGTGCGAAAAATTCCCGATTTAGCCGAAAAAATCGGGGAGGTAAAAAACTGGAAACAGATCGGTATATCGATTGTGACTGCTTTTGTCGGTGGGGTAATTGGTTGGTTAATTCGGGGAAAATAAAACTAAGGAATGTAACATAGTATTAAGCATTTGTATATTTTTATTAATTTTTATGGAACAGACAGCTTTAAATCTGATCGCGATTACCGTTTTTTCGATCACTCTTTCCGTATTTGTCACTCCTTTGCTGTCTATTTCGCCTTTTGTCCCCGCTTTGGCTACTTTTAGCCTCTTGGGATTAGTTACCGTCGATACTCTCACCTTTAATAACCGGGGCGTGACTTTACTACTGGATGCTCTTTCTCCTAGTAAACACCGTCAAAGAGTTATTCACCACGAAGCCGGACATTTTCTCACCGCTTATATTTTAGGCATTCCGATCGCCAGTTATAGTTTGACCGCTTGGGAAGCCTTTCGTCAAGGCCAGGAGGGAGTCGGCGGTGTTCAATTTGATCTAGCAGATTTAGAGCAAAAAGTCAAGAACTTTACCGATTTTCCCGCTTTTTTAGAGAGAATTTCTACGGTGTGGATGGCGGGAATTGCTGCCGAAACCTTAGTTTATGGTAAAGCGGAGGGGGGAGAAAGCGATCGATTTTATCTGCAATCAGCCTTAAAATTAGCGGGGGTTCCTGAGAATAATTATGCCCAAAAAGAGCGCTGGAGTTTATTACAGGCAAAAACTCTTTTAGAAAAACAACAGACTGCCTACCAAGCTTTGGTGATAGCTATGGAAAAAAGGGCCAGTGTGGAAGAATGCTGTCGGGTGATTAGTGAAAGTTTAGTATAACGGGAAAAGTAATCAGGGATGAATTTGATGATTTCCCCGTTAAATTATTTATGAATAATCAGAGCATTCAATCCGATCAGCGATTAGCTTTAATTGTGCGCGGAGCAGTACAAGGGGTCGGTTTTCGTCCTTTTGTTTATCGATTAGCAACGGAATTAAACCTAACGGGTTGGGTGAATAATACAGCAGCGGGAGTTTTTATTGAAGTCGAGGGCGATCGAGACAAACTAGAAACTTTTTTGACTCGATTATCTTTAGAAAAACCCCCTCGATCGCTAATTGAAAATATTGAGACTCAATGGTTAAATCCCGTCGGTTATCAAAACTTTAGCATACGTCCTAGCAGCGGCGGTGAAAAAAATACAATTGTTCTGCCGGATTTAGCCACTTGTCCCGATTGTTTAGCCGATATTTTTGACCCCAATAATCGTCGTTATCGCTATCCTTTTACTAACTGCACTAACTGCGGTCCTCGCTACAGTATTATCGAGAGTTTACCCTACGATCGCAGTGCCACAACCATGAGGGGTTTTAATCAGTGTCCCGAATGTCAAAGGGAATACGAAAACCCTCTGGATCGCCGTTTTCATGCCCAACCGAATGCCTGTCCTCGTTGCGGACCTCAAATTAGTCTTTTAGATAGTCAAGGCTCTGTATTAGCGGAAAAAGATCAAGCTTTAATCGCCACCGCTAGAGCAATTCAACAGGGAAAAATTATAGCGATCAAAGGGTTAGGAGGATTTCACCTAGTTGTCGATGCAAGAAATACGGAAGCAGTGCAAAAATTGCGACAACGTAAACAGCGACCATATAAACCTTTTGCCGTGATGTATCCTAATCTTGAGTTAGTGAAAAAGCATGGTTATGTATCTTCTTTAGAATCGCAATTATTGCAGTCTCCAGAAGCACCAATTGTCCTGATTAAACAGCGAAAAAATTATCTTTCTGCTGCCGTTTCTCCGGGTAATCCCTATCTAGGAGTCATGTTACCCTATACTCCCCTACATCATCTTTTATTGGCAGAATTAGGCTTTCCTCTTGTAGCAACCAGTGGTAATCTAGCCGATGAACCTATCTGTATTGAGGAAAAAGAAGCTTTAGAAAAATTGGGAACAATCGCTGATTTATTTCTAGTTCATAATCGTCCTATTGTTCGACCGGTGGATGACTCTATTATCAGGGAAATGGCAGGAAAAGCGATGATTTTGCGGCGAGCGCGGGGATATGCTCCCTTTCCCGTTAAAGTTAATGAGGGAGATTTTCCCCCGATTTTGGCCGTGGGAAGTTATTTTAAAAATACCGTGGCTATCTATCAAAAAAATCAAGTTTTTATTAGTCAACATATCGGCGATTTAGATACGGTTAATGCTGTCAATCATTTTGAAAATATTCTCGATAGTTTAAAAAAATTATACGAGTTTGTACCAGAAATTATTGCCTGTGATGCTCATCCTGAATATCTAGCGACAAAGTACGCTTATAGCTTAAATTTACCCGTTATTCCCATTCAACACCATTACGCTCACGTTTTATCCTGCCTGGCAGAACATCAGCTACAACCTCCGGTTTTAGGGGTTGCTTGGGATGGAACAGGATACGGTTTAGACGGCACAATTTGGGGGGGAGAATTTATCCATATTGCTGCCGATTCTTGGCAGCGAGTCGCCCATTTTAAACCCTGGCCATTACTGGGAGGAGAAAAAGCGGTTAAAGAACCCAGACGAGTGGCTTTAGGATTACTAGAAGTTATGGAAAATACTGATAGGATAAAATCAGCTTTTAGTGAACAGGAATGGTCGATTTTTAGGCAAATGTTAACCAAAAAAATTAATTGTCCTTTAACTTCTAGTGTCGGGCGTTTGTTTGATGGTGTGGCGGCGATTCTAGGTTTATGTTATCAATTAAGTTTTGAGGGACAGGCAGCAATGCAGTTAGAATTTGCCCTTGAGGACATTAAAACGGAGGAATATTATCATTTTTCTTTGTCCGCCGACTCCCCCATAGTTATTGATTGGAATCAGATAATTTTAGGAGTTGTTGAAGATTTAGAAAAACAAGGACAAATCGGCATAATTGCCGCTAAATTTCATAATAGTTTAAGTGAGATTATTGTAGAAATTGCCCACCAAATAGGTAGAGAAAAAATTCTCCTGACGGGAGGCTGTTTTCAAAATCGTTATCTGACGGAAAGAACAATTAATCGCTTACAAGCTTCGGGATTTCAACCCTACTGGCAGCAAACTGTTCCCACTAATGATGGTGGTATTAGCCTTGGTCAAATTATCGGTGCTTTTTCTCAACTCAGAACGTAGGTTGGGCTTCGGCCGTGAGCTCAGCCGAACGGTTGAAGTATGAAACCCAACGCCCGCATGGGTTACGAAGTGCGCTAACCCATCCTACAAATAATTGTGCCTCCCTACTTAGGACAAAATTAACTTCTTGGTTAGGACAGGCAAGAGGTAGTTATAAACCACAGAGACACAAAGAACACAGAGAGCCGATTTTTTTCTAGACTGTTAAACGATGCCACTCAACGATTTTATTGCCTACTTTCAAAATAATTGCTTGACCTAAACCCAGTTCTTGTGTCACATTAACTAGATGGGCGCAATTTTGACGGGTGATTGCTAGTCCCTCCAAACAAGCTAGAAAATCGAGACAGAGAACCGTAGAGAATTCCCAGGTTTGTCGGTAAACACGGCAATTATCCGGTAAAAAAGCCACAAGAGTGCGAAAATGACTCAAAGCGGCTTTCTCAAAATTGGCGCTAGTGCAGTCAAAAGACGAGTGCTGATAGCTCATAAAAACTTTGCCTGATAGGGAGAGAGCAGGGTTTCCCTCAGACTAGCACCTCGCCTCTGGGGATCACCTTCCCTTTAGAATTTCTCAATAGACTGGCAAATCCCCCCAGAGGGGTATCCTTACCCGCGAACAAATTGCTAGAAGCTAGGTTTCTTCCCGGAGATGGTGTACTTTAGATATTGATGTCCTTCCTGCTGGCAAGATAACCTGTAAATTTTCCCACTCGTCCCCAGGGATAAAAGGCTGTATTTAGTCAAAAATCAAGTGTTGACTTTGATGCCAAACTTGCCTAGTAAAAAATGATCACAGCCTCAAGTTGCCGCTTAACTAATTGACTACTTAACTGATAACTGGTAACTAAGATTATGAATAATGCAATTGTCAAACCGAGAGATGTACAAGTAGCACCGATTGCTGTCGATACTTTTGTCTTTCGTTCCCGCACTTGGGACCGGTTAAAATTCGAGATCGAATACGGATTACAAAAGGGAACCACCGCCAATAGTTATCTGATTAAAGGTGAAAAGGTCGCTCTTTTTGATCCGCCTGGGGAATCATTCTCGGCTATATTTTTAGAGGCTTTAACTAAAAGAATCGATCCGAAAACTATTGATTATATTATCCTCGGTCACGTTAACCCCAATCGTGCCGTCACCCTCAAGGCACTTTTAGAAATCGCTCCTCAAGTCACTTTTGTTTGTTCTAATCTAGGGGCAATTTCCCTGAAAAAAATTCTCGAAACCGAAGCATTAAATCTGTTGGTTGTCAAGGGGGAAGAAATATTAAATTTAGGAGCAAATCATCAATTAGAATTTATCCCCACTCCTAACCCCAGATTTCCCGATCAACTCTGTACCTACGACAGCAAAACCGATATTCTCTACACCGATAAATTGTTCGGAGCGCACGTTTGTGGCGACCAAATTTTTGATGAGGGTTGGAGCGTTTATAACGAAGATCGGCGTTATTATTTCGATTGTCTCATGGCTCCCTATGCCAGCCAAATTAGCAACGCTTTGGAGAAATTAGCCGCTAAATCGCCCTTATTTTATGCCGTTGGTCACGGTCCTCTGGTGCGTTACGGGATGCACGAATTGACCCTTTCCTATCAACAATGGTTAGCAGTACAAAAGTCCCAAGAGTTGACAATCGCCCTGATTTATGCTAGTGCCTACGGCAACACCGCCACCCTTGCTCAAGCGATCGCCATGGGGATCACGAAAGCGGGGGTAGCAGTCACGGCGATTAATGCCGAGTCCGCCGAACCAGACGAGATCAAAACGGCGATCGAAAAAAGTGTCGGTTTTATCTTTGGTTCCCCCACTTTGGGAGGACACGCACCGACTCCCATCCAAACCGCCTTGGGGATTACCCTAGCAAATGGCGATAAAAGCAAGCTGGTGGGGGTTTTTGGCTCCTACGGTTGGAGTGGAGAAGCGATCGATCTTTTGGAAGGTAAATTCCGGGATGGCGGTTATCGCTTCGGTTTTGAGCCAATTCGGGTTAAATTTAAACCCACGGAGGCAATTTTAAAGACCTGTGAGGAAGCGGGAACCGATTTCGCTCAAGCAGTCAAAAAAGCTCGCAAAAGCAGACAACCGAAAACTAATGTTAACCAATCCCAAAGCGATCGGCGATCGCAAGCTCTCGGACGTTTGGTGGGTTCTCTCTGTATCGTCACCTGCGAATTGGGGGAATTGCGCGGCGCCATGTTAGCCTCTTGGGTATCGCAAGCGACGTTCACACCCCCCGGATTGACTATTGCCGTGGCGAAAGAACGAGCGATCGAGTCTCTGCTTTATAGCGGTACGCCTTTTGTCCTTAATATCCTCCAAGAAGGTCAACATTTGGCTTTAATGAAGCATTTTCTTAAACCTTTTACCCCCGGAGAAGATCGTTTTGCTAATATCGAAACCACTAAAGCTGAGAACGGTGGGCCGATTTTGGCCGAAGCGCTCGCTTATCTGGAATGTCGGGTGGAACAACGAATGGAGTGCGGTGATCATTGGCTGCTTTATGCGATCGCAGAAAAAGGCAAGGTTTTACACCAGGGTTTAACCGCTATCCATCATCGCAAATCCGGCAGTTATTATTAACTCATGGTGACGGGCAAGGGATCGCAAAAAATAAGAGTTTCGGCTGATCCCGAAAGTGAACAATACTCTCCCCTATCCTTCTGCTACTGTTTGTAAAACAAGATCAATAAATTTCTGGCTGTAGTATATGCCTTGTTGTTGCATCGTTTCTATGCAAGGTTTGACTGCAGCGATCTTTCCCAACTGTTTTGCTTTAATTAAAATACCGATCGAACCTGTAATTGGAATATTGAGAGATTTACACACCTGACGAGCAGCTAATTCATCGATAAGCACTAAAGAGGCTTTTTGTTCTAGTGCAAGGACGATGACTTCTGATTCTCCTCGATCTAGAGTCGGTAATAGTAAGGAAACCTGCTGTTGAGAGGCGATTTCTCGGACAGAAATCCACTGTTCTCGTAATAGATCGATCGAGCCAGTTTTGTCTTGATCGTAAGTGCTGATTTCAAGAGCTACTGCCTTAGGAATAACGATGCTTTTAACTATTTCTTGTAAAAGACCGAGTTGACCAATTCGCGCAAAAGCGATGAGGGGAGTAGCGTTACTTACAATCATCAGGCTCCAGTTTTTCTATTCCCTTTAATTCAACCGCTAACGCCGATTCGTCATAATCAAACAATACAATCCCTTTTTTAGATAAAATATCCATAAATTCTAGGCGATTAATTCTCGCTAATTCCGCCGCTTTTCCTAAAGAAAGTCGCTTTTCTTGAAAATAATAAATAGCGGCCAGAAGTTTAATTTCTTGACCGAGTTCATCAATTCCTATTTTTAAAGCGGCAAGAACATCGGGAGAAAATTCTAGATTTAATGTTTCATTTTTCATTCTAAGTACCTAGTTAAAAATAAAGTTAACTTTAGAGACAAGGGAACTCCGGAACAGGGAACAGAAGGGTTTCTGACTTTTTTTAAGATGTCTCTTAATTATTACAGCTTACAGCGTTTCTCATAAAGATGAAGTATAATCTGATTTGGCATCGTCTCCTGACTCCTGATTGAGGTGATTAAACCGCACAGTGCGCTATTATAGCAGAGGGCAGAAGGCAGAAGGAAAATCCTTGCCAGAACTGAATTTTAGCGATTTAGGTTGTCCTAACCAACTCGTTCTCTGCTATAAGTCTTATTAAGGGGATTCTCATTTTGAAACGATTTTGCGTTGTTTCAGCGATCTAGAGATTCGTTAAGAATTATTAACCCCTCTAGGTGCAAGGGTTTTAATGTCATGAAACCTTAAAATGAGAATTGCTGATAATACCTCCCATCGACTCTACCCACTTTATATCCATTTTGTCCTTAATATCCTGCAAGAAGGACAACATATAGCTTTAATGAAGCATTTTCTCAAACCCTTTGCTCCGGGGGAAGACCGTTTTGCTCATATCGAAACCACTAAAGCTGAGAACGGTGCGCCGATTCTGGCCGAAGCGCTCGCTTATCTGGAATGTCGGGTAGGACAACGAATGGAGTGCGGTGATCATTGGTTGATTTATGCTATCGCAGAAAAAGGCAAGGTTTTACACCAGGGTTTAACCGCCATCCATCATCGCAAATCCGGCATTTATTATTAATTTGTCGTTATGATCATTTCAGGGGGTGTTTTCAAGCAAGATAACCCACCCTGATTGATCTAATACTAAATCAAGCTACATATCAGGAGAGGCACTCATGCAAGTGCAGTGACTCTTAAATTATTACAGATGCGTCAGCGGCTGCGTGTAAGCATCTCACCGAAAAACTAATGCGCTCCGGGGTTTGGGGGCGGCGCCACGCCCCCAACGGGGGGTTTGGGGGGTAGAACCCCCCAAAGGCTTGGATTGAGTGATAAAATCGCAAGTAATACGGCCATCCGTTGAGTATAGGCTACATATCAGGAGAGGAACTCATGCAAAAGGGGGAATAAATAATCAGTTTTTAATAACCAGATTTAGTCTAAAAATATATTCTTATGAAAAGCATTGTTTTAATTGTTGGCTTTGAAACCTTTAACAGGAATTTATATCGGCAATCGGGCCTGTTGGCTAGTTCTAAATGTCCCGATTTAGAAGTAAAAGTATTCAGCGATAAATCCTTGACTAGCGAACCGGAAATAGTCGAGCAAGCTTTAGCCACTGCCGATGTTTTTTTTGCTAGTTTGATCTTCGATTACGATCAAGTTACTTGGCTGCGGCAACGAGCGGCACAGATTCCGATTCGCTTAGTTTTTGAGTCTGCTTTAGAGTTAATGAGTTTAACCCGTTTGGGAGAATTTGCCATCGGGGATAAACCAAAAGGAATGCCAAAACCAATTCAATTTATCTTGAGTAAATTTTCCAGTGGCAAGGAAGAAGATAAGTTAGCCGGTTATCTCAGTTTCCTCAAAACTGGTCCGAAACTGCTGAAATTTATTCCCGCTAAAAAAGTTCAAGATTTGCGTAATTGGTTAATTATCTACGGTTATTGGAATGCGGGAGGAACTGAAAATGTTGCCGCTATGTGTTGGGTAATTGCCCAAAAATATCTAGGATTAAAAGTACAGGAAATACCCGAAGTCATCGAAACTCCCAATAAGGGACTATTACACCCCGATTATCAGGGTTATTTTCTCACTCCCCAAGAATATTTGACCTGGTATAAAAAAAATAAATCCCTTGATAAACCAGTGGTGGCAGTGCTGCTTTATCGGAAGCACGTTATCAGTAAACTACCCTATATTAATCAATTAATCCGTCATTTTGAAACGGCTAATTTAATTCCCCTACCCGTGTTTATTAACGGAGTGGAAGGCCATACAATTGTTCGGGATTGGTTAACCACAGACTATGAAATTCAGCAAAGAAAAAAAGGAATCATTGCAACTCCTTCTTTAAGTAAAGATGCGGTGACAGTAGATGCAATTGTCTCGACGATTGGCTTTCCTTTGGTGGGGGGTCCCGCAGGTTCTATGGAAGCAGGAAGACAGGTAGAAGTGGCTAAACGAATTCTGTCGGCTAAAAATATTCCTTATCTTATCGCTGCCCCTTTATTGATTCAAGATATTTATTCTTGGACAAGACAGGGAATCGGTGGTTTACAGAGTGTGGTTCTATACGCTTTACCGGAATTAGATGGGGCAATTGATACAATTCCTCTGGGGGGATTAGTGGGGGAAACTATCTATTTAATCCCCGAAAGATTACAGCGTTTAACTGGACGTTTAAACAGTTGGATTAAGTTACATAAAACCCCTCCCCAAGAACGCAAAATAGCCATCATTCTCTATGGATTTCCGCCGGGTTATGGGGCAGTTGGTACGGCAGCTTTATTAAATGTTCCCCGGAGTTTGGTTAAGTTTTTACAAGCTTTACAAGCGCAGGGTTATAATGTGGGAACGATTCCCGAAGACGGGGAAGAAATTGTTCAAAAAGTTAAATTTGCCGATGATGAAAATCTCTCTAAAGAAAATCGTTTATCGATAGAAACTTTAGAAAATTGGCTAGGTTATCTGTTAACCTCCCGCATCGAAAAACATTGGAAATCTCTGAAAGATGCGGGTATAAAAACTGTTGGCAACCAGTATCATTTAGGGGGAATTGAGTTAGGTAATATCTGGATTGGAGTGCAACCACCTTTAGGAATTGCTGGGGATCCGATGCGGTTAATGTTTGAAAAAGATTTAACTCCTCACCCTCAGTATGCAGCCTTTTATCAGTGGTTACAAAAAGATTTTAAGACCGATGCGATCGTTCATTTTGGTATGCACGGAACTGTGGAATGGCTGCCCGGTTCACCCCTAGGAAATACTGGTTATTCTTGGTCAGATATTTTATTAGGAGATTTACCGAATTTATATATTTATGCCGCTAATAATCCCTCGGAATCTATCCTAGCTAAACGTCGCGGTTATGGGGTGTTAATTTCCCATAATGTGCCACCCTACGGACGAGCGGGATTATATAAAGAATTGATGATTCTGCGAGATTTGATTGCAGAATTTCGAGAAAATCCTGAGAAAAATTATGCTTTAAGAGATAGTATTCTCCAAAAGATTATTGATACAGGTATCTCTAAAGATTGTCCTTTTCTGGAAGCAGAAAAACAGGGAATAGAATTCACTTTAGAAAATGCCAAATTATTTAGTCGCTATGCACTAACCGATTATTTTGTCAAGGTGTATAATTACCTACAAATCGTCGAACAAAGACTATTTTCTTCCGGTTTACACACCCTAGGAACTGCTCCCAATCAGGAAGAATTAAAAGGTTATCTTGATGCTTATTTTACCGATTTATCTGAGCGAGAATTTCAGCAAATTCTCGCTGATGAAGCAACCAATGAAAAGCTTAAAGAAGGTATTGCTATTAAAAATTTATTAGGACAAAATAGCGAAGAGTTAACTAATCTTTTGCGGGGATTAAATGGGGAATATGTACCACCAGCACCGGGAGGTGATTTACTCCGGGATGGTGCGGGAGTTTTGCCCACAGGACGCAATATACACGCTTTAGACCCCTACCGGATGCCTTCCCCCGCAGCCTACACCCGCGGACGGGAAATCGCCAAAAAACTGCTGGAACAAAACCTAAGCGAAAAAGGAAAATATCCTGAAACTGTAGCGGTTTTACTCTGGGGATTAGATGTGATTAAAACTAAGGGTGAATCCTTGGGTATTCTCTTAGAATTAGTCGGTGCGGAACCGGTGAAAGAGGGGACAGGAAGAATTGTCAGGTATGAATTAAAACCTCTAGGGGAAATTGGACACCCGCGCATCGATATTCTGGCTAATTTATCGGGAATTTTTCGGGATACTTTTATCAATATTATCGAGTTATTGGATGATTTAATGCAGCGGGCAGCCGAGATAGAAGAATCGGAAAATGATAATTATATCCGTAAGCACTATTTAGCCTTAAAAAGTCAAGGAATTGACAATGCCAGCGCTCGTTTATTTTCCAATCCTGCCGGGGATTTTGGCTCTTTAGTTAATGACCAAGTAGTGGAGGGAAATTGGGACAATGAGAACGAATTAGCGAAAACTTGGGAAAAGCGTAATGTTTTTAGTTATGGTCGTCAAGATAAGGGACAAGCGCGACCAGAAGTGCTACAACAGTTATTAAAAACCAGTGAAAGTATTATCCAAGAAATTGACTCGGTAGAATACGGTTTAACCGATATTCAGGAATACTACGGCAACACGGGAGGATTAAAATTAGCCGCAGAAAAACAAAGCGGTCAACGAGTGATGACAAGTTTTGTCGAGAGTTTTTCTAATGATACCACTCCCCGCAAATTAGAGGAGGTTTTGCGCTTAGAATACCGCAGTAAATTACTCAATCCTAAATGGGCCAAGGCCATGGTTAATCAAGGTTCCGGTGGGGCCTACGAAATCTCCCAAAGAATGACCGCTTTAATTGGTTGGGGCGGTACGGCTAATTTTAGTGACGATTGGGTGTATGATCAGGCAGCCGATACCTACGCTTTTGATGCAGAAATGGCGGAAAAATTGCGTCAAGCTAATCCCGAAGCTTTCCGTAATATTGTCGGTAGAATGTTAGAAGCACAGGGTCGCGGTTTTTGGCAAGCAGACCCCGACAAATTAGAGAAATTACAGGAATTATATCAATTGACCGATGAAAAGTTAGAAGGGGTTGCTTAGGGTTTGCTGAATAAATCTAAAAACCTTCTTGGATAATATCTTTAGGCTTTTTTGAAATCAAAAAGTGCCAGCGATTAGAGTGATTGGGGGGAAAATTAGGTAATTGACTCCCTGAAAATTGGTAAAACCCCACACCCCACACCCTACACCCCACACCCCACACCCCACACCCCACACCCCACACCCCACACCCCACACCCCACACCCCACACTCATGGCAACAGGGGATTGTTGTGATAATCTGATTTCCCTCCTGTTTTACTCAGCAGACGGATATTTTCAATCAGGATTGATTTTTCTAACGCTTTAGCCATATCGTATAAAGTCAAGGCTGCCACAGATACTGCGGTTAAAGCTTCCATTTCTACTCCAGTTTCCGATTTTGTCACCACTTCTGCCCGAATTTCGTAACCGGGTAACTCTGCTTTCGGGATAATCTGAACATTGATTTTTTGCAGGGGTAAGGGATGGCAAAGGGGAATTAAGCAGGAAGTTTGTTTGGCCGCCATAATTCCCGCTAGTCTGGCCGTCCCTAAAACGTCACCTTTAGGCGCATTTCCCTGTTCTATGGCTTCAAAAGTCGTTTTTAGCATTCTCACTTGTCCTAGGGCGATAGCAGTGCGTTTAGTGGGCATTTTCTCCGATACATCCACCATCTGGGCCTCGCCTTGGCTGTCGAGATGAGATAATTTTTCTTTACCCTCTTGCGTCATTGAATGAACCTGTGCTATATTAGTTTACTGTTGAGAAAAACAAGGGCTTGTAGCTTAGTGGATTAGAGCGTGTGGCTACGGACCACAAGGTCGGGAGTTCGAGTCTCTCCAAGCCCGTTAGATACAATGGCATATACTACAGGAATTAGGAACCATAGGTTCCTAATTCCTTTGCTTTTTTACCCAAAACTCCCTCAAGTCCCTTGTTTGTTCCAAATGTACCTGTTTTTCTGCAAGGGTACTGAGGCTAAATTAGAGGGCATTGCTGATTTGATCTGAATCTTTTTTTGTGGTATTTTTAAAACCTAGACCCAAACTAACTTTTGCATACGATGCACAGTTGGCATTCCTACCTTGATTCAGCAACGCCCTCAGTGAAACGGAATGGGGAAGAACAGTGCATTCGTTTAAGGCAAAGTGAACTGTTGCAAAAATTTCCAGACTACTTCACTAGCATTGATTGCTTGACTGTTCTTGCCCACTAGATTTTCATGGTCTCGATTGCTAAAATTGTTTTGGTTAGCCCGTCTCATAATTCGCCCTCCAGGCCAACCATGACCTCCTCCCTCAATGCGATAGAGCATGACGGTGGCATTTTGATGACAACCTGAATACTGGTAAGATACCACTTTAGTCCCATCATGCTCCGTGTCAGGAAGTTGTTCCTCTTTTGGCCTGGCGGAGCAGCCATTATTTTTGCGCCAAAATGCCACCGTCTCAGGAACTGAAAGGATTTCTCCTCCGGCACCCACTGTCATTTCCCCTCCTACCCAAGGGACAAGTCTATCCTCAGTACCATTGATCATAAGTATGGGAATGGGTCTTTGGGGGCGACATCTAGATTCAAGGGATTTTGCCATCGTCGAACTGACAGAGGCGATTGCGGCAATTTGGTTAGCCATTTCGCATCCTAATCTTTGGGCAAAAAACCCTCCATTGGAACCCCCAGTAACATAGATTCTTTTTCTGTCAACATTCCTCAATTTTTCTACGTCTTCAATCACGGCCCGAACGAAAGCAACATCGTCAATTTCTGGGTGAACCTCAGGGGTGTTGCGTCCGTCATTCCATTGCCCCCCAGCAGCACCTAAGTTAATGCCGTTGGGATAGACAACGAGAAAATCTTCTCTATCAGCTAAATCGTTAAACCCGGTTTTCGCCGCCATGGTATCCCCCTGACCAACACCACCGTGAAAAGCTAACAACAGTGGTATGGGTCTGTCCCTAGTATAAGAACCGGGAGTGTAAAGATAGTAACTTCTTTCTAACCCTTGATTGTATAGAGTTCTCAAGACCATATCTTGATTGAGATTAACTCTCCTTCTTCTTCTCATTGTCTGCGATAGTAACTGTTCCTTTAAACTTTCTTGGGGTTGTGGCTGGCTGGCATAACAAGCGGTCAAAAATAAGAGAGTAAGCAGACATAAAAGAAAAATCATGCTTGTCATTCGCCTGAGGTTTCCAATTTTCATTTTAAGCAAATTGTCAACATTATAAGGGAGTTATTGGGTTTAAGGAAGCCAAGACCAAATTTCGATCTGGAAGAAACGCACAATCGGACTGGAAAAAGCGACAATGAAGGGTTTCTTCGGCCCCTCAATCTTAGCATAGCCCGTCATCCCAGTCTTAAAAAGGTGTTTTCCATCAGGAATTTCCACCAAAACCTTCACAACTGGTTCTGAAGACAAATCGCCTGTTGTTGTGCTGTTGCCTGCCGAGGGGGTAATGGAGACAACTTTCCCCATAATGGTTTCCGTGGGATAGGCATTGAGTTTGATTTGAACCTTCTTACCAATCGAAAATTGTCCGACATCGTACTCTGGAACTTGCACTTCTGCCAAGATCTTGGTAGCATCTTGCGCTATGGCAAAGGTCTCTCCTTGGTCCAAATAGCTACCCACTTTGGTGTCCAGATAAGGAGTTACTAGATAACCATCCAAGGGCATGACTAAGCTGGTGAGTTTGAGTTTATCTCGCTCTTGCTGCTCTTGCTTCCTTAAGCGTTCTAGCTCGGCACGAGCCACTTCCACATCCTGCCGAGCGGCTTCAATCTCGTCGGGGTAGGGACCGGCTAACAATAACTTGAGCTGAGATTCACTTGTCTCCAAAACTCTTTGCTTGCTTGCTAGCTGGCTGCGTGCTTGTTCGATTACTTGTTGCTGTTGTAACAAAGCCTGGCTCTTTTCTTCCGCTTCAATTTTCTTGGTTTGAGCGTTCCTTTGGGCATCTTCTACAAGATTTAGGGCAATTGCTCCCTCTTTGTAACCTTCTTCCAGGCGAGAAGCCTCACGGAAATAAAAATCAGCTTGGGTGAGCGCGCTTTCTATTTGCTTCTTGATTACCTCTAAATTTTGCTTGTCCACTGCTACCTCTTTCTTAGCTTTATCTACTTCTTCTCGAGCTATCTTTACCTGATTGCGCGCTACTTCCACATCTTCCTTTCTTGGCGTGGCTAAAAGTTTAGCTAGATAAGATTGCTTAATTTTGACATCGCCTAGCGCTTTTTCGATTTGAGATTGCAGCGTCTCTATCGTATCTTCAATATCGACATCTTCCATCTGGGCAATGACCGTTCCTTTGCGGATTAATTGCTCGTTACCCCCTGGGAACATGACGCGAGTAATTTTGCTTTTACCATCAACTTCAGCCTGAATAGCCACCTCGGCGGGAGTGAGTAATTGCAGGGGACCTCCTGGCATAGTCCGATAAGGCAGAAAAAGCAGCGCCACCAAACCAGCTAGGATAAAAAATTTCAGATTTTTCTTCAGCCAAGACCGAAAGCCTTGGCGAGAGCGACTTGAGGGCTTTTTTGAGTTCTTAGTCTCTTCTGTCAAGTTAGAAGGAAGCCCACTCGTCCCTTGGGAATTCCGTCCCCTGAAGAACAAGCGAGAAATCTGTTTGCGAAAACCGATGAATACCAGGACGGAGACGATAATTATCGCTGATTCAGCCCCAAAAATTTCTGGAAAAAGTGTGTATAGACCTTTGGCAAAATTGGTAACGATCAAATAGATCATCAGTAAACAAAATAAGATACTCCCCAGACCAAACCCGACAAGCATTAATTTTTCTCTCGTCGATAAAAAACTAGGCAGATTCCGCCCCTTGATCATCATCCCCCAAGCTCTGAAGGACTGAGACATAAAGTTATCAGGCAGTCGGAAAAAAGCAACAAAGAAATAATAACCATACAGAGGCCAGAGAGGGCAGGCCATCAACACAAAAGTTACCAAAGACGCATGAGCGAGTAAGAGAAGCCAAATATGAAATGCTGTTCCTGAACTTCTCTGTGCATACCAAAAAATCGTACCAAAGCTAAAGATAAAAAGGCGCATGATCAAGGGAGTACCATAGATCCAGAGTTGGGCATTTCTTGGTACGCTTTGATACTCTCTCAGATCTACTTGGAAGTGAGGCTTGAATCCTAAAGCCAAGGTCATGCCAAAAACGCTAGAACGACCGCCATAGGCAGTAAACACCGTCCCTTGAATAATACGGCCGCATAAATTCAAGATTAAAATGTCAACTAAATAACTTAGGACAAAGGGTAAGCCATCCAAAAAACGCCCCACGTCGTACCATAAGACTGTACTATTATTCCAAAAAGTAAATAGAGCAATAGGTAAAAGAGGGATCAGTAGCCAAGTTGACCATCTAAGCCAACGGTGGCAAGGGTGAGTCCAACGGGCTAGGCTAGTAAAAACGGCATCAGGGTTAGGATGTTTCCAAATAAAAAACAACGAATGCTGCTTGGATTTTTTCTTGGTTGGCGAGGAGTTTTTGTGACCGTTTCCTTCCTCGGATTGAGAGGATGGCAATTGTTTCTGAGGCGGTTCTAGTAGTCCAAAACTATCAATCTGTCCAGCAAACTTCTGGTAATCTTCTTCAGTGAGACTGATATTAAAGCGTTCTTGAAAACTAGCCAAGATTTCTGGTACAGATGTCACCCCATCCATAAGTTGACATAAAAAATATTCTTCTTCTCCGAATTCAAAAGTTTCCTGAGAGATGGGATCTTGAATAAAATAACGCTTGGCCGAGGTTTGACGATCTATTTTCCTGGTGACAAGCAAATCCTCACGCAAGCAATTGGAGAGAGGCATAGGCATAGAGCTATTAATAAAAAATTATAGATATGATACTAGATTTATTTTAAAGCATAGTATATTATATGGTTAACTATAAACTCTGATAGGTCGAGAACCATTTTATGAGAACGACTAAACATAAAAACCGACTCACGGGAGACATCTATACCGTAGCATCGAAGCCGCCGATGCACCTGGGCGGCAATAGTCCACCCTCGATCAATACAGCGTTCATTAAAACTGATGTTAGAATAAAAAAGCCAACGCACCCAGTTGTGCCAAGATGGGCGAATTGGTGGTTCTCGCCAGACAAAATGCTTGACCAAAGTAAAATACCTGACAACAGGGGCGACATCGTTTGTAAATGAGGAATCGCAACATAATCAAGTTTTGTTATCTGCTGCCGGGCAGTCAGTGGATTTAAAACAGATGCTTGTGGAGGGGAATCTGGACGGGGTTTCAAGGCAGAGATGACTTGGGACTAGACAAACCCGATGAAACAAGAATCTCCCGTCAAGCTACGCTGTGACGGTGAGAGTGTCAATGTAAAGCCGTGCTAGAAGCACGGGGTTTCCCACCCAATTTTTCTGATGAATTCGGCAAACTCACCTGCTCAGATTGCGATTATTGGCATGGCTGGACTGTTCCCAGGCGCCAAGGATCTGGCTACCTACTGGCAAAATATTCTCAGTAAAGTCAGCGCCATTCGAGAAGCCCCCGATGACTGGAATCCTGCTAATTCTAGCGATGACAATGGCGGCTTATATACCCGTAAAGGGGGGTTTCTTGATGATATAGCCGAATTCGATCCCCTAGAATTTGGCATTATGCCCAACTCCATTGAGGGGGGCGATCCGGATCATTTTCTCTCCCTGAAAATTGCCCGGGATGCTTTGAAAGATGCCGACTATCTAGATCGCCCTTTCAACCGTGAAAAAGCTGGCATTATCTTGGGGCGCGGCACTTACTTCAATCGGGGTTTTGGCACCGTCATCCAACATGGTCTGATCGCCGATCAAACCATAGAACTGTTACAGCAAATCGTCCCCACTCTCGATGCCCAAACCTTGGGCCAGATCCGCCAAGAGCTAAAAGCCAGCTTGCCCCCCTTTAATGCCGAGATGTCCCCTGGATTAGTACCTAATGTGGTGACTGGACGCATTGCCAACCGCCTCGATTTAATGGGTCCTAACTACTTAGTGGATGGAGCTTGCGCTTCCTCTTTGATTGCCGTTGATTTAGCAATCCAAGAACTGTTGAGCGGTCGCTGCGACATGATGCTGGCGGGGGGAGTCCAAGCCTCTACACCACCCCAGGTTCACATGGTCTTCAGCCAACTCGATGCCCTCTCCCGTTCTACCATCAAGCCTTTTGACCAGTCTGCCGACGGAACTCTTCTCAGTGAGGGCTTGGGAATTTTAGTGCTCAAACGCCTAGCTGATGCCCAAAGAGACGGCGATCGCATCTACGCAGTTATTCAAGGTATTGGCACTGCCAGCGATGGCAAAGGTTTGGGACTGTTAGCTCCCCGTTGGCAAGGACAGGTACTGGCCATCCAGCGAGCTTACGAGAATAGCAGCATTGATCCAGACACAGTTACTCTTGTGGAAGCTCACGGCACGGGGATGCCTCTGGGAGATAGGACCGAAATTAAGTCCCTCACCCACATCTTTGGCCAACGTCAGGGAGAGATGCCCCACCGGGCCATAGGTTCGGTCAAATCAGCGATCGGCCACTGCATTCCCGCCTCCGGAGCCGCCAGTCTGATTAAAATGGCTTTAGCTCTTTATTATAAAGTTTTACCTCCTACCCTCTGTCAGCAGCCTCACCCCTGTCTAGAGGAAGAAAAGACTTCATTTTACGTCAATACAGAAGCCCGGCCTTGGATTAACGGACAGAGCAAAGAACCCCGTCGTGCTGGTATTGATGCCTTTGGTTTTGGGGGCATCGATGCTCACGCCATTTTGGAAGAATACGATCGCTCCCCTGATCTCCCAGAGAGGAAGCTGCCCTGTTCATGGCCCACAGAATTGTTCATTTTTTCGGGAGAGGAGACAGCCAATCTCATTGATTTAGTTGAACAGGTAGAGCGGCGGCTGCAGTCATCCCCCAATCTGCTCCTTTCTGACTTAGCTTATACCCTAGCTAACCGTAATCCTAGCCCTCACCGTCTGGCTATAGTTGCCAGCGAGAAGACGGATTTACAAGCCAAACTCCAACTGGCCAAGTCAAAACTAGCAGAACCTGGACGGACTCGTTTCCAGACTCGCAGTGGCATTTACTACGCTCAGGTACATCCAGAAGCCGAAGTAGGTAAAACCGCTTTCCTATTTCCGGGAGAGGGATCTCAGTACCCCAATATGCTCTCAGATCTCTGTCTCCACTTCCCGAAAGTGCGGGCTTGGTTCGACTTTTTAGACGATATATTTGGCAAAAATAGGAATTATCCGCCAAGTTACTTTATTTTTCCGCCGCCCACAGGCTTGAGCGAGGAGCAACGCCTCCTAGCAGCCAAAGAGTTGTATAACCTAGATCTGGCAACGGAGACAGTCTTTACTGCTAGTATGGCTCTCTACGAACTGCTCAAAGATCTGGAAATCCAGTGTGACATTATGGTTGGTCACAGTACGGGAGAAAATACAGCCCTGATTGCATCTGGAACTATCCAACTGGCCAGCCGCCGAGAAATGGGGCAGAAAATTCTCGAACTTAACCAAATTTACCTAGATTTGACAGCAGAAGACCGCATTCCCCGAGGGACTCTGCTCACTGTTGGCGCTGTCGAAACTGCCATTTTGGCAGAGATGGTCGCCCAATCTTCGGGGCAACTCTACCTAGCCATGGACAACTGTCCTAACCAAGCCGTTCTCTTTGGTAATGAAGAGGCCATCAAGCAAGCGGCCAATCAACTCAGAGAATTAGGGGGTATCTGTACCCGTCTCCCCTTTGATCGTGCCTACCATACGCCCTTGTTTAACCAAGTGGCAGAAGCTCTCAGGGAATACTATCAGGGGTTGACTGTGGGACCGGGGCATACCCAACTCTACACTTGCGCTACGGCTGCTCCTTTCCCGCCAACGCCCCCAGAAATTCGAGAATTGGCCCTGAGCCAGTGGTCAAGCCAGGTGCGCTTCCGGGAAACGATTGGCCACCTCTATGAACAGGGAGTCAGAACTTTTGTCGAGGTCGGTCCTAGTAGCAACCTCAGCAACTTCGTTAGAGATATTCTCTCCGGGCAAGACTGCCTAGTTCTGGCAAGCAGCAGCCAACGTCGTTCTGGTCTCGAACAAATTCAACATCTCTCAGCCCAGTTATTTGTCAACGGTCGCGCCCTCAATTTTGCTCCTCTGTACCAATACCGGCAAGTGGACCTAGTAAACCTAGAGACTGCCTCTCTAGAAACAGCTGCCAAGGTTAGGCAGAAGCGGCTTTTGGACTTGACCATGCCCAAGATGAAACTTACATCAGCTTTTGTCCACACCCTTGAGCAGAAGCTCCCCTCTGTGCCGCCAGTGGCAACGGGTAGAGAGTGCATGGTCCAGGAGAATATTGAACTACCCTCAACTTTGCCGGTTTCCCCCCCAGAGAAGCCCCCTTTACAAGAGCAGATTTCTTCCCCCAGTTTCTCTGCTTTGTTCCCCGATATTCGTCTTCGGGGCTTCTTGAGTCACTTGGATTTGATGGAAGAATTCCTCAATAGTCAAGCTAGGACGATCAGCAGTTTCTATACAAACCCATTCTCCCATCAGCAGCAAGAAGCGGTTAGTCTGCCTTGGCTTGATGTAGAAGCTGTTCCCCTCAGCTTTTCAGAGGCTTGGCCTTTCCTAGGGGAGATTATTGAGAAGGGCGAAGGCTACCTCTACTGCCGGCGACATTTCGATCTCCACTGGGATGACTTCATTTATGACCATATGCTAGGGGGCCCCTGGTCCCATCGGCAGGCCAGTGACTTTCCCTTGCCCGTGATTCCCTTTACCGTCAGCATGGAAATTATCGCAGAAGCTGCTGCCTTTCTCTGTGATGGACAGCAATGGGTCAGTCAGGTTGACAACGTGCGTAGCTATCGCTGGCTGGCTCTGGAACAGGGATACTTGGTTCTCGACATCGTTGCCCAACTGCAAGAGCAATTAGCACCAGATATTTGGGATGTCCACGTCCAACTGTTTCAGCCGTCGCGGGGCAGCGAGCGCCGTTTAGTCTTTGAGGGTGATGTCAGGCTCACCTCTCAACTAAATCCATCACCACCAGCAACCCCTTGCCAGTGGCAGGACTCCCAACCCTCACGGTGGTCAGACGAGCAACTTTATACGGAAGGTATGTTCCACGGACCGCGACTCCAGGGGGTCAAGCATATTCGCCAGGTCAGCCAGCAAGGGATTGAAGCTGATCTAGAAGTGATGCGCGTCGATAATTTTTTTAGAGATATTGCCAGACCCATCTTTCAGATTGATGCGCCACTTTTGGATGCGGCCGCCCAGTTAGTGGCCTACTGGGGTTCGGAGTTCTTTGGGGTGAATTTTCATACTTTTCCTTTCAGTGTTAGGGTTTTCGAGCAATATGCTCCTCCCTTGCCTGCCGGAACTCCCATCTCCTGTCGTGGTTGGTTAAGCTTTGACGGCGAGCGACAGCTTCAAGGTAATTTTGAGTTTCTCAACAGCGAAGACCTTGTTATTGCTCGCTTGGAAGGATTACTGGAAATCTTTATTCGTGTCCCTCTGGAGTATCATCAACTCCGCCGGGAGCCGCAAGTGGCCTACTGGTCCGAGCCTTGGCAAGAGGAAGTAGGTATGCTCTCCCGTCGGCTGACCTTAGTTCCCGTCAACTTTTTAGACGAATTGGGAGGGGTGATTAAATATATCATCGCTCACCTGATTTTCACCCAATCAGAGCGAGAATTTTGGTACAGTTTACCAGAGCAGGGTTCCGATCGTAAGCAGTGGCTCTTAGGGAGTTTGGTGGCCAAGGAAACTATTCGCCAGTTTGCCTTGCAAAAATTTGACTTGGCTCTGGGCCCCCTAGACGTGCAACTCTTCCCCACCGAGAGCGGTAACTTGCAAGTGTACTGCCCTCCACTGGAGAGGATGGGAGTAGTGCCTGAGGTTTCAATCAGCCAGAATCAGAACGTTTTTGTCGCCGCTGCGGTTGAACCAAGTATTGATAATCAAGAAAACTAACAGGCAACCTTTGACAATAGTAGATAAATGACTATAATGTGAACACAACATTAATTCTTGTTCAGTTGTTGTTGAGAATAGTGAGGTTAACTAATTTATGTCTGGGAAACAAAGTTTAATTTTTAGCCAAGAAGATATCGAAGCCCAAGTAATTGCTGTTTTAGAAAATATGACGGCCGACTGGGAATTGGAGGATGGCGGCAAAATAGATACAGAGACTCGCCTCATGGAAGATTTGGCTTTTGAATCGATCGATGTGGTGCAGTTGGTAGTTGCCCTAGAAAAAAATTTTGAGCGCAAGGGATTGCCCTTTGAGCAACTATTCATGAGGGAGGGAGACTACGTTAATGAACTTGAAGTGAAGGAAATTGTTGAGTTCCTCCACAAAAATCTGCAATAACTATAACAACCAATAGGTAAGAACTTGATACTCCCACGGGTAAACGCGTGGGATTCTTTGAAAGAGGATTTTTATGAATAAAGTTTTGATGATTGGACTCGATGGAGCGACCTTCTCTCTCTTGAATCCTTTGATGGAGGATGGTACCATGCCATTCTTGCGGCAATTTGTCCAGCAGGGAGTGTGGGCAGATTTAATGTCAACCCCTAATCCCCTCACCCCCCCTGGATGGATATCGATGATCACTGGCAGGAGTCCCGATGCTCACGGTATCCACGATTTTTTGTATCCTGAACAGGTTGGCGAACAAATCTTTCTCAAGGTCAATGACTCCCGCAATGTTCGCTGTGAAACAATCTGGTCGATGGCCAATCGCTATGGCAAACGAGTAACGGCTTTGAACTTTTTTGGCATGGCTCCTCCCCCGCCTCTTGACGGCTATTCCATCTCTGGTTTCGTCACTTGGAAGCATTTACGGAGTGCCACCCACCCCTCTCAACTAATTGATACCATCAAAAACTTGCCTAATTTTGACTACAAACATTTAGGCATGGATATCACGGAAGAAAAGAAAACCATTCAAGGCATACCAGAAGAAGAATACGAAGATTGGATCGCCATTCATTCCCAGAGAACGAAAACTTGGGCTGATTTACTCGCTTATCTGATGACAAACGATCCCACGGATTTAACTGCCATTGTCCTGGACAGTCCCGACAAGCTGCAACACTTTTTCTGGCGCTATCTCTATCCTCCACTGATGGGGACTGATGCCGATCCAAAAGAGAGCCAAATTCGAGAACTCTGTATTCAGCACTATCGAGAGTTAGATGGCATGATCGAGCAGTTGGTGCAGTTGGCAGGACCGGAAACTAATGTCCTTCTGACCTCAGACCATGGATTCGGCACGACAACAGAAGTTGTTTATCTCAATGAATGGCTAGCCCGTCAAGGATACCTAACTTGGGGGGAAACAGCCCAGACGGATACGGACGGCAAGTTAACAGCAGACAGGATGAAAGATCATCTCATGCTGATTGACTGGCAGAAGACCATTGCCTATTGCCCTACCCCTAGCAGCAATGGAATTTACATTAAGAAAGAGACTCCTCTCAATCATGGTGTTAAAAAAGAAGATTACCAGCAATTTTGCCAAAGCTTGCAGCAACAACTTCTTGACTACAGAAATCCGGACGACGGGGAACCGATCTTTCTTGAAGTCACTTTAAACCGAGCTAAACTTGCTGGAAGACCAGAAGCGGAAAATTCCCCTGACATGACTGTCAGGTTGCGGGATGGGGGCTTTGTTTCCATTTTGAAATCAACAGAGGTCGTCAGACCTAGAGTCAAACCCGATGGAACTCATCGGCCGGCTGGAATTTTCATCGGTTCTGGTCCCGATTTTGTCAGTGGCCAACAATTACAGCCCCTATCTATTCTTGATATTACGCCTTTGTTGTTATACTGCTTGCAACTGCCAATTCCCACTAATCTAGAAGGAAGAGTTCCCCAAGAAGTTCTCAAACCTGAAGTTCTTAAGTCTCGTCCCATTAATTATCAAGACTTCTCTGACAGTTGGGAGCAGGAAAGTAACGAAGAGGAAGCAGAAATTTCTGAGACTGAAAAGGAGGCTCTTCTCCATCAACTTCAGTTACTGGGTTATATGGAATAAATCTGATTAAACATCTCCCAGAATTGGGTTATAACCGTTATGATACCGATTTAAAATCCCAGTTTCCGGAGATGTCTAATCTAACTTTCTCAACTTTACCCGTTAAAGACAATGCCTACAGTTCAAGTTGATCCAGTCCACCAAATATCTTTAAACTACCAGTGCTTGGGAGAAGGGGAAGATTTATTACTTATCCATGGGCTAGGAGCTAACCTAGCTTTTTGGTATCCCGGTATCGCTTCTGCCCTTGCCCAGCACTACCGCGTGATTATTTATGACCTCAGAGGCCATGGCAAAAGTACAATATCTGACTCTGGCTATACTCTGACTCGGATGGTACAAGACCTGAGAGTCCTGCTTGAGTATCTCGAAGTCGAAAAAGCTCATCTTGTCGGCCATAGTTTTGGAGCGAGGGTTGCTCTCCTTTATAGCATTTACCATGCTCACCAAGTTAAGTCTCTGACAGTAGCAGATACTCAATTACAATGCTTGCAAGCCAAGATGCGGCTGCGGGATTGGCCTCATTGGCAGAGTTGGCGACAAAAACTTCTAGAACAAGGAGCGCCCCTGCCGTCAGAAGATCAGATTATTGATTTTCACCTGCTCGACCAGTTAAATACAACTGTCAATGAACTGACCAAACCTTCCTTAAAAAACCGTGATATGGGCAGAAAAGGAAAGGAGCGATGGCAAAAATTGATGGCAACTGCTGCCAAGCAAGAATTTGAGCAGGAAACTGAAATAACGACGGCTAAATTGTCACAAATTATTCAACCAACTCTAGCAATTTATGGAGAGAAGTCTCACTGTCTGCCGACTTGCTCCCAGTTAAAGAACTTACTTCCCAATTGTTCGGAGGTAATTATTCCAGAAGTAGGACACTTTTTTCCCGTGATTAAACCCGATCAATTTGTGCAAGTGATCTTGAATTTTTGCCAGAAGGACAATCGATTTTTAGAGAGAAAGTTGTTTGTAAGTCCAGCTTTAGAAAAATAGTAATAACTACTGCTTTTCTACAACAGCATCTCCGTCACGACTTGATAAAATTGGGAAATAACAGTCCATGTCTAATCAACAGAAAGTGGCAATTGTTACAGGTGGCAGTCGAGGCATTGGTAGAGCGACTTGTTTAGCTCTTGCTGGGCAAGGCTTTTCTGTTGTCGTCGTCGGCACCAACCCTGATCGCATTGAGCAGACTCTCAACTTAATCAATGATAAATGCAATCCTTCTCCAGCTTTCCATCTCGGACTAGCACTAGATGTTAGGAAGGAAGCAGATATGGAGGAAATGGTCAACCAAGCAGTCGCCCATTTTGGTAACATTGACTTACTTGTTGCCAGTGCTGGATTGGGGAAAAAAGTCAGATCAGATCGTTCACTGCCCCGTCCGACTACTGAACTTTCCTTAGATGAATGGCACGATCTCTTGGAAGTTAACCTAACAGGAGTATTCTTAAGCAATCGTGCCGTTTTGCCGATCATGATCTCACAAGCATCGGGTCAGATTGTGAATATTTGCTCGTCAACAACACCCTATGGCTTAAGGGGGGAACCTTACGCTCCCGCTTATTGTGCCTCCAAGTTTGGCGTGGTAGGATTAACTGAATCCCTGGCTGAAGAGGTGCGTCCCTATGGTATTCGTGTGCAAGCAATCTTTCCTGGTTTGGTAGAAACTGGCATGATTGCTAAAACTGCGTTAGCCCGTCGTTATGGTGGACTGCTCAGAGTAGAAGATGTGGCAGAAATTATTGTTTATTTAACCAAACAGCAAGACGATACTGTAATTGTCCACCCCCACCTACTTCCTGTTTTAGAAAGATAATCGAGGGGATTGTCAAGGAGAAAATTCAACTATGAGCGAGCAAACAGGGTCTGATCAAGTCACAATTATTACAGGAGCTAGTGGAGGCATTGGTCTTGCTTGTGCCAAGCGACTCTTGAGCCAACATCATAAAGTGGTACTGGTAGATATCAATCCAGAAAAATTGGCTAGTGCCGTCGAAGAATTAGTGACAATTGCTCCACCAGAGCAAATTCTGAGCTTGGTACTTAGTGTCTGTGATGAAAATGATATGGCGGCAATGGCCAGCAAGACAGTAGATCATTTCGGGCGGATTGACAACCTCATTGCTTGCGCTGGTATTCTGCGAGTAGGAGAGGATTTGAAAACAATCTGGCAAACCTCTTTGGAGGAATGGCGGGCAGTGGTGGAAACTAATTTAACTGGGACTTTTTTGAGCAATCGAGCCGTTATCCCCACTATGATTGAACAGAAACAAGGGGATATTATTAATATTTCTTCAGTTTCTGGCCGTCAAGGTCGGCCCTTCGATGGCCCTTATTGCGCTTCCAAATTTGGCATTATTGGACTGTCTGAATCCCTGTCGGAAGAAGTTTCTGCTTGGGGAGTGCGGGTGCAGACTATTTTACCAGATGCCATTGATACACCTCTGTGGAATCAAAATGGCCCAAGTGTGCCTAAACCAACTTACGCTCTTCCCCCAGAAAGGGTGGCTGAGTTTATTAGCTATCTTCTAAGTTTACCTAGAGATACTTTCTTGCTCAATCCCGTGCTGATGGCTTTTAAGAGCCGCAAAAAACGTACTAAGATTAAGTAACGGACTGGACTAAAATTGACACTCCCGCCGATTTATCGGCGGACTTCTGCTGACAGTAAGTTAAAGGTTACTACAGCCTACCGAGCCAGACTTCTAGCCCTCCTCGCGGGTTGTCAGTATAGACCCACTTGCCATTTTCCCTAACGGCGATTTTAGGTGCAAAAGGATTGGCCGTACCTGCAAAAAATCCGTGGGGAGTCGAAACTAAATTTCGCAGGCCAATATTATAAGGATTGCCGAAGCCGTGTTGTTCTACTGGCAGCCAATTTTCACCATCGCAGCTGCGCCACAATTCAAAGCCGCTTTGATTTTTGATGAGATTTTCCAGTCCGACTTTATTCAAATAGTGTCGCGCTCGCTCTTCGAGCTTACTTTGATCGAACCAAGAGAGAATAACACTGCCATTGCAAGTTCCTAAATAGAGCCAACCGTCATGAATTCCCATGTGCCAAAAATAGCCATTAAAGAAATTGCCAAATCCGGGTTGTAGATAACTGATAGGACGTTTTTCGCCTTGGGGAGTCTGTCGCTGCGTTCCCACTACCAGTTCCCAGCTATCATCGGGAAAAATACGGATCAGTTCTCCAGGTGCCGGTCCAATGCGGTTGATAATATCATACCCAGAGTTTTGAATCGCACTCCCCACATACAAAGCATCATTAAACACCATCATACAGGCGGCAATTTGATTGAGCGGCCCGCGATAGGCCCCTTGGTCAATGACCTTAACCCATTCATGGGGCGGTTCACCGGTACAGTCAGTCCGCCAAACTTGGAAGCCAGTACAATTGAAAGTGCCAGCATAGAGTCGGTCGCCCCAGGCACAGACACTGAACACTGCTTCATTGGTTTCGTCGCCAAAACCATTGAGGCTACAGGGCTGCCACTTTCCTCCCAGCGGGTCATTGCTTTCGTAAATGATAGTGTAGTCTGAGGTGTTGTGTTTGCTGTTGCGAGAGCCGGTGGGTGAAGTAAACAACTTGCCGCGAAAGGGGACTAAAAACCGGATGCTGGTAATTGGCAGTCCGACAATACCATATTCAGAAGCAGGCTGGAAAGTCTCGCCATCTTCAGACCGTAAGATTAAAGCTCCAGGCGCTCGGCCAGGACAGGTACTCGCCACATACAGGGCTGGTTGGGTATCGGATGCTCCCTGAAACACCATCATGTGGCGGTAGCCCATTTCCCGCGGCACCATGCTGCCATCAATCCCCTCCACCAATGGCGCTTGATATACCTGTCTCCATTCTTGTTTGACCGGATTGTAACGCCAGATTTGGGAGCGCCGGTCCACCAGTTGATACAAACCTTCTACGTCATCAGGACATTCAATTGGCCAGACCTCCAGACCCCATTCTTCTATGCAGCGATGTAACTTGAGGGCACACAGAAGGGAGCGCGTTGTGCCGACAAATAAATGATTGTTAAACCAGGCCATGGAGTGGGCATGGGTGTTGTGTCCGTCGCCAAAACCATTTTCGCAGATCTGTGAGAAGTTCCGAAATTTCAGTCCAGCAGGAGGAGATGGGTCAAAGGGTCGCTGTCTAGGCGAAGTAACCATACTGATAAATCTAGTTAGTTAATATCTAAGGTATCATATTAAACAATCGCTCAGTGCCTGTCAATCAGCCAATACCATCCACAATCTGGATCACTATCGTGAGTGACGGTGGGCTAAAAATCCCTTTAGAAAAAAGAGGAATCCAGGGCAAGGTTTACTCGAAAGAATGGGAATTGCACTAGGGCAACTGAGTCGCTTCCTGACAATTTAACTAAAAATTGTGATAGACTATATTAGTCGAAGCATCTCCTTTCTAATAGTCCGACTACTGCACTTGCTTTTAGATTATGTCAGTTCAACAGCCTCTTTTTATTCTCGCTTCTCCTCGTTCTTTTACCTCATTGACTTGCGGTATGCTAGGTCAACACCCAGACTTATATGGAGTAGCAGAACTCAATCTATTCTATACTGATACTGTGAAAAATTACTTGCAAATATTTAAAGATGAGGGACAGTTCCGAAGGACTCACGGTTTACATCGAGTCATTGCTCAACTTTTTGCTGGAGAACAAACTATTGAATCTATTCAGATGGCTCATCGGTGGTTGATGAATCGCTACCATTGGAGCAATGCAGATATTTATTGGGAATTATGCAAGAAAGCACAGCCTCTCAGGATTGTTGATAAATCTCCTGCTTACTCTCTGTTTCCTGAGAGTCTTGTTCGCATCCGAGAAACTTTTCCTGATGCTTATTTTTTACATTTAGTTCGCCATCCTAGAGCCCAGGGAGAATCCGTTATGAATCTAATGCCGAATGTTCGCTATGGAAAAACCATAATCAAGAAAGTTTTTAGTATCTCTGATACGAAAACAATTAACCCCACTATGATTAATACATTAGATACTTCTCAAGACAAACCAGTTCTTGATTATCAGTTTCTTTGGTATCGTATGCAGTATAGAATTATGGAATTCATGAAAACCATTGCTCCCGAAAGACAAATGCGTTTGCGAGGAGAGGACATTTTAGGAAACCCCCACCATTACTTTGAAATGATTTCTAATTGGTTGAAAATCTCCTGGAGCGACGCCGCCTATGAAGCTATGTTGCATCCAGAAGATTCTCCCTTTTCCTCACCTGGTCCTTTGGGGGCGCAGTTTGGAAACGACCCCAACTTTATGAAAAATCCAGTTTTCAGACCGAGAAATATTAAAATGCCTAAACTAGAAGGTAGTCTTCCCTGGCGAAGTGATGGCAGAGGGTTTTCTCCCAAGGTTATCGAGTTAGCCAGAGACTTAGGATACGAATAAATTTTTGATACTCAATCAATAGGTAAACAATATGTACAGCAATTTAAGCTCTTTTTCGGCTTCTTCAAGTAAAACTTGTAGCCAAGAAACTCGATATTCTAATTGTTCTTTGTAACTATTGATCTCTTCAGGTGTACTCGAAGTTAAACAAACCACAGAATGAGTTTCAGATTCAAAATCCCGCTGCATTTTAGCGATAAATTGACTTACTTGATCTTCAGAGTAATCATTCGCAGTTGACTCATTTCCTGTGATTGTATAAACTGGAGTATCAACTGACTTCTGGAGTGCAGTTTCTAGTTTTTTGACTTGTTCTTGTAATAATTTTTCTTCCTGTTGTAGTTCGCTAATTTTTTCTAACAATTGCTTACGTTCTTCGGCAAAAACATTGTTAACTTCAATCCAATGAGATGCCAAATCTACTAATTCTTTCGGTAGCTTTAAATCGACATTTATATCTTTATTTTCATATTCTGTAGCTTTGACTAAATCCAAGCGTAGCCACTTTATGCCTTGGCCATATTGCTGGTGAATTATTGATTCAATCCGATAAACTAGGTATCCAACTACAATAGCTATTGCCGAAGACATCAAAATCATAATAGCAATCTTGAGTTGAGGAGTAAGATTGAGTTGTTGAGCAACTTGAACAGCAACCTCAAAAGTAAAAAGGACATAAAGAAAAATTAAGCTGGAGATTAGATAAGCATTTACTAACCCTTTAGCCTTCAGTGAATTTTTTTTTCTTGTAGGATACTCAGACATCATAGATTCCTCTTTGGCAATAAACAGTTGACGCTGTTAATTTTATACTCAAACAAACAATTTTAAAATGTTTCATCCGATAAAATTATAATCACCAACAAAAGGCACATTGGTTTGTATTTCAGAGCCGAATATTGAGTTGCTTCCCAGTCCTAGTCCTGTATCAGCTCGATGAAGCGTTGAAACACCACCCGCTACTTCACTGGTGGAATAATAAATAAACGCGTTATCTTGATTGGGAGTTACATAAGCTTCAGGATCGGGAATTTTGGTTGAGTTTATCGTTCCATTATCGCTACTAACTCGACGTAATGTCACGAGTGCGTCTTCTTCTCCTGTGCCTACGCTTGAGAACCACACCTGTTGACTACCATCTAGTATTCGTTCTCCATTAGGTCCGCTTTTGCTAATATTAAATGCAATGTAGGAGTAGCCATTCATAGTAAAAGGTTCATGTCCTGTAATAATAGGTAATTCAGGCACAGGACTCACAAGCGTTTGTATTTTAGTCCATTTTCCATTAACTTTACGATAAACTGAATGTCGGTTAGGACGTAAGTTATTATCTATCGTTGTCTCTCCTACGAAAAATATCAACTCATTGTTAAATTCTGGAGCTCGAAACATGAAGGCATCCCCAACTTTGTCGGTCGCATCGAAGGTCAGCTGTTCCAATCTATTATTGTCAATATTGAATTTGAAAAGTTGTTCGTAACCGCTGACTTCTTGAGTTAGCAAAATGGAGCGTTCACCTTCGACCCACCTCCTGCGTTCTCCAGGTAAGACTCCACCTATACCCGGATTGTCTAAGTCTGTCCACGCCGACAATCTTAGGGTTTTGTTTCCCACTTTAATATCCTTCAGATAACTTAACAAGCCAAAATTTTCATCTAGATGGGTTAGAGGGCTAATTCCTTCGAGTGGATTTCCCGCTGAATCAATTATCAATTCTTTCTTCCAGTTTGTCCCAGTCCATTCGGCTTTCTTAAAAACAATCTTGTCATTAACCGTCTGATTATATACAATTTTCAAGCTGTTTCCGTAGCCCCATTCTGGTCCATTTTCAGTTTTTCCCAATGAGGGTAAACCATTATCGATAACTTTTACTTGATCTAAAAGCAGAAAACCTGTTTCAGGATCGATAGGAGCCACCTGGAGAGTTCCATTATCAGCCCGCCAAACTGCTTGAGAACTTAAGGAATCAAATTCTGGATCGACAAGAGGAACTTCTGGGTTAGAAACGAGGACATCATCAACTATGTAGGTAGCAGAAACAGTTAGATTATAATTAGTAGAGACTGATAGGTTGCGATTGGTTCGAACCAAGATATAGTAAGTTCCCGAATCTAAGCTTTGAGTTATGTATTCGTCTCGATTGCCCTGGTTTAGAGAAGAATCAATAATTACCTGACCTAGAGAATCTAGCAAAAAAACATTAGCATCAGCCGTCATTCCACTGAGCGTTAATTCAAATTGACTTTTTGATAGTAAATCAAAGTTGTAAAAATCTAGCTTGTCTTGCTGATTCACTAAATCGAAAAAACTTTGAGAAAAAGGAGTGGCATCAAGTAAGCCAAGTGTTTTTGCCGTTTCGAGCGTATCGTCAGAACTGTATTTATCTATGTCACTTGCCCCACCATCCGCTTGCCACACTGCTTGAAAACTTAAGGACTCGAATTCTGGTTCAGGAAGAGCAGGTCTTCGATCAATAATGTTAGTCGCAGAAACGGCTAGATTATAATTGATCGGGATTGATAGATTTAAATTGGTTCGGACCGAGATATAGTCAGTTCCTGAATCTAAGCTTTGAACTGGAGATTCGTCTTTATTCTCCTCGTTGATCGAAAAATCACTTACCTGATCTAGAGAATTTAGCAATAAGACATTGATCTCAGCCGTCATTCCACTGAGAGTTAATTGAAATTGATTATTTGACAGTAAATCAAAGTAAAAATTAACCTCATCTTCCTGACTCACAGAATCAGAAAAAACTTGATAGAAAGGAATGATATTAATTATATCAATTCTAGGTTTAATCATAAAATCCATGTTACCTCGTTGCCCTGAAATGGCAGGTAAAGTTTAAGTTCGTTTCGACTAAATCTAAGAGTAACGGAGCTTCTAGAGCCGTTTTTATCAGAATGATCTATGGGCGAAGGGCTTAAGCCCTTTGTTGGCAAAACCTGTCGATACATCAATAATGTTGTAATGTGAAAAGCACTACGCCATATACTCTAGCATAAAATAATCCACAAAGCAAGCCTTGCTAAGTAAGGCTCACCAGAAGTCAAAAAAGCAAGTTGGCTCTTCTCGACTTTGTGTGATAAGTTTAACTTACATAGGATCGATCTTTGTGTCCTCTGTGTCTGGTGTGGTTCCTTCCACTCCCTCGCCAGCAGGACTGTATCTTAGAGTACATTTTACCCACCAAATCCAAGAGAGCCGGGAGAGCCAGAACAAGTTAGTTGAAAGATCTATGTTGATTACTGAGATTTAAGTGCCTGCCAAAATTCTCTGTCAGAAAAACCAGATCTTCTTCTCTTGAGTAAAGAATCTCGAACTCCTTTTGATTGGCGGACTACGACTAATTTTTCAAGCTGGCTAATATACAAACGTTGTGCCCCTACTCCCGCTGCAAACACTAAATCTGGTGGAAACAGCCCAGGTGTGGGACGAACATCGGTTCCTCTGATTTTCTTGTCTCCCATTCAGAGGCTAGAAGAGAACGTTGCCGCCAACCACCAAGTCGGTGGGGGTGAGGTTGTTCACTGTCACCAGGGTTGTGAAACTGCCCGCTCCGATCGCACCATCAGGGTCAATTTGTACCTGGACATTGACCCCTTGCGGTCGAAACCGCAGATAGCCATCACTTACGGGATTGCTGCCTTGGTAGTTGAGACTGCTAAATAGTTGGGTCAAAACTAAGGTATCGCCAGTGGCGGCGAAATCACTGATCACCTCAGCACCGTTACCCCGATCGCTCAAAGCCTGATAGGTAAAGCGATCGTTCCCCGCACCGCCTAGCAGTAGATCGTCATCCAAGCCGCCGACGAGAAGGTCGTTCCCTGCGCCGCCGGTGAGACTGTCATTACCCGCGCCACCGGCGAGACTGTCATTACCGTTACCGCCCTGGAGTACGTCGTTGCCGCCCAACCCTTGCAGCGTGTCATTACCTGCCAGTCCCGAGATGAGATCGTCTCCCGCTGTCCCCTTTAAGGTATCAGCACCAGCAGTACCTTGAATCGAGTTAGGTAGGTTGAAGGAGAGTGTCGTGACGGCCACTTGGCTGACATTGCTGAAAACCGATCCATCGTGAACGGCAAACTCGATGGTGCGGGCAGTGGTGTTGGGAGTTGCTGCCGTATTGTTTTAGGTGACAGTTCCCAGCACTTGCTGGTAGTTAGCTAGGGAATCCCGGCCACCGAGGCTGAGAGTTCCTTTAGCAGCATCGTAGGCGACGGCAATATTGGTTCCTGTCGCGTTAGCCGTTAGGGATTCCCCACTGCCATTCAAGAGATTGGTAATCGTCACTGTCGCCCCAGCCAGGGTGGTGTTGTTGGTGTCGCTCAAGCTGAGATTGACACTGTCGGTGAGGACGACAGGAGTGCCGCTAAAGGTGGCTGTCCCATTCAGTCCAGCGGCTGTACCGTTCAAATCCAGGCTGGGGCGGAGATTGCCGTAGATGACATAAGCTTGACCCGCATCAACGATCCCGCCAGCGTTAGCTCGAGGATCGCCGACAATCAGGTCATCAATGCCATCGCCGTTAACATCGCCTGCGGCACTCACCCCTCGCCCCAAGACGTTGTAGTCGTCAAGAACGCTTTCTAGGACAAAACCATTGCTCCCGTCAAGGAGCGAAAGATCCAGGTTGGCAGGAAATGGGTTCGGTGAGCCAAAGACGACGTAGGTGCTGCCATCAGTGCTGGGAGCCCCGATCAACAGGTCGCCATAGCCGTCTCCATTGATATCCCCCGCTTCGCTGACGGCAAAGCCAGTGCGATCGCCCTCAATACCGCTGAGGGCGAAACCATTACTACCGTTTAAGGTCGCTAGGTCGAAGGAACGGGAGAAAGGCTGATTACTACCGAAGAGGACATAAGCTTGACCTGAGTTTTCTCCCTCGAGATCGGCAAAGGGCGCGGCAAAAATTACATCAGCAAAACCGTCACCATTGACATCCCCTGCGGTACTGACCAAATTCCGCCCTAAAACCCCCCTGGAATGATGCCGGGGATGGCGAAGCCGTTATTGCCATTAAGCCGAGAAGTATTGAAGACGGCGGGAAAACTCCCCGCCTTGCCAAATATTATATATACGCTGCCAGCGGCTTCATAGGAACCTCCAGGTGCACCGATAATCAGGTCATCAAAGCCATCGCCGTTAAAATCTCCCGCCGTACTGACGGCACGGCCAAAGCGCGAATCGGGTTGAGGCGGACCGGTAAGGGCAAAGCCATTACTGCCATTGAGAGTAGATAGGTCAAGCGTTGCTGGAAAGGGAGATGTGGTGCCAAAAACCACATAGCTTGCTCCGGCTCGTGGGGCGTTGCTGTTGACAAAGGGCGAGCCGATAATGATATCTTCTAGCCCATCGCCGTTGATATCCCCGGCACTATTGACTGAGCGGCCGAGTCCTCCTTCCGAAGTATCGGGTTCAATACCACTGCTCAAAGTATTGGGAGTCTGAGAGATTAACGGATATAGGGTAAAACCATTGCTGCCGTTTAGGGTAGCTAGGTCAAAAGAAGCCTGGAAAGGCGAGGTACTGCCGAAAATGACATAGGCTTCTCCCACGTTGTCTCCTTGGGTACTAGCATAGGGCGCACCAATAATTAGATCGTCCAATCCATCGCCATTCATGTCACCGACAATGGCAGATGATCGCCCCGAACGATTGAGTGCCGCCAGTCCGGGGATGGCGAAACCATTGCTGCCATCTAAGTCAGAGGCTCTGAGGTTAGCTGGAATTCCTTCCTCAGAGCCGAACACCACATAGGCAGTTCCTGCCGATATATTGCCGTTGGGATCGGCATAGGGGGCACTAATAACTAAGTCATCAAATCCATCGCCGTTGAAATCACCTTCTCCTGATACCAATAAGCCAAAATTTTCGCTTTCAGTAGTGCCGGAAATTGTGAACCCATTAATCCCATCCAGTTCAGCGAGAGAGAATACTGAATTATCCTGCGCTGTTTCAGTGCTGACGGTGGTGGTGACAGAGGCTGCGGTTTGTTGGGAAGTAACAGTTGGGGAGGTGACAGAGGCTGCGGTTTGTTGGGAAGTAACAGTTGGGGAGGTGACAGTGGCCGCAGTTTGTTTGAAACTAACAGTTGCCGTTGCTACCACACTGGTGTTGCTGTGAGCTTGCCCATCATCGAGGACAAACTCAAGGGTGCGGGCGGTGGTATTGGGATTGGTTGCCCTGTTGTTATAAACAACGCTACGAAG
>SFAQ01000100.1:0-18628 GCA_007096525.1 Microcystis wesenbergii Mw_QC_B_20070930_S4 | reverse complement strand
CTTTGTGAAAAGCGGCATTATCCATCACTAGAGTTTTTCCTGGTGTCAGTAAGGGAATTAGGCAATGTTCTAACCAAGTCTCAAAAACCAGACGGTTACAAGCTCCTTCTACCGTAAAAGGGGCGAATATTTTTCCATCACATCGAGCGGCAATCATCTTGACTCTACCGGCTCTTTTTCCTGATTTTAAGGCATAAAAACGCTTTCCTTTTTCATTCCACCCCTACTCGTAATTGTCCCGATTATCCATGCCAGCTTCATCAATATACACTAGGTCTTTATCGTGCAGTTGTGAGATTTCTTCGCCAAATTTCTGTCGTTTTTCTTCATTTCTTTCTTGATAACCAAAAGTTTTTTTTGCGAGTGAAGCCAATTTTATCTAAAGCTCGTGAGCTCGTCCTAGCACTAATATCACCGGGCCAGAGTTCGGCCATTTCCTCTTGAGTTTTGTCCCCATTGGCCTGGGCAAATTCCCGAAATTTATCCCAATCGGTAATTTGGTGATTATGACCGGGAGGTAGATTGGGCTTGGCTTGAAAATCTACCGTTTCTGTTCGCCGCTTTAACCATAAATCCAGAAGTGTTACGACTGATATTGAACATCTCACTGACTTCCGACTTTTTGAAGCCATCATTTTCAATTGCCCAGATCACTTTTTGCCGAAAGTCATAACTGTAGGGTTTGGCCATGGGAGGACGGGTTTCAAGATTTGAGGTTTTCTCTGTTCTGCGTCCTAATGGCTCTGACGACTGCTATAGTGCAAGAAAATAGGGCGTTGCTGATTTAGGGTATGACCAAGGGAGAAGGCGAGCTACCAAAAATAACCCTTATCAAGCGCAGAAATTATGCAATGTCCTGAATGTCAATCCGATCATATCAATAAAAATGGTCATAAAAAAGGAAAACAGAACTATATTTGTGTGAACTGCGGAAGACAATTTATAGAGGTTTATGAACCCCAGAGAGGTTATTTTTGAAGAAATGAAACGGGAATGTCTGAAAATGTATGTTAATGGTCTGGGTTTTCGAGCCATCGAAAGGGTTAAAAACGTCCATCATCCGACAATTATGAATTGGGTTAAACCAGAAGTGTTGAACGTTGAGAAAAGTCAGACAAAAAATGCTATTATAGATAGAATCTAGACAACTTATTACCCTCACAATAGGGAGTTTGCCCTGATGACGAATTTCTCAAAACTCATAAAAGAGCTTCTCAAACCACTGCCTAAAAATGACTACCCCGCTTTAGACACTTTTACATTTTTGTCCTGTTGGCTTGGTTTTGCTTTAGATAAAAGCATCGTCAGTATGAGGGACTTATGCAGTCGAATGGTACTTCAAGGAATTAATGTAAATTTATCCACATTTTCTCAGGCAAGCAAAATTAGAGAAACAAGTCCGTTTGAGAAAGTCATTGTCGAATTAAATAAGCGTTTAGTTGCCAAAAAAGGAATAGAGAATGCGCGAGCTTTATTTCCTATTGACTCAACAATAATTAGCTTAACCAGTAAACTACTATGGTCGCAAGGATGGCATCAAGTAAAACTATTCTCCGGTCTCAATAGTATCACAACAGAGGTGGTCGGAATCCTCATCCATTTTGGTCAAGGTCATGACTCGCTCATAAGGAGGAAAAACGATAGAAGCAATTCCTGTAAATGGAGTTGGCGTAATGGATAGAGGATTTGCTTCTAATCAAAGAATCACCGAATTATTAGAGAGTAGTGACCAGCATTTTGTCTTGAGAGTGAAAAATAATATTAGCCTAGATATGCTCGAAAATGGCCAGTGTAAACTCGGAAAAGATAAAAGACAAATAGAAGTAAGAGTAGTCGCTTTTTGCGACCTAGCCTAGAAAGTCAAACAGAATTTCGGCTGGCGACAGATTTACCTCTAGAAGGAGAAGGGGCAGTTAGCAATGAAGAAGTGGCCGAAATTTACATCCAAAGATGGCAAATAGAACTCCTGTGGAAATTTTTAAAAATGCCTCTAAAGTTGGATAATCTAATCACCAAAAACGAGAACGGAATCCGCCTACAGATCTATAGCTGCATTATCGCTTATGTCAACATATTAGCTATGTACACTGGTTCCGGAGGATTGTCTATTCAACTTAAAATTTGATGTTATAGGGGTATTATGCTTGTCAATGTAAAGTTTTATTACAGGATTCAACGTTTCTGGGGATTTATATGTTATCCGAATAGGATTTAACTCTATTTTTTTCGGCGAAATTAATGGAGATATAATATTCACCGAATCTGGATTTATAGCTAAAGGCTTCATTATGCTGACTCCTTTTTAACCCTTTTAAAATAAAGCTTTTGACCTGTTAAAGTCCGATGTTCATGCTGCGAAAATAGGATTGGGACTTTCAAAAACCTTGCATTATCCTTCTTGTAGTACATCGCTTGGTACAAAAAACTAGGGCAACAAAGCCTGAAACGACCGACGACCGACGACCGACTCCTACCCCCAGGAAAAACTTTTTCAGCAGACCCTAGGTAAACTTTCTGCATAACACTCTCCAGAGCAACGATATGGGTCAACTTTCGGTATATCACCCCATTTAGGCGCAATCGCCAGAACTTTTCCCTATATCACGCCCAAAAGCGTGTTAGCCAGATTAGCCCACATCGCACTTAAACCCACAGTTTCAATCAATGTGCATGGTGCGTTCCCCAAAATCGATCGCTGGAGCAGTAGGAACCACATTAGGGAACGCACCCTACGGCTACGGCGATAGCGATTTGCTGAAACCGAGTTGAATACAGACTGCTTTCTCTATTTCTTCCCAATAAACGTCTTCTAAAACACCCTGTTTATTCTTAATTCTTTGAGAATCTACAGCCCTCATTTGACTTAAGTTGATGTGTCGATCTCCGTCTAGTCCATTCTGTACTGTCGGGGTAATATTGACAACAAAAGGATAAGTCCTTTTCCCAGGCAACAATGGAGCAACTACTGTCGTTGTTCCATTTTGATTGCCAATATCGTTTTGTAAAATCAGGCAAGGACGTTCTTTATCGGTTTCATAACCAACAACGGGTTTCAGATCGATCCACCAGATCTCTCCTCGCTTATAGGTTAGTCTTCCATTAGGCATTTAGACCGTCGCCCACTACAATATCCCAGACAGAGATTTCTGCTTGCATCTCTGGATCATTGGCCTGATCTTTATAAGCGTCTTCTAGCTCTTTCATAAAAACCCTTCTTTTCTCTTGCCAGAGAACATCATTGATAAAGCGACTACGATTGCTTGCTAGTCGATCTACAAATTCCAAAACTTCGTCGTCTAAGGTTATGCTAACTTTCTTACTCATTGCCATAAACTGTTTACGACAGCTTGGTAGGATTAGATCATCATACTAACTAATTCTACATTAATTGTCAATGCCTGCCTCTGATCTGTAAGTAGATTGAAGGCCTAACGACATCTAGGGGTGCTACCCAGTGTCTTCGGTATCGCACTTAAACCCACAGTTTCAATCAATGTACATGGTGCGTTCCCCAAAATCTATTAGTGGAGTAGTAGGACTTACATTAGGGAACGCACCCTACAGCAACTAGCTTTGGAGCATAACGATCGAGTTCACCTATATTTTGGATCGTAGCGGAAAAATGTCAGGTACAACGATTTGTTATACATTATCTTTCTTTGTCAGTTAAATCAATATATTCAGTTTGTATTCGTTTATTCTTGATTAGTATTCTAAAATACGGACATTTCCCATTTACTGATAAATCTTTATCATCATTCCCTTTCCTGAATTTAATTATTTCAAATTGGTCGGGATTAAATTTATGTAAAAATGTTATTGGCACTCCCATATATCCCTTATAGTCTATTGGTATGTCTTGTGTTTTATTAACATTAATTCCATCATAATTGTCATATTTTGGATATTGAACTTCGTTGCCAAAATATCTTTTTGTAAGTTTTATATCTTCGTGCCGCTTAAAATTATCTAAATTAGTAAGCCATAAACAATTGTTCGGTGAAATTATTCTATTACCAGAGTTATCTATTCGAGTTTCTGTTCCATATAGTTCATAGTGTTCAGGTACAATAAAACCTGAAATACCTCTACCAAGATTTATTCCTAACCACGCCTTGTTTTCTTTAATAAGTTTGAAAATTTCTTTATAGGTTATTGCATTAATATTGCCAATTATCAAAAACTTTTTATCGTATTTAACCAATTGAGCTACATACTGTCTGAATAATGAAAATGGGGGATTGGTAACAACAATATCGGACTGCTTTAATAGTTCAATGCTTTCCGAACTACGAAAATCACCATCTCCATTAAAGTAAACTAGGTCAGTTGACGTTGGTTTGTTTTTTTCGCCTTCTGTACCTGTATATTCAAAGAAAAAACCTTTTTCATCTTCTTCCGTATTAAATAAATTTTTTACTTGCTCTCTATAACAAGATGTTATTATTTTTTTAAGACCTAATTCATTGAAATTTGAGGTAAAATAATTAAAAAAGTTACTAATTCGGGGGTCATCGCAATTGCAATAAACTACTTGATTTTCAAAATGACTTTTATAATGCTGTAATTCGCTTTCTATATCTGAAAGCTGTGTATAAAACTCGTCGCTTTTTGATTTCTTAGCTTTTTGTAACAATTCATTTGTTGCATTTCTTGCCATTTTCAACCTATTTTGACTTAATAAATCTTTGTTTTAGTTATTTACTTTTGGTTATCTGATTAAATATCTCACTGCCTAATACTTTAAGAGAGGTTTTAGAAATTTCAAGCATAATATCAAACATTTTTTTGACATCCCATTTTTCGCCATTTCCTTGTGTGTATATAGAAGTTGCTTGAAGCATAATTGTTTTATCTTTATGCTTGACAAACTTATTTTTACACAAATTGGTATTAATGGGCATTCCATAATTTGCAGAAGTTAACCTATCTAATCTATTTAGCGTTCCTGAATTGTATTCAAGCGTTACAACCCTTCCATCGGGTCTTTTAATTGAAATAGTTTCTGTTAAAAAATTTGAGCCTTCCAGAAATAATACATAGGGAAAATGAGATTCGGATAACATCAAATTAGCTATTTCAGATATGTTTTTATGGGATCTTTCTATTGCATTACCGGCAGCCATCAAATCTTGATCATTTTTTGCTCCTACAAGTTTTCCTGCTTTGATGTTTTCAATGTCTTTCCCCTGATGTTTAGCTTCCGAAACTAAAACGATTCTCCAATTACCGTTATCATCTTTTACTTCTATTATTCCACCATCGGGTATAATACTTGAATTTGATACAAAAAGTGTCTGTCCTAATTCAGGGTCAATTTTCTTTAATGCTTCGTTTATTTCTTCTTTTTTTATGCTCGTTTTGTATTGAAAAGATAATTGAGGAAACTCCTTTTCAAGCTGTTCAATTACAAAAAGTGAAATTTTTCCAACAGTTATGTCGTGTGATTTTGCTTCATCTCCAAATATACCAACCACACCTTTAGACTCTTTATGTTGATTCGTTAATCTTTTTGATTGATTCTTTTTAGTCATATTGTGCCTTTTCTTTACTTAAATCTTCCACTTTCTGTTACAGATAATGTATCTATAACGAAAGATTATACGGAAATTTTCAGCAAACCCTAATTCAACCTTTTGCTCCTGTACTTTTAGCAGCACAGGAGCAAAGTTGAAAATAAAAATTAATAACTGTCCTCATCGATGATAACTTCCACGGGAATCACTTCTTCTAACACTTTTTCCTGCATTTCTTGGCGACGAATCGGTATTTTGGTTTTTTCCAATTCAGGTAAAGCGACCAATTCCCGTTGTTTTTCCCGGACGGTATTGGGTAACAACATCGGTAAAGGTTCGGGGGTTTCTAACCAGTAGCTGGCCACCGGTAGAGTATGTTCTAAATCTTCCAATAAACGGGGAATAATCATCACCGCGTGCAGTTCACCGATTTTCTCCGCTTCCCGCATTCCCGCATCAATGGCCACGGCCACATTAGCGACGGAACCCCGGATAATGGCCGTACACAAACCATCCCCAATTGTTTCGTAGGAAGCTAACTGCACATCGGCCGATTTCAACATGGCATCGGCTGCCCCCACCATAGCAGGAAAACCGCGGGTTTCCAAGAGACCGATCGACATATTGCTCAGTTTGCTGAAACCCCGTTGACTTTGGGCAATTTCGGCTAAACGGCTACCAATTGGGAAAATTACCTCTAAATTGGGCATCGGTCGGGGAATAACCGATTTAGATACCAATTGTCCGAACTGTGCGGCGGTTTTTGCCCCTTCTTCCACTGCTAACCGCACATCGGCAATATTACCACGCACGATCGCCGTACAGTGACCACCGCCAATTTTTTCGTAACCCACGAGGGTAACTTCTGCCGATTTTAGCATCATATCCGCCGTCCCGACGATCGCCGGAAAGCTGAGGGTAGAGACTAAACCCAAGGCGCTATCTTTGGGGTGACGCTTGGTTTTCATCGTCCTTTGACTGGGGTTAGTTGGGGACGAGGGGGGAATGCTTCCATTAACTCTTAATCTAGACATTGAAGATAAACTTGCCCTAACAGGTACGAAGGGGGTGATTGTCAGCTATCCTGTTACTATCTAGTCTATCCTGTTAACCTTAATTGCTATTGAAGATTTTTGAGGGATTAGATAAATTTTAGTTATTGTAGCTTGATCAAGTTGTCTATGACAGAACAGCCTCGCAGTACAGATGATCGAATCAGCGAAACGGAAGCGACCGAATTAATGCGATCGCTGCTTCATAAGGAAGGAAATTGGGTGAATTGGGGGCAAAAATGTCAAAAACTGCAAAAAGCTGGCTACGATTCCCAGTTAATCTTTGAACAAACGGGTTTTCAAAATGCCCAACAAAATTTAATTATTGTCGCTGCCCAAGTTTTTGAGAGTTTAATCAAAGCGGGAGCAGATGAAGATTTGTTAAGTTACTACATCGGGCCGCGCAGTGATGTGCTATACGAATTGCGGATTCTCAACCAAGAACAAAGATTGGGGGCAGCGAAGTTAGCGGCAGAAAAAAGGATTGAGGTGGCTGAAGCACACGATATCGCCAAAGCTATCCAAGATTTTTCCCGTTTATCCCAGATTCCCAGTGAATTTACCCGTCACCCTGGAGATGCGATCGCTTATCAGTGTTGGAAACGGGGTAAACAAAAGCGAGATTTAGCCGAAAGAGCGAAATTAATCGCTAAAGGGTTGAAATTTGCCCATTCTGACTCGGCCAGACAGGCGATCGAGTCTTTACTACAAGATTTTACCGTTACTCCCACCCGTAGCGCACCTTTGCTGCCCGTCCATCGTTTACAGGATGAGGACGAATTAGCTAGAATTATTCCTTTAGTAGGAAGATTTCCGGTGACGGTAACTGATATAAAACACACAGAAAGTTTGAGCGTCGAGGAACCTTTTCGACTGGTAACGGTGGGGGATAAACAAACGATTGTCCCTCTCCCCGGTTGGCAAGCAATTCTCAAAGCGATCGATCCTGTAGCTATTTTATGGCCTAGTGATCAATTACCTCGATCGATTGCCACCAGATCCGAGGAAGTGTTATTAGTGATCGATCGAGTTTTTGCTGAATGGGACGTGAACAATTATTATCTAGTGGAGAGGGATAATTCTGTCTTTTTACAATGGTTTGATAGTTCCCCCGATGTCACCATACTAGGTGAATTGGTCTTGATTTTAAGAGCCAAAAATATCCTTGATGAAAAAAACATCACCGAACCCTGGCAAATGGACGACTAAATCAGTGATCAGTGATCAGTAAACAGTGATCAGGTTTAAGCTATTGGTTATGAGTGGGAATAAGAAAATAGATAAACTGATCACTGAATCGAATAAAACTGGTCACTGCTAACTTGTAGCTGACAGCATAACTTAAGAAACTAAGAGACATTTTTTAAGGAAAAAGCCAAAAGGGAAAACCTACTTTCAAGAAAACACTGGAACAGACGACAGGCAAATGTTGACTGATAACTGATAACTGATAACTGAATATATGCGTGCAGTAATTTGTGGATATTATGGGAGAGGAAACGGAGGAGATGAGGCATTATTAGTGTCTCTATTACAGATGTTGCCGTCAGAAATTAAACCTATTGTTTTGTCAAATAATCCCAGAGAAACCAGTCAACGTTATGGAGTGGAAACCTGTCCTAGTCGGGATTGGTGGCAAGTTTTTCAAACTCTTAAAAAAGCGGATGTATTTATCTGGGGTGGTGGCAGTTTAATGCAGGATGTCACCAGTTTTGCCAGTCCAATTTATTACGGTGGGTTAATGGCTCTTGCTCAATTATTGGGCTTAAAAACTATTGCTTGGGGCCAGGGAATTGGACCATTAAATAGACCTTTTACCCGTTGGTTAACCAAAAAAGTTTTGCAACAATGTAGTTTAGTTACTGTGCGCGATGATATATCGGCTCATTTAGTTGCCGATTGGGGCATTCGTCCCATTGTTGCCCCCGATCCAGTATGGGCTTTAGACGCTCAATCAGTCAAGGGATTATCAGATTTACCCGCCCCAAGAATCGCCGTCAATTTACGTCCCCATCCCCTATTAACCCCAGCAAAATTAGATAAATTAACCCAAGCTTTAATTGATTTACAAATTAGTACGGGGGCGTTTATTCTCTTAGTCCCTTTTCAAAAGTCGCGGGATTTGCCCCTCTGTGAAGCTGTAGCCCGTCAATTAAGGGAAAATCATCAAATCATCAGTTTAGAGGATCCAAGACAGTTAAAAGGCTTATTTCGCGGGGTAGAAATGGTGATCGGAATGCGCTTTCATAGTTTGATTATGGCCGCGGCAGAAGATTGTCGTTGTTTTGCCCTTAGTTATGATCCGAAAGTGTCGCGATTAATTGCCGAAGTACCGATGCCGGGTTGGGAATTAGATCAGTTACCAGAGGCAGTTAATGATATTAGTAATGCTTGGATTGATTTTTATGCCAATGGAGAGGGATTAAGCAGCGATCGCAAACATTTTTTAATCGATCGAGCTTTAATTCATAGAGAAATTTTGTTTAGATTGGTGAGCTAATTTTTATGTCGAGTGCCATTACCGAAGCGATCACGACTATTGCCCTGGCCGAGACAAGATTTAATCTCTCCTTAACAGAAGATGGAGCATTTTTTCCCGAATGGCAAAGTGATTTACTGGCCCTATCTAGCCATGAAAAAAAGAGTTTGGATGAACTAAGACAAAGGTATTTATACCAAAGATCGGCGGGACAGTTATTAGAAGGAACCGTGACTTTATTGTTAGTTTCTCCCTTACTAGCGATTGCGGGTTTTTACGATCCGCCTTTTCGAGTACGCGCAGAGGAATCGGTAAGCTTAACCGTCGATGATGGGGAAGAAATACTATCGGGTAGAATCGATGTGTTAGTCTGGTTAAATCAGTTTTGGGTGGTAATTGTAGAATCAAAAAAAACCGCCCTATCGGTTTGGACTGCCCTACCGCAAACCTTAGCCTATTTGATGGCTAATCCGCAACCAGAAAAACCTAGCTTTGCCCTCGTCACCAATGGAGATGATATTTTATTGGTCAAATTGAGAGCTAATGTCCATCATTATGCCCTATCTAGGATATTTGCTCCCTTTATTTCCAGAGAAGAACTATATAGGGTTTTGCAGATTTTAAAACATATCGCTGAGGCGATCAAATAAAATCAAGATTAGAGCTTATGAGCGAGAAAAAACCTAACCAGAAGAATTTTTAGGTGAATCCTAATTGAGATGGGAGTCTTTGGGAATAACATCCAAACCGAGGAGAACCTTTTGAGTATTGGACATATCGCCGATAATTCTTTGTAGGGGTGGGGGAAGTTGTTTGACTAAAGTAGGAGTTACGAGAATTTTATCCTGTTCCGCTAATTGCGGCTGTTCGAGAACATCAATTATTTCTACCGTATAAAGATCAGATAACTCCTCGCGACAGATCCGAAAAATATTGGCGATCGCCCTCTGGGATTTACTTGAATCACCCATAATGTAGAGTTTGAGAAGATATTGACTCATGATTGCGTGTTATTGAACAGTTTAATGTTGCTGAGACCGATATAGTATTTACGATAGAAAGAGACGAGATAACCCATCAATTCCAAGACCATAAGACGACCTTCGCTAACGTAGGCCTGCGCTTTGGCCAGGGTGACATCCTGATTTTTTTGGCGTAGGGTGGTGGTATGAATATCCACCACATCGCGAGGACTAGCTTTTAAGAATCCTAACTTATCGGCCAAGCTTCGCAGTCGTTCCGATAGATTATGTTCCACTTTATATGCTTGTTCTTCTAAAGCTAAATCTAATAACTCTCCGTAATTTTGGACTAATTCTTGAAAAATATCAGGAATACTCTGCCTTATTGCCTCAGAACCGAACATTTTCGCCGTGATGCTAGTTTGTCCTCCCTTGATTAACTGTTCCAGTTCGCGAAATTCCTCTTCCTGTTGTTGATGTTTAAGATTGAGAATATATTGCTGACGCTCGATCGCCACACGAATTTGATAGACTAAAAGACTACTATCGATATTATTTAACTGAATATAACCATCAGCACCCAGTTGAAAGGCTTTAACGACTAATTTCTCATCATTGCTAGTAGTTTGAACCACTATCGGTATAGCAGCGGCTAATTCTCTGGTTTTGACTAGAATATTTAAACCGGGGGGGGCGGAGATTTCCAAGCTTAAAAGGATGAGATCAAATTTCTCCCCTGCTAGTTTTTCGCCAGTTTCCTGTAGATCTTGAGCTTGGGTGAGGGTAAAAGTCAACCCCTCAGCCAGAGAACATTGGGGGGCCTTTAACAGCAATCTCTGGATTAATTTAACAGTCGTCGGTTCATCCTCTATCAATAAAATCCTACAGAGATCCCTAGTCATTGTTAATCGATCGCTAAAATTATCTTTTTCCCCCTACTCTCATAGTACGCTCATCTTTGGCAAACTCAAGGACAAAATCACAATAGATCTCCAGCAAAAGTGAGATTTTAATGGCGACCTTGCTCTTAAAGTCCTTAATTTAAAGATTTTTCCCGAAAAAGATCACTTTTCTACTCCAAGGAAACAATCTATTTCTTTTTTCTCCCCACTTCCCCACTTCCCTCTCCTATCTCCTATTTTGACTCAATTCGCCGAATCGCCACCACTGCCGGCCGGGGAGGTTGATTAACTTGACCACTGGGCCAATTCGACCCTAGGGGTACTTGTCGCATTTGTTCAAATTCCTGCCCATTAGTGGTTTTAAGGGCAAATTTGCGGTTTTCAAAGGCCAAATCCCGACGAATTCCCCCCGCTTCCCCCGGATGTTGTACTGCCAAAAATAACGTCTCTTGGTCGGGAGTAAAGTACAATCCCGTTAATTCCGCATCCATGGGAGCGATAGCAAAAGGATAGGGATGCTCTTGACCCTTGGCAAACACCCAAGCGCTATTATTACCAAAAATCCCCAATAAATCTCGTTGACTAACCGGGACCCCTTGGGGATAACGAGTTTTCATCTCTCGATTTAACCCACCCGTGGCAATATCGCTAACCATCCAGAGATTTCCCTGTTTATCGAAAGCGAGGTTATCGGGATTAGAAAAACCCTCACCTTTCTCTGTCGGTTCCCCTCCATAAGCGACCACATCCCAACGAAAACTTAGGGAAGCAGCATCGTTATTATCTTCCCTTAAGCTGATAATCCAACCAAATTCGTAGGGTATTTCGCCATTTGGTCCCTTAAATATCGCCTTATCGGCCCCTCCCTCCGCTTCACTGGGACTACCAGAGGTAAAGGTCATATATAAAGTGCCATTCTCGTCCACTTCCGTATCTTCCGGACGACCAGTACAAGTGACCCCAACGGCATTAGCGGCAAAATGAGCATCGATGAGAATTGCTCCCTGTTTTTCCGTCCCATTACCTTCATACAGGTCTGCGAGGGTCTTATATTTAGCTTTGTAGGCTAGAATCTCCTCATCGTCCTTAAATAGCAGTAATTTAGTCTCATTGACCGTTCTTTCGGGATTCGGCAAAGCTACCACCCCATCCCCCCGACTAGCGGCAATTTGACTCGGTAGGACGGGATTTATCTCCGTGTCGGGATTTAAAGGTATCCAATAACCAGTTTTATCGGGGTTGAATTTCGCCCCGTAGAGCATTCCTTTTTCTAGGAGTTTTGAGTTATTTTTGTCTTTAATATCGCTAATTTTGCCCTCCGAAACGAATTTATAGACATGACCGCCTCTGCGATCGCATCCTGAATAAACCGCCAAGGATTGCCCCGTTTGAGCGAGAAAAGCGACCGCTTCATGGCGAAAACGCCCTAACCAAGTGTGTTTTGTGCCGTAATCGTCGGGATTGGCAGGATCCACCTCCACCATCCAACCGTATTTATTTCCCGCTAACCCGAAGACGTTACCCCGGCCATCCACTTCCCCACTATTGAGAATAAAGGGGGTAGTATCGGGATGCAAAGAGGAACCATCTTTTAAAACTACCTCCGTCACTTGGTCTTGAAAGTTTTCCTCGGCACTAAATACAGTCCCCCAGGGAGTTGTTCCCCCAGCGCAATTTTGCAACGTTCCGATAATTTTTGCCCCTAATCCGTCATCGTAGCCAAGTTTATCGGTTTTGGTAAAAATTGCTACAGCAGGGCCGGTCGCTTTCAGGTAATGACCGTCCTTTAATCCAGAAATACCGGTAATGCGGCGATCGGCATTACTATAGGTACGTTGCCATTTTCCCGTTTGATCTTTAGCTAGGGAAATTACGCCAATTCCCTGATCAATTAGGCCTTCTAGGGATATTTCCTCGATTTTTGCCCTTAAGCTGGCATCTTGCAGGTGATAGGCGGCAATTTCGCCTCTTTCGTTCGTTTTTTCCCGTACTTCCTTGACGGGTAGGGTTTTACCAATCACTTGTTCAAAGGTTTGTAGCCAAATACGACCACTGATATATTCAAAATTAACGGTTAGATAACCTTGACCCGGACTGGTTTCGATAAAAGATAGATAATCATTGTTATAACCGAAACGGGAATCACCCACTTTATCCCCCCACTGCGCTACCACATCATAGGTGAATCCTTGCGGAAGAACGAGATCATCTAGGACTGTATAGGTTTGATAGGCAGTTTTTTGGCTTTCATCGCTCATACCGTCAATTTTTAGCGGAATCGGCAGTTTGACTGCAGCAAAGTTTAACCCGAAACTATTAGCAGCGATCGCAGGACTGCTAATCAGAGAGGAATATTTTTTCTCTTGCAGACTGAAAAAAGAGACACCAGCAGTGGCAGTTAAAAAGGTGAGGAAATTACGGCGAGAAATACTCATATTTTCAGTAATAAAGTCAAAACTGATGTTCAGACCTTGATTAGGTTAAATTTTATTACAGACACTTGACATAGGGATTATATATTATCCAAGTTATGACTAAGTTAACAGCCAGTTAAAAGTAATCAGTAAACAGTAATCGGTGCAAAGACAGTAGAAAACTGCCATTTAATACTGCTCACTTAATCCATACTGCTCACTTAAAACTCAAATCTGATAACTGAATAATCGCTTTGCTTGTCGCTATTTTAGGAGGTGCGGCTAAACTTTTTGGGGTTTTCCCTCCCATTAATCTTTTGATAAAATTCCTTGTAAAAAAGCGCTAGTTTTTAAATCGATCCCTGTAATTGCCGTGCCAACAACTACCGAATATGCACCAACTTCTAGGGCTTTTTTGGCTTCTGTTGGAGTCGATATTCCTCCTTCACAGATAACAGGAACTGACAACTTATTAACTAATTCTTCTAGGAAAGAAAAACTTGGCGGTGGTAGATGTTTAGTCGCTTCTGTGTAACCGTAAAGAGTTGTACCGACAATATCAGCACCGGCTGCCACAGCATAAATAGCACTTTCGATCGAGTCTATATCTGCCATGACTAATTTACCAGTTTCCTGATGAATACGAGCGATAATTGTGGCTAAATTTTCATCCTTAGGACGCTTTCTCGGGGTGGCATCCAAGGCAATTATATCCGCACCTGCATCGGCAATGGCGAGAGCATCTTGATATTTGGGAGTAATATATACCGAACAATCGGGATAATTGCGTTTCCAGAGTCCAATTATCGGTATATCCGGCAATTGTTGACGGGTGGCTTTCAGATGAGCGGGACTATCAATTCTTACCCCACAAGCACCCCTATCCACGCAAGCATGAGCCATGGCGGCAATAATTACAGGATCGTGCAGAGATGACTCCACTGGTGCTTGACAGGAGACGATTAAACCCGATTTTAAGGTTTCTATTCGCATAAATTGGGGTGTGGGGTGTGGGGTGTAGGGTGTGGGGTGTAGGGTGTGGGGAGAATAAATAAAAATAATCTCCTGACTCCTGAATTCTGACGACCGACTCCTAACCCCACCAACAAACTTTTTCAGTAAACCTTACTTATAAGCAGCAATACACTGTTCAACTAAAGCGGTTACTGCGTCCACATCTTTCCAACCGAGAATTTCTGTGACTTTTTTCTCTAGATTCTTATAGGTTTTGAAAAACTCGGCGATTTCCTCCAAGCGATGGGGAGAGACATCTTTAAGAGATTTTACCTCTGCATAACGGGGATCTTTAGCGGGAACACAGAGAATTTTTTCATCGCGATCACCACCATCGATCATTTCTAACATACCAATAGGACGCGCCGTAATCACACAGCCGGGGAAAGTAGGCTGATCCATGATCACCATACCATCTAAAGGATCGCCGTCATCGGCGAGGGTATTGGGAACAAAACCATAATCACAGGGATATTGTACCGAAGAATAGAGAACGCGATCGAGAGCAAAGGCGTTTAAATCCTTATCAAACTCGTATTTATTCTTACTACCGGCGGTAATTTCCACTAAAACGTTAATTAAACCGGGTTTCGGTTGGGCAGGAATGCGCGATAAATCCACAAGCTTTCTCCAAATACAAGACAATAGCGCCTTTAGAGTCACCTAAAAGCGCAAGCAAAATTAAAACACACTTTGATTAACTCCGATCCAAATTTTACCCATAAGGGGGATCGGGACGAAGAAAAAAATTTTTATTTTGGCAATCGTCTATCTCAATTCTGTCACCTCATTTGCCTCGTTAGGGAGTAGGATGTGTTACCGGTAAGGGGTTCTTCGGTATAGTTAGGCGTGGAGTTATATCCAATCGCTAACAAGGGTAACGTTAGGGTCAGAATTGCGATCATGGTTCCGAGTAAATTAGCCCACCTATGACTAGGAGGTTCGGAAGTCTTCCCTGACGGGTTGCTTGATTCCATAAAGGGGTCGTGTTGAACTCGACAAGTAAAGAATACGAGAGATATATAGAGCAGTCAGCCATCGGCCTTGAGCTTTTGGCCAATTACTGCTATTTTTTGCTTTTGAGCTTGGTTAACGTCTCGTTAAAAAGCGAAACATTAACAGCAATACTCTCCCTACTAATTATATTTTACCAATTCTTTTCCAGGAGTTCCCTCTGATACTTTTCTTGAAGCTCTCTCCAGATTCTGGTCTGTTGGTGTTCGTCCATGTCATAAGCTGTTCGTAATTTAAATTGCTTGTTGAGACGAGGCAAAAGGCAAGAGGCAAAAGGCAACAGTAAAGGGATTGGGGGAGGTTCGGCTAATCTAAGAATAAGCGGTTTAAATGCGTCTTAGCTTACTAAATCAGTTTTTAATAACTGGATTTAGTATCAATCCACAAAAAAAATGTCTGAAAGGCTTAAACATTAAGCTATCCAAACATTTTTTCATTGCAATCGGAGGGTGATATTGACTTTATGTCTTAACTTCGAGCTTACGATAGAAAGCTGGCTGTTAATGTAGCCTATTTAACCAAAATATCGATTTTTTGCTTATTTATCGGGATAGACAATCACCTTTTCTCAGAAATTATCCGAGTTTAGAGATAATTGGTTAGCTAATCTCCCAATAAGCCAGGCCCCAGAGACCAGCAAGGCATCCGTCAGGGACAGCGATCAGGACAAGTGGACTTAATCCACCAATATAGATATCATAACTCGATCGAGGGAGAAAAACCAAGAACCTGCGAGAAAATTGCCGATTTCTCCCGGCCAAGATTACTGCTCAGATCGCCCTAGATTATGCCGTCAGTCATTCTTCAGCGAGAAACCACCTCGCTAGAGGATTCTGATTCTAGGGGGAGAGAGGGTTTAATTATCCCGTATTTTGTCTCCTCTGGTGTCACTTGACGGATAACCTCCAAAGCTTCCTTGATCATTACTGCCATGGGAACTGCGACAATTACCCCCAGTAAACCGCCCACTCGCGCCCCCGTCAAGACCGAGACCAACACCCAAAAGGGATTTAACCCGGTGACACTGCCCAAAATCCGGGGAGCAATACCATTTTCGACAATTTGCTGCACCACTACAGCTACGGCTAAAACTTGCAGAGCTAAACCAATATCGCGCAAAGCTAGTAAAGCTGTCACCGTGACAATGCCGACAGTTCCCCCAAAAGGGATTAAGGCCATGGTACCAATCAAGAGGCCGAATAGAAGACCAAAAGGGACTTTAATCGATAAAAATGCCGTGACTAATCCCAGGGCCATGCAAGTGGCACAAATCACCTGGCCGACAAAGTAATTCTGAAAACTTAAGCGTAGGGTTAGGGAAAAGGGTTGTTGGACGGGTTTGGGCAACCATTGGATAATACTCCTCCAGATATCGGGACTGTGGAGAAGTAGATAAAAGGTGAGGATAATGGTTAGCAGCACATCAAGAACTCGCACCACGGTAAAAACTGTGAGATTAAGGGCTAAATTAACGCTTCTTCCCGCTAAAATTTGCAATTCTGCCCCTAAACGACTATTAAACTGAGCGATAACACCATCGAAACTGATCGGAATCGGTAGATTCATCGTGTCGATTTTGGTATCTAGTTGCATCAGTTGGCGCTGTCCCGAGTCTAACCATTCTGGCAATCTGTTGACAAATTGCTGCGCTTGGGTGAAGACTAGGGGAACTAGGGTGATTCCCACGGCCACAAAAATTAAAATCGTGATCAGGGAAACCACGATCGCAGCTAAACCCCGTTTTAATCCCTGACGTTCCAACCAAGTCACCGGATAACCCAAGAGAAAAGATAGAACGGCCGCTATCAGTAAAATAACAAATAAAGATTCAAAATAGCCAAAAATTGCCGATAATGCCCAGGCATTCAGAACTATAAGTGGTGCAGCTAGAGCAATCACCAGTAAGCGAGATAAGGAATTCAGGGATTGCCACCACGTCTGAATCCAATTGCGTTTCGGGGGAACGACTTTAACTTCCACCATGAAGCCTCTTAAAAGGGTTGTTTCAATACTTGTATTCTGACAGATCGAAGCCGAACCCGCTAACTCAACCGGGGGGAAGTGGGAAGATGGGGTGTGGGATGCTGACAGGTGTAGGTTTATTACAACAACCTTATGGGTGTAACGGGGGCATCCTGCCGACATTTAAGGTGAACGGATCCGTTAGGCTGTAGATTTAGTCACTCCATACTTGACAAGACAATGCAGTTGCATTACCATCAATATCTAGTTTTTACAGACAGGTTTAGAGGTCGCAATGGCTGCAACGATGGCCCCATGCCCAGAATCCACTCTTACCGATCGCTATCAGACTACAATTCCCGATTCTGTTCGCAAAGCCCTTGGCTTGAATAAGCGTGATAAAATCTGCTACAACATACAGGCCGACGGCAAAGTATGGATTTCCCGGGCTGATGGGGCAGAAGAAAATGATCCAGTGCTTGGGAAATTTCTGAATTTTCTTGCACAAGATCTGGAACAGAACCCTCAACACATACAGGCAATTAGTTCTAACCTAGTCAATCATGTTCAATCCTTGGTCTCTGGCGTTGATCTGGATCTTGATGCACCACTTCTGGATGAGGACGAATAAGGTTGTCTATAGATCAGCACCTAGTGATTAATGGATGGAGCATATTTGCTCATCCTCTGTTCCTCGAACAGTTTGAAGAACTTGTGACGCAGGTGGAAGAGCTGCGTCACAAGTTTCCTCAAGATTATAAAAGGAAAAATGCTACAAAGCGTCTAGCTGCCATAGCAAAGTTAGCCTTTGATACTATTCCTCAAGACCCAACTCGCAGTGAGTATCGACTGGGAACTACGCTTGGAGACGATTACAAACACTGGTTTAGAGCCAAGTTTTTTCAGCAGTATCGACTGTTTTTTCGATATCATCAAGAGAGTAAAATAATTCTCCTCGCTTGGGTCAATGATGAAAACTCTAAGCGAGCTTATGATAGTAATACAGACGCTTATAGAGTCTTTAGGAAAATGCTAGATACTGGTCATCCTCCAGATGATTGGAATGACCTACTCAAAGAGGCGAAAAGTGCAATTAGCCGTTTACGAGAAGCTGCTGAAACCGAAATTTAATGATAGATATACCTAGACTTCCCCATACAGACATACTAAAAAATTAACAAAACCCTTATGGAGCTTCTCAGAAAAAATTGAAAAGAGGCTACTGGGTACATTTTTCGCTTGAAAATGTCTGTACCGTTGACTGTATCTGGAGTGGAGCGATGACCTAGAGTTGGCTGTATAGCGATCGCTAA
>SFAQ01000010.1:0-93969 GCA_007096525.1 Microcystis wesenbergii Mw_QC_B_20070930_S4 | reverse complement strand
TGGTTCCAATCACACAATTTAGAGAACCCTTGAAAATCTATGAACTCCCGAAAAGGCCCGCCATATAAGTATTTCGCATCTAAGTACAATTGCTTATTGCAAAAGTGGGATGCTCCCCTCATGTTCCTTTAAATTGGGGAAATAATCCTTAGCCTGTTGTGTGGCTTTTTCTAAATCTTTCCCTTTCGATTTATGCTCAACTAAAATCGTTCCTTTCCAGAGTAAATCAATAAAACCCTGTTTATTATCTGCTTTTTTTATCGGTTGCTCAAAACTGGCAACCCTACGCCGCGAAATGCCAAATACATGAAAAAAATCATTCCAAAAAGATTGAGATTCTGCTTTTTCTGAAGTCTCCCCTTGCCACTCTTTTTGAAAAGCGATGGCGCGATTTTTAATTTCATTCCAACTTAAAGGCATAGTTTTAATTGCGGTTCTATTGGAGTTAAGGTGATAAGCTTATCTTACCGAAAAAAGGGCATAAGCCTTATGTCCCTACCATTAATATCGTGCCGGCTGTAGGGGCGCATCGCGTGCGCCCATTATGTAACATTATGAACATTTTTCACCTGATGTCCAGAGGACCCAAAATGTCTAAAATGTGTCACATTAAAAGGCAAAAGATGCTTTAGGTGTCGATTCAATATGAACAACCACAAAGGCACAAAGGACACAAAGATTAGGTTTTTCAGCCAACCCTAACTAGAACTTACCTAAACAAAAGCCCCCAGAAAACATCACTTTCTAGGGGTTTAATTACAATTGACGGAAAACAAACTTATAGGGAGGTTAACCTCCAGCTACCGCAGGAACGATACTGACTTCATCGCCATCTTTTAAAGGGGTTTTTGTCCCATCGAGGAAGCGAATATCTTCACTGTTGACGTAGAAATTTAAAAAGCGCCGGGGTGTGCCATCTTCATCGCATAAGCGGGCCTTAATACCGGGGAAACTTGCCTCTAAGGATTCGATTAAATCACCGACACTACTAGCACTACACTCGATGGTAGCGTTATTTTCTGTAAATTTTTGCAGGGGAGTAGGAATGAGAACTTTTACAGCCATAGATATCAAGGAAAAAGTGGAAAGGACGGTAGCTATCATCTAACGGGGGAGATAATTATCAATCTCCCGTTACCAATTCTAGACGAGAACCTGTTGCCATTCGAGGCGTTCGAGGGTGCGGGAACGTTCTAGGGCCCGTTCAAAGCTTTCTAATTTCGGTTCGATTAACAGGGGTTCACCGATATAACCCTGTACCGCTTCTTGGGTTTTTAGACCATTACCAGTGATATAAACGACCGTGGTTTCTTCGGGGTCGATTTTACCCGCTTCTACTAATTTTTTCAAGACGGCGATAGTCGTACCGCCCGCGGTTTCCGTGAAAATGCCTTCCGTTTCTGCCAAAAGTTTAATACCTTCGATAATTTCGGCATCGGTAACGGATTCAATATTACCGCCGGTTTTACGGGCAATATCCAGGGCATAAACACCATCGGCGGGATTACCAATAGCGATCGATTTGGCGATAGTATTGGGTTTAACTGGGGCGACAAAATCCCGTCCTTCCTTGAAAGCTTGGGCAATGGGGGAACAACCTTCCGCTTGGGCGCCACTAAAACGCACTGCTTTATCTGCCACCAAACCGACTTTGACGAATTCTTGGAAGCCTTTATAAATTTTGGTAAAGAGGGAACCACTGGCTAAAGGTGCGACAATATGGTCGGGGAGTTTCCAGCCTAATTGTTCAGCCACTTCAAAGCCTAAAGTTTTGGAACCTTCGGAATAGTAGGGACGCAGATTGATGTTGACAAAACCCCAACCGTAGGTATTGCCCACTTCTGAACAGAGACGGTTAACTTGATCGTAATTGCCTTTAACTGCCATGACCGTGGGATTATAGATTAGGGTGCCGAGAATTTTACCCGCTTCTAAATCGGAGGGAATGAAAACACAACAGTCTAAACCAGCGTGAGCGGCAATAGCGGCGGTGGAATTGGCCAGATTTCCCGTACTAGCACAGGAAACGGTAGTAAAACCTAATTCTTTGGCCCGGGTAAGGGCGACGGATACCACTCTATCTTTGAAGCTGAGAGTGGGCATATTGACGGCATCATTTTTAATGTAGAGATTTTTTAGACCCAAGCGCCGGGCTAAACGGTGGGATTTAACTAGGGGAGTCATACCCGTACCCACATCGATAGGATTTTCACTTTCCACCGGCAAAAAGGAACGATAGCGCCAGATGGAATTGGGACCCGCTTGAATGCTTTCTCTGGTAACGGTGCGACGGATGAGGTCGTAATCGTAGTCCACTTCTAGGGGGGCAAAGGTTTCTTCGCAGATATTCAGCGCTTTCAGGGGGTAGGATGTCCCTCCTTCCTTAGAAACCAAGCGGGTAAAGGTGGGGATGAATTTTGAGGTTTCGATGTTTGTCGCTAGGGTCATGATTTTCCTGTCTTGCCGTCAACTGAATCTACACACATCCTATCACCGGCAAAATCTTGGTGTCAAATATACCCGACAAAAATAGTCGGGTATAAATTTATACTAAAAATAGGTGATATTCTGGGGAGCAGCAAGGGTTAAGGGGAGATGGTTGGGCTGCCGTGTCAGGAAACTTCGGTGTAGTTTTAGGTCAAAAAAAGGACTAGGAGAAGCTATTTAAGTTTTTTAGGAGTATATAGGCTATTTACTGCCAATTTTATCGAAATAAGCTCTAATTTTCCTTTAAATAGCTTAAACAGGGGGCGATTAACTGCGGTTGCCAGAAAGTTTCTCGCTTTACTCAGGATGATTGTCAAGAAAAGTGACAAATTATGTGATTTTGTTGAGAAATAATAATTTTTTCTCGACTGCTAAATAAAATTGACCATTTCTGATTGAGAGAACGTAGGTTGGGTTGAAGCATGAAACCCAACGCCCTCGTCTCACACTTATCTGAAATGACTATAATTCATAATTCATAATTCCCAGTCTCCTTTTTAAGCTTGTTGTCATCATTCTCCTGAATCCTGACTACTGGCTCCTTACTCCTCACCTAACGGAAGATTTTTGATTTTTGCAAGAGATCTATTAGACATCTGCTTTTTGATAAAAAGTTAAGGTAGTATTGCCGTAGCGTTTTTGACGACAAATGGTTAAACCTTCTAGATTAATTGCTTGCCAAGATTTGGGATTATGTTCCACAGCAATTTCCCCCAGAGAATCTAATAAATTAGATTGAGAGATGGCAGTTAGTACCGGTAAATATAACCCGCTTTCGTAGGGAGGGTCAAAATAAATTAAATCAAAACTTTTACCCGCTAAAGTGACTAACTTTGTCAGTACATCCCCCCGAATTACTTGGAATTGCTGGTGAGAAGTTGCTAAATTGCGCCAATTTTCCTTGATAATTTCGCCAGCGCGTCCTGATTGTTCAATTCCGATTACTAGACTCGCACCTCGACATAAAGCTTCCGCACCCATGGAACCATTACCCGCACAAAGATCCAACCAACGACAGCCAGATAATTTCTGTTGCCAGATATTAAATAAAGCTTCTCGGACCCTTGCTGTCGTCGGACGGGTTAATTGTCCTGCCAGGGTTTTTATGGGACGATTGCCGTAAATTCTCATTAGTTAAAAGGCAAATTCAGTTAATCTTTTTTGTAATAAATCAGGAAAAAGAGCATAGTATCTTTGATTGAGAGGAGAGGGATGGGGGAGAGGCAATAAAGTCACTTTTTTTTGCTGTTTTAATCCCTGTTCATCGGTAGCGGTAAGGGTAACTAGGAGTTTTTTGGTAAAGCGTTCTTTATCAAGATAGAATTTATCTACTTCTTTGGGTTTACCGTAGGGTTCAAACCATTTAAAAGCTTCCGTGCCAAGGGGAATGATATGATCACCTTGCCAATAAAAAACGAGCAGTTTTTCTATAAATGGACGAAAACGATCTTTCACTTCCCCAGAATAAGCTTTATTACCCGGAGGTTTGTAGGGAACTGTATTAGTTAAGAAAATTCGATCACATACCGATAATAACTCTTGACGATCATGGGATTTTCTACCCTGCCAAGCTTGAAAAAATCCCTCTCTTACCATTCTACCGGCAGCCCCGATCAAAGGTTGTCCCGCATATACTTCATCTCGTCCTAAATCCCGGCCAAAAAAGCATAACTGACTAGCAAGATTACCAGCATACAAAACTGGTTCAAAGGGGTCTTTTTTTGCCTCTTGGTAAATTAGGGTATCGATGGGAAAATCCTCTTTTTTTGCCTCTTGGTGTACCTGTTTAATTAGGGTTTTAATATCGGTCATTTCAGTTATCAGTTATCAGTTATCAGTTATCAGTCATCAGTTATCAGTTATCAGATGTGAGTTTTCAGTTCACTGTTCACTGTTTACTGGACGGCTACGCCGTGCCTTTGGCAACACTGAAAAAAGCTTCTCCCCACACCCCACACCCTACACCCTACACCCTACACCCTACACCCCACACCCCACACCCCACACCTTACACCCCACACCCTACACCCCAATTCACTCCTCGGTGCGATAGCCAAATTCTGCTAAAAGTGAGCGAGATTGTCGCCATTTCGGTTCTACCTTCACAAATAATTTTAAATATACCTCCCCGGCGATTAACTTTTGAATAGCCGAGCGAGCGGAAGAGCCGATCTCTTTTAACATACTGCCATTTTTACCGATGACGATCCCTTTTTGGGAAGCTCGTTCCACGTTAATGGCGGCAAAAACCTTGGTTAAAGCGGGAGTTTCCTCGACGCGTTCAATCACCACCGCCACAGAATGGGGAATTTCCTGACGGGTTTGCAGTAAAATCTGTTCGCGGATTAATTCGCCCATAATAAACCTTTCCGGCTGATCGGTGACTAAATCGGGGGGATAGTAATAGGGACCGACTTCGAGGGAATCAATTAACAGATTTTGCAGTTCTGCGATTCCCGTCCCCTCCAGTGCCGAAAATTTGAGCAGAGACCAGTTATTTTCCGCCGCTAAGGTGCGATAACTATCGTCGATAGGCTCGCGGTCTTCTGGTTGCTGATCGGCTTTATTTAGCCCTAAAATCGTGGGAGTTTGGTTTTTAGTTAGTAAATCGGCAATATAGCGATCGCCATTGCCCAAAAAATTGCTACTATCGACAACAAATAAAACTAAATCTACAGAATTTATGGCGTTTTCAGCATTTTTAACTAAAACTTTGCCTAATTCGTGATGAGGCTTGTGAATGCCGGGAGTATCGACAAAAATCATCTGGGAGCGCTCGCTGGTGACAATGCCGCGTAAACGGTTGCGAGTAGTTTGAGCGATGGGGGAAGTAATGGCGATTTTTTGTCCCACTAATTGATTCATCAGGGTAGATTTTCCCACATTAGGACGACCAATAATGCCAATAAAACCCGATTTAAAACCAGTCGGTGCGATGGGAATTACTGCCGAATCGAGATTAACGGCTTGGGAGTTGATCAAATCGTTCATAATTAAAGAATATTACTTAAAAAATATTTTTACCCATGCAAAGGATAATTTTGTTCTTGTTAGTATTGACTCTAGGCTGTAGTAACCATTTAGAATTGTCTATAGCGGGAAATTTAAGCGATCGCTTAACTAATTATCCTCGCTGGATGACTAAACCAGTGGTTAGTTTTGCTAGTGGAGATTTAGTTTATCCCGATTGGATGGTGGGCAGTTGGACTGTCACCAGTACCCTAATCGATTTAACCGCTCCTCTTGCTCCCCAGATTATCACACCCGGTTTTGAAAGTAATCGTCGTTACCTAGAAAAATCGATCGAGTTTCCGGTGAGATTCATCGAGAAAGCTATTTCCAGACCGATAAATGCTGCCTTTTTATCCACCCTTATCAGTAAACCATCAATTGTGGCCGATCGATCTTTTAATGGTTTAGCAATTAGTCGCGCCTATTTAGGTAATCGGTCGGTATTATCGGTAAAAACTGACCCTAATAATCCCAATCGTCAGATTACCTTTTTACGGGGCGCTCATCAACTAATTGCCACGGTAATTGCCAGAAATAGCGAAACTCCTAGCCAAAATCAATTTATTGCCACAGAAATCAGTCAACAAATTTTCCGGGGAGAAACCAATACTTATCTTAATGAGGTGGAAACCACCACTGCCTATCAGTTATTATCTCCTAATAAAATTCTAGGCGATCAGGTGACAGCCATTTATCTTTCTCCCCAATCGCCGGATTATTTCCAAGCGCCGAATCGTCCTGTGGCTTTGTATCGTTATCGCCTAGAATTGCTGAAAGATTAATATCACCAGTGGTTAAACCCTGCTGAAACCAGCGCGGTGTTTCCCCATCCTGTTGAAAAAGTATAGGGGCAGCTTTTCAGTGTTCAGTAATCAGTAATCAGTAATCAGTGGGGGGTTGGGGAGAAGGGGAGAATAAATAAAAGCTGACTTCTGAATTCTGACTCGGAGAATACTGATAGAAGGCGTTGTCAAATTGAAAGATGCTCCGAATCAGCTGGGAATTGATAGCAAGGATTGCATTGCATCTTGACAATTAGTGTTTAATGAACGAATAGTGCCGATAGTTGGGCTTAAGTGGGGAACAAGACTTGCCCTGAGCCAACTTGCCCTGAGCCAGCTTGCCCTGAGCCAAGTCGAAGGGGCCGAAGGGGTCGAAGGGCTTGCCCTGAGCCAGGCCGAAGGGGTCGCTCGATTTAGCAGTGGAATTAGCCCTACAATCGGCGTAGGGCTAATTCATGAATTAGCCCTACAATCGGCGTTGTCAAATTGAAAGATGCTCCGAATCAGCACCGGAGCATTGCATCTTTCCTCTTCTGATCTGACAACGCCATACTGATAAAACAATGAGCTTGTAATCAAAAGTTCATGTCTGCGTCACAGTAAGTTCATATCCCCTGCCTAAATTAGAGATAGTCAGTCCTCAGCCGTTTTCCGAAACACTCCTCTCACACCCACGATTATTAGGACTGACTTTTATTCCCTTCTCAAAATGGTTAAACAGTAAAGACTATGACTCACAATATTTTTAACGATAATATTTCCCCGAGCAACGAAGGTAATCCCAAACGCTCCAAATCTTCTGCGATGAAAAAACTTTTTGCCTATTCCTCTTTACTGGTTTTGGGTGCGGGGTTAGGTATCGGTGCCACCTATGCCTACAGTCAAAATCCTCTAGAATTAGCCCCAAATATTGCCACCGCTACCAATAATCCTCGCCCCTCCACACCAGCGGCTGCCGCTCCCTCGTCTCTGGTTATTCCTACCAATTTTGTCGCTTCTGTGGTGCAAGAAGTGGGGCCAGCGGTGGTAAGAATTAATGCTTCTAGGGAAGTCAATGGAGGCGGTGATTTTTCGGAATTTGCTAACGATCCTGTTTTCCGTCGCTTCTTTGGTTCCCAAATACCCGATCGAGGAGAAAAACAAGTTCAAAGAGGTACAGGTTCCGGGTTTATTATCAGTAATGACGGTAAAATTATCACCAATGCTCACGTTGTCGAGGGAGCAGATAAGGTGACTGTCACCCTCAAAGATGGTCGCACTATCGATGGTAAAGTTTTAGGTAGTGATCCTTTAACTGATGTGGCAGTGGTACAGGTGGAAACGAGCAATTTACCCACGGTTAAATTAGGTAATTCTGATAGTTTACAGGTGGGAGAATGGGCGATCGCTATCGGTAATCCTTTGGGATTAGATAACACTGTCACCACGGGAATTATTAGTGCCAAGGAACGCAATGGCTCCCAAATTGGTGCTAGTGATAAATTGGTGGATTTCCTGCAAACTGATGCGGCAATTAACCCCGGAAATTCCGGCGGACCTTTGTTAAATGCTCGGGGAGAAGTTATCGGAGTTAACACTGCTATTATTCAAAATGCCCAGGGTTTAGGTTTTGCTATTCCGATTAAAACTGCCCAAAAAATCGCCGAACAATTAATCGCCACGGGTAAGGTGGAACATCCCTATCTCGGTGTTCAAATGGTGCAGTTAACTCCGCAGGTAAAACAACAATTAGCCGATAGTCCCATGGCTGATAATTGGACTGTCCCCGATGATTCTGGTGTCTTGTTAGTGCGGGTGATGAGAGATTCTCCTGCCGCAGCAGCGGGATTGCGATCGGGTGATGTGTTAAAGTCTGTAGGTGGTAAGAATGTCACCGATCCTGATGCGGTTCGGGAAATTGTTGCTAACACTCAAATCGGCGATAATTTGCCCGTAGAAATTAGCCGGGAAGGACAAAAAATTAATCTGAATATTCAAGTTGGTAGCTTGAATACTGCTAACAAATCCTAGTCTGGAAGATAAGTGGTAAAAGACCTAAACTTTCTAGAGAGCTTGTTACTAAGCTCTCTATATTTCTGTTTTTACTTTTGGCTCTTGAATCGAATAATTATAGCAGTTATATTAATGGTGAGGTATAAAGTTTTCGTTTTGGGGAGACAGGAGAAGATGCCTTGTTAGTTTACACTTCATCTTGATGATAAACGCTTTAAAAGTGATACTAAATCCTGTTATTAAAAACTGATTATTTATTCTCCGTTTTGCCTTTTGCCTCTTGCCTATTTCCTCTCCTGATATGTAGCCTATACTGAACGGATTTAGTATGATTCCAAGAATTCACGAATTTACAACAAATCTAGAATATAATGTTTATTTAGAGAGTGCTTTAATTGAAAGTGCTGTAGAAAGACAATAAAGATATCAAGAGATAGCATAGTGCAGAATTATCGCTCAACATATCTAACCACCTCTTGCCTTTTGCCCCTATTGCTTATTGTCCCTATGTGAGCTTATCACTAATTTTCTGGCTGAATTGTTCGAGCTAATCCTTGCTCTAAAGTAAAGGGAGGTTGCCAATTCAGGGTTTTTTGAATATAGCTAGAGTCAACGGTAAGAGAACCAAGCAAGCGATCGATATTATAGGTGTTAAAAGGGAGATTTTTCCCTGTTATAGATTCTACCCTATCACCTAGATAACCTAAGAATCTAAGTAAGATAGTGGGGACGGGTAGCAATTGACAGGGTTGTTGAATTTGTTGAGCAATGAGTCGAATTAATTGGGGAGTCGAAACAGCTTGGTTATCGCTAATTAAAAAAATTTGATTAGCGGCATTAGGATGATCTAAACAGGTAATAATGGCATCAACTAAGTTACCCACAAAGACAAAACTGCGGCGATTTTTTACCGCACCAAAAGGTAAAGGTAATCCCCGTTTAATTAGTTTCATCAAGCGCTCCATATTACCCGGATTGCCTAGTCCGTAAACTAGAGTAGGACGAAGGATCGTCCAAGTCATGTCACTATCTTTGGCAAGGTTAATTAAAGCTTGTTCCGCTTGCAGTTTACTACGACCATAGGGACTATCGGGGTGACAAGGAGAGTTTTCTGTGAGTATCCTATCGCTTTGAGTTGTCATCGCACCGATAGAACTGATAAAAATAAAGTGTTTAACTCCTGCTTGAATTGATTGTTGAACCAAGTTAGCTGTACCTTGAGTATTAACCTTAATAAATTCCGCTTCTGGATTGGGAACAGTTTCGTTGATAATATGAGCGCGGGCTGCTAGATGGATGACTATATCAATTCCCTGTAGTGCCTCTTGCCAATTCGTTTTTTCATCGATATTGCCAACTTTGATAGTTTTAATTGGGATAGATAAGGACTGAGACAAATTATTTCGTACTGCCGCAGTAATCTGGAATTGATCCTGAGATAAAATTGGCAGAAGATAGCTGCCGATAAAGCCTCTTGCACCCGTGACTAAAATGTTTTTCATAAAGTAAATTAATATTTTTTTAGAACTTTTTTTCTATTTTTAAAACTTTGTGTCTATATATTTGATATATATTTCCGCTAAAATAAGCGGTAGGCATAATCAAAAATGCTATAGTACACCAAAAAACTCTAGAGAATAAATTAGGTATTTTTTCCTTTTTACCCCGCCAAATTTCTAAATCAAAATCATCTCTATACTTATAATTTATTCTGATCGACTCCGCTAAAATAAAAACAATAGCTACTACTAAAAATAACTGGAAGTGCAGTCGATTGTTTAACCATAATATATCTAACAGGAAAAATAAAATTATAGTAATAAAAATTATTAATGGTAACTTACTTCTTGTGGGAGTGCTTTGTGGATGTTTGAGAAAGGTCAAGTATCTACCTCTACCGTATTTAAAATACTGAATAAATAAAGTTTCCCAAGAGCTTCTAGGATAGTAATATACTTTGATTTTAGAACTTACATAAATCGCATTATTTTGTTTTTCTTTTAATCTTAAATTAAGTTCCGCATCTTGATTAGTTACTTGAAATGGATCAAAAACTGTTAATATTTTTCTCGAATCAACCTCATAAATTTCTTCGGGATTATCTAATTGAACTGGTTCAAGAGCTATTTCTAATAAAGCTTTTCTCCAAAAACACCCTATAAAAACTGTATCAGCATAGCCATCATAGTTGGGATCTCGATACTTTGCCCCTCCATTACCTAAAAAGCTTCTTGATGCTATGGCCAAACCAGCTTGGAAATCATTGGTAGCAACAAAACGTTGAGATCCTCCCACATTCAGAGCCTTTGATTCTAGTAAAGCCTCTACACATTTTTCAATATAGTCTGGTGCGTAATCGCAATGGGCATCAGCACGCAAAAAAACATCTCCTTTGGCTTCAGAAAGCATCTGATTAAGGGCAGCAGATTGAATTTTGAGGGGATTAATAATAAGTTTTACTCTTGAGTCTGCCAAAGACAATTTTTTAACTAATGCTTGAGTTTCATCCTGACTACCTCCATCAGCTACTAAAATCTCTAATAATTTAGGATAACTGGTTTGAAGAAACCCACGAATAACCGACTCAATATGATCGGCTTCATTGTAGGTGGGAATAGCTACAGTTACAGTGGGGTAGGTACATAAAAAATATTCGGTATTTTGTGACATAGACTTTAGATTTTAATTTTTTACTTGCAATCACAATTTACTATTAACTATTTAAGTTTCCCTAACTATATAGTATCTATTGCCAAATTTATTATAGGCATAAAAATCAACATTTTTAACCTGAAGATAATCGTCAATATCCCGATAGTCAAAACCAAAATGAGTACACCAATGGCTTCTTTCATTTCTATACTTAGAAACTCGTTCTCCTGTTAATAGACTCCACATATACTTAAGAAAAAGGAATTTCTGCTTGGGAATTTCTTGAAAACAATTAAGTCCATTATACCCATAACGAATTACTCTCCACAATACTCGCAGAAATCCTAGCCAACCAATTTCATCTGGGACGAGAATTAAAAGAAAACCTTGACTTTTTTTCAATTTAATCAGATTGTCGATAGCAGTGGTAAGTTCACCAACGTGTTCTAGGGTTTCCGTACATATTAATACATCGTATTGAGTTTCAGGTTTGCTGTCTTCATTGAGGTTAATCGTTTGGAACTGAATGTGCGGATAACGTTGTTTTGCCAGTTCAAGATTTGGTTGATGAATATCCATCCCTACAGCAATATCTGGTTTGAATTCATCAACGATTACCGCAGTAATATAAGCGGTACTACAACCCACATCAGCAAAGCTCTTTCCTGAAAAATTTACTTCCATTCTCAAAATATCGAGAATTCGGTTGAGCATCGCTTTTCCACTCATCGGCAGGTATTGCCGTAAGGTATGACGGGTATAATGAATTGAGTGATCGTAAACCATTTAAGCCTCCTGAGAAATAATTGGTATGGGATAGTACGAAACAACAGTGTCACTAGAAGTGATTTTCTCTAGCATATTTTTTAATCAATTTTACTAATCTATCTTGGAAAACAGATTGACAAAAGTTTTCTTGGAAAACCTTTTTTGCCCTTTCTCCCATGGCTTTTTGTTCCATTTCTGATTTATCCAAAAATTTCGCCAGACCCTTATGTATATCCTCCTCAGAATCAATAGTAATTACATCAGCACCTCCCGCTTCCTCTAAAATAGGGTGGATATCTATACCATCAGAGATTATAAGGGGCAAACCAAGGGCCGCCGCTTCTGCTACAGAATAGCAAAAATTTTCCCGATAGCTTAAATGAATAAAAGCGTCAGCGGCAGCCATAAATATCCATTTATCTAAACCATAAACTGAGTGATGATAGTAAACTTGCTGATTATCAACAACCAATTCTAAACAATATTTTTCGGATTTAGACAAGCTACCAACCATTAGATAAACCCAGTCTTGTGGATTATTTTCTTTAAAAGCTAAAGCAGTTTCAATAGGGCGTTTCATTGGGTCAATTCTGCCTAAAAACAGCAGTATTTTTTTACTCTTATCAATTCCTAGTTTTTCTCGTACCTGATTTTTATACTGTACAATTCCTGACAAGTCTGGAACTTCAATTCCCAGAGGACAGATTTCTACATTAGAATTCCGTAGATAAGCGCTTGCTTTTTCTGCTTCCCGGTTGCTAGTGCAAATAACAGCACTAGCTTGTTGTAATATTCGCTGGCCCATTCCATACATCCACAAATATTTAGGTATAGCGCGATAGGAAAATACATAGGGGTCTAGAGTACCATGTAGAAATACTATGTAAGGGACTTTTTTGATTTTTGACAACACATAACCGATAACAGCATGGAACTGAAAAAGACAGTGTATAGTAATTAAGTTAAGCTCCAATGCCCACAATTGAGATAATAATTTATAGGTAACGATAGGTATTCCATAGTTAGCTCCAAAATTGAAAACATTCAATTGTTGCAGATGATAGTCCGCTTCCGATTCTGCACTGACCGAGGAATTCATCGGTATTGTATCAAGGGTTTTAGCTGCTATCAGATTGCTAAAGCTTTTTTGAACAACATACAAACCGCCTCGATCAGGGTGAAATGGCTTCGGAGAAATTTGTAGTATTTTCATAAATATTCTGATTATTCGTATCCAAATCGACTGTTCTTTAGATTTTTAACTAACTTAACTAGAAAATGAGGCAAAACTTTTACCAAATAGCTATTAATCGTATAATAGATAAATAGTAAATAGGCATAAGTTTTGTTAACTCCGTATTCAATGGCTATATCTCGGCTCTCTTCCTTAGCAATTATTTTACCACTTAATCCGCCTGGTCTAATATTTCCTAACACTTTTTTTATCTCTACTCCTTGATAATTTTTTGTATGAATTCTGAGGCTAAATTCGTGATCGGCCGCTACTTTATACTTGGTATTAAAAGACCCTTCCTGTAAGTAAACGAGCTTCTTGACAAAAGCTGAAATATGGGGATAAGGTTGAACATAATAAATACTTTGATTTAACTTTTCCCCTGTCATTGCTGAAAACTTACCTATTCTCTCTCCTTTTTGATTAACTAAATAAACACTGCCATAAGCATAATCAGCTTGAGAATCATTAAGAGCTAAAACACTATTTTGAATTGCATCTAGTTCGTACCAATCTCCACAGTTAAGATTGCCAATAATTTCACCCATAGCTAGACTTATAGCCTTATTCATAGCACAGTATAAACCTTGATCTGGTTCACTTACCCAATAATCAATTACTTCTTCATACTTGCGTATAATATCAACTGTACCGTCCGTGGAACCTCCGTCTATAATGATATACTCAACATTATCATAAGTCTGGCTAATGACACTCTGAATTGTCTGCTCTAAGTGCTTTTCTCCATTAAAAACTACCGTTATAATAGTAACCAAAGGAACTGCAAATTTTTCCGATAACTCACTTGTCTCCCTGTAGGAGTGCTTGAAATATCCCTTTGTTCTTAATCCTCCTTCTCCCTTGCGTTCTAGATTTGGTGGAGATAATATTGGATATTGTAGGGGCGCAGAAGTGAGTTGACGAGTCGTGGAAAAGTTATGATTAAGATTAATTATTTTCATGTTTTTTTTGGGCGAGTAATTTTCAAGCAATCATCCAGAAAGAACCGGGTAATCGCTCCTCATTATAAGCATTGATATTATCAAGAAATACAGAATTATTATAATGAGACACCATAGATAAGGATGCCAAAACTTGAAACTTTTTGTTAAATTGTAGAAAGGTCTCTAAAAAGTATTGCTCATTCCAGTATCGTGATTCTTTGAGATTCCATTCGATGGGATAATCATAGGGAAAAAATATATCGTGAATATGAACTAAGACTCCTGTTTGTAAACGGGGATAAACTTGAAGAAATTCAAACTCCACATCACTGCCAGACTTAAACACATGACTAGAATCCACAAACAGAATATCATTGGTTTGCAGGGATTCAAAAACAGACAAATCTACTGCTTCTACTTTCTGGGTAAGCAAACTAAATTCTAGAAAATCTTTACTAACATTAGCAAAGTCTTTTAAAAAATCTTGAGGATAAGGCTCGATCGAGATCAGTTGTGATTTTTGGTGATTTTCTATAAAATTCATTCTTAAAGCTGCGGCGATAATTTTAGTGCTACCACCCGATCCAATTTCAATTACCCGAGAAGGTTTCTTTTCTCTGACCATAGCATAGAGGATTTCTGCATCGCCACTAATGAGAGCAGAAGTATCTTCGGAATAACCAAATGCTGAAAAAATTTCTTTATTGTTAAATTCTAAAGCATATTTTTCTAGTAAATACTTAACCAGTTCAGTTTGCTTGTCTAGATGCCATTCAATTGAGCTAAGAGGTCTTTCTTTACCCGCATAGGTCATAATTTCCTGACGGTTGGGTATCGGCTGATAAAAATGGTCAGTAATTAGGGTGTAGCCCATATTTCTTAAGAGGGGATTGAATATTTTTCTGGCTAGGGCAAATTTAATATTTTTTCTCCCCTGTTCGGTTTGCATACGGTTAAGTAATTTTTTTAACATTGTCAACCTTTATACGACTAATATTTACTGCCCTGTTTTATCGTCAACGCCAACTCGAAACTGGTATCCTCGATCAAACTATTACTAGCTGGTTGTTTCCTATTAAATCTTGAGAAAATACTGCTGCGGCAGCCTGTCACCCATAATGGGCAATTTAATTAACCGACCAGTTCAAGACCCGATTCAATAGGTATATTGGGTGTATCCTACCCGATGATCAACTTCTTGTCAAGAAAATTTTAACCAGCTTAATCCCAGAAAGCGAACAAGAGTTTTCTAAGGTTATTGGTTGTCCATGCTTCATATTCCTATCCTATTAGCTTTCTGGAAAGTCATTATAGACAATCGTCCCAGTCCTTAATTAATTTAAAGGGATGATTGGTTACTAAGTAGGGAGGCACAATTATTTGTAGGATGGGTTAGCGCACTTCGTAACCCATGCGGGCGTTGGGTTTCATACTTCAACCCAACCTACGTTCATCTTATATTTAATTCCACCCACCTACTTAGCAGGTCAATATCTAGATTTATTCGGGCAAATCTCCAAAACGCTCTCGATAGCGTTGAAGCAATGCTTCTAAATCCTCAGCCCGCATTCTTTCCTGTTGGGCCCGCATTCTCTCCTGTTGGGCCCGCATTCTTTCCTGTTGGGCCCGCATTCTTTCCTGTTGGGCCCGCATTCTCTCCTGTTGGGCCCGCATTCTTTCCTGTTCAGTTAGCTCTGACTCCGTGGGCAGTAAATCGCCAGCAAAAGTCGCCCAACGCAACCACACTGCCTCGATTCCCTTATACTCCCCTTGCCAGCGTACCAAGGACAACCCTAGTCTTTCACTGAAAAATCTTTCTCCCTCCTCTAGAGATAATGGCTCGTAGTTGCCGTCTCTGAGGATAAAACCCGCCCAGTCTTCAGGATTAAAGGGATCGTACCAGAAATATTCTGGCACTCGCAAACGGTCCTGATAGATGGCTTTCTTTTCAGTTTTATCCTGTGGGGCGGTACTTTCGGAAAGGAGTTCGATAACCACGTCGGGAGCTTTCCCTTCTTCCCAAACCACCCAACTTTTTCTTTCCGCTTTAGGAACCCCCAGGACAGCAAAAAAATCGGGTCCGCGAAATTCCTCGCTTTTTAACTGTGCGGCGCTGAAATAAACGAACATATTGCCCCCCACATAGCCATCTTCCCTAGCAGCTAACCAGGGTAACAAAGCATCAATGAGGATATCCATCTGGAGTTTATGTCGTTGGGTTTCCATGGGAACGCCGTCATCACAGGGCAATTCATCTTGGGTAGGCAGTGAAAGTGGAGAAGGGGCAATGGTGGAAGTCATCGGAGCTACACTGGTGATTAGACTTATGGGGCTTTTTCCTCTAGCACTAGGGAAAAGAATCTACTGGCTAGAATTGAGATGGGGGCAAAATACTATGGTGATTATAGCCTTCTTCTAGGAAATTAGATTTTTTAAACATATATAGCAAATAATGGGTTATTTAGGACGCTTTCAATTTTCAAACTCTTATCTGAACAGGGTTTCAGCGATGGATTGTCCTAAGCACCTTGGTCTTTGCTATATTATAGGCTTGAGCTGCCTTCAATTTTTGGTACAGCAAAGGACTCCTTTCTCTACAAGACTGTTGTAGTCGCTGAAACTCGGCTTCACCCTTTTTCAGATAGGCATCGACAAGCTCTCGATTGGCCAGATAGAAAGCGATCGCGCCATAAACCTGTTCGAGGGAAAGGAGTGGGAAATTTTGGGCAATGCTTTCGGGCGATTCTCCGTTCAAGAAAGAATAGACAACTGAATCAAGGGAGATACGAGTTCCTTCGAGCCAATATTCTTCGTCTCGTTGCTCGATGTAATGTTTTGTTGGGATGGAGACTAATTTCATAGGAGCAATATTCCTGTTTAGCTAAAAGGATAAGTGATCCCAGTATCAAGTAGAAATATCATTGCTATGACTGGGGTATAGATTTTTGGGGATGTCTATTGCTCTTGCTCAAGATATCACTGTATAACTCTAAATATTTTTGTGCCTGTAACTCTAAAGTAAATTCTTGCTCCACTTTTTGCCTTGCCCGAATGCACAATTGGTTATACCTTTCTGTATCTTCTAATACCCAATTAATTCCCCGTGCCAAGTCTTCCACCTCGAAGGGTTTGGCCAGATAACCATTTTGTTGATGTTCGATCATATCAGGCATTCCACCAATTTTAAAGGCCACAGAGGGAGTGGCACAAGCGACAGCTTCCATGACTGTATTGGGAAGATTATCCTCAATTGAGGGCGCGACAAAAATATCGGCGGCGGCATAGACTAAAGCTAGGGAAATATCATCATTTAATCTGCCTAAATAATGGGTTTTCAAGCCAAAATCAGGCGGATTAACTGGTTCAGAAGCACCGAAGACCACTAACTCTAATTTATGCTGCCATATTTCCCCCTGCTGTTTAACAGGGAAATAGAACCCAACAGTATGACCGTGACGTAGTACCTCAACGGGAGTCTCACCGTATATGTATTTAGGGAGTTCGCTCCGAAATTTTCGCACCCCAATTTTCTCAATGTACTGTGTACATAGGGTAGCACTATTTGAGAAAGGATATCAATAAATAACTTTGCTCATGTTTTAACAGATTAAATTTTTAATCTGGTTTAAAGAAAATGCCATCCATTTGCAACATCCTCCCAGTTTTTTCGGCAGTAAACCCTGGTTCAATACCGTACAGTTCGTAACCTAATTTTTCTACGATGTCAATCATTTCTTTAAACAGGACTTGACCTTCGTAGAGAGGGACTAAAGATAATTCAAGCTTAATGCCTTTGATTGATGGCAAAATTGCAGTTGCCCCTTCTATCACTTGCTTTTCCAATCCTTGCACGTCTATTTTGAGAAAAATGGATTTAGTTTCACTGGTGATATAGTCCTTGGCAAGAGTATCTAGCCTGCTCAATTTTACTGTTTCTGAACCAGAGTAAGCTGATTCGGGGGCAGATTCTAAGTGAGCATCCAGCATTGGCAAAGCTGAACTACTATAACTATTACCAGCAATATTGATGATAATTTCACCTTCTTGGTTGCCGATGGCAGTTTGGGGAGCAATTTCCCACAAAGGGTCTTTTTTACTGGCAGTTTTTAACTGAGAGTAAGCACTGGACAGCGGTTCAAAGGAAACTATCCTTCCCGGATACCCCAATTCTCGTAGTAATTTAGCATATTGCCCAATATTAGCGCCAACATCGAATACTAAGTCAATATTGTGATAGGCTAACAAGCGCTGCATTTTCGCCGCTTCAGATGTTTGGATATTGTATCTTTTTAGATCAATTCCTAAACTTCTGGAGAGTTTCTTAATTGTTTTTTTAGGCATAAATTTTTTGTTGAAAATTAATTTTATTCAAGGGGCAATCCAACCCAGTCCCATGAAACAAATACATCAGGACTATCCATTTGACATAATTTACCTTTGGAACTGACTCCATATATCTCGTAGTTGTGATCATTCAAGAACTCTTTTGTTTTTTCGGTTGATGACCAATTTTGAACTGCTTCTACTACCAATATTGGCTTGTCTCTTTTAATGATATTCTCACCTCCTTGCAGAGCAAAAGTTTCGGCTCCCTGGATATCCATTTTTATGAGTTTTACATCTTTTAATTGACTAATTAAACTATCTAGCTGACATACTTTTATGTCATATTCTTCAATTAAATTTGGACAGCTTCCTTCTTCTAATACTTCTACGCTTTCTAATTGACAGCCACTATTCTCTCCAGAATGTACCAATAATTTTTGTCTGCCTTCTGTATTGGATACGGCTTCGTTATGCAGAATCACGTAATCAGTTAGTTGATTTTGCTTTACATTGTGTTCTAGCAAGGAAAAATTCAGCGGATTTGGCTCAAAACTATGAATAACTCCTGTCCAACCGCGAGATTTTAGCTCATAAGCAACAATCAAAGTATAAACACCATGATGCGCTCCTATATCTAACATAACAAATCCAGGTTTGATTTGACTGACAATATATTGAACCAAGTGGTATTCTATTTCACCAACATAATATCCTTGAACCGACATTAAACTACCATAAGAACGGAAGTTGATTTTTTCTCCATAAATCTTGAAATCCTGTGGGTGATTGACAATTAATAGATCGTGAATATGTCTTAACAAAAAAGGTTTTAAGTAAAACTTACTATCATGCCTTAACAAGGGAGATTGGTGATATAACCAATACATCGGATTTTGAAGAAATTTTGTAATAGGCAATAGCGGATATTCAGCAGATTTATAAGCTGATATAATACTCTTAATCGTGTTTTTAATTGTTTTGTTAAGCATAGAGCATAGCATATAGAACAACTGAAATTTTTTAATCCAAAGTATTCTTTTAAAAATGCAGCTTTGTTAAAGCGTCAAGTGAACAAGTTGAATTGATACTCAAAGCTCAAATATTGTTTTTAGTTTCTTGACTACGCGCCTAGTCAAAGGGGTCTGACAGTAAACACGATAAGTAAAGTTATCCGCATCGGCATGGGGAACTATATAAGCAGGATGGCGTAAGGGAAAGCTCATCGCCTCTACCTTGACAGAGTTGATTAGAGAGCTATCATTTGTTGTGTGCGTAGCGTTTACACTAAAACCAATATTGCTAACTAGATTTATATTAGGGGTAATGGCTAAACCATGCTGAAGAAAACAGGAGAGAATCCAGCGGTAGCCCCAACTATTGATATCTTCATCATAAGTTCTCTGAAATATTTTTGTCCAATATCTTGTTTCTTGAGGATCATGTAAAATGTACTTAAGGATATCATCGCGTTTAACTTCTGTCCACAGACTCATATCAATATCATAATAATGCCACGCCCGCTTCCAAGTTGCCCACCCCCATATAAGGTTAATACGAGAAAAATAATAGCTATAATTGGTACGTCGGCGACCGAACTGAAAGTTACAACCGACAATAGACATAATTCTCTCATCATTTCGATAATAATCAAGGAGTTCTTCGCAAAAACGGAAGAAAGTAGTGTGAGGCAAACAGTCATCCTCAAGAATAATCGCTTCCTCAACTGTGTCAAAAACCCAATCTAAACCACTCGATACCCGATTTTTACAGCCTAAATTCACATCAGAATAATTAGTCAATACCTCACAATCCCAATCCACACCCTCGATAATAGCACGCGCTGCCTTACACTTTTCAACATCATCCGGTCTATCTGGACGGGGACCATCGGCAACCACTAATAACTTAGGTGGTTTAGCCTGACGAATGGCTTCAAATACTCTCGCCGTCGTATCAGGTCGATTAAAAATCAGGAAGGCGACAGGAGTGGTCAGTTGGAAGTCAGCCATAAACGAATTTACTATTAAGCTTCGGGCAGTGTAACCCATTCCCATAAAATTGTCAACACCAGGCCAGCAAGACTACCAAAATCCGCCCAGAGGAAGTTAGAGACTTTCGGGATTAATCCCCAATTCCCTGAGTTTAGCCGCCAATCGTTCGGCTTTTTCTTCGGCTTCCTCAGCTTTCTGTTGTGCTTCCTCGGCTTTCTGTTGTGCTTCCTCGGCTTTCTGTTGTGCTTCCTCAGCCGACTCTCGCTCGGTTGGTAACAATATTCCATCTAAAGTTGCCCAGCGAATCCAGACGGTTGTTACCCCTCTATATTTTCCCTGCCAACGAACTAAAGCTAATCCCAAACGACCACTGATTAGCCATCCTTTCTCGTTGGGTTGCCGTGGTTCATATACACCATCAACCAAGACAAATTCGGCAAAATCTTCAGGGTTAAAAGGATCGTACCAGAAATATTCAGGGACTCGTAACTTATCTTGATAAATCTGTTTTTTCTCGGTTTTGTCTATTTGGGCAGTACTTTCTGAGAGTAGTTCAATCACTACATCGGGGGCTTTTCCCTCCTCCCAAGTAACCCAACTTTTTCGCTCCCCTTTTGGCACGCCTAAGACGGCAAAAAAATCAGGTCCTTTGAAGTCTTGATTTTTCAGTTGTGCTGTACTGAAATAGACAAACATATTGCCACTGGCATAACCATCTTCTCGTCGGTCTAGCCAAGGGGATATAGTGTCTATTAACAGATCCATCTGCCATTTATGCCTTTGAGTTTCCATGGGTACTCCATCATCGCAGGGAAGTTCATGTTGCGTGGGTAATGCAGTTAACTGCATCGGTTGACTAATAGTTAGAGTTTCCATATTTCTGTCCTATATTTTGGGTTTAGTTATTTAGATTTCGTAGATTTTTTGCCCTCTTTAACTGGCTATAGCAATTCTAAATGAGTCGTGAACGAGTAAGGAGCTTAATCCCATTGTTCAGCTGCTTGTTCTCAAGGGTTTAGGGGATTACTATATGTTACATCACAATTCTAGGCTAAGACTCATTTAAGTAGAAATCATCATCCAAGAGCTGCTCAGTTGAAAAAGGACAGGTGATTGGATACTCATTTTCTAATGGTATGCGAACGCCAAATTTAGCTTTTTTTACATCTCTAATTGCCAGCTGGCGAGCGTCTGGATAGACTGAGGAAACTGCTGTTGACAGATAGGGATTGAGAGATGGAGTATCTCGCAAGCTTTTTTGAACTCGCTGCCGGTGTTCGTTGATTGAATCATACCAACTGCCTGTCATAGCATCAGGCCCATCGCCTTGTATCTTGAGCTTGAGTAAATGAGCCAACAAAACCATTAAGTTACTTTCTAAGGCTCTTTTTTCTGACTTGCCCAAGTCTTGTAATTCCTCAATTAAGTGTTCAACGTCTAGTTGTTCAAATTGACGATCTTTTAATTGTTGGATTGTCTGCTCAATCCACAAGTCAAAATCAGAATCATATAAAATAGTGGACATTTCTCGCAGTTTTATTAATGATATAACTCCGACAATCTTAATATTAACAAATATTGTCAGTTGTGTCAAGTAGCGATATTGTACCCCATATACAATTTTCTGGCTTCAATACAGAAAAAAAGCTTAAAAATCGCTTCGCACTATTTATTAATTACTCAAAGAAAATGCCAAGACCATGCTTTCTAATATGTGAGTAAGCACCGAAACCAAACCCCAATCCGAAGAAATTTAGGGTATCGTAACCTCCAGAAGTTAATAGCCATATTGACCATCCAAGCACACCTGGTAGAACAGTTAGCAAAGCCGTGCGTTCCTTGGGATCAAAAGCATAGGGGTTAAGTAATGCCTTACAATATAAATAGGGTATCTTAATATAGAAAAAGAAGATAACGACAAGGAATAAAGGTAATCCACCCTTGAGAAGAAAAGTCAGAGGCCCTATATGAAGCCAATTTATTTCCAAATCTACATTCCAACCTCTGCGTATAGGATTAATAAAAGTAGCACCTAGACCTTTACCTGCTAAAAAATCTAGATCTTGTAGATTTCCAATTACAAAAGAAGCCTCTTCAATTCGGGCGTTATCTGAACCGCTAGATTCATCAGTAAAAGCTCTCTCATATAGTAAATTCTCCTGGAATAGTTGTACCAGATCAAAATCGAAAGTTATAGCAATAAATATAAAAATTGTAAAAGATATTAAGATAAACTTTAGCCACCTTAATGACATAGATGGTTGAGGCTTAAGAACCATAGTTTTGCTACATAGTCTATACAATAATAAGCTAAAGCCAGAACAAATGAAGACAACTAGTACGCCTAGAAAAGCCCCTCTAGTTGCGCCTATAAATCCAGAAAAGTAGAATTGTAAAAATACTAATCCTAACAGTGGAATTACCAAAACCCATCCCAACCTGCATAAAATCACTAGAGAAATACCAGTGGCTATCAAGCTTGCCGTTATAATTATCATATGCCCACCTGCTACTCTTGCATCTATTCCTATAGCCGAGTTTGTACTTATCACTTCTTCCGCTAACATAACTTTAATAGTTCTCTGAAAAGTTTGGTAGATTATGTAAGTTAAAAAAAACGCATAAGCAGTAAGTTGAAACTTTGGAGAATAGGATTTGGAGAGAAGGAAGAACATAGCCATTCCGAACCATGGAGAGATAAGAACAAACCATTCTTTGTACATCCAGTCAATTCCATTACCAGAGATCCAGCCGATCAAACTATACAACAATAAAGCAGAGCCATATAAAATTCCTATTTTTCCCAAAAGCAACTTTCTAAACTCTTTTTCAATCAAAAATGCCGATGCTAAGGAAATTAAAAATCCCCACATCGTTGGAGAAATAATAAATCTAATGGTAGCCTCCATTTTCCCAAACCAAATATACTCAAGAAAATTAAAATAAACTAGAGGCAAACTGATATAGAAAATCAAAGTAGCGATGAGTTTATTAACTAATTTATTTTCTCTACTATTCATTTTAGTTTATCTCCTATGTAATGGAAGTCATAAATTGAATTTTACACAAACTCTAAAATTTTCTGAAAAGCAGAGATCAATTGCTCGATTGAATGCAGATGTCTATACCCTTCAAAATCTGGCTGGATAGAAAGATTGCCGGTGGAGAGTTCCGTCCGCAATTTTTCTAAAAGACTGACACACTGAGCGATATTTCCTGACTCAATTGTGTATCCTAAATGAAACTTTTTGACTCTTTCTCCTATACAGTATTGCTGGTTGGCGATCACTAGCTTCTGAAAACAAGCCGCTTTGATGAGTGTGTTACTACTATAGGGAAAATTTTCTCGTACAGCAAACAAAACATCAGAGATTTTGACCAAAGCATTAAATTGCGACTCGCCAGGAATTTGCGTCAGATAAAAAAAACAATTCTCTGGTTCTGAGCAAAAAAACGATTTAATTGTCTCAATTTCTTGATCTTTAAGACCTATGGTTGATAGATTTCCTGCAAAAACAAATAACCAACCTTCGGGAACTTGCCTAGATAATTCTACAAAAGTTAGCAGTCCTTTGTACTCACTCAAGCTTCCGAGCAAACTTATTATTCTTTTGCCCCCAGCTTTGGCGGCAATATCTTTGACTATCTGCCAATCTAAATCGGGGGGCGATTCATCGGTAAAATCGGGAAAAGCTATGACTGGTTTAGCGATTTTTCCTTGAAGTCTATCGGCAATACCTTCGTCTAGCACCGCGACACCCGGACAGTGCTTGGATTTCAAGACCGCAAAGGGATTGAGAATACCCCGGCGAAGTTGTTGGTATTTCAGAGTCTTCCGCAGGGGTGGTTGAAAATACAATCCAGACCAAGGATAGGGGAAAAAGTGATCGCTGGTAGATGCAGTTAAATAAGAACCCAAATAACTGTCCAGCCAGGCAAAAAAGGTTAAATCTGGTATTTTGATCAGTTTTACGGCGATTTTTTCCATAATCTTCGCCACTTGTTGCCAACGAGCGATCACCATTTTTCGCTGCTGCCACCGCCGTAGAGGGAAGTAGGGTAATAGGGGTTCATTTAGTTCAAAGCAGTGAAGACGATTAGTCAACTCTGGACAAAAGCCAATAATCCATTGATTTACTTCTTCTGGTGCAGGACAAAGGACAATTACCTCATGTCCCAGTTCTAGTAGCGTCTTGGCGAAAAACTTCAGGTAGGTGGGGTGGTGGCCACCCCACAGGGGATCAACTAGGGCGATGGTTTTCAAGGCTTTTAACTCTGCTTAGATTTCTGTGATACGGCCACGAACATATGATTGCCTATACTAACCTTACTGATGTCATTTTCAAGCAATGGCTCAAGCCGGCCGTAGGAACCCAGTTTAAACCAATTATAGCCACAATCCCTAAGCATTAAGATAATGTCTGAAGGTTGATAACCAAAGGCTTTTGACATTTCATCGGTAATTTCTATTAAAAGTCGAGAGATTTTTTGGGATTGAAACATTTCCAGCATTCCCTTGAGTACAAGGTATTCTCCGCCTTCAACATCAAGTTTCATTAAATCTATATGCTGTACATTATTCTTTTGTAACCAGGTAGAACCCTGAAAAAGTTGAACTGGTATTGTCTTAAATTTATCGGGAGCTGCTGAAGGATGAATAATGTTGCCCAATGAGTTATAAACTTCCATTCCGGGTGCGCCTGAATTGAATTCTACAATCTCATCTTTTTCTCCAAAACCTGCCTGATGTATTTCAATATTATTAAATTTGTTCAACTCCTTATTTTTTTTCAGTAGATTGAAGGCAAAGTCTCCCGGTTCAAAAGCTATAACACGACCGCTTGGAGTTACTATTTTAGAGCAAAACAGCGAGAAGTAGCCAATGTTAGCACCAATATCCAGAAAAGTTTGTCCAGGTTTGAGATGATCGCGGATGAAATCAAGTGATTCAGGTTCAAATATATATTTAGTATAGCCAATTGTAAAGTACATATCTGGGTGGATCACCATTGGCAGATTGATTCCTGGCATCACATCCACCAACTCTTGACCTTTGGCTTTTGCCGCTTCTAATTTAAGCTGATTTTGCCGAAAAAGATTTTGATCTAATCTTAATCTGCGGGTGATCGCTCTTGTTACTCTTCTTGAAAAAAATTTTAAGCTTTTCACAATTATGTACTCCTTATATACAAAAAAATTATAATCATTTAATACCCATCAAACGAAAAACTAATTTTTCTGAAATCCTCAATTTTGACAAAACTAATGACAGGGATTTGGCTAGAGTTTTCAGGCGATATATACCGCCAAAATAAGAGGCTTCAATACGAGGAATTGAGAAAATTGCAACTATATAAAAAATAATCATTGTAGCAATTTGTATTACAGTATTTGCTTTTATATAAATAAGTATAGCATGAAAACAACAAGCTACAACCATCAATAACAAAGACGAGTATAGAGGTTTAATTAACCAACGACAAAAAGTCATCCAGTCCATCTTAGGCTTAAGACGGCGAGACAAATAAATTGTTCCAACGAACGTCATTAGCTGTCCTAGCACCGCATATTGAAAACCAAATATTAAAGCAAATGTAACAAAAAATGGTAGATAACCAAGCCCGATAATCATGTGAAAAATCCAGTTACCTTTTGCGTCCCCCTTACTTAGTCCGAAAAAAAATGGTACGATCGCATTGCCATGAATATAGCCTACCCAACAAAAAATAAACAACTGAAAACTCGCTTTGCTAGAAAATTCCGCATTGACCATAATAGTCAATAAGGCTGGACCGGCAATAATCAATCCTGAATAGACAAAACCTGCAATTAACCCAATAAACCAGCGCAAGCGGTCTTCTATTTGTTCTGCTACCACTTCTAATTTATCTCCTTGAGCCGAGAGCATGGGAAATAGATAAGAAGACTGTCCGACTAACATTTGGTGAACTGTTATATAAATTCTTTGAGCGAAAGTGTAAAAAGGTAAAGAATAACTGCCAAATACAGAAGTTAAAAATATTTTATCAACACCATCAAAAAATATAACTTTTATCTGAGTCATGTAAACCCATTTTCCAAAAGACCAAAGCTCAATAAACATAGCTTGATTCCAAGCAGGGCGTGTCAGAAATCCCAGTATTTTAGTAACTATAAACCCCGTATATAAACATTTTAGTAAAGATAGAGTTAAACTAATTATTCCCAGAGTTAAAATATTAGGAAAGGCTTTCAAAAAAGTGATTCCCAAAATACCATTGGCTAACATAAAAGTAGTGTTGAGCTTTGTTTGCCAGTCAAATCTCTGAAGAGAAGTGAGAAATATATTAAAATAACCGGTGATTTGTTGTAACAAAAATGCCAATCCTAATAATATACAGTACCAACGTCCTATATCAGCATTTCCTTCATATTTACTCCACTGAACAATCCAAGCAGAACCGAAAGCAAAAATACAAAACCCAAACAATCCAAAAGCCAGAGAAGTTGTAAAACAGACACCAGCTATTTTCTGAATTTCTTGATAATTCTTTTCTTCATAAGCGCGACTAATCAACCGGGTTGCAGCCGCACCCAGTCCCAAACCGCTAAAGGTGTTGTTGATGCCAACAATAGTAGCAATGGCAATGGCAAATCCAGCTTCCGCTTCTCCCAACCAGCGAATGGTTAACCCAGCAAAAAGGAATCCTAGAATAGCTGTCATGAGAGAACCAATGGCAGTCCACTTAGAATTATTAACAGCTTTGGTAAGTAGATCGCTCAACTAAGTAAACTCCTTTTTGATACCGCTCTAATTACATAACATCAGTGTTCTTAAATATAGCATCCATTTGCAGTATTTCTGAACGATTTTCATGGTATCGCCATTCAAATCCCTTGCCAACCATAATATATTTATTCTCTTCTAGTAGTTTGATGATTTCCCATAAATAGGGTTGCTCTCGATAAAACTGACGAAATGATAATTCAATCACTAAGTATTTGGATTTTTTTAGTAAATTCATACTGCCCTTTAAAACCTCAAGATCAAAACCTTGAACATCTAGTTTAATTACATCAGGGATTGGTAGATTATCACTGGCATATATTGCATCTAAAATTCTAATTTTTACCTCCTCCTGATCTTGCTGGTTTTGCGAAATACTATTAGGAAAGTAATGATTTTGTTGTTCAGAATCAAGAAAAGATGCTGAAGAAGTTCCTCCTTTAATTAATAACTTATCTTCCCTTTCACCTAATCCACAATGGTAAATAACTTTGCTAACTCCGGGTAAAGATAAAGATTGCAATTTTTCTTGATACTGAGATTGGGGTTCAAAAAAAACCACGTGTTCCAAAGTGGGGCTCATTTGACTTAAAACATAAGTCCAGTGACCAGCATTTGCCCCTATATCACAGAGACACTTTGGTTGAATGAATTTCAGCAATACATCTATGGTCTCAAAACAATCTATATATTTGAATATACTTGATTCACATCCAAAATATTCGATTCTCTTCGATAGCCGAAACATCCTACTCGAGAGACCTTTTAACAATTTAGCCAACAATAATTTTTGTTCCATGATAGTCAATTAATTATTTTGTCAATTAGTTTCACAAAAGGTTAGGTTAAATTGTCGAGACGCAATCGCCGCTGATTTTATCAAGCTTATGATTGATTTTCTGGTTTAATTTGCCGAATCAAATAGCGGACTTCTGAGAGCAAAACCTCAAAACGCTTGTCTGACTCCTCCTGTCTTTGCCTGATTTCGGCAATTTCTGCTTGCCGAGCTTCATTTTCTCGCTGTTGTTGAGCAGCTATTTGTAACAGTGCTTGTGCAGTTATTCTTACCCCTTCTACTGAATCTTTGACTTTCGATACCGATTCCCGCAATTCCGAAACTGAGTCTCTGACTTCCGATACCGATTCTCGCAATTCCGAAACTGAGTCTCTGACTTCCGATACCGATTCCCGCAATTCCGAAACCGAGTCTGCCAATTCATCTAGCATCTCATCTGTCCATCTCGTCCGTTCCCCATCCCTTCTTGTCATGGCTTGTTTTTCTCCTTTCTCAGTTTCAATAGCTGCTTAAATTGTAGGTAATTATAGACGCAATCGCCGCTGATTTTATCAAGCTTATGATTGATTTTCTGGTTTAAGTTGAGCAGCTACTTGTAACAGTGCTTATGCTGTCAATTGTAACCCTTCTACTGAATCTTTAACCTCTGAAACCGATTCCCGCAATCCCGAAACTGAGTCTTTAACTCCCGAAACTGAGTCTGCCAATTCATCTAGCATCTCATCTGTCCATCTCGTCCGTTCCCCATCCCGTTTTGTCATGGCTTGTTTTTCTCCCTTCTCTTTGCCTCACTTCATCCATATTACGCTGTTGTTGTGCAGCAATTTGGAGTAGAGCGTTTGCCGTTAATCGTACCCCGTCCATCGAATCTCTAAGGTCCGCAACCGATCCCCTCAATTCCGAAACCGAGTCTGCCAATTCATCTAGCATCTCATCTGTCCATCTGGGGTGTCCAGCCGAGCTTGCTGTCATGGCTGGCTTTTCCCCTTTTTTTAATAATCGATTTTCTGAACGGTGGGTAGGATTATCAGCAAGCTTGACCATAAGACGAGGCGGGACAAAAATTAGCAGTTCTGGAAAAACTAGAGTTATCATTGTAGCACGGTGTTATGATTAAGCGGTGATTAATCGAGCCAGATTGCTACCGCAAAATCTTTTAATATAGTTATCTCTTGACTATTTGATTAACGATGAACAACCAACAAAACGGGGCGATGAACAACCAACAAAACGGGGCTTTAAAAACCCAAAGTCAAGCAAATCTACCAGTTTTTGCTCAACCGGCTTTTATCCCCTCGCCGACGCAGGAAGAAGAGGAACTCAACCTGCGCCAAGTTTTTTCTGTCGTCAAGCATCGCTGGTGGTTAATCGCTGGCATCACCCTAGGGGTGACAGGTGCGATCGCTGCTTATACTTTCTTAAAAACCCCTATCTATCAAGGTAAATTCCTGCTGCTCATCGGTCAACCCATCGAGGAAAATAAAAGTTTTTCCAGACTGGCAGCCCAAGATATCCTACCTCAGTTAGGTGGTGAAGACATCGATTATGATACCCAAATCGCCGTTTTAACCAGTCCTCAACTCCTTAACCCCGTCCTTAGCAAAATAACTCCTCAATATCCCGACTTTACCTACAGTGATTTAATTAGTAAAACTGGCAAATCTGATCTCAAAATTAGTCAATTAAAAGAGACAAAAGTTTTAGAAATTTCCTATCAAGATGCGGAACCGAAAAAAATTAAGCTGGTTTTAGATAATTTAGCCCGTCATTACCTCAACTATAGTTCTCAGGAACGGAAGACCGAAATTAATCAAGGCTTAGATTTTGTTAACGCTCAATTGCCCGTGCTGCAGGAACGAGTTAATACTCTACAAAAACAAATGCAGCAATTCCGGCAGCAATACAATTTCCTCGATCCCGATAAAGAGGCGACTCGTTTATCACAACAGTTAAGCACTACTGAACAAGATTATCGGGCAGCCCAAGTTGCCCTTAACGAAATTAACTCTCGCTATCAGGCTTTACAGCAACAGGTGGGATTAGCCCCCGATCAAGCAATTATCGCCACTTATCTCAGTGAATCTCCCGGTTATCAAGATTTGCTCAAGCAGCTGCAGGAAGTGGAAGTGGAACTGGCGAAACAATCGGCAGTTTTCGCGAAAGATAGCCCTATAATTGCCACCCTAGAGGAAAAAAGAGCCAATTTACTGCCCCTACTGCAAAAAGAGGCCCAGAGAACCCTAGGGGAAAAACTGCCCCAGACAGTGGGTAATTCCCCGGCTTTGGTGTCACGAAGCGCTCTGCGGGTACAATTAACCCAACAATTGGTGGAAGCCGCTAACACTCGCCAAACCCTCGAAATTAAGGTCAAATCCCTTGCCCAATCCCTCGAACAACAGAAAGCCTCGGTCAAAAATCTGGCGGTTTTAGCCCGTCGTTATACGGATTTGCAGCGAGAATTGGAAATCGCCACCACCAGCCTTAACCGTTTTCTGGAGGAACAACAAAAACTCCAACTCAAGGTGGCACAACAGGTCGTGCCTTGGCAACTGATCGCCCCACCAGAGGTAGAGGAAGAATTCGTTTCTCCTAAACCCGTGCGAAATCTAGCTTTAGGGGTTATCGGTGGTCTGTTACTAGGTATGGGGGCGGCATTTTTAGCTGAAAGATTAGACCCCGTTCATCACAGTGCAGATGAACTAAAAGAAGATACCAAACTACCCCTTTTGGGCGCAATTCCCTGGCAAAAAGACCTTGGCACGATCGAAAAAGTGATCACCGCCGCCCTACCCCAGTTAACAGTCGGCGATCGCAAAATTACTATCCCTAATACTACTGGGAAATCAGCCGACGAAAACCCCTCCTACTATAATTTCTCCCCCTTCTCGGAGGCTTTCCGCACTCTTAACACCAATATTCGCCTCCTCGGTTCCGATTCCCCCCTCAAGTCCCTCGTGATTAGTTCTGTATCACCGGGAGATGGTAAAACCACCATATCAATCAATATCGCTAAGGCGGCCGCCAGTATGGGACAAAGAGTCTTACTGGTGGATGCCGACCTGCGACGACCCCAGATTCACCTGCGACTTAATCTCGATAACGACCACGGACTCAGTAATGTCATCGCCGAGGGTCTCGATTGGAACGAGGCAATTCAATCCCTACCCCGCTACGAGAATTTATCGATTCTTACCGCCGGTCCAATTCCCCCGGATCCCACCCGTTTGCTTTCTTCCCAGAGAATGCAGGAGATGATCTCGCAATTACAGCAAGACCACGCCTTCGATCTAATTATCTACGATCTACCACCGATCGCCGCTTTTGCCGATGCCAAAATTCTCGCCGCCATGGCCACCGGACTGATTCTCGTCACCAAACTGGGCAAAACCGATCGCTTTGCGCTGAAAAATCTGCTCGAAGATCTGAAATTATCCCACATTTCCGTGTTAGGTTTAGTGGCTAATAATGTTAGTCGGAAAGACCACAATTACCGTTACTATGGCCATTACTACGGGAAAAGATAATTAAATCCTATCCCAGTTACTATTTATCGGTTATCAACTTTTAATTGATGTTAAATGCGGGTTTTAATTTGGTATCGCAATGATCTGCGAGTTCACGATCACGAGGCAATTTATCGCGCTATTCAAGAACAATTAGAGATAATTCCCTTCTATTGTTTTGATGAGCGTCAATTTGGTCTTACTTCCTACGGGTTTCCCAAAACAGGCAAGTTCCGGGCTAAATTTTTATTAGAAAGCGTAGCAAATTTACGACAATCTCTGGAAAGTTTAGGCGGTAATTTAATTATCCGACGGGGAAAACCAGAAGAAATTATCCTGCAATTAGTTCAAGAATTGCAGATAGCCAGGGTTTATTATCATCAAGAGGTAACAGCAGAGGAATTAGCGGTAGAAAAAGCGGTAAATAAGGCTTTATCTGGGGTTCCCGTGCAGATAAAAACTTTTTGGACAGCCACTTTATATCATCCTGATGATTTACCTTTTACCCTTAATCAATTACCAGAATTATTTACTAATTTTCGTAAACAAGTAGAACGTCATTGGGAAATAAGAACAACTTATCCCAGTCCGAAAAAGTTGACCAAATTACCTAAAATAGATTTTGGAAACCTTCCTAGTTTAAACGATTTAGGCTTAACAGAACCCATTCTAGACCGGGGAGGTGTTTTGTCGTTTCAAGGGGGTGAAATGGCAGGAAAATCACGGGTTAAGGAATATATTTGGGATAGTGATTCCTTAAAAACCTATAAGGAAACCCGCAATGAAATGTTAGGGACTAATTATTCCTCAAAGTTCTCAGCTTGGTTAAGTTGTGGCTGTCTTTCCCCCCGTTATATCTATGAGGAAGTACAAAAATATGAGCAAACAAGAGTAAAAAATGACTCTACCTATTGGCTGATTTTTGAATTATTATGGCGAGATTTTTTCCGATTTATTTGCAGTAAACACGGTAATAAAATCTTCTATAAATCTGGTTTGCAAGAACTTAATTTACCTTGGCTAGAAGATTGGGAAAGATTTAATCTCTGGTGTGAGGGAAAGACCGGTTATCCCCTTGTAGATGCTAATATGAGAGAGCTAGCTGCTACAGGATTTATGTCAAATCGTGGCCGGCAAAATGTCGCTAGTTTTCTGACCAAAAATCTCGGTATTGATTGGTGTATGGGAGCAGAATGGTTCGAGTCATTATTAGTTGATTACGATGTTTGTAGTAATTGGGGTAATTGGAATTATACTGCTGGTGTCGGTAATGACGCGCGAGGATTTCGTTATTTTAATATCCCTAAACAGTCGAGAGATTATGATCCCAAAGGTGATTATTTACGTCACTGGTTGCCCGAATTAGGCCTAATAAAAGGCGATAAAATTCACGAACCTTATAAATTATATCCAGAGGAACAAAAGCGTTATGGGGTAATTTTAGGGGTTAATTATCCCCGTCCCATTGTCGATTTTTTTCAATCAATCAAACACAACGAAAAAATTTATCTTCAGCATTTCAGTAATCAGTAATCAGCATTTCAGTGAACAGTGAACAGTAATCAGTGGACTTCTACCTAATATTATCTCAGGACTAAAATTATTTCTAGACAAGAAACTTACCCAAATAAAAATGATTTTAATGTCCCCAGATTTTTTCAGTTAAATTGAATTAGCAACGACAGATATATATTTCAGTCATTCAACTACTTATTAGTACATAAAATAAAAGCAGGCTCTGATTGAGTTATAATTTTTGGATATGTCTAATGAACTGAAAACTCACATCTGAAAACTCACATCTGATAACTGATAACTGATAACTGATAACTGATAACTGATTAAGACATTTCTAACATTCTTTGAATCGGCAACAGTGCCTTAACTCTTAAATCTTCAGAAATAGTAATTTCTGGAGTTTTATCTCGCATACAGAGATACAATTTTTCGAGAGTGTTCAGTCTCATGTAGGGACACTCATTACAAGCACAGTTATTCAAACCTGGTGCGGGTATAAATAGTTTTTCTGGGGCGGATTTTTGCATTTGGTGAATAATCCCTGGTTCTGTGGCGACAATAAAGGTTTTTTCGCAACTTTTCAGGGAATAATTTAATAGTGCCGTCGTGGAACCAATATAATCGGCATGGCGTAAAACCGATGCTTCACACTCAGGATGGGCGATAATTTTTGCTTCTGGATGGGAGACTTTTAATTCTATTATCTTGCGTTCGGAAAAAGTTTCATGGACAATACAACTACCCTGCCAGAGAACTAAATCTCTACCAGTTTGCTGACTGACGTAACGGCCTAAATTGCGATCGGGAGCGAAGATAATCGGTTGATGGGTAGGGATTTGGTTAACTATTTTGACTGCATTGGAACTGGTGCAGATAATATCACTCATGGCTTTAATTTCTGCACTGCAATTGATATAGGAAATGACGATATGATCGGGATATTGGGCTTTAAAACGAGCAAAATCTTCAGGATGACAACTATCAGCTAAAGAACATCCTGCATCTAAATCCGGCAGCAATACCAACTTATCTGGATTTAAGATTTTAGCTGTTTCTGCCATGAAGTGAACCCCCGCAAATACGATCACATCTGCTGGGGTTTGGGCAGCCTGCTGGGATAAACCTAGAGAATCACCAATATAATCAGCTATATCCTGTATGTCAGAATTTTGATAGTAGTGAGCCAGAATAACGGCGTTTAATTCCTGTTTAAGCTCTTTAATTGCTGTAAATAGGTCATCAGGTAAGCTTGATCGATTGGCGGGTTGAACAGTTGTGAACACGGTGGCATTTATGGTTATTTTTACCAAATACTAAACAAGTCCCTATATCATAGCAAATTTTTTTAAAGTGATTAGGGACTGGGAGCTTTTTTCAGTGATCAGTAAACAGTAAGCAGTAATCAGTGAAAAGACCGCAGAAAACTGCCATTTAATCCTGCTCACTTTATATTCTCTTCTCTTATCTGATCAATGACCCCTGATTAAGACTGTCCACTAAAAACTCACATCTGATAACTGGTAACTGATAACTGATAACTGATTCAAGGCTAAGGGTTATCAATGCTAGGATAAAGGCTTGAGTAGAGAACGATCGAGCCAAAGCCATGTCATCGACAGAAGTAAAAACCCCACCCCCAGACAGTCCTGAATTCCTCGATGAGTTACCCGGAGAAGTGGAAATGTCCTTATTTGACCACTTGGAGGAGTTGCGGCGCCGGATTTTTTATAGTTTAATTGCCGTGGCTGTAGGTGCGGTGGGATGTTTTATCTTCGTTAAACCCCTAGTACAAGTGCTGGAAGTTCCCGCCCAAGGAGTAAAATTTTTGCAGTTAGCCCCGGGAGAATTTTTTTTCGTCTCCCTAAAAGTAGCTGGATATAGCGGCATACTGGTGGCTAGTCCCGTCATTCTCTTGCAAATTATCCTCTTTGTGCTGCCGGGGTTAACCCGTCGCGAACGGCGTTTAATTGTCCCGGTAGTGTTAGGATCGAGTGTTTTATTTTTTGCTGGTTTATTTTTTGCCTATATTGCCCTGATTCCCGCCGCTTTAAACTTTTTTGTGAGTTATGGGGCGGAAGTGGTCGAACAAGCTTGGTCGATCGAGCGCTATTTTGAATTTGTCTTACTTTTACTTTTTAGTACCGGCATCGCCTTTCAAATTCCCGTTATTCAATTGATTTTGAGCTTTTTAGGCATTATTTCCTCGCAAACGATGTTATCGGGGTGGCGTTTCGTGGTTTTGGGTGCGGTGATTTTAGGCGCGATTTTAACCCCTTCCACAGATCCTCTCACCCAATCCCTGTTAGCAGGGGCGGTCTTGGGTCTATACTTTGGGGGGATTGGGGTAGTGAAATTAACGGGACGTTAGCAGTTTTTTGATAGAATTTGACGGCTGAAAACTAATTAAGCCAGAAAGCTAGAGATTGATTCTAGATTGAGTAACTAAAGTGAAATATTTTTTCTTAACGGCAGGTTGGACTATAGGACGGGTGTGGGAATTTGGCGGTTTGTGGGATCACGCGAGTAGTTGGCGACGACCACCGCAGATAGAGCGATTAAATATCGGTATTTTAGAGGGAGAACAGGTTTTATGGCTTTATAAGGTGGAAGAAGCCGTGATTATGGTAGAAGTTGCCCCCAAGAGTGCAGAAATTGCCGATACTGTCCCCACCATCGGGCAAGTGGTGCTAAAACGCTTGATTAGTGCCGAACAAGTCCTCGAAATCCTGCAAAATGCCGAAGAACTACTGAGGAAGTAATCAGTGATCAGTGATCAGTTATCAGTCATCAGTCATAATTCCCCACACCCCACACCCCACACCCCGCTCCCTTATTTGGAATATTCTGGCCGAAGATCGATCGCAAGGACTTGAAATCTGTTCTAACAATAGTTACACTTCTTTAGAATAGATACACTTTTCAAGGGATAATGTAGGTTGGCTAACTCTTGCACTTAACAGTCGAGAGTGTTGGGCTTATATTTTGACCCTGAATATAAAAAGCGTCTAAGTGGACACTAAATTGTCAATAGGAGGAGCGTAGTCAATGGGACTACCTTGGTATCGAGTACACACAGTCGTTCTCAACGACCCGGGCCGTTTAATTTCCGTTCACCTGATGCACACCGCACTGGTAGCGGGTTGGGCTGGCTCCATGGCCCTCTATGAGCTGGCTATTTTCGACCCCAGTGACCCCGTATTAAACCCGATGTGGCGGCAAGGAATGTTCGTGCTGCCCTTCATGGCCCGTTTAGGTGTCACCGGTTCTTGGGGTGGCTGGAGCGTCACCGGCGAAACTGGTGTTGACCCCGGTTTCTGGTCTTTTGAAGGCGTTGCCGCCGCTCATATCGTCTTATCCGGTCTGCTATTCCTAGCGGCGGTTTGGCACTGGGTTTTCTGGGATTTAGAATTATTTATCGATCCCCGCACGGGCGAATCTGCGCTCGATTTGCCGAAAATGTTCGGTATTCACCTGTTCTTATCTGGTTTACTTTGCTTTGGTTTCGGTGCTTTCCATCAAACAGGCCTTTGGGGTCCCGGGATGTGGGTTTCCGATGCCTATGGTTTAACTGGTCATGTGCAGCCCGTAGCTCCCGAATGGGGACCTGCTGGTTTTAACCCCTTTAACCCCGGGGGTGTGGTAGCTCACCACATTGCTGCGGGTATCGTCGGGATTATCGCCGGTTTATTCCATTTAACCGTTCGTCCCCCCGAAAGACTCTATAAAGCCCTGAGAATGGGTAATATCGAAACGGTGCTTTCTAGCAGTATCGCCGCCGTTTTCTTTGCCGCTTTCGTAGTGGCTGGAACCATGTGGTACGGTAATGCTACCACCCCGATCGAACTCTTTGGCCCCACCCGTTACCAATGGGATAAGGGCTATTTCCAAGAAGAAATTGAGCGTCGCGTCGAGGCCAGCATCGCCAATGGGGCCACCATCGCCGAAGCTTACCAAGCAATCCCTGAAAAACTGGCTTTCTATGATTATGTCGGTAATAGCCCCGCTAAAGGTGGTTTATTCCGTACTGGTGCCATGGATAGCGGTGACGGTATCGCTAAATCTTGGTTAGGACACCCTGTGTTCAAAGATGGCGAAGGTCGCGTCCTGAGCGTGCGTCGGATGCCTAACTTCTTTGAAACCTTCCCCGTTGTCCTGACTGACTCGGAAGGTATCGTTCGCGCTGATATTCCTTTCCGTCGTGCGGAATCGAAACTGAGTATCGAACAAAGTGGTGTTACCGTTTCTTTCTACGGTGGCGCTCTCGATGGTCAGGTCTTCAGCGATCCTGCTGATGTGAAGAAATTTGCCCGTAGAGCGCAACTCGGTGAAGCTTTCGAGTTTGACACCGAAACCCTCAAGTCTGACGGGGTATTCCGCACTTCTCCGAGAGGTTGGTTTACTTTCGGTCATGCTGTCTTTGCTTTACTATTCTTCTTCGGTCACATCTGGCACGGTTCTCGTACCATCTACCGCGACGTATTCGCCGGGGTCGATCCAGATCTGGAAGAACAAGTGGAATTCGGTTTATTCCAAAAATTGGGTGATCTTAGCACTCGTAAACAAGAAGTTTAGTTTTAGCTAAATCATCCATATAACTAAAGGAGTCAAGTCTTTGACTCCTTTTTTTGTTGATTATTAGTTCTCCTGCAAACGTGACACTAAATCCTGTTGAAAAGGTATAGGAAAGTGGGGTGTGGGGTGTAGGGTGTGGGTTTTTAAAGTTCGATCGAGCTTTACTTTAAACCGAATACTGAAAAAGCCGCTAGTTATTTCGATAACTAACGGCTTTTTGCCGGGGGAAATTACCCGGAATGGAATTACAGAGAGGAACCTAAACCGGCGTAAGCTCCGTAGAAGAAAAGACCAACCACGGCGATAACGCCTAGACCGGCGATGGTGGCGACTAACCACAAAGGAATACGACCTTCTGCGAACATGAATAACACCTCCTAATTGCGATGACAATAAATCGGGACTAATTAGTTAAAGAAATAGCTGGAAAATAAAATTCCCAAGACAGCAACTAGGAGTAAACCTAGGTAAAGAGAAGTACGATTTAACTCGACGGCTTGCCGATTCGGATTAGGTGTTCTTTCCATAATTGTTCTCCTAGCGTTGAATAAACTGCATTGCCGCAATCGCACCGATAAAGAAGACAGTGGGAACCGCTAAGGTATGAACTGCCAACCAGCGAACGGTGAAAATGGGGTAAGAAATGGGTTGATTGGGATTACCACTAGCCATTGTTTTTATCCTTAATTAAAGTAAACTACTGATTAAACTGCTCGATTTGATTTTTGGCCTCAAAGCGATCATTAATGATCGGTAATTCTTGACGCTCTTGAGTGTAATACTCATCGGGACGGGGAGTGCCAAAAACATCGTAAGCTAAACCAGTACTCACGAATAACCAACCTGCGATAAACAGCATGGGGATGGTGATGCTATGGATAATCCAGTAACGAATACTGGTAACGATATCGCCAAAAGGACGTTCGCCGGTACTACCTGACATGGACGGTTCTCCTCGGAATGATAGGACTTGAAAAATTCAATCTCTATAATAGAGACTTTCTTGACCCTGAGACAAGTTTTAGGCCGGTTCGCTAGGGGGATTATATTTCAGTAAAACCCCATTTTGTCCCAAGACAAAACCCTTGTCGGAATTGATAAAAACAATTCGATAGAGATTGGAGGGGACACTTTCCACAGCGCGATCTTTTTGCCAAGATTGGCCATTGTCATGACTGACCAACAGATTGCCGCTACCACCAGCTACCCAAATTTCTTCGGGGGTGCGGTAGTTGAGGTCTAAAAGTCCCCAACTGGTGGAAAACTCTGGGAATACCTTATCTTCCCATGTATCGAGATCATTGGGGCTAGTAAATTGTAGTTGACCACCCCGGGCCAGGGCCCACAATTCCCCTTGTTCACCATAACCTACTTTTTGTAAGCGGCGGGAGGAAAGACGATTGTGGGGTTGCCATTCTGTTGACCCCGGTTCCCAAGTGGAATAAAAGTTCCCGCGTGCGGAAACGGCCACGTATTTACCATCATGGGAACGAACAATTGTCCTGGCCACACCCACAGCACCTTCCACTAAAGCTTGCCAAGTTTTGCCCCCGTCTTTGGTGCGGTAGATAGCACCTAAATCCGTGACCATTTCGGCGGTTTTGTCGTTCAGGGCGATAATTCCGTAGGGAGAACCGGGTAATTTTTCACTTAAGGGGATACGGGACCAGCTGCTGCCCCCGTCTTCGCTATGGAGAAGAATTGAGGGTTTGCCGACAATCCAACCCTCTTGGTTGTGGAAACTGACGGCGCTAAAGCTAACTTTTTCGTCCCCAAGGTTGAGGACTTTTTGCTGCCAGCTTTCCCCCCCATCGCTGGTTTCAAAGAGGGTAGATTTGGTTCCCACTAACCAACCGTGCTGCAGGTCGTCGGTAAAGGCGATATCGGCAAAAGTGGAGTCGGTGTCGAGGGTGAGGATTTGCCAAGGACTATTGCTCAGGGATGGCACATTACTACAGCTAAAGCAGAAAAAGGCTACAGCTAGAACTATTACGAATTGTTTCAGTTTTCTCATCAATGGTTCAGAGGTATTGGTCAAGGAATCGGGACGGATTAAGGTTTGTACCCGATGGGTTACAGGCTCATAAGAGCCGTTAGATTTAAAGATAATGAGTGCTTGAGTTAGTTTAAACCATATAAACTAATAAAGAAAACAAATCCTAGCGCTAAAGCCCCGAAAATCAAAATATTTTTTTGTGCGGGAGTGAGACGGTTGACTCCAAAACCATAGCTAAGATTTTCTTGGAATCCCGAAGGAGCATCTTTAGCTCCGATGTTGATAAATTGGGAACAACGCACACCACACACGGGACAGCGCCACGTTTCTGGCAATTCCTCGAAGGGGGTTCCAGCGGGAGTGTTGGTTTTACTATCTCCCTTGCTGGGGTCGTAAACGTAGCCGCAGGAGCGACATTCGTAGTTGGCAGGGGCCTGGTCGGCTAGGGTTAGTTCTGGTGGGCGATCGCTCATAACTAAGATTAAAGGAATTTTCAACACTCTGTTACAAATTATCCTTGAAAATTGACCCCTCTCACGGCCAACCCCTAACAGAATAGCCAGTTTTCAAGCCTGAAAAGGATTAGCGAGGCAGCATATCGGCTTTTAAAAAAGCAAGATTAATCTATTAGGGCTTAAATGTCTATTAAAACTTTATTAAGTTGATATTTGGGCTATTTACCCTGATTTTGGTACTCAAATTTATTCCGAGAAATTGAGAAATTTCAGACATGGAAGAAATCAGACCCCTGATTTCTCACCTCTAACCGATTATTCTTGACTAAATTGACTAAATCTCTGGCTTAATTTCTTCTTAGAGGCGAGATAAAGCTAAATTACTTGTCTCCGCTTGTCATATTGAATAAATTTAATCACTTATTTTTAGCGATCGCTTTTATACTTTGGCATAAATGGGCTGCTCCCCCAAGCAACAAAGTTGCTAACAATTGAGTAATCTGCTGATAGGAGAGTCGCTACTCATCGAATTGTTGTGACTTAGTTTAAATCTTTGAGCCGAAAAAATATTTGGTATTTTACGATTTCTTCTCAATATCTGATTGGTTGAGTATTTTTTTTGATTATTCTGATTTTTTTCTTTGAAAAGACCTGTAGTTTTTGCAGAGGTCTTTTGTCATGAGCTACATATTAGAGACATCGATAAAAATGGGAGGATTATTTATCGAATTGATGAGGATGCAATCTTGAGGTATTTAATAAGACAACAAGAACAACACCCAAAAGTGTAATTGAGGTTTGTAAGAAACGCTTGAGTAAATACGATAGGCTGGAAAATCGGAACCGTTTCCGATTTTTTAGAGTTAACGCCTGAAGAGATTATCCTTATTGAAATCAAGTTAGCTCTTAGCAAAAGTTTGAAAAGAACGTAGGTTGGGTTGAAGCATGAAACCGAACGCCCGCATAGTTTACGCTACCGCTAACCCATCCTACAAATAATTGTGCCTCCCTACTTAGGGTCTGCTGAAAAAGTTTTTTGTGGGGGTAGGGTGTGGGGTGTGGGGTGTAGGGTGTAGGGTTTTACCGATTTTGAGGTAGTCAGTTACCTAATTTTCAGGGAAAAAGTCCAGGAATTTTACCCCCGATCACTCCAATGGTAGGCACTTTTTGAGGGAAAAAAAGTCTAAAAGCCTTATCCAACAAAGTTTTTAGATTTATTCAGCAAGCCCTACTTAGCAAAAGTTTGAAAAGTCAGTGGCAGAAGATAATGACTCAAAGTGAACTGGCCACTAAAATCGGCTCTACCGTCAGTTTCACTGGAATTGCTGATCCGCTTGCTGTTGGCAACAGGTGCTACTCCTCAAGACATCGGACAAATCATTGCTGGTATGAAAGGCGTTGCTGAATCAAGCTCTGAATACTAATTGTGCATCCTATCCAAAAGTTAGCCTAGCCCTAGGTTTGAAAAAGTACCTAGAGGACAATTCCTACTTAAAATCAGCAACGCCAAATTATCATCACCTAAACCACTTTCTAGCCTAATTAATTAATAGGGCCATTTCCAGTTAGTAATCTCGTCCTTATCGATGCCATTGGTGAAAGCATAATCGAGGTTGTCGATAATAGCATTTTTCATCCGTTTTTTCACATGACCGGCAGCAGAACCTAATTTCGGCACGCGATCAATGACATCAATTACTAAATGAAAACGATCAACTTGGTTACGAATCGCTAATTCTAGGGGAGTATTAATATTTCCCTCCTCTTTGTAACCGCGCACATGAATACGTTCTTGATTACTGCGACGGTAGATAAGTTTATGAATCAGCCAAGGATAACCGTGGAAATTAAAGATAATTGGCTTATCAGTGGTAAATAAACTATCAAAATCCCGTTCCGATAAACCATGGGGGTGTTCACTTTCAGACTGTAATTTAAACAGATCAACTACATTGATAAAGCGAACTTTTAAGTAAGGGAATTCCTCTCGCAGAATTGCCGTTGCTGCCAAAGATTCTTTAGTGATAATATCCCCACAGCAAGCCATAATTACATCTGGTTCATCAGGATTGATTCCATCATCATCGTTACTTGCCCAATCCCAAATACCGATACCTTTGGTGCAGTGTTTAATTGCTTCTTCAATGGTCAAGTATTGCAGGTGTTTCTGTTTATCAGCAACGATAATATTAGTGTAATCCTTGCTCTTGAGACAGTGATTAGCCACACTTAATAAACAGTTACCATCGGGGGGAAGATAAACCCGCACCACGTCGGCACTTTTATTGGTTACTAAATCGATAAAACCGGGGTCTTGGTGACTAAAACCATTGTGATCCTGCCGCCAAACCACCGAGGATAATAACAGATTCCAAGAGGAAACAGAAGCACGCCAAGGCACATGATTTTTGCAGATATCGAGCCATTTAGCGTGTTGGTTGAACATGGAATCGATAACGTGAGCAAAAGCCTCGTAGGAGTGAAATAAACCGTGACGACCGGATAATAAATAACCCTCTAACCAACCGACTAAAGTATGTTCACTCAGCATCTCCATCACACGACCATCGGGAGATAATTGGCTACCATCTAAATCCTCTGGATAGGTATCAGCTAACCAAGCTTTTTTAGTCACTTCATAGAGAGCCGCTAAACGATTAGAAGCAGTTTCATCGGGACCAAAAACGCGAAAATTAGTCATATTATTTCGCATTACATCCCGCAAAAATACCCCCATCACTCCCGTGTTTTCCGCTTCCACTTGGCCCGGGTGGGTGACATCTACGGCATATTGACGAAAATCGGGCATTTTTAGGTCTTTACGCAGCAATCCGCCATTAGCGTGCGGATTAGCACTCATGCGACGATGACCAATAGGAGCGAGTTCTTTAAATTCTGGTTTAAATTTACCCGTGGTATAGTCAAATAATTCCTCCGGGTTATAGCTTTTCATCCACTCCTCTAATTTTCTCAAGTGTTCGGGGTTTTCGTGCATAGCACCCATGGGGACTTGGTGAGCGCGCCAGAATCCTTCTACTTTATGACCATCAACGTTTTTCGGACCTGTCCAACCCTTGGGAGACCGGAGGATAATCATCGGCCAGGGGTAACGTTTAGCAATACCCGTACTGCGAGCTTCCTGTTGATAGGAGCGAATCTGATTGATACAGTGTTCTAGGGTAGCGGCCATTTTTTGATGGCAGTGCATGAGGTCTTCATCTTCCTTACATTCGACGATGTAGGGAGTGTAACCGTAACCAACAAAGAGACTTTCTAACTCGTGGGTCGAAATACGGGAGAGAATGGTGGGATTAGCGATTTTATAACCGTTTAAGTTTAAAATTGGCAGTACCGCACCATCGCGAATCGGGTTAAGGAATTTATTCGAGTGCCATGCGGTAGCAAGGGGACCGGTTTCTGCTTCCCCATCACCCACCACCACGGCCGTAATCAGGTCGGGATTGTCAAAAACAGAACCGTAGGCATGGGAAACACTATAACCTAGTTCGCCGCCCTCATGGATAGAACCGGGGGTTTCGGGGGTGACGTGACTACCGATGTGACCCGGGAAAGAAAATTGTTTAAAGAATTTTTGTAATCCTTCCTCGTCTTCACTTTTATCGGGGTAAATTTCCGAATAGGTTCCTTCTAGATAAACCGGACCGAGTACCCCCGGCGCCCCATGGCCGGGACCGGCCATAAAAATCACATCGAGGTCGTATTTTTTGATTAAACGGTTTAGGTGAACGTAGGTAAAACTTAAGGCCGGACTTGCTCCCCAGTGACCAAGTAAACGATACTTAACGTGTTCGGGTTTAAGATGTTCTTTGAGCAGGGGATTATCGCGCAGATAAATCATACCTACAGCTAAATAGTTACAAGCGCGCCAATAGGCATGGGTTTTATAGAGTTCTTCTTGAGAAAGGGGATTTTGTTCTGTTAAGGGTCTTTCTGGTGCGGATACCATGAATATTTCTCCAATATCTATGAAGGATGAGATTAAGAGAGTTTATAGACAATTTCTCCAGATTATCGAGAGGGTTAACCCTCGGTCAGTTTTCAAACTGTAATCAAGAGTCTAACCTTTTGGGGCGCAAAAAACTATTAAAATAAACTATATTTTACTGATCTGACTTGGCTAATTTATGTCAGTCCATCGGGGTTTTTAAATGGCTTTTAAAGACATATTAATATGTTCTTAACTTAGGGTTCAATAATTATCAAAAAGTTTTTAATGATTTTTTAATGTCGGCTTTTCCCCAAAGGCTATATAATCACATTCTCGTTGGTCGGCAAGGGCTTAATCAGGTTTTCTCGATGCCGGTGGCGGGGAGGACTAGGGTGGCAAATTGATGATTTTTTATCTTGGAAGCACTGAAACTTAAAATCTTTCTATACTTCATCTAGCGATCAACAAAAGCTGATTAGCATATATAGTGATTCTCTACAGGCTAATCAATTCTCGAATTGTTTTTTCTTGATCGTGCCTAAGCTTATCGCAGCTGCAAAGGAGTTTTTTTCATGACAAAAGTAAGAGTCGCTATCAACGGATTTGGTCGTATCGGTCGCCTCGTTTTTAGGGCGGGTATCCAAAATCCTGATTTCGAGTTTGTTGGTATTAATGATCTCGTCCCCTCCGATAATATTGCCTATCTGCTCAAATACGACTCCACCCACGGACGTTTTCAGGGTACGGTAGAAGCAAAAGAAGATGGCATCGTCGTGGATGGTAAGTTTATCCCCTGTTACTCGATTAAAGACCCCGCCCAACTGCCCTGGGGTGCAACCGGGGCCGATTATGTGGTCGAGTCCACCGGTTTATTTACCACCGCGGAAGGGGCAGCAAAACACCTAGAAGCCGGGGCCAAACGGGTGGTTATCTCCGCACCCACCAAAGATCCCGATAAAGTGCGTACTATTGTACTAGGTGTCAACGATAATGAGTACGATCCCGCTAAGGATCTGATCGTCTCTAACGCTAGTTGTACCACCAATTGTTTAGCCCCGATCACCAAAGTTATTAACGATAACTTCGGACTAGCGGAAGGATTAATGACCACGGTACACTCGATGACCGCCACTCAACCCACCGTTGATGGTCCATCGAAAAAAGATTGGCGCGGTGGTCGCGGCGCCGGTCAAAATATTATCCCCTCCTCCACAGGGGCAGCCAAAGCAGTAACCCTAGTTATTCCTTCCCTAAAAGGCAAATTAACCGGTATGGCCTTCCGTGTGCCAACTCCCAACGTTTCGGCGGTGGATTTAACCTTTAAAACCGAAAAAGCCACCAGTTACGAGGAAATCTGCGCCGCTATGAAGGCCGCCAGCGAAGGACCGATGAAAGGTATCCTCGGTTATACCGATGAGGAAGTGGTATCCAGTGACTTTATCACCGACCCCCGTTCCAGTATCTTTGATGCTAAAGCTGGCATTCAACTTAATGCCAATTTCTTTAAGGTCGTCTCTTGGTACGATAACGAGTGGGGTTATTCCTGCCGGATGTTAGACCTGATGAAAATGATGGCAGCTAAGGAAGCAGCCTTAGTAACAGCCTAAATCAGTTATCAGTTATCAGTAACCAGTAAACAGTTAACAGTAAACAGTGAAAAAACAGCACTGTTAATGCCGTTATCACTTAATACTCAAATCTGATAACTGATAACTGATTAGATGAATCCAAAATTTAAAGATATTACCGCTTGGGAACAGGCACAATTATTAATGCAACCGGCATTTATTCGGGTGCTGGATAATCTGCGTAAACAGTTAGAAAATTCCCTCTGGAAAGGAACTTATACAGAAATTCAAGATCCCTATCCCAGTTATCTGCTCTGTTTGACTTATCTCGATCGCTCCGTTACCGTAAATATTTGGGAACTTTGTTTTCAAGTCTGTTTTCTCGATTATCCCACCGATGAAGGAGAGAGCGTCACCATCGATATCAGTCTCCTCGACCCCACCGGTGAACTAGATTGGCAGAGTTTGGAAACGAAAACCGAGCGTATTATTAACCGATTATTCGCTAATTTACCCCAATGAAAGCAGATTTAGACACGATCAAGGCAGAGTATGCCGCTAATTTTCTGAAAGATTACCACAATGATCCCCAAAGTTTAGCATCCCAAACAATTTTAATCGATCGCTCCCATTGGGGTTTATTAGAATTAAAAGGCCAGGATCGACTGCGTTTTCTCCACAATCAAACCAGTAACGCTATCGAGCGCCTGAAACCGGGTCAAGGTTGTGAGACAATTTTCCTTAACTCTACTGGTCGTACCCTCGATTTTGTCACAGTTTACGCCGGCGATGATTCCCTCCTCATCCTCGTTTCTCCCCAACGTCGTCAATTTTTACTGGAATTGATTGATCGCTATATTTTCCCCTTCGATAAGGTGGAAATTAGCGACTTAACCGATAATTTTGGCATTTTCACCCTAATTGGGACTAAAAGCGGGCAATACCTGCAAAAAATCGCCATTCCAGAGCAGATTTTAACAGGGGTGCAGCATAGTCATTATCTCCTTTCTGAACCCGCCCTGAGAGTGGCCGTCGGCACCGGCTTAGACCTACCCGGATATACTTTAATCGTTGCCGCCGCCGAAGCAGGTCCTCTCTGGGAAAATTTAATAAAAAATGGCGTTACCCCCGCCGATGAACAGGTGTGGGAATACCTGAGAATCCATCAGGGCCGACCGGCAGTCGATCGAGAATTAACCGAAGATTATAACCCTTTAGAGGCCGGTTTATGGCGAGCGATTGTCTTTGATAAGGGCTGTTATATTGGTCAAGAAACTATCGCCCGTCTCAACACCTATAAAGGCGTAAAACAAAGACTTTGGGGCATAAAACTCAGCCAACCCGTCCCTAGTAATACCCCGATTATTTTAGAAGCGCAAAAAGTCGGTTTACTCACCAGTGTGCTGGAGGATTTTGGCTTGGGTTATGTGAAAACAAAAGCGGGAGGAGAGGGTTTAAAAGTACAAATCGGCGAGGCAACAGGAGAATTAATCCCCTTACCCTTCCTCTCTCACGAATACCCCTTTCAGTGAACAGTAATCAGTAAACAGTGATCAGTAATCAGTAATCAGTAATCAGTGACCAATCACTAATCAATGATAACTGATAACTCACATCTTATAAGTAGTTGTGCAAAATTAATTTATTGGTTAGGATAGGCAAAAGGCAGGAGGCAAAAGGCAAAAGCTTTATCGAAATGTGTAATTAATTTTGCTTAGATACTTAACTAATAACTAATAACTGATAACTGATAACTGATAACTGATAACTGATAACTGATAACTGATAACTGATAACTGATAACTGATAACTGAAAAAGTCCCTAACCCCAGCGACTAGCGATGGGCATTCGCCAACCAGTGCCAAAAGCGCGATCGCTAATTTTTAGACCAGGGGGAGCTTGTTTGCGCTTAAATTCGGCATTTTTCACTAATTTAATCACTTTCTGCACAATTTCAGGCTCAAAACCGGCGGCGATAATTTGTTCGGCGGATTGATGGCGATCGATTAATAGTGCTAAAATAGCATCTAAAATCTCGTAGGGAGGTAAAGAATCTTGATCCTTCTGATTGGGTTTTAATTCAGCACTAGGGGCTTTATTAATCACATTAAGGGGAATAATTTCCCCGTGCCGATTTAACCAGCGACAGAGGGAATAAACGCGGGTTTTCGGCACATCAGCAATCACTGCTAAACCACCATTCATATCACCGTAAAGGGTGCAATATCCCACCGCCATTTCTGATTTATTGCCAGTGGATAATAGTAAATGCCCGAATTTATTCGAGAGAGCCATTAATAAATTACCGCGAATGCGTGACTGAAGATTTTCTTCAGCAATACCGAAATCAGTCCCAGCGAAAAGACCCTCTAAAAGTTGATCGTAAGCGGTCATAATTTCTTTAATTGCTAACTTCTCACTTTTGATACCTAAATTATTAACTAAAGCTACGGCATCGCTAATGGAATGGTCGGAACTATAGGGAGAAGGCATCATCACAGCGAGAACATTTTCTTTACCTAATGCGTCGGTGGCAATAGCGGCAACTAAACTGGAATCAATGCCACCACTCAAGCCAAAAATTACCCGTTTAAAACCGCATTTCTGCACATAATCTCGCACTCCTAAGACTAAAGCTCGATAAATTTCTTCATCTTCATCGACGGGTAAAGGATGAATAACTGCGGGTAACAAATCTTGATTAAACTCGATTAATTCTAGGCTAGAAGTAAACGCTTGGGCGCGATAAATCACTTCTCCTTGTCGGTTAAAAGCCACACTGTCACCATCAAAAATTAAATCATCATTACCTCCCACTTGATTAACATAAACTATCGGTAAATTATATCTGGTGGCACTATAGGACAATAAAGATTCTCGCAATTTTTGCTTACCGACACTGTAGGGAGAAGCGGAAAGATTAACGATTAAATCTACTCCTAAATTAGCTAAATCGGCCATGGGATTAACTGCGTATTGACGCTGCCCCCAAAATTGTTCATCATTCCAAACATCTTCACAGATAGTCACACCGATTTTAAAATTATTTTCTGTTAGTTGAAAATATTGACTTTCTTTCCAGGAAGCAAAGTAACGATCCTCATCAAAAACATCATAGGTAGGCAATAAACGTTTAGTAAAAATTTGTTTAATCTCTTGACTTTTTAACAAAGCTATGCTATTAAATAACGGCTTTTCTCCCCGGACTGTTGCTGAGGAATTTTTTTCGACAAAACCGACTAATACAGCTAATTTTTCTGGTAATTGTTTGGACAATAATTGCAATTGTCGAGACATTTTCTCGACAAAACCCAGATTTAATAATAAGTCTCTGGGAGGATAACCACAGAGGGATAATTCCGGGGTTAAAAGTAATTCCGCTCCCTGATTAAATGCCGTTTGAGCGGCCTCTAAAATTCTTTGGGCATTTCCTTCGATATCTCCAACAATGGGATTTAATTGAGCGATAGCAATTCTCATATTTTTTCCTATTTAAACAAAAACTAACGGTTGATCTTTAAAGGGAGCAAAAGCTTTTTCATCAAAGCGATATAAACTAGCCGGACGACCGGCACCACGAGAGACTTTTAAACCCATATCTTTGAGAAATCCTAATTTCAATAGCCGATTTCTGAAGTTAGAATAATCACTAAAATTTTTACCTAAAATTGTCTCATAAAATTGATAAAGATCATTTAAAGTAAATAATTCTGGTAAAACCTCAAAAGCGACGGGACTATACTCTACTTTATTGCGTAATCTTCGCCAGCCATAAGCTAAAATTTGACCGTGATTAAAGGCTAAATTTGGCACTTTATCAATCATATACCAAGTGATATTATGCTCCTTTTCAGTGATTAATTTTGCTTCTTCAAACCGCACTAAAGCGAAGTAACTCACCGATAGATAACGTTTCCCAAAACTCTCGGCTGCTGCCGGGGAATCTTCCTCTGGACTGCCAAAAGTATATAACTGTTCCAAGTAGAGATTATTGACGCTAATTTTCTCAGCTAAAATTCGATAGGCTGCCGTTTCCAGTGATTCCCCATTTCTCACTAAAGTTCCGGGTAAACTCCAGTAATTACTAAAGGGTTCTTCCCGTCTTTTAATCAGAAGCACCAGCAGCCGATTTAATTGGGTATCAACGGAAAAGATCACGTTATCAACTCCCACTTTAAAATCAGCTAGAGATTTATTAGCTAGGGTATTTGGCGGTTTCATGCGTAAAGTTTTTGACCTTCGATATAATCTTTAATCGGTGCAGGAACAGCCTGTTTATCGCCTTTTTCTCGATAATCTGTTGAGGATACAGCCGGAGCAAATACATCGGCAATCAGACAATCACCCCCTAATGTTTGCAGTTGTTCAATATCATCTTGATTAATAGGATAGCCGGGACGGGGAATAACGAGAATTTTGACTTTTTCTAGTAATTCTCGGCTGCGATACCAGTGCCTAATTTGTCCCACTAAATCCGAACCAATGACTAGGGTATATTCCTCCTGTTCTCCCCAAATTGCTTGCGCTTTTTCCACACTAATTAAGCTCCGTCGATCGCTTAATTCTCGTCGCAGTTGTATATTATCCCTTGGGGGTTGAATATCCCGGATGAGCAAATTTAACATCCTCAGACGATGTTCGAGACTGGTTTGATGATTTTTAAAGGGATTATCGGCAGCCCAAACCGCAACGATATCGTACTGTTCCGATAACCATTTTAGTATGGCTTGATGACCGGCAGTGGGAGGATCGGCACTGGTTCCAAAAAGGGCAATTTTAAGCATAGGATTCAATTGCTTGCTCACTGAGGGATTAGTTTAACTCTGCTCAAGCTTGGCAAAGATTAACTTCTCCCCATTATAGTTGATTTTACCAAAATAGGGCAAGAGGATCAGTAATCAGTGACAATAATACTATTCACTGAAAACCAAAATCTGATCACTGATTTTTATCTGTATTTTTGAATACATTTATTGGGGATGGTTAGGCAGAGAATGATATTGAAAGATACCAAAGATACTGCCGACACTGCCAATACTGAGAATACTGCCGACACTGCCAATACTGAGAATACTGCCGACACTGCCAATACTGAGCATACTACCGATACTAACCAGACTTAAAATGCTGCTGGCACTAGCGAGACTTAAAATACTGCCGGCACTGCCTAAACTCAAGATACAGCGATAACTAGCTTTGCTCAGATAATTAAGACCAGAAATCATTTTAAATCGGGGAAAGATTGGGGAATAGTTAGGGAAGTATTTTGCCAAACCTGTTGTAAACGCATAGCCGGCATAGTTAGATAAAGAATATCACCTTGGTCGAGAGTGATTTCCAGTAATTGCCAACCGTGGATAGTTTGACCTTGTTTTTCTAGGTAAAGTGGCACAAAATCGGCATTCATCGCCGCTTCCTTGATAATTTGCCCCATAAAAGGATGATTCGGTGTGATTAATGTGGCCAAAGCAACCCAGAGGAGATCATCGGTCATGCCATTACCGAGAATTCTACCGCCCAAAGCGGCCGCAGCGAAGGAATAGGTAGCTAGATCCCGGGGACATAATACCGTATCAAAATCAAAAACCTCTTGAATCGATCGCCCGAATTGTTCCTGAGAGCAGCGTAAAACTAGATTAATTTTAGGAGCGATCGCTTTAGCAGTGAGAGCAATCTCCACATTAATCATATCCTCGTAAGTCACCACGATCAAAGATTCAGCGTTGTTAATATTAGCCGTTTCTAGGGTAGCCACTAGACGCGCATCCTCAATGATAACGGGGATTCCCCAGGAGCGCACGGAATGCAAAAATCGATTATTGTGGTCCGATTCGATCACCACCACTTCATAGCCTTGCTCGTGCAATTGTCGCACGATCCGACTGCCAATTCCTCCTAAACCACAGATAATGTGATGATTGCGGACGGGAATGCGGGTAGCATCCCAAAACTGTTTAAAGCGACTACCGAGAATAAAATCGTTGAGGAGAGCATAACAGATACCGATAACCCCTGCACCGACAATCATCATGACCACGGTAAAAATTTTGATACTATCGGGGGTAGATTCGGCCACTTTTTCGTTACCTCCGGCACCGGTAATCATCCCGACGGAGAAATAGAGGGAATCGACGAGGGAAATTTTTTGATTAACGCTGAGATAGGTAATGGTAGCAAGGGAAATCATCCCCAGGAGGGAAAGGGTGACAAGAATTACCGGTTGGACATAGTGCTGATAGGGACGGAGATTGAGTAGATTTCTCAGCCACTTTTGCAGTTTAAAACGCTGTTTTGCCCTAATTGTCGGTTTATTGCCGATAATGAGATGATCGCCAGTTTGGAGTTTTTTACCCGAAAGAACTGCGGAAACCAGATCGATTTCGTCGTGAGCGGGGAGATAATAGATTAACATCCGGGCCGGATCGTCCCAAAGTTCGTAGAGGGGTAATCCCCACCAAGGATGATTTTCCTCGATAATTATCTCTTGAATTGGCCAAAGGCGATCGAATAGCTGTAATTGACCGATAGCTTTATTACCAAGGGCAGCAAAGGAAAAGATCGGGGCTGCTAGGGAAGCAACGCTCATGCTAACGTGAGCAGGAAGGGTTTGATCGAGTCTTTCTCCCAAAGTTTCGTTAAATAGTCGGTTAACTATCCGAATTTTCGGGTTAATTATCCTGGCGCGGGTGAGAATTTCCAGATTGAGCGCGTCGTTATCGATGGCCAAAACTAGGGTTTCTGCATCTGGAAGGCCAGCTTGCAGGAGAGTCTGAGGAGAGCAGGGATCGCCGATAATAATATCAGACTGGTATTCGCAGACCATTTGGCGATCGCTAATCGCTACTACTGCCGCAGATTGTTGTTTGAGTAAACAAAAGATTTTATAACCCGTGCGACCTAATCCACAGACGATGATTTGCGGTTTCATTCGTCGAGCGCGTTTTTTGCTGATTAACCTTTCAGTTCTAGCGCAAAAATTAGGAAAAATCTGTAACTAAAGCTGCAATGCTGCCAATTTTCCTAATCAGGCTTTGAAGATGATAAAATAACCATCATCATGGATAATCACTTCAGCCTTGACTCGCTTTCTTTGGGACAAATTTAGTAAAGATTACCTCGAAACCTTTCTCTCTTCTTCCGGTGAAGTGAAAACTAGCCTTGATGTGACGGCAGAAACTCAAGAAATCGATGTCTATTTTCGACCGACTTCCCCAGAAATACCGAGGGAATTAGGTTTATTGGGCAAATTAGCTCAAACCCCTTGTTTATTGGAACCCTATCGCAATCCTGTCACGATTGAGGGCATTATTGCCTGTTTATCTAAACTGTTGACGGTGCGGGAACAATTACAAAGAGAAGCTCACCGTCATCAACAACCCTTATTAGCAGAAAATATTCCTAGACTATGGATACTAACTCCTACGGCCAGTCAAAGAATTATAACTGCTTTTTCCGCTCTCAATCATCCAGATTGGGGAGAAGGAATTTACTTTTTAGCCCCAGCATTAACCACATCCCTTATTGTCCTACATCAATTACCTGAAACCCCTGAAACCCTTTGGTTAAGATTATTAGGTAGAGGAGGAACCAGAACCAGAGCGATTGATGAATTAGAGGCCTTGTCTCCTAGTCATCCCTTCAAATCAGCTTCCTTAAAATTATTATACAATTTGAGTAGGAACTTAGAAGCCTTACCCAAAAGAACCCAGGAGGAGAGGAAATTTATTATGCGTTTAGCTCCTTTATACGAACAAGATAGAGAACAAGCGATTCAGAAAGAAGCATCCAAGTTAGTGCTACGTCAACTAAAGCGACGTTTTGGTGAACTGCCCCCGCATATTAGCGAAACTATCCAAAAACTAACCGTAGAACAATTAGAAGACCTAGGAGAAGCATTACTAGACTTTAAGAGTCAAGCTGACTTAATCAATTGGCTTAATCAAGCCTAAAATCTTCGGGAAAGGCAATTTTAAACTCATCTGATTGTTTTCTTGATCTCCCAACCTTTATCTAGAGAGGAGTTAAAAAATAACCTAGATTTATCTGCCAGTGATTTAATCAATGGTTTACAATCCTTGCAACAACGTTATTTAATTCAAAGGGAGCAAAACCTATTTCAATTATCATCTATTTTTAAAGAGCATCCCAAAATATGACTATAAGAGTTGGCTACCCCTAAATTCCCCTTAAAAAGGGGGACTTAAAGCTAAAAAAAGGGGCTTTGCGCCCCTAAAAATCTTTAGTCAACCGATTAAAAATCTACACCAGACTATAGACAATTACTAAACCCAAAACTGCGGCAAAGACAATTAAAGCGTAGAATTGGGCGCGACCATTTTCGAGGTATTTCAGACCTTCACCACTGACAAGAGTAGCTAAACCAGTTAAATTCACTGCCCCATCGATAACGCGATAATCTACTTCCATAATTTGCCGTGCGAGACGACGACAACCCTGGACGAAAACTCGATCATAGAGATTATCAATGTACCACTTGTTCAGGGAAAAACGATACAAAGCGGGGAATTTTTCGGCAATAGTTGCGGGGTCAATTTTCTTCTGGAGATACATCACAGAAGCAACAGTAATCCCGATTAAAGCAATCCCTACCGAATTACCCGCCATAATCAGAAACTCTGTCCAATCAAAAGCATGAACTTCTTCTACCACTTCGTTAGGAACATGAATAAAACCCTCGAAGAAATTCTGCCAAGGTTTACCCACCAAACCGATTAACAAAGAGGGAACCGCCAAAATCATGAGAGGTAAAGTCATAGTAATTGGCGATTCGTGGGGTTCATGGGCATGATGGCCGTGGTTGTCTTCTTCCTGTGCTTCCGAGTCTAATTGCTTAACATTCATTGCCCCCGGTCCAAAAGCCGGAATCGCGCCCGCATTGGCTAACAGTCGGCGTTTAATCTCCTTATTAGTGCCTCTAAACTCCCCTTCAAAAGTGTTAAAGTACATCCGGAACATATAAAAAGCCGTTAAACCCGCAGTCCCCCAACCGATTAACCATAAAGCTGGGTTCGCCTCAAAAGCTAAACCGAGAATTTCATCCTTCGACCAGAAACCAGCGAAAGGAGGAATCCCACAGATGGCCAGAGTTCCCACCAGGAAAGTTAGGGCAGTAATGGGCATATACTTGCGTAAACCGCCCATCATCCGCATATCTTGCGCTAAAACCGGCTCATGACCGACCACATCCTCCATACCGTGGATGACGGAACCGGAACCGAGGAACAACATCGCTTTAAAATAAGCGTGGGTCATCAGGTGGAATAATCCCGCACTATAAGCACCGATACCCATAGCCATAACCATGTAACCCAATTGGGAGATGGTGGAATAGGCTAAACCCTTTTTGATATCATTCTGGGTGAGGGCGATACTTGCCCCTAGAAAGGCAGTAAAGGCCCCCGTCCAAGCAATTACCGTCATCGCCGTGGGAATTGGCTCAAAAACGGGATACATTCGAGCAATCAGGAAAACTCCGGCGGCCACCATGGTGGCGGCGTGAATCAGGGCCGAAATCGGGGTCGGACCTTCCATGGCATCCGGTAGCCAGACATGAAGGGGAAACTGGGCTGATTTGGCCACCGGTCCAAGGAAGACTAAAACGGCGAATAATGCCGCTAAACTGCCGGCAATGGCTCCAGAAGAGACTAATTCCTCTAGACGTTCACCCATGATATCAAACTCGAAGCTGCCGGTGGCCCAGAAAAGACCCAGCATTCCCAGTAAGAGACCAAAATCGCCGACGCGGTTGGTAACAAAGGCTTTTTGACAGGCCTCGGCGGCCGCCGGACGAGTGAACCAGAAACCTACTAGCAGATAGGAACACATCCCCACCAATTCCCAGAAAACGTAGATCTGGACGAGGTTGGGACTGATGACCAAACCCAGCATAGAACTGCTAAAAATGCTCAGATAAGCGTAAAAACGCACATAACCGGGGTCATGGGCCATGTAACCATCGGTATAAATCATCACCAAAAAGGCCACGGTGGTGACGATAACCGACATTAAAGCACTGAGGTGATCGATCGTATAACCCATTTTCAGGTGAAAGTTACCCGCCGATGCCCAATCGATCATTTGGGTATAGGGGGCGTGTCCATTGATTTGACTCCACAACAGCGCAAAAGACAGCACCATCGACGCGCCGAGGGTAGAAATGATTAATACAGCATTCACCTGTCGCAGACGATTGGTGACTTCATTAAAGGAAATTAAGCCCGCACCGACTAGGGTAGCGCCTACCAAGGGTAGGACGGGAACTAGCCACGCGTACTGATAAAGCGGTTCCATTCAGTAATACCTAGTTTACAACTTCACACTATTTGGTTTATCTTCATCTATTGTGACATAGGTTAATTCTTAAGAAAGTGTTTATACCTAGTTTTGCTCAATAAGGCGGCGAAAGGTCAAAGGATCTTATCAATTTGGCAGTTTAGCGAGCGGGACGGTAATTTTTAGGGAGAAGCAGGAAAATTATCGAATAACCACGAAAGCAAGAGAAAGACCAAATACGGGTTTCCTCTAGCTAATACAACAATTTATTTAGTACAATTTAACTATACCGATCAAAATTAGTCCAAAAGGGAAATCATTATATAGCGCCTGTCACAGTTAAAATCATTGAGTATGATGGGGAGTTTAACTTAACGAGGTATCATGTCCACCGCCCGCCATATCCTAGCACTTCTAAAAAGTCATGTAGAAGGAGAAGAGCAGCAATTTTATTCTGCTGCCCTACAGATGGCTGCACACGAAGCAAGACAAGGACATGGTAAGTTAGCCCAAGAAATTCGCGAATTAATTGACCAAGCAAAGGCTAGTAAATCGGTTATTGAAAAAAAATCTGATCCAATTCCTTTAGTACAACCAAAAGGAGATTTAGCCAATCTGGTTTCGGTCAGATATCCCGATACTCGATTATCGGATATGATTTTAACCTCTGACCTTGAATTTAGACTTAAACGAGTATTAACTGAACAAAGACAAGGAAAAAGACTCAGAGAACATAATCTTATGCCTCGTCGAAAGCTGTTGTTAGTAGGTCCACCGGGTTCTGGTAAAACAATGACGGCTGAAGCTTTAGCAGGAGAGCTTAAATTACCTCTATTTACGACTTTGTACGATAGTCTGATGGGCAAGTATATGGGAGAAACGGCTAGTCGTTTAAAACTGATTTTTGAGGCGATGACAATAACAAAAGGGGTCTATTTTTTTGATGAATTTGATGCGATTGGGACTCAACGTCACAATTCTAACGACGTGGGAGAAATTCGTCGCATTCTCAATTCTTTTTTGATGTTTTTAGAACAAGAGCAAGGGGATAGTTTGATTTTGGCAGCAACTAATCATCCTCAGTTACTAGACAAAGCTCTTTTTAGGCGTTTTGATGATGTAATTGAATATCAGCTTCCCGATGCCGCAATTATTCGTGAATTGATTGAATCTCGTCTTATTTCTTTTGAAATTGACTGGAAAGATTGGTCAAACATTCTTAATCAAGCCAATGGACTCGCTCAAGCTGAAATTGTCAGAGCGACAGATGATGCAGCCAAGCAAGCTGTTTTGTCAAATAGTCAGAAGGTAAGCGAAGATTCTCTGATTTCAGCTATTATGGAACGTAAAGACCTAAACTTCAATGAATAAAACCTAATCCCATAATGTCGCAACGTTCTCGCCGTCTTCCTCACTTGTATCTACGGAATAACGATAAATTTCGTGAAAGCGTCAATTATACTTCACCGCGCTCAGTTAATCCTCCACCACCACCCGATCGGAACAGAATAGAACACGCTGCAAAATTAGAACTTGCTATTGGTGAAGCGATTACGAAAGCTCGTCAACAATTAGAATCCCGTTTATCGGCAATTGCCGTCGGACAACCCGGATTCTATTTAGAATTTCAGGTAACAAAAGATCAAGCGAATGCTTTTGAAAATTTAGGAGATAAACGCAAAAAAATTGAATTAGTTGCTGTTAAGCCTTCTCCTGAACAAGAAAATATAGTTAAGGCTACGGTTTTTGTACCAGAGTCAGCGACAGAATTTTTTGAGAACAAAGTAGAAGAATATCGTGATGAAGAAACAACAAAAGGAAACCCCAAAAATGCACCCCTAATAACCCGACTAGAAAACGTTGAAATTGGTACAGTTCAATCATTATTTACTGATGATCCTGCTTTATTTCCTCAGAATGGACAAGCAATTTGGTGGGAAGTATGGTTACGTCGTGGACAACTTGAAGACTTCCAAACCATTGCTAAAAGACTCGATATTATGACTAAATCTCATATACATTTACATTTTCCCGAAAGAACTGTTACTTTAGCTATGGCTAATGTAGAAAAAATCGAGCAAGTTCTTCAAAATTCTGATACGGTTAAAGAATTAAGAATTGCTAAAGAGACGCCTTCCTTTTTTCTTAATATGAGATCACTCGAACAGGAACAATGGGTAGAGGATTTATGGAATCGAACTTTACCTCCTCAAGATGATGCTGTTGCTGTCTGTCTTCTTGATACAGGCGTTAATTGGAGACATACACTTATTGGGAAAGGTCTTGATATTAGTGACTTACATACTTGTGATCCTAATTGGGAAGACCATGATCATCATGGACATGGTACTCAAATGGCAGGACTAATTCTATATTCTGATTTATATGAGGCTTTACAAACACAAGGATATATAACGCTTATTCACCGTTTAGAATCAGTTAAAATTCTCCCTTCTGTCGGACAAAATGATCCTGAACTTTATGGCGCAATTACAGAGCAAGCAGTGTCTCTCCCAGAAATACAAAATCACAAGCGAAAACGTATTTTCTGTATGGCTGTAACTAGCGAGCATCCATCACCAAATTATGGAACTCCCTCCTCATGGTCAGCCGCAATAGATCAACTATCTTTTGGTGAATATAATTTTAAACGATTAATCATTATTTCAGCAGGAAATATCAGAGAAGAAATATCTTTATCTGATTATTTAACCCGCAATGATGTGGCAACAATTGAAAACCCAGCACAAGCTTGGAATGCTCTTGTTGTGGGAGCTTATACTGAAAAAGTTAATATCAGTCATCCCAACTTTCAAGGTTGGCAACCTATCGCTCCTTGGGGTGATTTATCTCCTACAAGTCGTACTTCTGTTTCTTGGGAAAATCAATGGCCAATTCGTCCTGATATTGTTTGTGAAGGAGGAAATTATGCCTCAGATGGGGAAAATCCTGCACAAATAATTGACGATTTATCTCTCTTGACTACTTATTATCGTCCCGATATAAGATTCTTTGAATCCATGTCAGATACCAGTTGTGCAACTGCACTCGCTAGTTATATGGCAGCTCGAATTCTTTCAGAACATCCCAAATATTGGCCAGAAACAATACGCGCTTTAATTGTTCATTCAGCCGAATGGACTATAGCTATGAAAGCTAATTTTAATTTTCCAAAGAAACTGAAGCAGCAACATAAAAAAACTTTGATTCGTCGCTATGGATATGGTGTTCCTGATTTAGACAGAGCTTTAAAAAGTTCAAATAGTGACTTAACAATGGTTATTGAAGATCAATTGACACCTTTTAAAAAAGATGGTAGTGTCATTAAAACAGACAAAATGAATCTTCATAGCTTACCTTGGCCAAAAGAAAAGCTAGAACAATTAGGAGAAGCCAAGGTAGAACTGAGAGTAACTTTATCGTATTTTATAGAACCTAATCCAGGGGAGCGAGGTTATAAAAGAAAACACCATTATGCCTCTTATGGACTCAGATTTCAAGTAAAAAAACCTTTAGAGACCGATCAACAATTTCAAAATAGAATTAATAAAGCTACCAGAGAAGAAGAAAAAAATATTTCTGGCATTAAAGAGGAAGATAACTGGTTTTTGGGTCCTCATTTAAGGAGTCAAGGTTCACTTCATTCTGATATATGGACAGGAACGGCCGTCGATTTAGCAAGTAGAGGAATGATAGGCGTTTATCCTGTTGGTGGATGGTGGAAAGAACAAACACAAGAGGAACGCCATGATCAACCTGTTCGCTATACATTAATTGTAACGATTCGAGTACCAGAAATTGAGTGTGATATTTACACCCCTGTATCTAATTTAATTTTAATCAGTCAAGATACACCCACTAACATACCAATAGAAACAGAGATTTAATCTTTACATCGAACTTCATCCATTAAATATATCTCAGGAATTGAGACAATTGGTAACGATTCTCTGTCAGTTTCCCTACCAACTTTTTCACCTTCCCTCCCCAACAACCCAACTTAATCAGCGCGATTCAGACATGGCTAGAGTAAATAGAGGTTTAGATGAACTAAACAGTTAGTCAATAGTGGGTAAAATGTTTGTGTATAGGACATTTTGAAACCCGCGGATTTGCCATCGTGCAACAAATCATTCCCACTTCCAGGGCGCGTTAGGCCCCATAAATTCCCAACTCATTTTTTCCCCATGACTAAACCCTTAGACTCCCTGAAACAGCCCAATCCCTCAGAAAAAACAGCCCCTAGAGATGATTGGTTAGATAGCGAACTATCTCGTTTAGAAGATTATGAACCTTACGATTGGGGAGAAATAGATACCTTAATGTTAGGCAAACCCGTACAATATGTTTCTAGTATTGGCTTAGTTGTCGAGGGTGGCAAAGATTGGGGTTGCTGATTTGCAATAGGAATCTTCTTGTGTGGGGTTTTTAAAACCTAGAGCTAAACTAACTTTTGGATAGGATGCACAGTTGGCATTCATAGCTTGAGTCAGCAACACCCCTCCCCAACAACCCAAGTTAATCAGTGCGATTAAAACATGGCTAGAGGAAATAGAGGTTTAAGCGATGATTAACCTTCTCGATCTTAGTCAGTTATACTAAGTATATCCATAACTTATACTTCTTAATAGCAGAACCGACTGAAGAGCAATATTTACCTATTCAGGCATTAGATACCCTAGCTTATCCATCTCCCAACCTAACTGAGTTGGCTGCTGATAAACCTTTTTTAAAGTGTTAATATCCCGGCTAGAAATCGGGGCAATATCTCTAGTTTGAGCGAAATACATCACATCCGTCTCTAGGGGACTATGACCCCAAATTCCCAAAGCGTGACCTAATTCGTGCCGCGCTGCCGCTAAAGCCGACCGTTCGGCTAAATTAGGACTAATCTGGATACTCATCCGATGAGTTAAGCGATTTTCCTTGACAAAAATCTCGTATTGTGTTATGGCAGAACGCACCCGGGGCAATTCTAACTTACCCGTTTCGGCATTAAAACGGACTCCCGACGGCGGTAACTCCTGTTTAACGAGGATATCGGCCAATTCTGCCCGATTTACCAACTCGATCGGCAAATACTGCCCCCATTCAGCGATCGCCTGTTGTACCAAACTCAGCCAAGAACTGCGATCGCTCTGAATATAAATCTTCACGGGAAATTGCGACCAAATCAACGCTCCCACGGGACTGATTTCCACAGCATCAAAATAATCCCCGGGTTGGTTTTGCTCTTGCCATTGGGCTAAATTAGCGGGTAAAGGATGGGTTTTTAACTCTGGTAGCGATCGACTGTCGGCGATCAGAGAATAGGAAAACAGCAAAAGACTCGCCAAGGCTGCGAGTCCTAGAAAAGAGAACCGACCTCTTAGCATTTAGCGATTTAACCAGCCGGCGCTCAGTACAATAGTTAGGGTGATAAATACCGTCCCCAAGGCCCAAGTCACCTGATTTAAGGTTTTTTCCGCCGTTTTTGCGCTGGTAAAAATCTGTGATTGGCCGCCAATACCACCAATTCCATCCCCTTTGGGACTGTGTAATAACACCAAAATCGCCAGAAAGGCCGCCGCCAGCGCCCAAATAATCTGTACTACCAGCACCACTGTCATGATTATTACTCTCTATTTTCCATTACAAAGTATAGCAGTTATCATCAGTTATCAGTTATCAGTTATCAGTTATCAGATGTAAGTTTTAAATTTTTATGGCTCTCTCGGAAATTGGGTGAAAAATGTTCATTATCTTACATTCAAAGATGTCCTACACCCTTTCTTCGATAAGATTTGCTGATCAGCATAACTGCAAGAGAGCGGTTTTTATCGGTCATTTTTCTGCTAATTAGCCAATTTTTTAATTATTTCCACTGATGACTGATCACTGATCACTGTTAAAGCGAGATGCGGACGGGAGTGCGACTGGCTTTAATTTCCACTTCGGCCGGTTTAATCAGCGATCGCCCAGTCATTTCTTTCGGGACGGAAATTTGGAGAATTTCGAGGATAGTGGGGGCAATATCGGCTAAACGACCATCATCCCGCAGCTGCACATCGCCACCGTGGCCCGGTATTTTTCTCCCTTCCCCTTCAATTAAAATTAAAGGAACGGGATTAGTCGTGTGGGCCGTCCAAGGATTACCGGACTCATCCACCATCGTTTCGGCGTTGCCGTGGTCCGCAGTGATTAACACTGTTCCCCCCAATTTATTGATGCTACTTAACAACTTAGCCAAGCATAGATCCACCGTTTCCACTGCTTTCATGGCCGCGTCTAAAATGCCCGTATGACCCACCATATCGGGGTTAGCGTAATTGACTACCACAAGACTATAGATCCCCTGTTCAATCGCCCCACAGACCGCTTCTGTCACTGCGGCCGCCGACATAGCCGGCGCTTGGTCATAGGTGGCGACTTTCGGACTGGGGATTAATTCGCGCACTTCTCCCTCAAAGGGTTTTTCTAACCCCCCATTAAAAAAGTAGGTGACGTGGGGATACTTTTCGGTTTCTGCACAACGAAACTGCTTTAATCCCTGTTGAGCGATCACCTGTCCTAAGATATTATTTAAATTCTGGGGAGCAAAGGCCACATCTACTGGTAATTTCGGATCGTATTGGGTAAAAGTGACAAAACTGAGGGGAGAAATTAAATCTCGATCAAAATCTTCAAAATCGGGCATAGTCAGGGCATAACATAACTGTCTAGCTCGATCGGGACGGAAATTATAGAATATCACCCCATCGCCTGCTTCGATCGCCCCTGGGGCAATTCTGGTGGGGGGAATAAATTCATCGGTAATATTTTGATCATAAAATGCCTGTAATACTTCCGTGATCGATCGCCCGTCGATACCTTGATCACTGGTCATAACATTATAGGCTTTTTCCACCCGATCCCAACGGCGATCCCGATCCATGGCATAATAACGGCCACTGAGAGTCACCATGCGACCGAGATTGATTTTATTAATATGTTCTTGAATACGTTGAATGGCAGGCATTCCGTCGGTGACATTAGTATCGCGACCATCGGTGATGACATGAATGCAGACATCGCTAATCCCTTGCACTTTCGCTAAGTCTAATAATCCCAGTAAGTGATCGAGATGGGAATGAACTCCCCCCTCAGAACATAAACCAATTAGGTGTAATTTGCTTTTTTTAGGGCGAATCTCGTCGCAGAGTTTTAATAAAGCCTGATTTTGTTGAATCGAACCATCTTCGATCGCATCGGAAATCCGTACTAATTCCTGTGGTACAATTCGCCCCGCTCCGATATTCAGGTGGCCAACTTCCGAGTTGCCCATCTGTCCTTCTGGTAGGCCTACATCCTTAGCGGAGGTGCGGATCAAAGTGTGGGGATACACTTCCCAGAGACTATCCATAATCGGGGTTTTTGCCATTGCGATCGCATTATCCGACCTTTGCGGGCGATAACCCCAACCATCAAGGATAACCAGCACGACTGGGGATATAGGTGCGTAGGTCATGATATACAGTCCTAAATTAAGAGTGGATTTCCATGCACTAAGATAATATCATCGAAACTTCCATTGATCACTGCTGTGGAGGCGATCGACCCCCTAATGTCAGCAAATGATGGGTATGTCTCAAAAAAACGAAACAACTGCTTTAATAATCGCTCTTTTAGCCACTGCGAGCATTTTAGGTGGGGGTTACTTCTGGCTGCAAAGTCAATGTGCCGCGGGTCAAGAATTCTTTCTCTGTGGCAGCGGCAAAAGTCCGCAAAAACCCCCAACATCGGGAAGCACCTCCTCTCCCTTACCTCCTCCCCCCTCACCCCAGGGAGTGGTCAGTTTTGCCCCACCGACTTCTATCCCCAGTGGCACGACAATTCGCATTAACGGCTCTACCAGTATGGTACAGATTAATCAAGCCTTAAAAGCCGCTTTAACGGCCAAATTTCAGGGGGTAGAGGTCTTGACAAATGCTCAAGGATCTGATAGGGGATTAGAGGAAGTGGCCCGGGGGGCGATCGATATTGCGGCGGTGTCACGACCTTTAACCGAGTCGGAACGCTCTCAGGGATTGGCTTCTAGTCCGATCGTCCGAGATGCGATCGCTATTGTGGTGGGAGTAAAAAATCCTTTTGCGGGGGGGTTAACCACTACCCAAGTTAAAGATATTTTTACTGGAAAAATCACCTCTTGGTCGGAGGTGGGCGGTTCTGCCGCTACTATTCAAGTGATTAATCGTCCTCCTATTAGTGGCACTTATCAAAGTTTTCGTCAGGAAGTCCTGCAAGGGGCAGAATTTGGCACGGGAACTAACTTTAAAATGATGGAGAGGGATGCAACGACCCCAATTTTGCGAGTTTTGGGACTGAATGGCATTAGTTACGCCACCTATAGCCAAATCGCCCACCAAAAAACCGTTAGGGCGCTCGCTATTGAGGGAATTTCAGCCAGTGAACCTAATTATCCCTGGCAGCGTACCCTTTACTACGTTTACAAAGAACCTGCTAGTGAAGCGGTCAAAGCTTTTATGGGTTTTGTGGCCTCTAGTGGTGGTCAAGAAGCGATTTTTCGGGCCAATGAAGACCTACAAAAATAGTCGAGGAAAACTAACTCAGCAGACAAAAAAGGATAGACTTTTCTCTAGTCCGATCGATTTTGAGGGCCATGAAGGATTTATTGGCGATTTTTAGCAAGGAATTAAGCTCTTGGTTTCGGCGCTGTTGGTTAGCGGTACTATTAACCGGCAGGGTTTTTTACTTCCTCTTCACGCGCCAACCCGATTGGCGCGTCACCCAAGAACAAATGGTGGCAGCCGGGCCTGCTTCGCTGATTATCGCCATGATCACGGCCGCGGTGATCGGGATGATCTTTACCATCCAAGTGGCCCGGGAGTTCCAAGCTTTGGGTGCTGGCAGTATGGTGGGGGGAATTTTGGCCCTTGCTCTCGGTCGGGAACTCTGTCCCATTATGATGGCGATCGTGGTAGCTGGTCGGGTAGGATCGGCTTTTGCGGCGGAAATCGGTACCATGAAGGTGACAGAGCAGATCGACGCACTCTATATGCTCAAAACCGATCCCGTGGAATATCTGGTGCTGCCTCGTTTAATTGCCTGTTGTCTGATGGTTCCCGCTTTGAGTATTATGGCGTTGCTGATCGGTTTAGGTAGCGGTTTGCTAGTCGGCCAAAGTTTATACGGGATTGCTAATTCCGTTTTTCTCGACTCGGTTCGCGGTTTCCTGCGCGTGGGAGACGTGCTGAGTGGACCGGTTAAAGGGTTGGTTTTTGGGGCTTTAATCGCGATTATCGGCTGTAATTGGGGTTTAACGACCGATGGCGGTGCTAAAGGAGTCGGCCAAGCTACGACCGCAGCCGTAGTCACTATGCTCTTAGCGATTTTTGTATCTAATCTGTTGATGACTTGGATCTTGTTCCAAGGATCTGGTAATAGTTCGGTTTTATTTGGACAGTAATTTCAGTTAAAAACGCTCATTTTCTAGCCATTGTTCTAAATCCTCTACTGACTGGAAATCTAATAAAGCTTCTCCTAAGTTTTCTAAATTTTCTAGGGAAAGACTTTGGATATTGGCGGATAATTCGGCAGAAATGCAACCTATACGCCGATTTAATTGACGTAAAACCAGGTTAGCCTCTCCTTCTTGTCTTCCTTCCCCTTTAATTTCCTGATAGATGACAGATTCTTTCATAATATCCTTCCTCAACAATTGTTGAATTATGTCTTTGTTTAATACTAATCCGGCGAGAATTGCGGTGGAGGCAGCCAGATTGCTTTGTTCTCGACTGTCGCTGATTTGTTCGATTTTTTGGGCGATTTGCCGCAGTAAATTCTCTTGCTCCTCAGCTTGACCTAGTATAGCAAAGGGCAATAGTCCAGGTGCTTGCAATAAGGGTTGATAAGGTTGTTCCCATAGTCTAATCACCTCAAATTGATGATAAGTTTTTCCCTGTTGATAGTCATTCTGTCTGACTAGGGGTAAGGTACTTTTCCTTAGATAAATCACTACCTGATAGATAGGTTTGCCTTGATAGCGTCGATAGAGTCTTGTGGCATAATCGAGCATTCTATAGGGAATATCCTCTTTAGGGTCGGTTTGGAACTCAATATGTAAGATTAGTTCTTCTGACTCCAAAAAGATTAAACTATCGGCTCTTATCGGCTCTAATGACAACTCTGAGGGTTTAATTTCGGTTAAATCCAAAGGCCTACCTAATAACCAAGTGGCTAAATCTCTCGAATATTCCAGGGCGATAAATTTACAAGTGGAATCATACATCAGTCTTGACTATATTTTACTCAAAAATAGAGATAAATAGACTAAAGCCGGGTAAGACATCCTCTCCGCTTAAATTAGCGGGTAGTTCCATAATTTCTACGGGTTGCTGAGGACGATAAATTTCCACCTGTTGTTGTTGAGGATTGACTAGCCAACCTAATCGCAAACCACTGTGGAGATATTCCTGCATTTTAGCTTGAATTTCTGGGAGGGAATCGCTACGGGAGCGCAGTTCAATAACGAAATCGGGACAAATAGGCGGAAATTTCTCCTGTTCTTCTCGACTTAGAGCTTGCCAACGAGTTAAACTCACCCAAGCGGCATCGGGAGCGCGATCTCCGCCCTTCGGTAAACGAAAAATCGTCGCCGAACTAAAGACTTTACCCAATTGGGTTTGATGATTCCACAACCAAAGTAAACTAATAAAATCGGCCTCTCGGTTGCCGCTAATTCCCCCAACAGGTGGCATCACAATTAATTCTCCTTGAACGTTTCTTTCCAGTTGCCAATCTGGGTTAACTTGACAGAGACGGTAAAACTGTTCATCGCTGAGATTGACTGTATCTAAGTTTAAAATCACTGCTGCCATGGCTATATTTCGCCCTAGAAAACACTCTAGTCTTAATTATAGTCAATTAGATTCCCCGCCACAGTGCGATCGCACCGTCCCGATCTCCAGTGACTAACCAACGACCATCTCGACTGGCAACCATTCTTAAGATGACGTTTCCCTTGAGGGTATTCAAGTGCCGACGGGTATTAACATCCCAAAATTTAACGGTTCCATCCCCGGAGGTACTGGCCAAAACTTTACCCCCATCGAGTAGGGCCATATCGGTAACAGCGTCGTTATGGGCGAGAATAGTAGTGGTGCCGATGCCGCTTTTCACTTGCCAACCGCGGATCGAACCGTCTTGACTAGCAGTGCCGGCGGTATTACCATCCTTGGAAAAAAGCACCCGATAAACCGGGAATAAATTACCCGCATAGGCACGAATAAAGCGACCGGTACTCACTTTCCAGAGTTTAACGAAGCCATCGTAATCGGCGCTAACAATTCCTTTACCATCGGGACTAAATGCGATCGCCTGAATCGGATGATTATGACCGCGCAGGGTTTTTAACAGTGTACCCGTCTGAAAATCCCAGAGTTTAACAGTACGATCCCAGCTACCCGTGGCCAAAATTTTGCCATCGGGAGAAATAGCGGCATCAGTAACAAGAAAAGCATGGCCGGGATAGGTCATTTCTAATTTTCCCGTGCGTGTATTCCAGCGTTGCACTTTTCCCCCCGCATCGGCAGTTACGAAACTCTCACCATCGGGACTAAATTGGATAGCGTTAACAGTATCACCTAGTTGCCAAGTCCTGAGAGGTTTTTGGGTTTTTAGGTCCCATTCCCTAACAGTACCGTCAAAACTACCACTCAGCAGCAGGGAGTTATCGGGACTAATGGCCAAAGCATAGATGGGATCCCGATCGGCTTTTAAAATAGTAACCCGTTCGACGGTCTGCCAAGGAACGATTTCTGCTAGGGGAGGCGCTTGCGGACTGGTGGTTTTCCCTTTTTCCTGATTGACTGCACAACCCCCCGATAGCAACAGCAGCAATAATAACGATAACGTCGGTTGATAAAGGGTTATTTTCATAGAATTTGGCCGTTGTCAAAATCATCTTAAACTACTTTAAACTTGAATGGGTAAAGTTTGCATAGAATAACGACAACGAGGAACAAGATAAATGACAAACTCTTGATTGGTTGTGTTGGCTTGTTCCAGAACATTCTGTAAATTTTCACCGTGAGCAATCACCCCTTTTTCATTATAAGCAATGTATTGATTTTTATATAAATCAAGCACGGTGTCACGATTTTTGTTTAACCAACGTAACATTTCTTGAGCTTTTTCTTTAGAAATTGATTCTGTCATAATCTTTCTAGGGATAGACGGTTTTGATTAAAATAAAAGCATCGCTAATCAGTTTATTTTTCTCAATTATAACCATTCTTGATAGTATGGTGAGAACCACAACGCCGGACAAGTAAATACAGGCGAAGGGGGGATTTTGTTCTGTGCTAGGCTGATATTTGAGCAAGCCGGACACGATCCACAAAAAGATATTTATCAGAAAAGTCATGATCAAGCTAGAGGTTTAAGGACTGATTTGAGCCAATTATTTTTATTAATAAATATTTGACACACTTCATACCGGATAAGCAAGAGGGCTACGGCACTCTACCAAATACCATATTTTTTAACTTTTTTACTACCTAATTGAGCATTTATGCTTATGTCAGAGGTGAGATGCTCCCCCATCTTTCTTTAGGAAAAAGTTAATCATTTTTTCATCTTTTTTAAGCTTTTCCCCTGCTACGCTTTAGGTATCCTTACAAAGATGAACTTGTTAATCATGACTCAAAAAGTAGCAAAACTAACTAATCTTGGAAGTTTGGATAAGCATAGCTTATTAAAGCTCTCAATTGCTTCCTCTGTCTTTGCGGTGGGTGCTTTGATAGTCACCCCTGTACAAGCAGTACAGTTGATCACAAATGGCAGTTTTGAAAACGGTGTGGCCATCCCACCTGGTGACCTTACAACTACCCCAATTGGTGGTTTTCTAAGTTTATTTAATGGTGATACCACATCAATTACAGGCTGGACGGTTGGCGGCAACTCAACTCCCGCAGTTGATTATATAAGTACATTGTGGGACGCTGCTGATGGTGTTAGAAGTATTGATCTGAATGGAGCAGGTACTGGTTCAATATCACAAGTTATCAACACAGAAATCGGTAAGACCTATCGGGTTACTTTTGATCTAGCTGGTAATCCCACAGAACCTCCTAATACTAAAGTGATGCAGGTTAGCGCAGCAGGAGCTTTTCAGGAGTTTTCTTTTGATATAACAGGAACATCCACTACAAATATGGGGTGGGTATCAAAATCTTGGGATTTTACCGCTACCGGTACAACCACTACCCTTCAGTTTTCCGGTATAAATAGCGGAGCTGCGGGTGCTGCGTTGGATAATGTCTCGGTGATGCTTTCTTCTACTCCTCCTACTCCTACTTCTATTCCCGAACCTTCATCAATTCTAGGATTATTGAGTTTAGGAGTATTAGGAATTGGTTCTGCTTTAAAACGTCAGTCTTAATCTCTTTTTATCTTTTTAACCCATCCAAAGTAGGTGGGTTAAATTGAATATATTGTAGGGGCGAATTGCATTCGCCCTCTTTTAATAACTTCTGCTGCTCACCTATAGGTGAGAGAAAGTCAACAATAGGAGATGCACCCGTCAGTCTATCTATTCAACCGACAAAAAACGGTGAAGCAAAAGCTGATCAAGTTAAACAATTTTTAAAAATACAGGAGGAAGAAAATGAATTCAAAAACCGATGATTTTAACGGTTTTAGCATTAATATCTTCCGAGATGAGGTGGGAGATTGGATAGCATACTTAGTAGAAATTCCTAGCGTTTCCGCTTTTTCTTATCGCCACCAAACAGCACTCAATCAATTAATTCTAGCTTGGGAAGGCGTTAAAGAAAGTTATCGTAAACATGGTGAAGAAATTCCTCATTTAGCTATGACCAAAAATTAGGCAAACTGTTGTGTATTGAAACTGGGTCTTGAAAATTTAGTACAAATGCTCAGACTTTTTTTTCCCCAACCCCTTACCCCAAATTCTGCTACTCAGATTCAGGTTTCTTAGCGTCTTTTTCTGGGGTATTAGCGGCGGGATTTGGGGCTATTGTCGCAATTTGGGCGGCCATTCTTGTCATTGCTTGACCTTGGGCGAATTCCTGCTGTAGTTGTTCGCTAGAAGAAACCAAACGACTTAAACCCTGAATTAAGCGGATAATTTCCTGTCGCAGTTGCGGATTACCAGTAATTTCATCCACATCGGAGGTGATTTTCTGAAGATTGGCAAAAGCGGCGCGAGAGGAGTCGAGGAGTTGCTGTAGGGTGACAACAGTGGCAGGATCGGAGAGATAAGCAGTAAAGTTACCCAAATTTTCGCTTAATTTAACAGCATTTGCCGAAATAGTGTTTAAATTCTCGATAATTTGGCTTTTCTGCACTTGCGTCAGAATCGGATCCAAAGCCGCGAGAGTAGTTTGTAGGCGATCGCTAGTAGTTTTGATACTATCGAGAGTGGCAATTAAACGATTTTGATTAGCTGCCAAAAAAACCCGCAGTTCTTCGGTGGTTTGTCCCACCAAAAGCAGCGTTTTTCGGGCCTCCACTAGAGTAGCGTCTAAATTTCTCAGGCCGCCACTTCCCTGTAAACTTCTCAGTAAAGTAGTCGCTTCCTGACTCAATCCCCCGACACCGGAAAGATCACTAGAAAGGCGATCGAGGGAACCGGATACTTGGGGTAAGGATTCTAGGGATCTCATCCCCGAATTAAGTTTACCTAGAGTACCGCTGCGACGTACCTCGCTTAAAGCGGTGGTTGCCTCACCACTAAAGCGATCGAGTCCCCCCAAGGCATTGGCAGCGCGTTGGGTAAAGGAACGAAATCCGGCCACCATATCGGGATCACTAACTAGATTAGAAATTCTCAGTAAAGATCTGATCAAGGTATTGACATTTAGCGCCGATTGCCCTTGTAAACGGGAACCGTTACAGATAATCACTTCCCCATTACAGTTAGGACTCAAAGGGGGTTCTTTAACACCACCGACGGGTAAAGCTTGCAGGGGAGTAATATCGATCGTGGTTTCACCCACTAAACCGGATTGAATGGCTTCGATGAGGGAATTACTGGGAATTAGGCGATCTGCTGGCGAAATCTCCACTTCTACGGCGACTCCCTCTGGTTCTGGGGTAATTGCCGTCACTTGCCCGATTCTCACTCCCCGATAACCGACGCGGGTTCCCACCATCATGCCACCCACATTAGGAAAAAGGAAGGTGGCTCGATAACTGCGTCCCCCGAAGCTAAAATTACTTAACCAGGCGACAAACCAGATTAATATTCCCCCCGATGTCAGTAACATTAAACCGATACCACTTTGCCGCAGAGTTGGGGAAATCCCTCGTTGTGAACCGCCAGCTTCCATAAATAATTACTCCTCATCTCTACACAGTATCTTACAGGAGAAATCGGAGGATTTCAGTGATCAGTTATCAGTGATCAGATGCGAGTTATCAGTTCACTGATTACTGTTTACTGTTTACTGATCACTGAATTGGTCCTTCGATACTGCCGGTAAAAAATTGCTTGAGTACGGGGATTTCGGAGTGATAAGCCTCTTGAGTCGGTCCAACCCATTGAAATTGACCTTTATAGAGAAAAACGATGCGATCGGTGGTATTTTCGATGGTGCTGTGGACGTGGGTGACAATGAGATGGGCCCCACAGGCTTTTTTTAGCTTGAGAAGTTCCATAATTACCGTCTGGATGCGGGTAGAAGCGACGGGATCGAGTCCGGCAGTGGGTTCATCGTAAAGGAGAATGTTCGGTCGATCGGCGGCGATCGAGGGATCGCTGATAATTGCTCTGGCTAAACTGACGCGTTTTCGCATCCCTCCGGATATTTCAGAGGGATAGAGGTCGTAGGAACCAGCCATACCGACTAAATCCAGTTTTTCTTCCACTAAATCGCGGATTTCGGCTCGTTTTAGCTTTGAGTTGCGATAGAGAGCAAAACCGACATTTTCCCCGACGGTGAGGGAGTCAAAAAGGGCCGATTGTTGGAAAACTAGACCAACACCGAGGGGATCTTCCCCCTGTTCTACGGTTCTCTGCCGTTTTGTGCCGTATATGTACACTTCTCCCCGATCGGGGGCCAGTAATCCAGCAACTAACCGCAAAATCGTCGATTTTCCCGTACCCGATGGACCGATTACGCCGATCGCTTCCCCTTCGTACACTTTCAGATCGACGTTATTTAAGATTACTTTCTTGCCGAAAGCTTTAGTCACTCCCCTTAATTCGACGATCGGTTCGCGCATCACCATCTAGAATATCTTTACAAAAATGTCCTTTTATTGTAGTGCAACGACCCGATCTTTCTTTTTTTTCTTTTCTGGTTTTATGGTTCGCGATTCTATCTGCATTTCGGGAATCTCTCGCAATTCTTCCGCATCTAAACGATATTGTTCGCAGACAAGACTGAGACGAATACCAGAACAGCTAACGGGATTAACTGAATGGGTGAGATCTCCTTGAAACAGGATTAAGGTGTTAGTACGAGGACGAATCTGGGCCACGGAACGATTGCCTGTTGCTAGTACCAGTTCCCCCCCTTGAATATCCCTAGGAACCTGCACATAAAGGACGCTAACTAGGAGCGGAGGATCGATTGTTTTACAATAGGAGCGCAGGGAGCGATCGATATGGGGATCGACGCGTGAACCGGTTTGTAGGAGTAAGGGATTAAGATAAAAAGCGTTGCAGTCAGCTTGTAAACTGCGATCAAGATAGGGTTTAAAATAGGGAAAAATTCGTTCGACTGCGCTGATTTGTGTGCGTCGAAAAGCGATGGAAAAGCCTTTGGTTTTAACGAAATCTCGATTTAAATTGTTAACTGTGAAGTGGGGACAAGCGAGGATCTGTCCTTGTAGTTCGCTCAGATAACTGGGAGTGAAAGCGTCGGGATGTTGGGAATAGTAAGGCACGGATAGAATCGCAACGGGATGGCAATCTTTAGGATAGCTTGTTTCTGGGTAAATGAGGGTAATTTCGAGAGTAACTCGGCAATTGTTCTCAAAGTCCGATAATTTGCTCAAGGAAATTTTTAATAAGCTTGATGCTTTCTAATTGGAGGGTTTGCTCGTCTATCCAGCGATTATCCTGTAGGGAAACTTGTAGGGCTTTACCTGGTCTTAATATACTACTTATACTGGATATAATTGCTTTCTTTTCACCTGCCGGTTTTTTAAAATCTTCGAGATCATTTTTAGTTAACTGATTCCTGTCAATACTTTCTATGTAGGTTTGAGAAAGATTGAGTAAATCAGAATAATTTATCCTAGCACATTCAAGGAGAATATTTTCTAAAGTTCCTTGATCACGATTGTTAGGAGCGATGAAAATACCACAGCGAGGCGAATGATTGTTAACTTGACCAATTTGAGAAGGTGGTAGGAAATTTGGTAACTCAATATCCGATAACTTAGTAATTAGTTTATTGAACCTTTCTTGAGGTGTTTTACTGTAATCAGCATCGGCAAAAATTCCCACACTAAAAAGCTGTGAAGGTTGAATGAAATTGAGACTTTCTTCGATGGTTTGCGCTATGCGTGTATCGCCAATAGCACTATGTAAAGCGATTGATAATTGCTCATTCTGAACAAAATATGGCACTGGCACTCGTTTGGTTAAATCATCATCTATTGGATAATTTTTCGGGATAAGTGTTTCCCAAAATTTATCCAATGAAGAGAAATACTTAACTCGCTTCAAGTGATAAAATTTAAGTAAACCAATTAAGAATTCGACATCCTGCGGCCCTTCGGCAACAATATAGCAGTATCTCACCATCTCTACCTCACATCTAACCCGCGTTCCCAACGCAATCTATGCAATAAATCGCCCGAAAATCTTTGAGGTTTTTCCCTTGGAGAATTTAACCGAAAAGCTACCACGTCTTCTAGGGCTTTTTCTGACCGTAGCATGGCATCAACTGCTTCTAAACTATGGGTAGTTACAAAAAGTTGAATTCTTCTTTGATTACAGGTGTTAATTAACCAAGAAAATACACGACTTAAGGCAGAAATATGAATAGATGTCTCGATTTCATCAATTAGAAGTACCCCATCGGTAATTGTCAACAAACTAAGCACCATAACTAAGGTTCTTTTAAATCCGTCACCAAACACATAGAGAGGAGCAAAACCAAGCTGTTTATGTTCTATATAAAGAGTTGGTTTATTGTTGGGTGAAAGTATTTGTATGTCGGTGATTTCCTCATCAAATAACCGAATTAAATCTAGGATGTCATCTTTGTTATTTTCTTCCTTTAGGATGATTTTGGATAGTCTATCTAGAATTGGTTCCGAGGACAAATAAGCAGGAAATATGGTGGCATTTTCCACCAGTATTTTTTGTCGTTTCCTTTGAATAAAACGCTCTTTTTCCCAAAACTGAAATACTTGTTCATTATCTACACTAAGGAAACTGCCTTGCTCTAAAATATGGGCAGTAACACTTAATTCTAACCCATTGATAACCAGATCGGTTTCCGAATCGGTGGAATCATCATTGAACTTTTCTGGGTTGCCTTTTTCGTTGCTCGCACCGTAAATATCGGTGAGATTAGCTGCTAGATTTTTAATCGGTGAATTTCCAGTACACTTGATCGAAATTTTTCCTTGATAGGATGCGTTACTAGCAAGATTATTCTGACGAAAGAAAATCCATTTAATTGCTTCCAAATCCGGTCGCATTAAAAATGTTCTGCCTAGATATAATCGACGTTGAGCCACTTCTAGCCACTGAAAGGGATCGAGGGGATTACAAACAATTGAAACAGCTTCGAGAATGCTAGTTTTGCCAGAATTATTATTACCGACAAAAATGTTCACCTGTCCTAGAGAAGACAGTTCTATTTGTTCAAAACCACGATAACCACTGATTTGTAAACTTTCAAAAAGCCGATTCATTTTTAGTGGCTCCCACAATCTCGCCGATAATAACTAAAATAGCTAGAGTAAAGATATGATTGGCAATTTTTATCGATAAAACACCTTAATTATAGAGCCTTTGTGCATCTTTATTTTAGATTATCGTTCATTTTCCTGCTGTCAACCCTAAATCATTGACTACCCACGGTTTACAATAGTTAAGAACCAACGGCAAGCAAGAATTAACGATGCGGATTTCGATCAACTGGTTACGAGAATTAGTCAAAGTCGCCCAATCTCCCCAAGAATTAGCGGAATTATTGACAATTGCGGGAATAGAAGTGGAAGAGATCGAGGATCGCCGAGAATGGGCAAATGGCGTGGTTATTGGTAAAATTATCGATCGCCAACCCCATCCCAATGCAGATAAATTAAGTGTCTGTCAGGTGGATATCGGTCAGGAAAACCCTAGTACAATTGTCTGTGGTGCGCCCAATGCTAGGGCTGATATTCTAGTTCCTGTGGCTACTTTGGGAACTTATTTACCTAAAATCAATTTAACGATTAAACCGGCTAAATTGCGGGGGGTAAAATCGGAAGGGATGATCTGTTCCCTCGCAGAATTAGGATTAACCAAGGATTCTGAAGGAATCCACATTTTTAGTCAGGAAAATCTCCCTTTAGGTACGGATGTTCGTCCCCTTTTAGGACTCGATGAGGTGATTTTAGATATTTCTCCCACCGCTAACCGCGCCGATGCTTTGAGTATGATCGGAGTTGCGCGAGAAGTGGCGGCCTTGACAGGAGGAGAATTAAGCCTACCAAAAGTGAAATTAGGGGAATTTTCCCCTAAAAAAGATTTATCTCTGGAAATAACCGAAAATAAAGCCTGTCCCGCTTATATTGGTACGGTGATCGAGGGGGTAAAAATTGGCCCATCTCCGCTATGGTTGCAACAGCGTTTACAGGCTGCCGGATTGCGATCGATCAATAATGTGGTCGATATTACTAATTATGTCCTCTTGGAGTGGGGACAACCCTTACACGCTTTCGATCGCGATCGTTTACAGAGTTTTGCCGGAGGTAAATCCGTTACTATTGGGGTACGTTTTGCCGAGGAAGGGGAAAAAATCATTACCCTTGATGGTCAGGAAAGAAGCTTAAAAGAGCTTAATTTATTAATTACTGCCAATAATAAGCCGGTAGCTTTAGCAGGAGTGATGGGAGGTCAAGATACGGAAGTTAACGAGGAAACCGTTAATCTTGTGCTAGAGTCGGCTTTATTCGATCCGATCGCCATCCGTCGTTCCTCAAAAGCGCAGGGTTTACGCAGCGAATCTTCCGGACGCTATGAACGCGGTGTTAATCCCGCCGCTTTGGAATATGCTTGTCAAAGGGCGATCGATTTGATTCTAGAGTTAGCTGGGGGGACTGTCAGCAGTCAGGTTAAAGCTGATGATCGCGCCGATCAGTCCAGTGGTTCGATCGAATTGCGTTTACAACGTTTGCAGCAAATACTGGGTCAAGTTACCCTAGATAATGGTGCGATCGGTGAAATTCTCGCCGAAGATGTGGAACGGATTTTAGGCAATTTAGGCTGTGAATTGCAGTTAAACTCGAAAAACCCTGTTCTGTGGACTGTGACAGTGCCAGACTACCGTTATCGGGATTTAGAACGAGAAATTGACTTAATTGAAGAAGTGGCGCGACTGTACGGATACGATCGCTTTGTCGATACTTTGCCAGCAAAAACCGCAGCCGGAGGATTATCCTTTGAGGAAACTATACAGCGTCGGCTGCGGGAAGCTTTTCGCGCAGTGGGTTTGACGGAATTAGTCCAATATTCCCTAGTTAAACCGGAATTAGCGGAAGTTGTCCTCGCTAATCCCCTTTTTGTCGAGTATTCTGCTTTGCGGACTAATCTCCTAGACGGTTTAATCGAAGCGTTTGAGTATAATCAGTCTCAGGGTAACGGTTCCTTAAATGGCTTCGAGATCGGGCGAGTTTTCCGCTTAGAATCGGATAATATCAACGAATACGATGCAATTGCTGGTATTTTCGGCGGTGATTTCTTCCCGGCCGGACGTTGGCTGCGATCGGGTAAAGAGGTAGCCATGACTTGGTACGAAGCAAAAGGCATTTTAGAAGCAGTATTCGATCGCCTTTCGCTGACAGTAAGCTACGAAAAATATGCCGAAGATGCGCGTTTTCACCCCGGACGAACAGCCTCTTTATGGATTGGTAAACAACCCTTAGGAATTTTTGGTCAACTACACCCGCAATTGCGTCAGCAAAAGGGATTAATTGAGGCAGTTTATGCCTTTGAAATCCAGTTCCCGATCCTGTTAGCAACTCTTAGGGATAGTGCCAAAATTACCCCGCGTTTACAGGTCTATTCTACCTATCCGGGGGCAGCACGAGATATCGCCTTCTTTGTTTCTACAGATATACCCGTAGATAGATTGACAAAAACTATCAAAAATGCTGGGGGAACTCTTTTAGAAAAAGTCGAATTATTCGATCGCTATCAGGGGCAGAATGTGCCAGAAAATCATTGTAGTTTGGCCTTTAGTTTAGTCTATCGTGCCAGCGATCGAACTTTAACCGATGAAGAGGTGGAACCCTTAATGACAAAAGTGCGAGAAGCTTTGGTTAAACAGTTCCAAGTTTCTTTAAGAAGTTAAATTCAGCGATCAGTTAACAGTTATCAGACATCGACCTTATATTATCTCAAGAATAATCTCACACATCGCTATCAATATCGCCTCTAATGATTACCAATCAGTTTGAGAGTTGCTCAAAGTAGGTTCACTGTTCATATTTTGTCGCTCCGCCACCTTTGAATTGTTAGATAGTAGTGAGGCGATTGCCATATTTTAGTACATCAGATATGATATAAACACATCATGGCTGATCAAAGCAAACCTTTAGCTTGGCTGCATGGTGAGATCAAGACCCCACCTTTCAGTTTAGAAGCACGGATCGAAGCAGGTGTCTTACTCAGGCAACTACAGGAAGGCGAACCCCTTGGTTTGCCACATTCGCGTCCTATGCCAAGTGTAGGCTATCATTGTCATGAGCTACGCATTAGAGACATCGATAAAAATTGGAGGATTATTTATCGAATTGATGAAGATGCAATCTTGATTATTGAGGTGTTTAATAAGACAACAAGAGCAACACCCAAAAGTGTAATTGAGGTTTGTAAGAAACGCTTGAGTAAATACGATACTGATCAGCAGGAATAAGAGGATGGAAGAGACTAAAAAAGGGCTTTTGGAATCAAAAGGCTGGAAAATCGGAACCGTTTCCGACTTTTTAGAGTTAACGCCCGAAGAGATTATCCTTGTTGAAATCAAACTAGCTCTTAGCAAAAGTTTGAAAAGTCAGCGGCAGAAGATAATGACTCAAAGTGAACTGGCCAATAAAATCGGCTCTAGTCAACCTCGGATTGCCAAAGCTGAAAATGGCGATCCGTCGGTTTCACTGGAATTGCTTATCCCCTCGCTGTTGGCAACAGGTGCCACTCCTCAAGACATCGGACAAATCATTGCCAGTGTCAAAGGCGTTGCTGAATCAAGACCTGAATGCTAATTTTGTGCATTCTATCCACTAATGTTAGTTATTGTCGTTGATGCGATAAATCCCTGAATTTCCCCAGCATCAATACGCTCAAATAATCTTGCTGCGTTTTCCACAAATGGCTCTCGTTCTTGTAGAAAATCAAGAATGACATTGGTATCAATCAGAACTCGCATTATTGATACTTCTCGATCAGATAGGTTACATAATCGGTTGGGGCGTTAGTTTCCCCTGTAGCTGCCGAAATCTCAGAAACACCTCGCAAGCGCAACAGATTTCCCCGCTTTTGCAATTGAATTTATTAGACTATAGCTTAAGTTAGCAATTTATATGAATTACCTTTTACAGATAACCACGCAATAACGGCTCTTCGGTTTGTGTTATGCAATGGACGGGGATTATAAGGGATGGAACCCTTATTTGTATAGAAAGGCATTTAGCGATTTTTGTCAATTGTTTTTGATCTAGAGCGAACTAATCAATTAAGTCTTTTGCCAGATAAGGATTTAGTCAATTTATGCCCCCTGATCGAATCATACCAAGTAACGAAGAACCAAAAATTTAGGTCAGGGGAGTTGGTTGGGTTGGTTTTATGTTAAAATCGGGTCAGGTGTGTCTTAATTAATAAAACTTAACAAGACAATGAATACTTCGACCACTTTTCAAGAAATCGCCGCCGAAATTCAATTATTTGATAATTTTGAACAAAAAGAACAATTTATTTTTGTAGTGGGTGCTTTGGTTTCTCGTATCATCAGTCTTCATAAAGCCGCAGAAGTCATAGAAATGGCTCCAGAAATATTCTTGAAAATTTTAGAATTAATCGGAATCGATTTTTCTTATCTTATTAGGGAAGACATAGATAGAGAAAAAAATTGTTAATCTCTATGAAAATTGTTTTTAATTCTTCTCCTTTACTCTCTACCAGTAAAAAAAAGGCAGGAAACGAAAAATTATAAATAACTGAAAATGCTTCAAGAAATCCATCTTAAAAATGTTAGCCCTGCCTCAGAGATTGATCTAGACTGTGCCTCTCGACTTAATATATTAACAGGAGACAACGGCCTCGGTAAAACTTTTTTGCTGGATATTATTTGGTGGTGTATTAACAATAAACAAGGACAAAACCCTGTTAGTAGTTATCACAAAAGAAATCGAACAATAGAAATAGAACCTCATATTTCAGACAGAAACAATAGTTTAAATATTTATTGTCGTGTTGATGGTGGCTTTTCTATCTATGTACCCTACAAAGAAAAAGCTTTTAAACTTTCTTCAACAGAAGTTTGGTATGGTCGAAAAGTCAAAAATAAAATTATTTCCTATGGTTTGCTTGAAGATTGGATTAAGTGGCAAAATCAACCCAACCAATCAAATATTAAATTATTAGCTGAAATTATTCAAAAACTTTCTGCAAAAAATGAGCAGATAAAAATTGGTGAACCCACACGAATGTCTTTAGATGATATTCGAGGTATTCCAACGATAGAACTTCCTTATGAAACAATTCCTGTTACTGAAGCATCGGCGGGAATTCAACGGATTCTAAGCCTAGCTTATATGTTAGTTTGGATGCAGTCAGAAAATTTAATTACTGCTCAACTATTTGGAAGAAGTCCAGCCCGTCAACTGATTTTTTTAATGGATGAAACCGAAGCGCATTTACACCCTCGTTGGCAACGATCAATCCTACCCGCAATTTTGACTGTCTTAAAAGAATTAGAACTGATTATTGATATTCAACTCTTTATTACTACCCATTCTCCCCTGGTTTTGGCTTCAGTTGAACCCTTATTTGATCAAGAAAAAGATAAATTATTTCTATTTGAACTTAATGACAATCAAGTAACCTTAAATGAAATTACCTGGGCAAAACAAGGTGATGTGATTGGTTGGTTAACTTCAGAGGTTTTTGGACTTAAACAAGCCCGTTCTCAAGAAGCAGAACAAGCAATAGAAGCCGCCCAAGCTTGGATGAGAAAAGACGATATGAACCAATTTCCAGAAAACTTAAGAACCAAAGAAAAAATTCATCAACAATTACTTAAACTCTTACCTGGTCATGATCCCTTTTTCCCCCGTTGGATAGTGAGAATGGAGGCTGATGATTAAATGCAGAAATTTATTCCGATTCCTGAACCCACCGAGTTTGATCAAAAATGTCGTCAAAAAGGAAATACTTGGTTAGCCGAAAATCCTGCTGCAAAACGCCCCAGAGATTACTGGTCTCTTTTTAGGGCAGATTTAGCAAAAGGATTTAATAACTTATGTGGCTATTCCGTTATGTATGACCCTACCGCCACTGTTGATCACTTTTTATCTTTTCATAATTACCGTCATTTAAGCTATGAATGGTCTAATTATCGCTATGTAGCAAATTGGATTAATAGTAGCAAAAAAAACCTAGATGATTGCCTACTTGATCCCTTTGAAGTTGAAGATAATTGGTTTGAAATTTTGTTACCATCGTTACAATTAGTGTTAACCGAGAGCGTTCCTGATAATCAACGCCAAAAAGCTGAATTTACTCTGCAACGTCTAGGCTTAAATTACAATGAAAGAATACTACGCCAACGGGAAGAATGGTTTAGAATGTACGAACAAGGTGAAATCACCCTAGAGGGATTAGCAAAAAAAGCTCCTCTCATTGCCCGTGCTATTGAAAAGCAACAGGAAATCTCTTAAATCCTAGACAAACAGAAAAACATTAGTGCGATGCCGAAGGCACTGCGTAGCAGCACGCCGCTCTGGTAGATTGGGTTGAGGCACGAAACCCAAGATGATCAACTATTAATTTATTTGGTTGGTGTTGGGTTGCACTTTGTTTAACTACATTTTGGCAATAAAGGGGCGATTAGGGTTGATAAACGGCGAATGCTAATCTTGTAAGCTTTAAAAAGTGCTATATAAAAAACTAAACAAACTATAATTAAAATTACTGCAAAAATTTAGAGAGTAAAGAAGGAAATATGACAGAAATAGTTTTTTTAGTGGAAGATGCACCGGAAGGGGGATATACAGCAAGGGCATTAGGCGAGTCTATTTTTACCGAAGCCGATGATTTACAATCTTTACGAGAAATGGTAAAAGATGCCGTTAATTGTCATTATGATGATAGGGAAAATCGCCCTAAAATTATTCGTTTACATATTGTTAGGGATGAGGTATTTGCGGTATGAAGCTACCCAGAGATTTATCCAGTGATGACTTAATCAAAAAATTGTCTGAGTTAGGTTATGAAGTGAGTCGTCAAACGGGTAGCCATATTAGACTAACTACTTCTGAAAATGGTACACATCAGATTACTATTCCTGCTCATAATCCTGTCAAAATAGGCACTTTAAATAATATTTTGCGTGATGTCGCTCTACATTTTAATCTAAGTAAAGATGAATTATTGAAAATACTGTTTTAAAATGGCTATCTCCTGTAGATTGAGTGCGATCCAAGATGATCAATTATTAATTTATTTGGTTGGTGTTGGGTTGCACTTTGTTTAACTACATTTTGGCAATAAAGAGGCGAACGCTTTTATTTTAATAATCTTTCCTATTTTTCATGACTTCCTATCCACCCCCAAATATAATCTTCACCATCTTTAAAAGCTAAAGCTCTATAATTAATACCAAATTTTGCTGATCAAAATTCTCCAACTTTTTTAAAAGACAAAGAAGGATGGTTTAAGTCACTTTTTAAAAGCTCAAAATTCCTTCTTGCTAAAATTTGATTTGTTTTTCCCATTGTTGGTCGTCTAACTTATTAATCCAATTTCTTAAATACAAAAATTCATCAGAAGTAAGGCTTTCAATTTCCGCTTGAGTTAATTATAACTTTGTCATCTTAGTATCTTTCCACAACAATAGTTCAAATTTGAGTTTTATATTATCATTTTTTCCGTAAAAATGGGGAACAGATATACCCGTAGATAGATTGACAAAAACTATCAAAAATGCCGGAGGCAATCTCTTAGAAAAAGTCGAATTAGGGCTTGCTGAATAAATCTATAAAAAAGAGGAAAACTGATGATTAATATACGCAAAGCTGAGGAAAGAGGCCACGCTAACTATGGTTGGTTAGATACCTATCATACTTTTTCTTTTGCCCAATATTATGATCCCCAACAGATTAATTTTAGGAGTCTCAGAGTTATTAACGAGGATCAAGTGATTGGGGGAAAAGGATTTCACACCCACGGACACCACGATATGGAGATTTTAACCTATGTTTTGGCGGGAGAACTAGAACATCAAGACAGTCTCGGCACGGGTTCCGTGATTCGACACGGTGAAATTCAACGGATGAGCGCGGGAACAGGGATAAAACACAGTGAATTTAATCATTCTGCCACTAATACCCTCCATCTTCTGCAAATTTGGATTATTCCCGACCAAAAAAATCTAGAACCCAGTTATGAACAAAAAGCGATCGCATTTTCTCCCCATACCTTACAATTAATCGCCTCTCCCACCGGTGCCGGTAACGCGGTTAAAGTCCATCAAGACGTTAATCTCTACGCAGGAATTATGCCCCCAGGCCAGTTCCTGACTCATTCCTTAGCTCCCAGTCGTTATGGCTGGTTACAGGTGGCTAGAGGGCAAATAACCCTAAATGGCGTGCATTTACGAGCGGGGGATGGAGCGGCAATTAGCGAGGAAACTTCTTTGGCTATTCAATCTCTAGAAGACTCGGAAATTTTGCTTTTTGACCTAGGGTAGTGGGGTTGAGTGTTAGGAACCCTAGGGGCTAAGTTTTGCAGCCAATTCCCCGGCCGACTTTTAGCCATCAATACTGTCCACCACGCTGAGAAAATCGTTGTGGATTAACTCGGCGATAAAATTCTCCGGATCGGTGATAGGAACAGTAACGCCTTGGCTGGCTACCATCTGTGCGGCCATCCGAGTCATGAAGTCCTGTCTTGTTTCCGCCATTCTGCCCTGACATTGTTGTAATTTTTCCACCAATTCCAGTGGGGAATCGGCCACCAGTTTATCCCCCTCGCGGGTGATATAAATTGTCATCTTTCTTACCTCCTAAATGATCGGGAACGAGAATTCGGCACTACTAAACCACTTCTTTTCTCGCTATCATTATTGCTAGTTAGTTAGTCTGGGCCTCGTCCGTCTTTCCCTATTTCCATTATTTTTTCTGGCTTGTCGCCGGTTAATTATTATTATCGCCAAAATAAAGGGATAAATTTGTCAATCTTTGTAACGAAAAATCAAGAGAACCTGTTCTCACGGTATCGCCCCGAACCCTTGCGGGGAAATTTGTTACAATGAATACAAGGGAACTCCCCGCGCCTGATCCCATCCCCAGTAAAAAATTGGTGGGGTAGGGAGCGCAAGCGAATAGTCCCGATCGGGACGGCATTTGTCAGAGTTTCCCGCTTCCTTTAGTTTTAGGGGGAAAAGCCATGAAATCTGCCACATTATTATCGCCCGATCGACCGCTGCCAGAATTTCTCCGGTCAGCTATCCAATACCGCTTTCCGGGGAAAGCGATCGATGATCTCAGCATCCGCTACTATGAAAGCGTCGAGGATGTGGGATACGAGTATTTTAACGATCGGGTGTTGCCGTCCTGTAGCGATGACCCTGTCGTCCGCTATCTCGGCCCGTTTATATCCTACGTCCGTCTGGGGGAAGCCTTAGTTTTGGATCGGCAAGACAGTCTTGTGGTTTACGAAACCGATCGAGATGTTCCCTGCACGGAAACCGGACCTTTCTGGTGGGTGACTCCTAAATCGCGCTGAAAAAGCCAACCCAAGTTGAGCAGCTGAATTGGGAAAACTTAATAGTTGAGACTCGACGGGTGGAGTCGGCAAGCAGCAAAACCCGTCGAATTTTTATAACGCTTGCGATCGCAACCAAGCCACCGGTAAATAGAGCATTTTCTTGGGTAAAGGCACGAAGGCACGACGGGCGAAGACATCGTAATTATTTGCTTCAATTACGTCTAAAATGCCTTGATATAGCAGTAAAGCCGCCCAAACCGGCCAACGGGAATCGGGATTAAGGGCGCGAATCCCCCTTTCGGCGGAATCGTAGTAATAACGGGCGCGCTCAATTTGGAAGCGCATTAACGCCTGCCAACGGTGATCATTAACCCCTTTGAGTAAATCGTCTTCGCTGTAGTTAAAACGCTCTAAATCCTCTAAAGGTAGATAAATCCGCCCACGATGGACATCTTCCCCCACATCCCGCAAAATATTGGTTAATTGATTGGCAATACCGAGATCGATCGCTTCTTCTTGCGGGATATAGACGCTTTGATTGCGTCGCCAAGGGGCCGAGCGATCGCCATCTTCCAATCCTAACACCGCGCTGGACATTAACCCCACCGTCCCCGCCACCCGATAGCAGTACAGTTTTAGTTCATCAAAGGTTTGATAACGACTGCGATAGAGATCCATCTGTTGCCCAGCGATCATATCCCGAAAGGGTTGGATATCCATGGGAAACTTTTCTAGAGTATCCACGAGAGCGACATCGGCATCCTCAAGGGCAACCCCAGAAAAGACGGTTTCTAGCTGTTTTTCCCATAAATCAAGGGTTTCAGGGGTAGTTAACCGGGCTTGGGGTCCATCGACCAGTTCATCGGTACGACGACACCAGACATAAATTGCCCAGATCGCTTGACGTTTTGCTTTCGGCATCAGGAGAGTACCGAGATAAAACGTTTTGGAATACTTCTCTGTAATCCGGCGACAGAGTTCGTAGGACTCCGCAAGGGAGACGAGGGGTTTGGTGGGGTGGGTCGGTTTTGGCAATTGGAGCATTCTGCTGGGGCGGAATGATTGACTTAGATTAACGGCGAACTGTGGCTAATGATATAGCATTGTCTCACTCAAGGCCATTTTCGTCATTAGTCCCTAGCCAGAGAATTAACGAGCGCTGGACACTGGTGTAGATTGGGTTTTATTCGGGTTTAGCGGTGCTGCGGGGTGATCTTTGCTGATCACTGCTGCCGCTAATTTCCCTGATAAAACCGCTCCTTCCATGCTTCCTAAATATTTTTGCATGGTATAGTCACCGGCGAGATAAAAATTCTCGATCGGAGTTTTCTGAGAAGGTCGATAAGCTTGTCGGCCAGGGGTGGCTTTATAAACTGATCGGGGAGTTTTCACCAGATGATATTTTAACAATTGACTGGGATTATCGCCAGTAAAATGTTGAGGAAAGAGTTTTTCTAATTCTTTCATCGTGGCGGCGATAATTTCTTCATCGGATTTGCTAATCCAATCCTGAGCGGGAGCGAGAACTAATTCTAACATCGAGCGATCGGGGTTAGCGTATTCTTTACAGGTGTTGCTCATGTCAGCATAAACACTGAGTAAGGGCGAACGGGAGAATAATAAATGATCGATGTCGGTTAGTTTGCGATCAAACCAGAGGTGTAAATTAATAACAGGAACCCCTTCTAATCCTTCTAATTTTTGAAAGAATTTATCTTCTTGCCAAGACTTAGGCAGTAAAACTTTTAGAGGATCTACAGGCATTGCAGACACATAAATATCTGCTTCAAAAAGATAATCTTTCCCACCGTCTAAACCGCGCATTAAGAAGGCTTTAACCGTGCCATTTTCATTTAAGATAATCTCTTTTAAAGGGGCATTTAAGCGCACTTCGCCACCTCTAGCGGTGATGTAATCGACTAAAGGTTGGCAGAGTCTTTCCGGGGGTGAACCGTCGAGAAAAGCCATTTTTGAGCCGTTTTTCTCCTGTAAAAAGCGGTTGAGGGCTGTTAGTAGAATCGTGGCGGAAATCTCGTTAGGATCGATAAAGTTTAGGGCTTTCGACATAGCGATAAACACTTCTTTTTCTACCCTAGGCGGTATGTTTTGTTTCTCTAACCATTCCGACCAAGAATATTTATCCATCTCCTCGACGTAACTTTGGCCTTTCACAATGGCAGGGATTAAACCGAGTCCAAATTTAATTTTTTCCTCCCAAGTTAACATATCATTATTGCGAAGAATGGCAACAATACCGTTAATTGGGGCGGGAATATCTGGGAAGTCAAACCGCGAATAGGTCCCCGGTTTTTCCGGCTGATTGAAGATCATCGAGTGTTCTTTCCACTGTAGGCGATCTTCTATGCCTAATTCTTGGAATAATTGCAGCATATTGGGATAAGCGCCAAAGAAGATATGTAAACCGGTTTCGTACCAGTCCCCATCGGCATCTTTCCAAGCGGCAATTTTTCCCCCTAATACATCGCGACGTTCCAGTACGATGGGCGTATGTCCCGCATCGACAAGGTATTTCGCACAAGATAATCCGGCTAGTCCCGCACCAGCGATCGCAACTCGCATCGTTTCCTATCTACTCTCTAATGTCTTGTCTTTATCACATTCGCTATTATACTTCACATTTCGTTACATTTTTTTCAGCTTATCGAGAAGGCAGGGGGCAGCAGGCAAAAGGCAGGAGGCAGGAGTCAGGAGTCAGTATTCAGGAGTCAGTATTCAGGAGTCAGTATTCAGGAGTCAGTATTCAGGAGTCAGGAGATAGGAGATTATTTTATTTGTTCTCCCCACACCCCACTTCCTTGATAACTGCTTACTGATAACTGATTACTGATAACTGCTTACTGATAACTGATAACTGATAACTGATTACTGATAACTGATTACTGGTCACTGATAACTGATAACTGATATTGTGATATGTAATTAGCTTAACTCGCTCACCTTTTTAGTTCACGCGTACACCCTCTTCAATCGATCGCTATGACTTTTCCCACTACGTCCCCCCAAGTCTCGGAAATAGAGAATAATCGTGCTTGGCATAATTTAACTGGCGAACAAACCCTAGAAATCCTGAGAACCAATGGGGAAACTGGCTTAATCGAGGCCGAAATTGTTAAAAGAAAGGATATTTTCGGGTTAAATGAACTAAAAGAAACGGGGGGACGTAGCCCGTTAATGATTTTATGGGAACAGTTTACTAACATTATGTTAGTGATGCTGATTGCCGTGGCGGTGGTTTCGGCAGTTTTGGACCTGAAAAAAGGGGAATTTCCCAAAGACGCGATCGCTATTTTTACAATTGTTATTTTAAACGGTATTTTAGGATATTTACAGGAAAGTCGGGCGGAAAAGGCTTTAGCAGCCCTTAAGCAGTTATCCTCGCCCAAAGTCCGGGTTATTCGTAATGGTAGCACCTTTGAAGTGGCGGCCAAGGAACTTGTCCCCGGGGATATCATGTTACTGGAAGCGGGGGTACAAATTGCCGCCGATGGCAGATTATTAGAAGCACAAAACCTGCAAATCCGGGAAGCTGCCTTAACGGGTGAAGCGGAATCGGTGAATAAACAAGCACAGAAGGTTTTACCGGAAGATGCCTCTTTAGGCGATCGCATTAACCTCGTCTATCAGGGTACGGAAGTAGTACAGGGGCGCGGGAAAGTGGCGATTACCAAGACGGGAATGGATACGGAAATCGGTAAAATTGCCGCCATGTTGCAAGGAGTAGAAAGTGAACCCACACCCCTACAGCAGCGAATGTCGCAGTTAGGTAACGTTTTAGTGAGTGGTTCCCTAGCTTTAGTGGCTGTAGTCGTGCTTGGCGGTGTAATTCGCTCCGGTTGGCAGTTTTTTGAGTCATTATTAGAAACCTCCCTCAGTATGGCTGTGGCTGTTGTCCCCGAAGGTTTACCGGCAGTGGTAACGGTGACATTGGCAATTGGAACCCAAAGAATGGTGAGAAGACAAGCTTTAATTCGTAAATTGCCGGCAGTGGAAACCTTAGGCTCGGTAACGACGATTTGCTCCGATAAAACTGGAACTTTAACTCAAAATAAAATGGTGGTGCAGAAAGTTAATACTTCCGCGCAGACAATTACTGTCACGGGGGAAGGTTACGCGCCCATCGGTGAGTTTAGTGGTGCTAGTGAAAGTGATCCCGAACTACAGGCAATTTTAACGGCTTGTGTGCTGTGTAATGATGCACTTTTGCAAAATAAAGAGCAAGAATGGTTAATTTTAGGCGATCCCACCGAAGGAGCTTTACTGACGTTAGCGGGTAAAGGAGGACTATATCGGGAAGCATTGCAGCCAAAAAGCCCTCGTTTAGGCGAATTTCCCTTTTCTTCCGAAAGAAAGAGAATGTCAGTAATCTGTGAGAATGCCCAGTTAGGTTTGGGGGATTCTGCCTATTTAATGTTTACCAAAGGATCACCGGAATTAATTCTCGAACGTTGTTCTCTGATCCAAGTTGGGGCGGAAAGTCAACCCTTAACAGATGAACAAAGAAGCCGTATTTTGGCACAAAATGACGAAATGGCGGGTAATGGCCTACGAGTCTTGGGTTTTTCCTATAAACCGATGACAGAAGTGCCAGAAGCGGAAAGAGAAGATAGTGAGGAACAATCCCTGGTTTGGTTGGGATTGGTGGGAATGCTCGATGCACCCCGCAAAGAAGTTAAAGAAGCGGTTGCCCTCTGTCGTCAAGCGGGAATTCGTCCGATTATGATTACTGGAGATCACCAATTAACGGCCAAGGCGATCGCATTTGAATTAGGAATTGCTGCCCCCGGGGAGCGAGTAATCACGGGTAAAGAATTAGAAAAAATGTCTCAGAATGACCTAGAGGGAGAGGTAGATGGTGTGAGCGTCTATGCTCGCGTTTCTCCCGAACATAAGCTGAGAATCGTCCAAGCTTTGCAAAAACGGGGCAAATTCGTCGCCATGACGGGGGACGGGGTGAACGATGCTCCGGCACTAAAACAAGCGGATATCGGCATCGCCATGGGCATTACCGGAACCGATGTCAGCAAAGAAGCCAGTGATATGATTTTGCTGGATGATAATTTTGCCACCATCGTCGCTGCCACTGAAGAAGGGCGCGTGGTTTACAGTAACATTCGGCGCTTTATTAAATACATTCTCGGTAGTAATATTGGCGAGGTTTTAACGATTGCAGCGGCTCCTCTGCTCGGTTTAGGCGGTGTACCCCTTTCTCCCTTGCAAATCCTCTGGATGAACCTTGTCACCGACGGTTTACCGGCTCTTGCTCTGGCAATGGAACCCGCCGAACCTAATGTGATGAAACGTCCACCTTTTAGCCCCCGGGAAAGCATTTTCGCCCGCGGTTTGGGTTGGTATATGATTCGCATCGGCATCGTCTTTGCCATTCTCACCATTATTATGATGTACTGGGCTTACCAATATACTCAGGCAACCCCCGAAATCGGAGATCCTGCACGTTGGAAAACTATGGTATTTACTACCCTCTGTTTAGCACAAATGGGTCATGCTTTAGCGGTGCGTTCCCATACCCAGTTAGCTGTGCAAATGAATCCCTTCTCTAATCCTTACATTATCGCCGCCGTGGGCTTGACAACGATCCTACAATTGTTGTTAATTTATGCTCCTCCCCTACAAAGCTTCTTCGGCACTCAATGGATTAGTGGCACGGAATTATTAATCTGTTTTGGATTTAGTGCCTTAATGTTTGTTTGGATCGAGTTGGAGAAGTTATTTATTCGCTGGTTCATGACGAAAAAATAAATCAATGCCAACACCAATTATTCTGACTTTAACGGTTTTAGTCGTTGCTTTAGTCGCTTTCGTGGCGGAATGGCTACCGGTAGATTTAACCGCTTTATCCGTGGCAATTGTCCTCATTCTTTTGGGTTTAGTTACTCCCGAAGAAGGTATCGCGGGATTTAGTAATTCTGCCACGGTGACGGTGATGGCGATGTTTGTGCTTAGTGCCGGAATTACCCGCACGGGAGTGATTCAAGTAATTCGCGATCGCTTGATTGTCTGGGGGGGAAAAAATCCCCACCAACAGGTATTTGTCCTAGGGGCATTAGTGGGGCCGATTAGTGCTTTTATTAATAACACGGCAGTGGTAGCGATCTTTTTACCCATCGTTGAAGATTGGTGTAAAAAACAAAAAATTTCTCCTTCTAAGTTATTAATTCCCCTTTCCTACGCGACGGTTTTAGCGGGGATGATTACTGTGGTGGGAACTTCTACAAACATTCTCGCTAGTGGGATTTCTGCCAAGCTGGGTTATGGGGAATTTAGCTTATTTCAATTCACTGCTTTGGGAGTAGTAACTTTTTTAGCAGGTTTGATTTATTTAACAATTTTTGCCCCGAAATTACTACCCGATCGCAAATCTTCTACGGGGGAATTTTTAGACGATGATTATGGTTCTAAAGTATATCTGAGTGAGGTAATTATTAGCCCTCGTTCTAATCTTATCGGTCAAACTTTATCTCAAAGTGGACTACAAAGAAAGTTTGATTTTGATGTGTTGGAATTAATCCGAAATAAGGTGCATTTACCGCAACCTTTAGCCGATAAAGTTCTCAATGCTGGCGATATTTTAATCGTTCATAGTAGTCGGGAAGAACTATTAAAGATTAAAGATGAACGGGGCTTAGAAATCTTTGCCGATGTCAAATTTCAGAAAGGAGATATTGAATCGGTAATTACTACAGGTGAGGAAAAATTAGCCGAGGTTTTGATTCTCTCTAATTCCCGTTTAATTGGGACAACTTTAAAAGATTTGAAATTCCGTCAGCGTTATAACGCCACGGTTTTGGCGATTCGGCGTGGTTCGGAATTACTGCAAGGAAGATTAGGAAAAATTCCTTTAAAGTTTGGTGATTTGCTCTTAGTTCAAGGACCAAAACAGAGTTTTGTGGGGTTACAAACCACGCGAGAATTATTAGTCTTAGAAGAAAAAGAAATTGAATCATTGCGAAAGGATAAGGGGATTATTGCTTTAATCATTACTTTATTAGTGATTATTATTGCCGCTTTTGATATTCAACCAATTCTCGTCACCAGTTTAGTTGGGGTGGTTTTAATGGTAATCACTGGCTGTCTAAAACCGGGGGAAGTCTATGGTTCCATTCGTTGGGATATTATCTTTTTATTAGCGGGTTTAATTCCTCTGGGTACTGCCATGGATAACTCAGGAACGACTAAATGGTTGGCAGATAATTTAGTGGCTATCGGCGGACATCTTTCTGGGTTTTGGATCTTAGTTTTCTTCTATCTGATTACTTCAGTTTTGACTGAAATCCTCTCTAATAACGCCGCCGTGGTTTTAATGATTCCCGTCGCCGTGGAAGTGGCGAAAACTTTGGGTTTAAATCCTTTAGCTTTTATGTATGCTGTCACCTTTGCTGCTTCTAATAGTTATCTAACACCGATTGGCTATCAAACTAATACCATGGTTTATGCACCTGGCGGCTATAAATTCCTCGATTTTACCCGTTTGGGTGCGCCCCTAAATTTAATTTTGACGATTTTAACCCCAGTTTTAATCGTGGTGTTTTATGGCTTGAAATAAAGAAAGAGATCGAAGATTCTTCGATCTCTAAAAAGAATTTGATCAGTAGTCAAAACTATTTCGATTCAGCAAAGCGTTTACCCAGGGATTCGGCGCGCTTTTTCGCCACGGTATTATTAGGATCAAATTTGAGAGTTTCTTCGTAGGTTTCGAGAGCTTTTTTAGCCATTTGTTTCTTTTCGTAAACATTGCCAAGATTATTGAGAGCGATCGAGTATTGAGGATAAAGTTTAATTGCCTCTTTGTAGTTACGAATCGCTAATTCTAATTGTTCTTGGGCAAAATAGGAAAAACCGATCGCATTGTAGATTAGGGCTTGATTTTCTGGTTCGATGCTTTCTTCTTCAGAGATTTTTAAAGCCTTTTGTAGTAAACTCAAAGCTTGAACATAGAGTTTTTTATCCAGATAAAGGCTCCCTAATTCATAGTATTCTTTAGCTGTACCTTTTTCTGTTTGCAATTTCTTTTGTAGCTTGTTAAAGGTTCCTTCCACTCGACGGGTTTTAAAGATTTGCACGATGACAAAAATTCCTAAACCAATCACGAAAATTAGCAATCCAGAAACGTAAATAAGCGGCAGGGTATCTTCCATAATTAGCGATCGAGCAATTAATATTTTTATACTTATTCAATCAGATTATAGCAGGATTTAGTCAGTGATCAGATGTGAGTTTTCAGTTCACTGTTCACTGTTCATTGCTCACAGCAAAAAACTCCCTTCTCCCCCCCCCACTTCCCACACCCCACACCCCACACCCTATCTTCCCATTTCCCGAATTCTCAGGGGTAAACCCCAATAGTTCACCCGTTCTGCTAACCAACCGGTGGATTCTAGCCGATCGATCGCTTGGTTGACGCGTTCTCGGAGACTTTGGTACTGTAAACCTTTAGGGAGAACGACTCCTAGAGCGATCGCGCCCAACTGGATCGGTAATTGACGATAATTGGGGAATTGCCGCACCCAACCGGTTAAAAGACTATTATCAGCCGCAAAAGCGTCTATTTCCCCCGTTTCCAGTAAATTAAAAGCTTCTTGATAGGAAGCAACCCCGCGCAGGATAGCGTTAGGCAAATTGGAACGCACAAGGGCGATTGTCGTCGAACCGTTGAGTACGGCGATTCTAGAGTTAGCTAGGTCTTCTAAACGCTGAAATTGCTGGTTTTTCGTCACAAAACCGCTGCTATCGAGGTAATAAAAGGGGCTAAAATCCACTAAGCGCTGACGTGCAGGAGTAATCGCCACACGAGCGATCGCCAAATCCACCCGATCATCAATAACCACCTGTAAACGTTCTTGATTACTAACGGGTTGGAGAATAATAGCACTGTCAGAACCGAGAATTTCTGCGGCTAGACGTTTAGCGATGTCGATTTCCAATCCTTGCAGATTCCCCTGAGAATCAAGGAAAGCGAGGGGAGGGAGATTATTTTTGACAGCGACAATTAATTTTCCCCGGCGTATAATCGTATCGAGATCGGTGCTAAAACTTGGAGCTACACCTAAGAGCAAAAAACCAAGAATAAATAACAAATTTTTCATACTGTTTTACCTAAACTAACTCGATTTCTACCTTGATTTTTAGCGGCGAACATGGCATGATCAGCCCGCTCGATCACCGCTTCTAGATTATTATCTTCAGGGCTAAATGTTGCCACACCAATACTAGCAGTAACTCGCACTTTTTGTCGATCAATTTCAATATTTAACTTGTTAATTACTTGACAAATGCGCTGGGCTGTGGTAGCAGCATCTTGAAGATTAGTTTCTGGGAGAATAGCGACAAATTCCTCGCCCCCAAAGCGCCCAAAACTATCCACTTGACGCAGACAGTTTTTAATTGCCCCAGCGACAGTAATTAAAGTTTTCTCCCCTAGGAGATGACCAAAGGTATCATTAATATGTTTAAAATGGTCGATATCGATGACTAGAACCGAAAAATAACGATAATAACGACGACATCGTTGCAATTCTTTTTCACCTAAGGAAAGAATCTCTCGACGATTATTCACCCCAGTTAGGCTATCAGTTCTGACTAGCTTTTCTAGTTGAGAATTGATATTTTTTCGTTCTTCTTGAGTCTTTTTATGTTCTAGATGAATTTTAACTCTGGCTAACAGTTCCCAACTATGAAAGGGTTTATTTATATAGTCCACAGCCCCAGAATTAAAAGCATTAATAATATCTTATTTTTCCTTAATATTTGTTAAAAAAATAATCGGTATATGAGCGTATAAAATGTCAGATTTTAGTCTTCAACAAAGTTCTAGTCCCTCCATGTCTGGCATCATTAAGTCAAGAATAATTAGGTCAGGATTAGCAGTTTTTACTCGTTCTATTGCCTGTTTAACACCATTAGCATAAATAGTGGTATAACCAGCAGAATCAAGAATCTTCACAGCCAATTGGATATTTTTACCGACATCATCAACCACTAAAACTAAACAGTCTTCAGGACGAAATTTAATCATGATCAGTAGGTATAATTAATCAAGCTAAGGACAAAATACAGGGTAATCGCATGTTGATAGAGTTCTCAAATTCCGAGGAGTTAGGTCTAAAATTCGATGGGCAACTCAGGCTTTGACCTGCACAAGGCGACCGAATCTCTGGTTTTGCCAGTCATTA
>SFAQ01000001.1:0-41385 GCA_007096525.1 Microcystis wesenbergii Mw_QC_B_20070930_S4 | reverse complement strand
TCCCTTCTATTAAGTCTTTGTAAGTTCTCGCCTTCAGTTTTCTTAACATCGCTTTCACTTTTGACCAAAAGTTTTCAATAGGAGAGAATTCGGGAGAATAAGGAGGTAAATAGATGAGTCTAGCTTTTTCTTGTTCGATTATTTCTCTGACCATTTCTCCGAGATGAATCTTGGCGTTATCCATGATCAGACAGTCTCCTTCTTTAATTTTTGGCAGCACTTCCTTCAGAATAAATCCTTCAAATGTTACCGCATCCACTGCACCATATATGTTGACTGATGCGACAACTTTTTCTAAGCTTATAGCACTAATTATTGAAATATTTCTCCCTCTTTTTTGTGGTTTTCTTCCCCTAGCTCTTTGGCCAATTAAGGCTCTAGCATAGAGTCTCAAAAGGGCTAAATTTACCCCCGATTCATCGATGAAAATTAGTTTTGATGCCTCAATTTCCCGAACTTCTGACCAGTATTCCACTCTTTTTTGCTGTACCCTGTCACTTTCTTTTTCCGCCGCGTGTAGTGTTTTTTTTTGAAACTGTAATTGAGTTTTTGCGTATTAAAATTATCAGTTGTTCACTATTTAACTTGGTTGGCGGACTTCCCCCTTGCGGACGAGGACGGATATCTCCTGTTTCTTTATGTTGCTTCAATAACTTCTGAATAAAGCTTTTAGCTACGTCAAATCTCTGGGCTAGTCCTCGAATGGAAATTTTTTCTTTCTTCCAGACATCGATAATTTTTTGGCGAAAATCTACAGAATAGGGTCTCATAGGAAGCGGGTAAGTTCTATTATTTGTCTATTTGCTTTCCATTGTACCTCATAGCTCCAAGAATTGCTATATATTGTATTTAACTTGCCATACTAAAGCCTATTTTTTAACAAAAATCAACTATTTAGTTATATAATAATTTCTGCGTTATTCATTGACGCAATACTATCCTTTAATCTAATTCGGGTTGAATTTCCCGCCGCTCGCGGCGTTTCGAGATGGAAGCGTCACTTAAATCTTTCACCGATATTAAAGTTTTAATCAAGCCCTGCAATTGAGGACTTGAATATCGAGTCCATGCCTTCGGGCTAGAGGCTGAAGTCGCTCGATTTCTCGAAGAAGAGCCTGCAAGAGTACGGCCGGGAAGAAAGTTTCAAGAATCGTCCGCGCCGCGAGTCCCCAATCTGGATGCTCCTCGCCCTTAGAAAGCCAGTGACCGTAAAGTGCGAGAAGGAAAACCAATAAGCTCAAGACTAGCCAGCGATGGATACCAAGAGCGGTTTTCTGCCCGAAACGATGGAGATTAAATCGGTGCTTCGCGGTTTTGAACCATCCCTCGATAGCCCATCGACGACGACCCCACCAGACCATCGTACTCGGCTTCAGTTGACGGGTTGACATCAGATAACGGATGACCCGGCGACCGTCGGCGCGGGTGAAGTAAGCTAAAACGCACTTAAACCACCTAAAATAGAAATAGTAACTTGAGAAAAATCCTACTTATGCCAGCCAAAGATTTCCTAGACTTAGAAGAAAAGAAAAACTTACAAAAAGCTCTTAAAGAAGAAGAAAGAGCAGAGGTTAGGGAAAGAATTTTAATGTTTCTCTTGCTAAACGACGGAAAAACTCAACGAGAAATAGCTGAGTTTATTGGCTGTTCACTCAAAACGGTCGCCCATTGGTGTGTTCACGGCGATCCTAACAATTTAGAAAGTCTAGAAGATGGGAGAAAAAATGGAAATCATAAAAAAGCCACAGAGGAATATATTAATTTACTATTGAAAATAGTTGATGAAGACCCGAAGGAATTTGGATATGAATTCGGGAGATGGACAGCGGCAAGATTAGCAGAGCATCTAGAAAAGGAAACAGGAATTAAACTGAGTGGCTCGCAAGTGAGAAGAATATTGAGAAAAAAAAAGTATGTGTATATCTGGGCGAAATATAGTCTAGAAGATAAGCAAGACAAGAAATTAAGAAAAGCATTTAAAGAAAAATTAGATGAATATTTAAAGTTGGCCAAAGAAAAGCCAGAGTCAATCCAGGTATGGTTTTGGGACGGGGCTTTCAAGGTGGCGACGCAGGTTTGCCATACAGCCGCTCATGAATGTGGATTTAGTTTGAGAGTAATAAGAAGGAGAGCTTAGACAAAAAAAGGAAAGCGAAAAAAAGTGAATGGACAAAGAAAAAGAGGAAGGGTGAATGTGATGGGAGCTTTAAGATATAATGACAAAAAACGAGTCTGTTTTATGATCAAAAAAGGAAATTCAGAAACTTTCCATGAACAATTAAAGAAACTTCATAAAGAAATTCGTCAAGAATGGATAAACTTGGGAAATCTGCCCGAAGATTTTCGAGAAAAAGGACCGAAAATTATCATCATATTAGACAATGCTAGTTATCACAAAAAGAAAGATGTTATTGAGCAGGTGGAAAAAGAGTTGCCCAATATTAGGCTAGAGTTTTTACCAGCTTATAGTCCAGATTACAACCTAATAGAATTAGTGTGGCATTCCGCTAAAGAGTACATAGCTAATCGAGAATTTGAAAATAAAGAAGAACTGGAAAAAGTAGTCAATCAGCTTTTAAATGAAGGGGGATTGATTATTAAATGGAGTAGAAAACTTAAAAATAAGGGTAATGCTGTCAATGTAACTTATAGCGGTTCCTGATTGGATGAAGTACAGCAGATGCCTTACTGGATAAGCGTTACAGTCATCTTTATGTATCTCACGCTAACGAGAACCGCTATAAATGCGTAAAAGCTTAGAAAACCCCGTCAAGGATAGAAGTTGTCGTTTAGCGGTTTCCCGTTCGAGACGGTAACGGTTCCACTGAATCTCTAACTGTTCTCGTTGGGCGATTCTTGTTAGATAGGTTTCGGTGGATGAACCGCCCAGACGGTAATCGATCTCGGTAATTCGGGTCAAGAGGTCGTGATGGGACAGTTGGGCTAATATCGCCCGTTCTCGATCGCCGGCTGATTCGTAGGCGATCACCAGCGTTAAGACCTGTTCTCCGAGTTGAGAGCGTTTGGCATCCCGTTGACGTTCCAATTCAGCCCGGGCTGCTTCTAGGTCGGCCGCCCTGATTTCGAGGTCGGTGATGGCTATCCTTTGCTGTTGTACCTGACCACCCCCAAACAGATTTTGCAGAATGGCGAGCGGGTCGGTGGTGAGATAACTTGTCCATTGTCGGGCGTTGGCCTGGTCGATACGTTGTCCAGCCAACTGTAACCGGCGATCGATCAGGGCGATGCGCTCGTCGAGGGTCTGCAATTCAGGGGAACGTTCGATCGCCGCCTCGGTCAGGGTCTGAATGCAGTCATTGCCGCTATCGAGACAGGGTAGAGGAGCGGCCTGTAGGGGAGTCCACGTCAAGAGTAAGCTCGACAGTAAGAGTATGGTCGTTCTGGCCTTGCCATTTAAGCCGTTTGACCGTTCCGGGATAGGGAGCCTTAACCGTACCCAATTGAACCAGTGCATCCTCGATCTCCTGTATTCTCGTCCTGATGACCGCTTTGTTATATTCTCGTTCCTGAAGTTGTGCAGAGCGAACCGCTCTTTGTTTATCCACTTCCAGTTGTTGGTTACGGAGAGTGATCGCCCGTCGGTTTTCCTCGACTGCGAGTTGGTATTCTTCTTGAAGGCGTTTTTCCCTAGCGGTGGACAACTGACCGTTAGCGATTTCCAGTTGTATTTTTGCTTGTTCCCATTCCGTTTCCATTTGGGAGAGTTTCGCCCGTTCGTGTTCGATAATCGTCTTCACGGGGGCTTGCCCATCGATGGTGACAAAAGTGGGGAACGTTCGGGTGGGAACGGAAGCTACCCGAACGTCCGTGGGTTTCATGGCAAGTTTCTTATCTTCGGCTTCGCTCAAGGTAAGTAATTGGGCGATTTTCTGTTTTTGTTGAGTGATTTTAGTCTCTAACTGTTTTAATTCTCCTGTTTTCAGAGTAATCTGGGCGGTTTCTTGTCGGTAGGAAACGGGGGGAAGTTTATTTAATGTTGGCGGTGGTGAAGGTAAGGTGAGTTCGGGTAGGGGAATCTCTAACTGTTTGAGGGAGAGTTCTAACTGTTTTCGTTGGGTTTGTAGTCGTTGTCTCTCGGTCGAGCGATCGCTTAAGGTCTGACCCGCCACGATGCGAGAGCCTTGTTTGACCCGCAAATCGGCAGGGGTCGTAAGGGTCAATTGAATCTTGATCTCCCTCGGTTGTGTCGAGGATATTTTCGTCGGGGGGGCAACGGGAAGGATGACGGGAGTAACGGGGTCGAGCTTGTTGAAGGGGGTGGGTTTTTGGGCGGTGGTGTAACTGCAACCGGCCAGAGCGATGATGGCGGCGGCGGCAACGGTCAGGTAACGAAAGAAATCAGGACGGGGGGAATAGGGATACAGGGGTTCTGGAACAACGGGGGTGTCGGTTTCTCTCAGGGTAGGCACTGAACTTTGTCTAAGTGTTTTTTGAGAAGCGGTCGTTTCTAAAACGGTTGGAATTTCCAAGACGGTCGGAATTTCCAAGACGGTTGGAATTTCCAAGACGGTTGGGATTTCCAAGACAGTTTCTCTGGTGCGTTCCCGTTTCCAGCGACTGATCAGTTTACGGGAACAGCCCTTGCCCGTTTTCTCCCGTACCAACGAGATCAGACCGTCGTAGGTTGTGCCTGCTGGTGCGCCGTCGAGGATAGCGAAAACCGTCTCGGTGCGTCGTTGATGGGGTCTTGAGAGAGTGCTAACCATCTTCTACCCTCCGGTGATAGGGAAAGATGCTGGTCAGTTCTGCCTGTTTGCCGAAACGACATAGGGCGGTCAAGGGTACTAACTCAGCTACTTTCTTCTCGGCAAAACGGAATTTGGCGGCCACCCGTTTCACTTCCGACTGGTCCACCGGCAGAACGATCTTCGTCGAGGAGTTGCCGATCACGTCGTCGCTGAGATGTCGTTCCGATTGGGATGCCAAAACCAAACCCAAACCGTACTTACGACCGTCGGCGATAATCCGATCGCAAGCCCGACTTTTCCGCAATTCCTTGGCCTCGTCGATGAATAGGTAGGTGCGGGGTAACTTACCCTCGATTTCGCCAGTTAACCGGTGTCGGTTCATCAATTGCCATGCTAGGGATTCGGCGGCAATCGCCCCGATCTCAGGCGGTAATTTCGAGAGGTCGATGCGGATGTGTTTCTCGGTGAAGTCGGGTTGGGGACGGCAGAAAACGCCGTAGGTAAACGTGGCCATCAGTTTCAGTTTTAATTTTTGCGATTCCTTGCAGCCGCTCTCGACCCTAGACTCAATCTCCTGCTGCAAATCGGTAAAATTGGGTGCTTCCCTTGTCCAACTCGTCGGTTGTTCTTGGGTGATGCCCCGTCGGTCATAACAAAATTGCAATATTTCTAATAGTAATCCCTCCTGATTGGGTCCCAACTGTAAGGAACGTTTTAGGGTAGTGGTAACAGCGATCGCCTGTAGATGGGGACCACCCCCTTCGGCATCGAGGTTGACAATCAGGGGATTAATGCCGTGAGAACTGGCCATGTGCAGGGGATAACAAGTTTCACCGATAATCTCTTGATCACCGTGGAAATCGATAATAAATAACTGAATATCGGGATAGGTCTGTCTCAGGGAATAGGCGATCGCTTTGAGGGTCTGGGTTTTGCCACTACCTGATGCACCAATGGCGACGATGTGACCATTGGGTAGATGACTAGGATTCCAATAACAGTTATCCCCCAAGAGAATGCCGGACGGTGGCGATGATTCTGACAGGGGGGAATTAAGTGGCTTCGGAGCCTGCAAAGTGGCGGTGGGTAGTGGTTTCTGCTGTTTATTGAACATTGATGATCCTGGCGATGAGATGACCTGAAACGCTGTATTCTCCCAACTTATCGATCGCATACTGGGGACTAGCGGCGGTAAGTCGGGCGTAGGCGATGTTACCCGGTTGTAGGGTGATGGTATCGAAACGGTCGGCATGGGTGGGCAAACTTATATCCGAACCATCGGCCACGGTCAGCGTTCCCGTTAAATATACCCTTGACCCCGTAGCTCCGTCGAAGGGTTCCGTTAAATTAGCGAGCCTATCTAAATATTCATCTTCCAAGAGGATATTTTCGATTTTTACTTGGACTGGCGCGACCCGTTCCACCCGAAGGCGGGAGGCGATGATCTGAGATTCCTGACTCGAACCCAGTCGGTACACCGTTCCTTGTTCGTCCTTGACCAGCAGATCGCTAACGGTCAACGGTTCGATTACCTCGTAGGTAGCGTCAATCGGCTGTTCGGTAATGGCATTCCTACCTTGAACCCTAACTCGCAACAGATAACGGGAAGCATCCTCGTTCACCGTCTCGATCGCTCCCGATGGTAAGCCTAAAGCTTGGTTAAAGCCCCGGATCAGACCGCCACCACTGTTGATAGAAATACTCAGAACCGAGACAACCACAAGAACAAAAAGCAGAAACCACTCGGCATTACTCCCCGTGGCCAACCTCAAACGGGGATTTCTGGGGATGATCATCCGTCCCCGACCGGGATAGAACGCCTGAACTCCCGACTTGGTAAAAACATCGGCAAACCAGCCGAAAAAGTAGCCGAGAATCAGACCGTACCAGAGTGGACTATAACCCAGTAAGGCCAGGGGATAAGCCGCAAGGGTGACGACACCAGAAGCAAAGAAACTGTGGGTTATGCCCCTGTGAACCGTTCTCTTTTCTAGCCAACTGCTGACGGGAAACAAGAGCCGTCCGAGCGAGCTTTTGCCTGTGTCAATATCTGGTAACAGGGCTGCCACCGCCGCTATGCCCAATATCTCCGGATTGGCGGTTCCCAACGTTATACTCGTCAAAGCTACCGAAAAGGCTATATGAGTGACACTCATCATATAAATTATGAGTTATAAATTATGAATTATAAATTGTGAATTATAGATTACAAGTTATAGTTTATCAGTTCTGAATTAGGAAGTGAGAATGGTTCTTCGGTTTGTGTTATGCAATGGACGGGAGTTATAAGGAGTGAAACCCTTATATAGAAAGACATTGCTTCGATTTTTGCCAATTGGTTTCAATCTAGAACGAGCTAATCAATTAAGTCTTTTGCCAGATAAGGATTTAGCCGATTTCTGCCCCCTGATCGAACCATACCAAGTAACGAAGAACCGTGAGAATTGTAAATTTAATTAAATTATCGAGCGGCAAAGGTTGGTTCTTGGCTGTGATCGGTAATCGGTAATCGGTAAACTGACAACTAATAGCCGATGATAGGCGATCGCTTTTCTGATTGGTACTCGGTAGCGGTCGCTTTTGGTTTATATCTTTAGTATGTTTCTAGTCTCTTACTAAGTCAACTACCTATTAATTAGTATTTTACAGGTATTTTACTAATCCTCATTAGTTTATCTAATCAGTCTTGTACTTAGTAGGTTACAGGGTTAGACTTAAAAGGTAATGTATTAGTATTAAATCAATTAAAATCATGGCTACTGAGAATAGACCAGTATCCTGTTATCTCCCAAAAGATATAGAAGACAGCCTTACTAAGTATTGCACTCAAAACAATATCACTCGAAAAGATAAGGCCGGGAACATTCAACCGGCAATGGGAACCGCCATAGTAGAGATTCTCGAAACCTTTTTCGGAGATAGCCCTAGCAAGTTGCCCAACTTCGAGGAAAAGATCGACGCGGCGATCGAAGCCAAAATGAACGCGGCGATCGCATCGCTTCGGACTGAATTAGCTCCCCTATATGCGATCGCCCAGAGAGAAGATTAGAGCGGTCTCGCGTAGCGAGCGCTTCGCGTTCACCTAATGCACGCCCGTCAGTCATATTTGAAACAGATTAGCTAGGAGATTAACTCATGACAGCAGTTACCGAAAATGATCTTAAAAGACTAGAAGATTTAATTACTAATGGCATAAAGACGCTAGAAAATGGGCAGCTAGAAATCAAGTCAGATATAAAGTCCCTGAATGGAAAGACAGAAAATATCGACAAGCGACTCACATCGATCGAAGCCCGTCTAGAAGCATGGAAACCCTCGATCGACAAAACGGCCGATCTTGCCGAAAAAGTAGGAGAACTGAAAAACTGGAAGCAGATCGGGGTAGTGGTAATCACCGCTTTTATCAGTTCGATCCTTAGCGGCATTACCGGCGGGGTGATCGGTTGGCTGATCCGTTCAGCGAAATTCAACCCCTAACACCTAAAACCTAACACCTAACCCTTTTATCCATGCCCTCGACTTTCTCAGTCAGCTTGGCTTGTCCTATCTCTAGCTTGGTTAGCCGGTCATCTATTTTGTCAAACCCCTCATCTACCTTGTCAAATCTCTCATCTATCCTTTTTTCAAGAGAATCGACTTTTTGGCTAACTTCCTTAATGCTGTCTTTGATTTCCCGGAGAACAGCTTCTAGGGAATACTGTATAAATTATAGACTTTAATCTATTGTCCTGTATATAAAAAAACTGTTTAATTAGGTCACTGTTTATAAGAATCCTTTAAATATTATGTATCACGACTACACATCTAATTTTCTGCTTACCAATTGGTTTAACACAAAGCCGTCCTAAAAGGGGCAGGCTTTAAACCCAATTTTTCGATAAATCTCTGGCTTTTTATCCACCAGCCCTTAACACTTGTTCAGCCGTTAATTTCAGCCCTGGGAAGACGGTAGAAGTTATAGTCTGATTGCCTCGAAACTGCTGAATCTCATACTCTCCATCCACTAGCGTACAGATGGATAGAGTGGGCTGTTTGGGCTTACCAATATCTCGAGTTCCGCCCAATCCCGCATAATCGGCAATCCAATATTCGGGAATGCCTAAAACGGCGTAATCTTCAACTTTGCGGGCATAATCGTTTTGCCAGTTGCTACTGACAACTTCCGCCACAAATTTAATCGAACTACCGAGCGTCAGAATCGACTGGTTAGACCAAAGTAGTTCTTTGCTAAGTTCATCTCGATCTACAACCGCAACGTCAGGTCGAAATGCCGTCATACTAAGGTGGGAAGGACGCAATAATCCCCGTTGAAGAACAAACCAAGGTAAATCTATTTTATCGATCTCGACACAGACCTTTGTGGTAATGAAAGCTACTACTTCCTCATGCCACCCCGTCGGTTCCAAATCGAACACCTCTCCATCGATTAGTTCGTAGCGATTATCCCCACCGTAACGAGCGAGAAACTCGTCAAAGCTGAGTTGCTTTTGTTCTATTGGTTGGTTGATCGCAATGGTCATTATGTCATCATGCTCAACTCTTTCAGTTTACCGGATCGATGTGTGATCTATGTGACAGACCAAACTCCTAATCCTTTAGGGACTAGGAGCGGTTGTCTGAGGTCAGCGTCCCAAACGGTTAGACTGTCGGGGTAGCGAATAAATCATCAACCTGACCATTCCCACAGTTACGGTCAGTATCCCGCCGATCAGATAAAGACTGGTGTTATTAAAACCGAGTCCCAAGAATCTGAGAATCATAAAACCCATGAGAACGGCGATTAGTAGGGGAGTACCGTCGATCCACTGGGTATGATCGTAATTATTGCCCTCCAATCCTAAATATTCCTCTTTGACCACCCGTTTCGCTAACATGGGATTACCGATCGCCCGTTGTTGCCAATCGGCCAGTTTACCCGGTGTCACCTGCAATCCCAAACTGACCGCTTCCTCCTCCATGATTTCGCGGATCGCCCTTTCTGGTAAAGCTTCCAATTCGATGCGGGGAAGCTTCAAAAAAATATCTCTGGCTGGGGGGTAAGTAGCCAACAATAATATCGGCTGTCCCTGCAAATGCAGTTTTTCTAACCAACAACGTAGGGAAACCTGGAACCTGTGGGCATTGTCCATGACCAGAAAAGCGACGTTACCTTGCAGCCATTCGGCGATCGCTTCCTGTAACTGCTGTCCTGTCATCGGTTTGCCCTCTAGGGTCTCCGTATCTACTCCCAAATCCCCGGCGATTTCCAGAAGCATTTGTTTGACCGTGCCGATGGCCGGGGCGGCTACAGGAAACCCCCGCCCCCACAAGTCCTCGATCACCCGCTCCGCTAAAAAGGTCTTTCCCGCACCAGCTTCACCCACCACCAACAAACTGGCATTGGCTAGTAGGGCGGCCACCACCCGCTCTTTTTCTGCGCCCCTATAGCAGGCGACTGAAACGGAACCATCAACGGAACGGATCGACAAGGGCTGCCGCTCTCCGTCTGGCGCAACCCCGTAGGTATAGACCCGCTCCTCCCCATTAGCCAATCTCCTTCTGTGACGCTCGATCATCGTTCCGATTCCCAGTTCCCTTTCTACTATAATTTCCCCCGATCTTGACTAGGAGATAACTTTGTACTATTTTACTTTAGGTGAGAGAAAGTGAAATATTGACCGCTATTCGTGGCATCCTAGAGATGGACGGCAAACCTTGACGATTGCATTGATAATAATCGATGGTTTTACTTAATTTGCTCTATCCATCAAAAAAGGCTGGCAGACAATCGCTTTAGAGGGATAATCGAAATCAGTTTTGGAAGTTGGGGAAATGCCGGAACGATTACTGCAACTAGATGATTTAAGGAGTTTAACTGGCCCGGATAGGGTAGCGTCTTTATTGGGACGATTAGGTTATAGTGCCGAAGCGCAGCCCCTAAACCTAGAGGACTTGCAGCTAACTTCCAGAAGTGCCGAGGCCGTCTATGACGCTCATCTGATCGCCGATCAAGGGGATGGGGGTTTACAAGTTTTATTATTCCAGTTGCAGCCGGAGGAGTGGTCTTCTCCCAGTGTTGCCAGTAGTCGGATGAAAGCGATCGCATCTCAGGTAGGTCGTCGCGATACTGAGTTTCTCTTGTTAGCAACCAAAGACTATAACCAGTTGATGCTGGTCAATCCCCGCAAGAGCTTTGATGACAAGATGAACCTCAAGGCCAGCATCAGAAAACTTTTAATTGACCGTACCAATCCCACAGCCTACGACTTAGACCGACTAGAAGCGATCGCAGTCAGGGGAAAATCGCCGCAGGAACTATACAAAGCGCAGTGTGAAGCCTTTGATGTTGAGAAGCTGACCAAAGCATTCTACAGGGGCTATAAACAACTATTCGATAAGGTTCAGCAGGGAGTAAAACGGCATAACAATCATCCCTATTTTGATGACCCTGACCACTTGCATCAATTCTCGCAGCGATTGCTGGGACGGTTGATGTTCCTCTATTTCCTTCAAAAGAAAGAGTTTCTCGCAGGCGATCGCCGCTTCCTCACCACCCAATACCAGCGTCTCAGACTTGACCCCGACGACATGGACTACTACACCACTGTCCTCGAACCGTTATTCTTCGAGACGTTAAACCAAAGCCGTCCTAACCTAGAGTCAAAATGGGGTAAAATTCCCTATCTCAATGGCGGTCTATTTGATCGGGATTATGGAACGGGGATTAAAGACGCGGCGGGACGGCTGACACCGGAGATAGTTACCTTACCTAATGGGTTGTTTGACCCCGGCGATACCGATAGTATTCTTGGGTTCTTTAACTCTTACAACTTCACCATCTCAGAAAACACTTCTGGAGATGAAGATGTGGCGGTTGACCCTGAAATGTTAGGGAAAGTTTTCGAGAATATGCTGGCGGCTGAGGAACGGGGACAATCGGGGACGTTCTACACCCCTAGAGGCATCGTCCAGTTCATGTGTTCTGAGGTGTTGTCCCGTTACCTCGCCGATGAGACGGGGATGAGCTTAGAAGTTTTGCAGAAGTTGATTGATTATGACCCTGACTTACCCGATTCAGAGTTCAATCAGTTGATGACTCCCCAACAGACTAAAAGTCTAAAACAGGCGATCGCTTCCATTAAAGTGCTTGACCCTGCCGTAGGTTCGGGTGCGTTCCCTCTCGGTATGATGCAGGTAATCCTGAACGTGAGACAGGCCGTAGCCAGACGGGAAGGCATGAAAGTTTCTAGGGGAAGTCTCACTATCAGCCAATGGAAACGGGATATTATTGCCAATAATCTCTACGGTGTCGATATTAAACCAGAAGCGATCGAAATCGCTAAATTGAGGATGTGGCTGTCTCTGGTAGTGGACATCCCCAACATAGAAGATGTGGAACCCTTGCCTAACTTGGACTACAAGCTGATGTGTGGGGATTCCCTCATCTCTACCATTCACGGGGAACAGTTAATCCCAGACCCTACCAAAACTCAGCAGGGGATGTTAGCCGTTACTCCTATTCAACAAGCTATTCAACCTTTAAGTACCTAGGCAAAATTAATTACATACTCGCCTCCAAAATTGTCCAGCACTTTTTTAACGTAAGCGAGGAGGCTCTTTCGGTCTTTATAGGCGCTAAATTCAATCCATTCATATTTTAAAAATCTCCATAATATTTCAATTAAATTTAAATGAGGTGAATAAGTGGGCAACCAAAATATTTTCAAGTTTTTCTTTTCCCATTCCTCAAGTTTCTCCATAAATGCCTCGCTGGTATGAATGGAAGCTTGGTCAATTATTATGACGGTTTTTTTCTGTATATTTTGGCAATATTTATCCAGAAAATTAATAACTATCTCGCTAGTAACCGTTCCGACCTGTGTCTCATAAAATAATTGATTATCTCGTTTCATTATTCCTAAAATATTTAGTCTTTTACCTTCAATTGGTGGTAACTTTATCGTGGTTTTTTCTTCTTGCCAAGCGTAAGGAATACAAGGCTTTGAATCCCATCCCATTTCATCCAAATATCCTATCTCAATCTCTCCTCTTTTTTCCTGTTTTTTTAGTTCTTCTAAAATAGGTAGTTTGACCTCAAGCTCCCACTCATCAGGGGTTTTGGCGACCCCTCTTCTCACCCTTTTCCACCTCATGTTGATTTTTTTTATGAGTCTTTTTATCGTGTCTTTGCTTACGGTTAATTTCCATTCTTCTACAATTTTTATCTGGATTTTTTTTAAGCTTTTCGGTTCTTCTTTTACCCAGTCAATAACTTGTTGACCTTGTGCTTCTGTCAATTTAGGTTTTCTCCCTCTTCCTCGACGATTATAAAAACCAATTAGTTTTCTATCTTCCCAGGCCGTCAACCAATTATAGATGGTCTTTCTCGTAACTCCAAATATTCTGCTCAATTCTTCTATCGTGGTTCCCTGAAAACTTAAGAGTATACATTTCGCTCGCTCTCTTACTTGATGATGTTTACTAGCTCGATAAATTCTCTCTAGCATTTTCTGGCTCTCGGGGTTTAGGTCTCTAATCAATCTCATTGTATTTTCCTGCTGCTTCGTTTTTTTATGTATTATACTTCTTAATTTTTTATTTGGGTAATTAATTTTGCATGACTACTTACTTGAACTTGAGAAAAGATACTTTGATGCCCAGACTGAAGAACGTCATCGACTTAGAGAACAAATCCTTGAAGCTGAGGCGAATGTGTTTCGGGTGGCGGTGAGCGATCGTCTGAGCTATTGGGAGGGAAAACAGCGAGAGTTAGAAGATAAGATTAAATTACTTAAAGGCAAAGTTTCTAAGGCTCAAGAAAAGGAACAATCTGAAATTAAGGCTAAATTAGTTGAACTTGATAAGTTTGCTAAAGAGGTTGAAAGTGGAGAGCGATCGCTTAACTTCTTCCAGTATCACCTGCACTTCAGGGATGTGTTTGAGTCTAAGGGCGGCTTTGATGTGGTGATTGGCAATCCGCCTTATGTTTTTGCGAGAAATAGTCAGGATAAAGGATTTACAGATGAAGATAAAAAATATTTTTATGACAATTATAAATTAGCCGAATATCAAGTCAATTTATATCCTTTATTCATAGAAAAAGGTTGCTCACTTTTGAAAAATAGAGGCTGTTTTGCTTATATAACCCCTAACAACTGGATGACAATTAATACAAACAAAAAAGTAAGGCATTTTATTCTGAACAAGTCTAATATTAAAGTTGTTAATTTCTTGGCTCAGGTTTTTGATAGTGCAGCAGTAGATAGTTCCATTATTATTCTGAATAATGATCGATCACAACCTAAAATTTCATTATTAGAGTACACTGACTCTTTTAACTTGATTAAAAAAACTGATACTAAATATTTTATTGAGCAAAAGGATTATCTGATTAACCTAGATACTCTTAAAAATGAAGAGGCAATTGATTTAATAAATAAAATTGAAGCAAACTCAGTATTACTCAAGACAATATCTAGTGTAAAAGTTGGATTAGGTGCTTATGGAATTAATCGTGGTGTTCCACCCCAAACAAAAGAAATGATAAAAAATAGAATTTATCATTCAAAAACAAAAGATACAGATCAACATTTTAAGTACATAGATGGTCGTGATGTCTGTAGATACCATTTAGGATGGTCAGGTGAATACCTCAAACACGGGAAAAATTTACGAGAACCAAGAAATAATTTTGACTTATTTTCAACTCCTAGAATTTTAGTCAGACAAATTCCGTCACAACCGCCTTATTGTATTAATGCTTGTTTTACTCTAGAAACTATATTAAATGATCGTAATTCGATGAATATTATTTATATAAAAATTGAACCATTATTAGTTTTATCTGTTTTAAACTCAAAATTAATATCTTATTGGTTTGTTCACAAGTTTGGGAAACTCCAAAGAGGCACATTTCCACAATTTAAAGTTAATGAATTATCAATTTTTCCAATTCCCAAAGATTTTGGTAACTATCGAGATGATTTAATCGCTAAAGTTAGAAAAATTATGGAGATAAAATCTAAAATTCCTAATGCTGACATATCTCAGCTTAACCAAGAGATAGATTATATTATTTATCAACTATATGATTTAACAGACGAGGAGGTATCCATCATTGAAAATGCCGTATAGTCTTATGTCCACAGTTTCCGAACCAGATAGCCTCGTCATCGAAGCCCTAGTACAGAAGTGCCTTGATGCCAAAGGAGTAGGGGTTGAGGAGTGGGAAGCGGAGATTGATGATAGGGTTGCTCATCTGTATGGGCTGACCGATGAAGAAATGAAGATTATTAGGGGAGGTGAAGCATGAAATGACCGCAAGACTTCTCTGCTTAGATGACCTACAAAACAGCAACAGTCCTGAGTCAATTTCTTACCTATTTCAGAAACTTGGCTATCATACCTGCTGCGAACCTGTCAGTATTGAAGACTTACAACTTTCCCCGCGCAGTGAAGAATCTATCCATCAAGTTTACTTAATTGCCAATCAAGGAGACTCTGACTTACAAATTTTTCTCTTCCAACTCTATCCTAATTGTTGGATTTCTGATAGAGATGCTATCTCTCGGATGGGAGCTATCGCCCGCTCATTGTGCCAGCGTCCTTCATTTTTTTTGTTACTAGGAACACTGAATTATCGCAGGTTGCTACTGGTAAGTCCTATCAAAAGCTTTAATCACCAGATGGAATTAAAAATTGGGGTTCGTCAATCTTTTGTTAACCTGCATAAGCCTAGTTTCTCTGACTTGAATTTACTTGAAAGAATAGCAGATCAAAATCTAGAACCAAAAAACTTATATCGAATTCAACATAGTGTTCTAAATTATGCCCAATCTAGAAGTAAAACTAAATCTAATCAATGTGAAGATGCAATTAAGTCATATTTGATTGCTATTGGCAAGACAAAATTACTCAAAGCCGAAGAAGAGATTCTTTTAGGACGAAAAATAAGCAGATTAAACGAACTGGAGGAATCTTATGAGCTAGTTCATGAATTGCTAGGGAGAACTCCCAAGGATTCTGAATGGGCAGATGTACTAGAACTCAGTATCTGCGAATTGTATAATCAACTATACATAGGGCATATAGCAAAAAATAAGTTGGTTGAAGCTAATCTTAGATTGGTCGTTTCAATTGCCAAGAAATACCAGGGGAGAGGACTGGAATTTATGGATTTAATTCAGGAAGGTAACTTAGGCTTGATTAGAGCAGTAGAAAAATTTGACCCAACTAAGGGTTATCGTTTTTCTACCTATGCGACTTGGTGGATTAAACAAGCCATAACAAGAACTATACAGAATGATTCTCGTATCATTCGGATTCCAGCTTATCTCTGGGATAAATTTCAGAGAATTAAGCAAGCCCAACGCCGTCTAATTAAGCAAGGACTAGCACACCCAAGTTTCAAAGATGTGGCTACTTATTTGAAAGAACCTCTTGAAAGCATTTTAATTATAACTAAAGCCTTTCAAAATTCTGTATCCTGGAATATGCTTATAGGAGATAATGAAGATACTACTCTTGAAGAAATGATTTCAGATTATCAGATAACAATAGAGGAAAATTTGGAGCAATTGTTGATAAAAGAAGACCTAGAAAAAGCTTTAGATTCTCTTAAGCCAAGAGAATCAGATATACTCAAACAGATATACGGAACAGAAGATGGAAATTGTAAATCCCGAGAAGAAATTGGACATCAATATGGATTGACACGAGAAAGAATAAGACAAATCGAGAACAAGGCTATGGCTAAAATCAGACAGCAATATCTTGATTCTGAAGATTTATTTGTCGAGACAAATCAAAGGCAAGAACTTAGTCAAAAAATCTTCAGCAAATCTCAAGCAACTGCTGAGAAAAAAAAGAGAGGGAAAAACTTAAAAGAGTTGCCCTTAAATGATGTGGCTTTTAAGCACAGAATTGATACTCTTCGCCGTTGTCCTGGGTTTACTGAGACTCGAATTATTAATTTAATTTGGCAGGTTTCAGAAGATGACCCAGAGTTTACTGAAGCTCAACAGCAGTATCGGGAATTGATTCGCTCTACTATTAATTAGACTATATGCCCATCCCCGACTACATCGACAACTCCACCCACACCCTAGAAATCATCCTCAAGCAACTAATTGAGAATGAGAACCAACACATACTCGACATTGCCACCGGATTCTTCCGCATTGAAGCCTGGCTGCGCCTCGAAGAAGCCATGAACCGCCTCACCAGCTTCCGTCTCCTCATCGGACGTGACCCCGCTATCAGACCAGCAGAGAGCGATCGCATTGACCTGATCCGCTACTTCCGCAAGAGCATCCAAGAGCAGTTAGAAGGCGAACCCTTCAAGAGAGAATACAAAAACCAGATCGATCGCATAATTGCCTATCTGCAACAAGACCACATTCAGGTGAGACTGTTTGGAGCATTGGGAGAAAAACCGCAATTTCTCCACGCCAAAGCCTACATCTTCGACCAGTACAGTATCGTCGGGTCATCCAACTTAACCCCCGCCGGATTACAAGGCAATACCGAATTAAACATCGTCAACAAAATAGGAGCGATCGCATCCGACCTCAGAGTTAACTGGTTTGAGAAGTTCTGGAATGACCCCAGCGTTGACCTCGATTATAAGAGCAAGCTGATTGATGCCCTCAACGCTTCCAAGTTTGGCAGTAAAGCCTATACTCCCTATCAAGTCTTTCTTAAGGCACTGTACGAATTGTTCAAAGATGAGGCGATGGTGGGGGAAAGCGATCGCACCACATTGGAACTGGCCAGTTTCCAGCAGGAAGGCTTCGATAGAGCCGTTAAACTGATGGAGAAACATCGGGGTTGTATCGTTGCTGATGCTGTGGGTTTGGGTAAGACTTATATAGGCTTGAGAGTATTGGACTACTACCTGATTAGGTTGCGCCGTCCTGGGTACGTTCCCCGCGCCTTAGTGGTTTGCCCTGCCCAACTTAGAGATTTAGTCTGGATTAAGAAACTGGATGAATTTGGCATTAAAGCTGATGTCTTGTCCCATGAAGAAGTAAGCCGTCAAAATTTTGATATACGCCGTTTCAGCCAATATGATTTAGTGGTGGTGGATGAGGCTCATAACTTCCGTAATAGTGCCACCAATCGCTATCGCAACCTTCTTAAACTGGTCAGCAGTGGTAAGCGTAATAAACGAGTTTTATTACTCACTGCCACACCGATTAATAACAGTATTTTTGACCTCTATCATCAGATTTCCCTGCTTACTAGAGGCAACGATGCTTATTACCGAGAGGACGGTATTTCTAATTTAAAAACTTATTTTAAAGCCTTAGCTAAAGGCGGGGTAGAGATTACCGAATTACTGTTTCAAACAATGGTACGCCGCAGCCGTCAGGACGTTATTAGAAGGCAACAGGCAGGAGAAGAAATCAGGATTAGCGGTCAACTCATACACTTTCCCAAACGAGAACTAGAACAGTTTACCTATAACTTTGAGGGTAGTTTTGCTGGTTTATATATTGGTATTGCTAATCAAATTGACGAGCTACGTCTCTCACCCTACAATATTAAAGCCTTTAAGAAACGGAAACAGAAAGAGGATGAGAATGAAGTTAAACGGAATGAGGCTTTAGTTGCCTTACAAAAAGCACTTTACCTCAAACGGTTTGAGAGTTCACTAATTGCCTTTCAGAATAGTATCCGCAATCAACTAAACTTTCAAACTAAATTCTATGAAATTCTCACGTTGCAAGGCAAACTACTCGATAGCAAGAGCTTCCGTAAGTTAATCTTAGCAGCAGGGATAGAAGAAGAAGATGCTGAAGAATCGATTAGTTCCATCATTAGTCAACTAGAAGAAATTGACCCCAAAGATTACCAAATAGACATTCTGCGATCGCATATTGAATCGGACTTAACTATTCTCAACGGCATCTTAACCATTCTCGACAAAATACAGCAATCAGTGGCAAAAAATCAAGATCATGACCGAAAGTTAGCGGCTTTTAAAGACTTGCTCAAAACTAACCTAAAATACCAAAGAATTTTAGTCTTTAGCTACTTTAAAGATACAGCTGATTATTTACACGGTGAACTGATCAAAGATGAAGACTGGTTGAGAGATATGGGAAACCCAGTGATTGAGTTAATCACTGGGGCAACACCGGGCAAACAGCGAGAGGAAAAGGTCAAACGGTTTTCTCCTAAAGCTAACAGTCAAGAGGATAATGAATTAGAAGCCCTCAAGCGAAACCCTATCGATATCCTCATCTGTACCGATGTTTTATCGGAAGGTCAGAACCTACAGGATGCCGGAGTTTTAGTGAATTATGACCTGCATTGGAATCCAGTTAGGATGATCCAACGGGCGGGGCGCATTGATAGATTAGGAACGGACTATGACACTCTCTACATCTACAACTGTTTTCCAGAAGAGGGATTAGAAGCTTTACTCAATCTAGTGCGACGATTACAGGCTCGGATCGCCACGATCGATCGAGAAGTTGGCTTAGATGCTAGTGTCTTGGGAGAAACCATTCAAGAGCGATCGCTTGAAGAACTCTATCGCCTCAAATGTGCAGACACAGAGGCCAAGAAAGCCGCCATAGTTGAAGAACTAGAACAAGTAGCAGATATAGTCTCCCTCGATGAGATGAGATTGCCCTTGCTAGAGTTTATCCAGCAGAAGACACGAGAATCTGTGGAAGAAATTCCGCTAGGCATTCACAGCACCCGCACCTTCAAGATTCCTGACCACACTTTTAGGGAGGGCGCACTGTTCCTCGTCTTTAAAGCAGGGGATAGACATTTTTGGCAGTTTTATCCCAGCCTGCGAGGACATATCTCCACCGAAGCCTATTTAACAGACAAGCGCAAAATCTTTAACTGGATTAAGTGCAAGGAATCTGACTTCCCCCCACCAGAAGACTTACCGCCCATCCAGTTCAACACTGCCATCTTCCGAATTTTAGCCACAGCAACCAATAACCTACTCGAATCATTGAGAAGACAACATACCAGCAACAAAATCAAACCTAGCTTGAGTAAACCGATACAAAAGATTCATCATGCCTTAATTCAGCCAAATTTGCTCGAAAATCAACCTGTTGACGAGGAAACTAAAACACGAATCTTCAAGGTAATTAGCACGGTAAATCTAAAAATCTACGAACGAGATATTAAGATAATTTGGGATAAATACGCTCAAAAACAAGACTTAAAGACGCTAATAGCCGAACTAGATGAGTATTTTGTCGATAATGGCTTACATCACGAGATCGAGGAAGAAAAAGAAGAAAGTCCCCTCAAAATTATCGGGGAAGAAAATATCCAGTTGGTGTGTTACGAATGGTTTAAACCGGAATAAGGATAGAGTGATAATGAGGAAATTGCGGTCTGACTATTTGAGAGGATCATAATCTGAGATTTATCGGTAGCATCTCACCTTTTCAGCAAAGGACGGAATAAAATCAGAGATAAACCCGATGGAAATCTATCAACCTTTGAATCTCGTTTAGACTCCTTCCGATCAAAAGTACTTTGTTCTATGGAATTTGAACATATAATTTCTAGCGGCGAATTGGTCTCTATCGGCGGAAAACTTCCCCTATTCCAAGAATTGCGAACCTCACAACTGTTAGATTTTTTCGTTGTCTTGAGCGCTAACAAGGAGAAAAATCTAAGGAAGCGAATCAATCAATGGCTTTATCCTAAAACCAGGCCGGGGTTCTACATGGAGATCAAGCCGAACCTGCACCTTGCCTACGCCGATCAGAGGGACGGTCACGGTTCTCAACATTGGTGGCGGTTATTTTTCGATCAGGATTGGCAGGAGAGGATCGAGCAAATCGTCAGGGGAAGCGCCCTCGTCGTCGGACAGAATACCAGCAACGGTCACAATGAAACGACCGAGTGGGGCGGGATGTACTTCCGATCGCCCGTGGAGATAAAAATCGCCGAAGCGTTGGATAGACGGGGGGTACTATTCTTCGGCAATGCTAGAGGTCGGATAAGTAGTCAGGGTTCTCCAGTATCGGCATCTAGCATGACGGGAAGACTGGAGATAGATTTCTTGGTATTCTATAAAGGCAAGTGCATCAGCTTGGAAATCGATGGTAAACACCATCAGGAAGATGCACAGACCCATCGGGACTACATAAGAGACAGGTTGCTTTTGCGAGAAGGAATCGCCACCGCAAGGTTTACCGCTCAAGAATGTATGGAGTCTCCCGACGCGGCGATCGAGGAGTTCCTCAACCTGTTTTAATAGCTTCCGTGTAGAGTAGGTTAAAAATGCAACAACCATCGGGTCAGCCATGGCCAGTAAACGATCGCTTTTTAGAACTTCGTTCTCATTGGATGACCCTGATCGGGGAACATCTACAAGACGATCGAGGACAACTATTAGAATATTGGCGGGTTGAAAAAGCTGATTCCGTTATCGTTCTGCCCATTCAAAACTCGATGATACGGCTGCCCGCTCCCAGTTATCGCCCCGGACTGGGACAAACAACCCTTGATTTCCCCGGTGGTCGGGTTTCCGAGGGGCAAGACCATCACAAGGCGGCGTTAATGACTTTAAAAAGAGAATTGGGAATTGAAGCGACGGCAGTAACCCGATTAACTCCCCTCAACTCCACGGGTTGGTCAGTCAATAGCTCCTTTTCCAACCAGAAACTCTACGGTTTTATCGCCGATATCGACGGCGGCCTATCTACCAGCGAAGTATTGACCTATCCCGTTAATTCAATCGGAGTCAGCGATTTGTTGAAGTCCCTCACCTGCTTGCAATGCCGCGCCGTCCTGCTGGAATGGTGGGTGAATCAAACCGAACAATAGTTAGTACAAAGTTATCCCCTAGTAAAAGTTAGATACGGCGGCGATCGAGTCATCGGGTTCCATCGATGGAAGAAAGTTATAGTACAAACTTATTCCCTAGTAAAAACCGGTGGCGGGAACGATTGAGGGATTAGATCGCTCTAACGGATGAACACCATAGTGATCGAAGGTCATGTCATCCATCTTTCCACCCGTCATCGATGACAAGATCGAGGAGTTGCATCAGGAATCCCTTGTCCTCAAAGAAAAACTATCGTTGGCAGTTGACAAAAAGCGTAGGGAAAGGATAAAGCGAGGAATAGAGCTAATCTACCTTCTGATAGCCGAATACAGTCAACTGGGAGCTAATATGGCGATCGTTGGGGAAACACCAGAAAATCTCGTCCGTTTGCGGCATTTGGAAGACCTGTCAACCTCGTTGTCCCCTACAGGAAAGTTGATCGTCCTAAAATAACGACAATTGACCGATAGACACAGAACCCAGACGGAACTTGTGGCGCTCAAGGTGACAGGCGCTACAGAGGGCGATCAGATTTTCGGGACGATTATCCTCCGGTTGCCGGTTATGGTGGTGTACCGCCAGTTTGCGGATCGAGCGTTCGGAAATGGTCAGGTCGCTGACATCTTCCCCCGGTCGCAAACACTGCATTCCGCAGCACTGACATTTCCAGCCGGCTTTTTCCTTGACCCTAGCGGCAATTTCCCCCCAATTATCGGGATAACGGTTTCTTCCAATCATAACTATCTTAGCGATCGCTATTCTCCATCCTAACAGAAACGACGGTATTTGTTGATCGCTAGATTTTCCCAAACGGTTGTCCGTAGAACTGCCACATCTCCTTGTTGAAAGGAGGTCGCCATTTATAGATTAACTCCCGTTCCCACTGCTGTAGAATCTTTTTGGTGGGGGGAACATGATACCAAAAAGAGGCATTGACGGCCACATCGAGATCGTAGCGACGGTGTAACTCGATATAGTTGAGAACGTAATCCTTGCAATCGTGGGAACCCAACCAACGCCGGCGGGCGCTCAATTTCGTCTCTCCGACATACAGTACGATATTACTAACATGGTCGATCTGAAAATAGAGACAGCCTTGATTGGAATCGTCGGGAGGTTCGATGTCGGGACGACGATAGAAGTCCGAGGGATGACGGGGCAAGGAAAAAGGATCGATCTCGTCGGCGTTGTGCCATGTGGTTTTAGGCAGATCGAATAAAGTCGGTTGCTCGGCCGTCTTTCCCTCTCTCACCTGTTGCTGGTAGTCTGCGATCCTAACTTTCCAAGTGAACAGGAAATCCTTGCTCATCTGGGTGGCTCTCTCCTTTCGAGCGTCGCCGCCCGTATCGAATAAACTTAAAGGTATTTGACTCGATGAGAGCGAATTAGCCATATTTTCCGGCATATTTTCCGTTCCCTTACGGGATAAGAGTTTAAAAACGTTAGATTAGAGGCGTTAGAACAGTCTTCGTGGTTAATCTTCCAGTTCGATCGCATATAGTTCGATCCAATCGGTCAATCTGGCGAAACCCTCCTCATAGGTTTCGAGAGCGCCCGCAAGACCGCGAAAGAAAGTGACCGTTTCTGCTTCACCGGCGTTCAAGCGATAGCCGTTCTTTCGCAAAAAAATTGAAACGGTGGCCAGAGCTATACGTTTATTACCATCGCAGAAGCAATGATTTTTGATAAAACCGTAGCCATAGGCCGCCGCTAACTTAAAAATCGATGATTCAGGTTCGTACTGAAAAAAGAATTTTGGCTTATTGACAGTGGATTCCAACAGGGTTGGGTTTAAAACTCCAGGAGTCCCCCCAGTTCGAGCGATTAAAGTTTCCTGAATCACCTGAACCGCATCACTCGATAACCATTTCGGTTCCTCGATCATTATTTGGCGAGTTCCTTAAAGGCGTTGCGGTACTGAGAGTAAGTATCTTCAAAAGCTTTCATGGTTTCTTCAAAATCGGGATCAAAGCCAGAAATTCTGTATCCATCTGGCGATTCCGTGATATAAATCTGATCTCCTTCCTCTACGTTCAGTCGGGATAAAACCTCTTTCGGTAAGATCACACCTATGGAATTGCCGATTTTTCGGAGCGTTAGACTTGTCATAACCTATGACCTTCCGTAATTATGTTATGACAAATGTTATAACATAACTAACTGCCCAAAGAATTATTTTAAAGAAAAAGACTTCCGAACGACTGGCGGTATTATACTAGACGATAGTTTTCTTTTGACGAGTAGAACAAAAGTATCGTGAAAGTTAACGGTAACGGACAAGCCAAAATCCTCTCTCAAGCCGAACTAGATCGTCTGTTCGCCGGTTTCGATAACAATCGGGATAGATGTCTGTTTGGCATCTGTTTCTACACTGGCTGCAGGATATCGGAAGCGCTGCAGTTGACCGTCAACGACGTGGGAACGACGATCACCTTCAGAAAGTCCACCACCAAAGGCAAGAAGGGAACCCGTTCCATCCCCGTCAATCCAGCCCTGGGGAAAATCCTCGACACTTACCTGCAAGAATTTCAGCCCGATGATTATCTTTTCCCATCTTTCCACAATGCGAGAGAAAAAGGACACCTGCATCGATCAAGTGCCGACCTGATCCTAAGAAACGCTTGCGAACGGGCGGGACTAAAGGGAGTCTCGACCCACAGCTTCCGTCGGTCGGCCTTGACCATGATGAGTAACCGGGGTGTGCCGCTTCGGGTGATCCAAAAAATCAGCGGTCACAGCAGCCTCGAAGTCCTACAAAGATACCTAGAGGTCAGCGATGAGCAGATCGGGGCCGCCGTTGGCTTATTGGTCTAAGGAGTTGACCCGCTTCCCGTTGATTTAATAGTTAGAGTTGCCCGAAAATTGAGATGAGCAAAATTCCTGATTGCGATCGCTGTCTGCTATACGCCGATAACTCTTTCATTGCCTTCATAAAATTTAACATTAACCCCAATTTTCCCCAAAAAATCGACCCGCCCTTAGGCGGGAAAGAGAAAAAATAGAGAATGAGAGTAAAAAGGGAAAAAAGAGAAAAAGGGTTACAGAGTCCTCCCAGCACCGCACACCACCCGAAAACCGTCGTAGTTGTAGTCGGCGCGGCGGCTGCTGTAGTAACGGTAAGCGGAACGGCAGATATCCGGATAGTTGCACCAAGAACCGCCCCGCAGAGGAGAATAATTATCATTCCCATTTTTTGTCCAGGCACTTCCATCCCTTGGCGCACCCTCATAATTATCATGCCAGTCATCAGCGCACCATTCCCATACGTTCCCGTGCATATCATACAGCCCAAAGGCATTAGACGGAAATTGTCCTACGGGAGTTGTTTCTTCTCGGTATTTTCCTTTGGGTTCATCTGCATAAGTTTCAGTAGCACGACAATTAGCTAAATCTCCCGTGATAGTTTCCCCAAAGTGAAAGGCGGTTGTTGTCCCCGCTCTACAGGCATATTCCCATTCTGCTTCGCTCGGTAGCCGGTATTCCCTTCCCGTCAACTTGGATAATCTCCCACAGAACTCGATCGCATCATACCAACTAACTTGTTCCACGGGACGGCGATCGCTATCGGGACGGTCTTTAAAATCGGCTGGGTTAGATTCAAGGTCTTGTTTAACTTTTAGATCGGTACGGGAAGCGATCGCTTGCCACTGTGCCTGAGTGACGGGATATTTACCCATGTAGAAAGAGGGAAGGGTAACTTGATGTTGAGGTCTTTCCCTGCTAAAATGCTTCCAATTAAATTTTTTCACCAGTCTTTCGATTTCCTCGTCTTCGGTTCCCATCATAAATTCGCCACCTGGTATGGCGACCATTTCTAGGGTGATGTCGTTGCCCAAATCTTCGCTGAAATATTGGGACTGTTTCGACAGGAATTTTTTTAATTGAAAATAAACTTTCAGCATTATCTTTTCCCTTATTGCTTTTCATTAAACGTTGATGGTCTAAAAAAGACGGCGACTGAGTAAAAAATACTGAAAATGCAGCCATCACGGCATCTTCTACCTGATATTTTCTATTATTTCCAGGTTTCCTCTCATCGGGTAAATCATCTAATTCTTGACGTAAAAATTGCATTAATTCCGAAATTTCTAGGGTTGCCGTTTTGAGCCATCTTGGAATAATTTGACGTGCTGGTGGATTTCTAACTCACCCATTTTACCTTAGCTGACAATAATTATAAATTTTTATTTCCCTTGAATTCCCACCCCGTTCATTCTCAGCCAACCCCTTTGATTGCTTGAGTATTTATACTTAATTTGTCCAGCCAATTGTTTTTTTAGCGATCGCCTCTCCCGAAAAAATAGTTACTTTGTACTATATTTTCGATGTCAAAATCGGGGTTAATGCTCTATTTATTTCAAAATGAGAATTGCTGGGGTAGAAACAGAAAAATGCCCCGACTTCCGCCCCGATCCAGAAACGGCGATCGAGAGCGATCGAGAATTGTGGTCGCCGGTCGGTTATTCATGGTACGGCGATGAACTGATGCCGAACCGGCTGTGCCGTTACACGCGAGAGGAACAGGAAAAAATATTAGACACCCATCCCTTCTTTACTGGCATCTGTCCCGATTGTAAACATATCTTTACCACCAGTCCGGCCCCGCGAGAGCCTTGGCAATGCCCGGAATGCGGCTGGAGAGAGAAAGATTAGTCGAAGTAAGAAGATTTAACCCGAACTTCGGTGCGAAAGAGAAGGTCACAGAGCGCCCGCCGATGGGGTGACTGAATTTTTGGGGAGGTTTCGAGCGATGTAGAGATGGTGAGCCGAGAGACTCTTCGGTTGGCGAACAACCTACCAAGCTCCCCGGCTCGGTTTGATTTTTGGATGCCGTCATGTTACCAGTTGCTCTGCCGGTATGCTTTGTTTATTTGCTAAGTATCTTGACATCAAGACATCTTGACATCAAGACTTTAACCTGCATCGTCTTAGCTCGTTTATATCAGCGATGCTACCAAACGTATGGCTAAGTGCAGAAGTGTTGAATCCTGCAATAAAACTTCACAAAACCAGTATTTTACAGATGCTCAATTAAATTCACTATTGAGAATGGAGTCAATAAGCAGTCCTTTTTGGTATCATCAGAGCGAACACATAACTTGGTCATGATCTTCAAAATCTTAACATTCAACACTTTTGGGCTAAGTGTGACCGTTTGAGTTGTTTTTCTTAACGAACGGTCGGACAACGAGCCATTATCGAGTGCCATCCTACAGTTATTCGCTAGAAACAAGGCAGGACAAAAGTTGCAGCAAATTTTAAAAACCTTTCCTTAAAAAATTAAGCTAATTGCGAATAAAAAATTCTCCTTAGCTCAAAAGTATTCGGCAACAATTTTGGCTTTAACTTGGGATTTTGACCTAGATTTACCAAAAAAAGGATTATAGTTTGTCATAATCTTCTGGCTCTCTGTCTGAAACTTTAGCTAATGTTTGTTGAAGCTTATCCCAACTTCCCCGTCGTGCTTTTTCCTCTAGATAATCTTTAGTCATCCAAGAGGATATTTGGGCAGCTAATGCCATTGTTACCAGTTGCTCTACTGGTATGCTTTGTTTATTTGCTAAGATTTCAATTTGCTGATATAAGGCATCTGGAATGTTGGTGCTTAGTTTCATGGTTTGATTTCTCCTAGTATTTGTAGGAATTGTTTTGGTGTCACAACGGAAATTCCGAATTTTTCAACAGGTTTTAAGTCTCTTTGATTATAACTAATTATAAAGCTCGCTTGGCATTTAAGGGCTAAATCTATCAGGAAGTCATCATCTTCATCTTTAGCTAGTGGTCGCCAGATATAAAAGATTTCGTGATGGTTAGCTAGATGGCAAATTCCATTAATAATATTATCTATGTCTTCATTTTTCAGTCCTATTTGTTGTTGTTCTCTTTTTAGTATTTCTTCGTACTCAAAAACTAGGGTGGCAGATACATTGATTTGAAAGCGTCGGTCATTGAGAATGGTTAAGAGTTGATAAGATGCTCCTTTATTAGAGCGCAATCCAGCTAAGATTACGTTAGTATCAATGACTATTTGATAGGTAGTTCCTGTCATAATTAATACCCCCTAATAGTCTTCATTTCCTCAGCAGTCAACCCATACAAATTAGCAACCCTATCATCTATCTCTGCTTCCCACTCCTCTAGAATCAAGACATTCTGATTCGGAATCGGTATGGCATAAATCCCCGCATCTTTGGTGGATATTCAGAGAAAAACGCCGTCACCAACAGCCATTTCCGATTGGCTAAGTCTCAATAGTTCAATCGGGTAAAGTACCGGGGGCAATCTGGACACTACGAGTATAGACAGAACCGCCCTCAACATACTTGAAATCGATCTGAACCTCATTAATAGTTTTTCCTTCTGGCAAATCGATCGTATCTCCCTGAGCCGTCACACAATCGGTAGTATCAAAACCGTCGATCGCACATAATCGAATGGCCGTGGCGGGATGATCGTACCACTTACGCGTTCCCCAAAACTTGTTCATCACATTCGTGGCATGACGTACCTTGACCCTCTGATTGTTGATCAAAGTCACCACCACCCACTCCTCCCGATCCAGATCACCAGGAGAAAAAATGCTTTGCTGACCGATATTGCCCGTAGGGGCATCCCTCAAGCGCAGTTTATAAACCTTCTCTCCGATAAAAGCGGAATTGACGGTTGATCGGCCATTGCCAGAAGAATTAGTAGGAGAACGCTGGTTTTGTTCTCTAATCCAGCGATCACACTCTTCTTGAGAAAACCCGTAAGACTCCCGATTCCGACACAAAGCTTCATAATCCGTCTGATTTTGAGCGTTGGCTGGCATAGACATTAGACAAACAATAGAACCTGAAACAATCAGGGAAAGCGACTTCATACAAAAACAGCAACTTTATTACCTAATATTACTCTAGCTAACATCTAAAATTTTTCCAGTTATCTGGTTATCTGGTTTTTTGGGTTTCTGTTAATCTGGTTTACCGAATCGATCGCTAAGGGCTGCCATGATCACCGCCGTCATTGTTGTTCCCTGCCGTTTGGCCTCCGCCGCCCAGTGTTGCCGAAGGGATTTGGGAACTTTGACACAAAGGTTCACCTCTGGCTCATTCTGGTTTTCTGGTAAACCGGTATTCTGGCTTTCTGGTAAATTGGCATTCTGGTTTTCCGGTTCTCTGGCTTTCTTAATTAAATCGCCGTACCTGCCCGTCGTCATAAAGCCTCCAATATGGCTAAGATTTCCTCTCCCAAAGCTTTGTAATCCTTCCATGCCGCTCTTAACCTAGCATCATCGAGATTGCGGATGGGAACGCCCGCTAAAGCGGCTTTTTGATAGCCGACGGTTCTGCGAATCATCGACTTGAAAACAGGGATACTGCCCTCGGTTAAATCTTGACGCAGTATTTCACCTTCCCGATTCGGGGGCGGCGGTACGATCGTGATCAGGGCGCGGTAATTAGCGTCTCCCAAATCTTTGGCTGTTTCCAACATCGGCTGCAGACTGAGAACATCGGGGGCGGTGGGTAAGATCAAGAGTTCGCAACCCTTGGCCAACTCTTTGAGATCGTCGGAATGGGGACGGGCGGGAGTGTCGATGATGACGAAATCCGCCCCGCCGATAATCTTCATCGCCTGTCGCTCGTCGGCGACGGTGAAGGGAAGCTCCCCCCTCTCCGCCCAACCCAGAGCGGTGCGGTTCGGGTCGCCATCGACCAATACCGTCCGACCTCGATCGCTGAAATAGGTGGCAATATGCACGGCGGTGGTGCTTTTACCCACGCCACCCTTGTAGCCGGTAACAGTAATAATTTTCATCTGGTTTTCTGGGTTTTTGGTTTTCTGTTTTTCATCCTCGCTCCAGCAAACAGGTTTTCTGTAAAACCAGATTACCGTAAAACCAGAATTGCGGTCACACTTAGATCGATTCCGTGAACTGGTTTTCTGTAAAACCAGATATAACAGTTTTCATTCTAGCAAGGTATAGTAAATCCCTTGTTAGATAAGCGTTTCAGCTTTTCAAACGGGACTCACTCCCGTAAAACCAGATAAATTAGAATCATATCTGGTAAGTAGGTTTTCTGTAAAACCAGATTGCCGTAAAACCAGATAAATTAGAATCATATCTGGTAAGTAGGTTTTCTGTAAAACCAGATTGCCAGATTACCGGTCAGAAAGTGATCGATGATAGTCAAAAGTTTAGCCATTAACCAGAACTGGCTCGATCCAGATCAGCTAATGAAGTGCAGAGACTCTTAGGAGTTGCAACGGGAAAAGGATGGAAACCTTCCATCGACTATCCAATAGCTTTTTAAAAGAAAAAATGTCATGAAAGAGTATAGATGTACGCGCAATTCCCTCTATAGCCATGAATGCCTCGGCCACGACGATCTGACGGTCAGACAAGGATATTACATAGAAGCTGAAAGTCCCGAAGCGGCTTGGGAAGAAATGTCTGTCAGATTTCCAGAAGAAACCTTCGAGGGTTTTACAGTTGAAGAATGGCATAGATTTCCAGTAACCGTCAGATTAGTAGAGAGTTTTGACAGGGAAAATAGGTTCTAAAAGAAAACTGTATTTAGTTCATTTGTTCTTAAGAAAATCCCTGTACTCCGCTAGAACCTCCCGCGCTTTGGGGGAATCGATCGCTTCCAGTATCCCGTCGATTGGTCTGCCCATGCGATCGAGTTCTCGAATCCGATCCACCTTTTCAGGTGGTAAGTAGATCGATCGCTTGCGCTTGCCGAACTCGACCTGATAGAAAATCTGCGGGTATTTCTGCTTATACTTCCTCTGATTGGCGTGGGTAGTAATCAGGTATCCCGAACCCTCCCCCCTACGACGGCGCGGACGTTTGTTCTCGGTTTCCTCTTTACTAGGGGATAATTTTGTACTGGTTGAAGATACATCTGTATTCCCTAGTAAAGGTATTTTAGAGAGAATCAAGGTAGAGGATGCGGGGACTGGCGGTCGTTGTGCGGAACCTTAACCAATAATTTTCAGGATTTCTGAAACGGGTTGATTAGCATCGATCGCCATTCGCACCTTTGACAGCTTCTCACGGGGGACTGACCGCTTGAAGGTTTTCCATTTACCGTTAATCTTCTCGTCCCAACAGTAAGCCCAGAACCAATGATCGGGATTGTCCGAAGAACGATCGCCCTCAACTTTTGGATAAGCTTTCACGTTACCGTATCTATCCTTCTTGTCTTGGATGAAGGCATATAGGGAACCGCTCGGATTTTTCTTAGGGGAAATAGGCTTGGAGGATCGAGGACAATCGTTTTCCCCTAAGAAAATCTCTGAAGATGTGACGGGGTTGACCGTTTTTTTCTTAGGGGAAATCTCAGATGTGTGATCTCCTAAATTTTCCCCTAAGAAAATCGGTGACTCACTTTCCCCTAAGAAAGAATTAGGGCTTGTCGAACGCTTCGCCCGGGTTTTTTGTATCTTGGAAGCTCTCGGTCTCGGTTCGAGAGGGGAACAGACCTTAAAAAACTGCTGGTGAAACAGATGGTTATCGGTGGTCAGTATCCAACCATCTTGGCGAACCTCACCGATTGTGTAGAACTTACCGTTATCGGGATGTTCCCCGACGATAACGATCGACGCACCCGCTTCAATTGCCATGGTTCCCTCCGGGCAATTCCGTCAACAATCCGTAGGACTTATCGAATAGACAGCGTGCCGTTCCCGTCAAGCCGTGACGGGCCTTACCGACGATCAATTCCAGCACATCGCGATCGGAACTATCGGGGTTGTAATATTCATCGCGATAGAGCAGGACAACGTTATCGGAGACCATCTCCAGAATTCCCGATTGACTGAGATCGGCCATGACTGGGCGTTTATTGTTGCGTCCCTCTACTGCCCGCGATATCTGGGAGAGTGCGAGAACTGGCACGTTTAAATCGCCCGCCATCTTGTAGAGTCCCCTAGCGACGTTACCCAACTCGTAACTGCGGTTGCCGTTCGGGGAATCGTCGGCCATCATCTGAAGATAGTCCACCACCACCAAGCCCGGTCTTTTTCCCTCGCTAATGAGGCGGCGACATTCCGAGGCCATGCCCATGACCGTTGTTCCCCGATCGTCATTCAAATAAAGGGGCAACTCGGTGGCGATTCCTAACACCCTGGCGATTGTTTCATGTTCCCGCTCGGTAAGTGGAGCCAGTCCCGCCCGGTGTTGCCTGATCCGACCGCTTCGGAGGGGATAAAACCCATAATCGCAATAGTGCGGGTGAACGCTCAACAAACTCCACAGACGGTACTCTAGCTGTTGGGCGGTCATCTCCAACGAGAAGAAAATCACCGGTATCCGTCGGGCGACCATCATCTGCAACGCGAGAAATAAGGCGGCTTGGGACTTTCCCATCGACGGTCGCCCCGCGAGCAGGGTCAACGTTCCAGGCTCGAAACCGACGATTAGATTGTCCAACTCCCGTAAGCCCGTGGGGTAAATCGGGTTATTTTTCTCCAGTTCCGTGAAGGCGGCACTCGCCACCTCGCCATTGGAGAGGGTTCGCGTCGTCCGTCCCCGGTTCGATACCAGAAATACTTCCTGTTCCGCTCCGTCCAGTACCTCGTCCAACTCTCGCGTCGTGTCGCGGGCCAACTCGATGACCTTGCCTCCCGTCCCGATCAACTGACGACGGACATACTTATCCATCACCAACTCGGCGTAACGATCGATGTTGGCGGCCGATACCGTGCGCTCGATTAGCTGTAATAGTCGGGGAATCCCTCCCACCTCGTCGAGAAGCTGGTAATCCTGCAGCCAACTGGAAACCGTCATCAGGTCTGTGGGCTTTCCCTTGCCGTGAAGAGAAACCGCCGCTCGGTAAATTTCTTGATGGGAACGAACGTAAAACGCATCGGCGGCTAGAAAATCGACGATCCGTCCCATCGCCTTGGGGTCGAGGAGAATTCCCCCTAAAATAGATTCCTCGGCCTCGATATTCTGGGGGGGCAACGCAGAATCATACATCACTTTCTAGACCCCACGGGTCGATCCATTTTTCGCCCGCTAATCTCGCCAGTCGCTTCGTTTCGTTTCGTTCTGAAAAGGAGAGCTTTTTGGGGGTTTGTTCTTTTTTTTGTCCGTTCGCTCGTCCCTCCGATTTCTCGAAAAGCTCGTAATAAACTTCCCACCGGTTCAGACCGGCCGCATTCTTGCCAGCCAACCATGCTTCTATATCGATGATCGGATTGGGAAGTTTCCCAGTTTCCTTCTTCACAAAATAAAAAAATCTCTCTCGCTCGTCTTCTGAGAGAGTCTTTTTAAAGTCTGAATAAGTCTTAATAATCTTAGAGGTGCTGGATTCCTTTCCCTGACTGGGTTCTGGGACGGGATCGTTTCCTACAGTGCGAGTCGGTTTCCCACAGTGCGAGGGTGTTTCCTGTAGGAAACCTGATGGTACTGTAGGAAACTTTTCCGCATCACAGGAAACTGTGTTTCCTGTAGGAAACTCTTCTGCATTGTGGGAAACAGTGTTTCCTGTAGGAAACCCTTCCCCGTCGCGGGAAACCTGATCTCCTTTAGGAAACGTTTGCAGCTTGACCAGTGCTTCGGTGATTTCTAGATCGATGTAACCTTTATCGCTAAGAACTTTCAGGGCTTTGGAAACCGTGCCTTTTTGGAGTCCCGTGGCGGTCGCCACATCCGTGACCTTGACGCGCAGATCGCGACCGCCGAACGGATCGATCGTTCTCAGATAGTAGAGAACTCGAACTTCCGCGTATCTCAATTCTTTGGTGACTTGGAGCCACTCTTCCGGTTTTAGCGCGTAAAACTTGCCTTCTATCTTGTTTTGTGTCATAATAGTTATAGTTTTTGTGCAAAGGTATATACTTTCTATCGAAAGCGATGTACTTTTCGTGAATTTGCCCCATAACCCGAATAGAGTTGGGGCTTGTTTTCTAGGTAGGTGGCGATCTTAAAATTGCCTTAATCTAGATATCAATTGCTCTTAACCTCATTTCGGTTTAAAAGACTTCCTACTCAGTCCCCCGATTTCCGCCCCCGCAATCGCACTAAAAAGTATATGTTTTAATTGTATATGTATATAATTAAAAATCCATCCATTGAGGGAATTTTCTGTTGCTATATTGGGTAAAATAGTGTAGAGAAGTTAAAGGGTTGTTCAATGGAAACTAGAGGGAAATACAAGGGCAGGAAGGAAAATCCACCGAATCCGGACGGTAGGCCTCTGACTTATGAAGGGCCGAAGAAACGCCGCAATCTAAGCGTGACTCAAGCTGGGTGGGAAAAAGTTCAATCGATTGCGGAACAGTACGATCTATCGGTGTCGGAAATGTTGGAACGGTTAGCCCGCGGCGAGTTTGAACTGGTGCGGAAGGTTTCTTAGTTTTAGAACAAGGCGGATCGTGTACGCCAAGTTTTAAGGAATTCGTGATCGAGAATCGAAGTCATCCCGTGTTTCGGTGCGGTCGCCTTGTCGATTCGGGGTTATACTGGGCGATCGAGATTTTTAAAATACAACTGATCACCGAGTAAAGAACTGGGAAGTTTACTCGGTTATAAGTTTGTGCTGGTTGTCGGTGTGTATTGTCTAGTGTATTTTTTTAGACCGACTCAAGGGTTAAAGATTCGATGGGGTCGGCGGCTTTTTTTTGTGCCAATCCTTTCAGGTACTTGCTCCGGGCAAGCACCAAATCGGCCAACTCTTCATCTTCCAAGTTAGCAGCAAGATAATCGACGCTAACCTTTAGGGTTCTCCCAGCGAGACAGGCCGCAAAGTATTCCCTGCTGCCCGGTGCGATCTCCTCGGTTGCGTCCAGCAATCGCTCAAACATTTCCAATGAAGGATTCCTCTTACCGGAGCGAATCTCCGAGACATAGCTAGGACTAATCCCTGTACGTTCTGCGATTTGTTTCCCGGTGATGCCCCGATATCTCAATGTCTTGTCTAGGGCTTCTTGAAACATGAATTTATTTTTCTACCTACGGTGAACTTATTGTATTTATAATTATATTGGTAGCGAATGACATAACACCTTGCAGTTCCAATTATGGCACGGTGGGGGGAAATATGGTCATCCGAAACGAAATTAAGAAGAGTTGAAGTTCTGATTAAGGGAAAAATAAGAAAAAAGTCCCTAAAAAAACACCCCCGCACTAATTAGAGCGGGGAAACACCAAATTAACCCTATTATGACACAAACAAGCTTTGTTCAGATCCCGTTCGAGCTAATTAATTATGTTCGTTCCCTGAAATTGTCTGGAACCCAATACGATTTATGGCTGTATCTCTACTCCCGCGATCCTTACGGTGATCGGTTTGTCGAAATCCCCTCACCCGCAGAGATCGCCGTGGAACTGGGAGTAAATCCGCGTACTATCCAGAGAGCGGCACAACGGCTAGAGGATGCCGATCTCTTCGATTTTGCTATAGATAAATGGAAGGCCAAAAACACCACCAGCAAAGGCAATGGAAAAAATTTTGCCTCGGACAAAATGATCCAAAAACGGACAAAAAGATCCCGTTGCGGACAAAATGATCCCGTTGACGACAAAATGATCCAAATGTCAGCAATCGGACAAAAAGATCCGATTGACGAGCTAGAACCTTTACCAGATAAGGATTCTACAATCTCTCAGACCATTCAGACTATTCAAACCCTTCAGACCGTCGGGGGGATAGAAAACAAGTGTATTGAAAATTCTGAAAGCAATAAAGGAAATTTCGTAGAGTTATCGAGTCTCCTAAAAGAGATCAAAATTGATAAAAATACTTCGATTCAAAGTTCGGGAGAAAGAAAAATTTCCCCGCAAGTAGTACAAGATACTACAACAAGTGATCCCCTTTCCATCCCGCCGGAGGTTAAGTTCAAGTTAGAGGAGTGGGGAATTTCCCTCGATGAAGCCGTGAGAAAAATGATCGAGGATCACGATATCTCTCAGGTTTGGGGTGCGCTCAGACACATAGAGGAGACGTGGGAGACGATTAATAATCCCCGTGGAGTGTTTTTATATCAGGTTCCGAGACAGGAGAAAGAGAAGTCTTTAAAAAATCTCTTAATCCCTGAATTTTTGCATTGGTACGAGCGGGCGATTATCGAAGGTTCTGTCCAGGCGCGACCGCCCGAATATCTGCCCCTCGACCAATTTCGAGAACCGAAGGTTTTCCTTCCAGACGGTCAACTGATAGCGTGGCGCAAGGCGGCGGCGGGGGAATACGATATACCTGCCAGTCCCCAACAAATGGCGGAATTCTTTGACAAGTTGAGAGGTTGTTATGGAACGACCGAGAAATGAGGGAGAGGAGATAATAGGCGAACGGTTGCGACGGATCGAGTCCGAACTGACTCAGAACGCTGGGGAGGGGAAGAAAAAAAAGGCCGATCTGCAATACCTGACCGATCTCAGGGACGATCTTCAGGCTTACCTGAATTTAACCGTGGGTCAAGCCGTCACCGACGGCAAACGGTTGGGAGTTATCGCTCAGTTATCCCTCCCGTCGGTGGGTTTGCCGGTCGTTTGGGTCAGTTGGTACGCTTCTGTTCCCGTTCCCGAACGACCCAACAGGTTAAAGGACGAGCCATTCTTGTGCGATTTGAAGGTCGGTGACACCGTTGCCATAAATGGGAACCATCCCGAAGCCGCCGGCAAAACCTTCGAGGTCAGGGAGTTTAAGGGGAACGGCTGGATTCTCACCACCGACAACCGGCTATTTCACTGCGAGTTTTTTCTGTCCTGCGATCGAATCCCCGAATCTCACTTAACGAAATCTGATCAAGAAGACCCCGCGCCCGAATCCCTAGCCATCGCCCTGATCCGCACCGACGGCGGTACACAACCGAGAGCGACGATTGATCGACTCACCGTCGCCGAATATGCCAAGGATATGCGTTCTGGTGATCTTTTCCCCCCCGTTTTGGTGTTCTATGACGGCAGCGATTATTGGTTGGCCGATGGGTTTCACCGGCTGCTGGCCGCGCAGTCTTTGGAATTACCCGCAATCGCCGTCGATATCCGTCAGGGAACCAGACGGGATGCGATCCTCTACTCGGTCGGCGCGAATGCCCACCACGGTCTCAGACGTACTAATGCCGATAAACGAAGGGCGGTGTTGATGCTCTTGCAGGACGGGGAATGGTCACGCTACAGTAACAACCATATTGCCAAATTATGTTTTGTTTCCGCCGATCTGGTCAATCGTTTACGTCTCTCACTTAACGATTCGTTAAGTGAGAGACAAAGAATTTATCAGACCAAACACGGGACCATCTCGACCATGGACACCACTAACATCGGTCGGCATCGAAAATCGTTAAGTGAAATATCCCCTGAAGACGGGAAGTTAACGGAAAATTCGTTAAGTGAGGATGGGTCGGTTAAATCTACTCGGTTGACCGTGGGAAGTTTTGTCACCGTTGTCGGTGAGCATCCCAGAAAAGGACAGACGGGGGAGATAACCGCGTTGCCCAATCCCTACGCGGCCATCATCCTTTTTGACGATGGGAATAGGGAAATGTTAGTTTCGGACTTCCTTTCCCCAAAAACCATCGATGTGTCCGCTAAATTTCAGGTCAGGGAAGGGCTGAATTACAGGGCTGGTAATGGCTGTGAGTGGTATGTCAGGTTAGAACAGGCTACTTGGGAGCGGCTGCTACGATACCGAAATCGCATCGGTACGGCAACCATCGATGGAGCCATCAAACGAATGTTAGAAAGTATCGAGAACTGCCCACTCTAACGGAACCTTAACCCGGTTTGAGCTGCTCACTTAACGAATTTCTCGAATTCTTCACTTAACGATTCGTTAAGTGAGGGGAGTGGAAAATATAGCAAAGACCAAGGTGCTTAGGACAATCTATCGCTGAAACCCTGTTCAGATAAGAGTTTGAAAATTGAAAGCGTCCTAAATAACCCATTATTTGCTATATCTTATCGTTAGGCAGCGATCGATGACGTGGCGATCATCTTTCTGGGGGAGCATTGTGGGGTGGGAAAGGTGAAACACGGAACAATTACGGATTAGAGAAACCAATTTTCAATCACTAAACCCTTAAAATCTTTAAAATCATCAACATTATTTGTAACTAAAGTCAAATTGTTGGTAAAAGCAATAGACGCTATTTGACCATCGACAAAAGCAGGACTCTTGCCGACTTTAGACAACCTTGACCTTTCCCGTGCGTGATATTGGGCTGATTTTAAGTCATAATCGAATAAAGGTAGATTGGCTAAAATAACGTTATTTACATAATCCTCTAAGTCTTGGCGTTTTTTAGACAGAGGAAGTCGAAAACAACCAAATAATAGCTCATGGATTACTAGAGTAGCTGTGGCTATTTCCCGTTTAGATAATCGTAGCTTCGTCATGACCTTCTGATTCGGGTGAGGTCGTTTAGCCTCTGACAAAATATTAGTATCTAGCAAATATTTGAGAGTCATAAGCGAACATCTCTTCCCGTTGACTTGTCCCGTAAATTATCAAAAGTATCATCATCAAGACTTGCCAAATCTACTCTTTGTCTAAAATCTTGCAAGGCTGACCAAAAATCATTAACCTCTCTAATGTCCATTAATAGCTCTTCATTATCAGGAAAATCAACTTCCTCTAATAACTCAATAGTTTTGCCTTTTTTAATTCCTTTAACTAACATAACATCAACTCCTTCTAAGCTTAACTAGCTACTGGCAAAAATTGTTTCATCAATAAAATTCTAGCACTTAATAGAATAATTGAAGATTTCGGGAGTCACGGCACTCCGAATTGTGAGAAAGATTGAGTTCAAACCATGTAATCATCCCTACCTAAGGGTAAGCGCACCTAAAACGCTATTGACAATTACAATTTTGTGATCAGCATGGGCATTTCAAGTGACGAAGGTTTTTGTTGATACGGCAGCTTGGTTCGTTAAGTGAGGGGAGAATCACTCGGACTAATGTAGCCCCTCTAAATGAAGAAAATCAAGAGCCTGTCCTACTGGATTACTACGGCTAACCTCCTGAACAGCAGGTCGATAAATATGAAGAAAATTATTGAATTTTATTCTATTTTCTGAGTAGATTTTCCCAGAAAAAAGCAGATTTGCTATCATGAAATGCTTTTGATGTCAACTCTTATCAGGAAATTTCTCTTTGAGAGTTTTGCCAAAATAATATTGACACCAAAACTCGGCAATTTCTGCTACTAAAGGAGCGGATTCAGAAGTTAGTCCACTGCCACAACTTGAGTTATAGCGTTCAGCATAATCTCTCGCCATTTGGTAACTCCAATAAGCATAATCTGAACTTGTCATACACCGCAGTCCATCTTCAATTATTAAGGCATATTTGTTATTGATGACACGAATTGGTGTTCCAAATCTTATGTGTTTTTCCCAACCTTGAATTTGTTCTAGTTGGGTTAACAATTTATACAAATCTTGCCGTTTATCTGGAGTTGGTTCTTCTAGGTAATCTTCCATTTTTTCAACAGCATGGTTAATTAGTTGGCAGTGTTCTGTCCAAGCTTCTTCTCCAAGAAAAGACCTAGTAGTTTGATTAGATTCCATCTGTTTGATTACCAATTTAGCTAGGTAAAGCGCAAAATTAGCGGCGGCTTTCTCTTCTTGGCAAAGACTTTTGAGACTGGTGAGCCTTGTGACATTGAGGGCATATTTGGTTTGGTATAGTTCCCTCGCTGTCTCAGCCAATTTGCGAATTTTAGGAGCAATATGTTTCTCATTATTTTTATCATATCTTCTTAACGGTTCTTCGTTACTTGGTATGATTCGATCAGGGGGCATAAATCGACTAAATCCTTATCTGGCAAGAGACTTAATTGATTAGTTCGCTCTAGACAAAAATAATTGACAAAAATCGCTAAATGCCTTTCCATATAAGGGTTACATCCCTTATAACCCTGTCCGTTGCATAACACAAACTGAAGCACCGTTAATCACGACTATTGAAAATTGGTATAATTTATTGGTCTATTAATACTTTAGCTGATAATCAACTTTATTTTTAGAGATGAATCTGATTTTATCAAGTAAAGCGGCCGAAAGACTTCAACAGGAAGTGCAGTCAAGAGAAGATTTTATCGCCGATATTAATACTTGGCGAATTGATGTCCTCGATCTCAGGAAGCGAGGTATTTTTCTTATTACTCAGGAAAAGAGTTTATATACCCTAATTTCTTCGTATAAGCAGGGAATTAAGGGGATTATCGCTCAAATTACCGCCATTGATCGGCATGAGGGCGATTCCCCTGAAATTCATTATCTCAAATCCGAGAATAGGAGTCTGGTAAGCTCCCTGAATAACATGAAGAATTTAATCACTAAATTAGATCAGTACAATGCGGTTGATAATGAAAGATTTGCAGAATTAATTAATCAGACTTCCTTTAAATATTTATCTTACCGTACCCCGACCGAATGTTACCAAAATCTCTTGAATCAATCGAAGGGAGTACAATAAAACGGTTGCATTTTAATCTGTGAAAGCCCGTTTAAATAGCATACCTGATCGTCCATCACGTCAAATGTTTTCCCTCTATTTTCTGATACGGTTTGACCCCGTTCGTCGTCATTCCCCGACCATCGAGCGTCTGCGACCCCGTCTGACAACGGGACGTTGTCGGGATGTCGAACGTGATAATCTAGGTATCGTAAAGCTACATTATCGCAACCCTAAATTCGTGTCAGCCACAGATCTAACCAGACGCGATATGCCCCCCTTCGACCGAGCTTCAGGGCAAGCCCTCGACGATTTGGACGTATTAGCCCAACTGCTCGCGGCCAAGCGTTCGCCCCGGACGCGACACGCTTATGCTGGGGATTTAAAGGATTTCTTTGTCTTCGCTTTCGGTTGCGAGGAACCGACCCCGTTCATAACGCAAGAATTCCTCTCCCTTGATCGGTTCGCTGCGCTCTCGCTGGTACTGCGCTACAAGGCTCATCTGCGGGATGAACGGGGACTAGCGGAAGCGACAAGAAACCGGCGCTTATCGGCGATCAAGTCCCTAGTGAGATTGGCCAATCAACTGGGGCAATGCAATTTCAATCTGTCCGAGGTATCGGGGGACAAGGTGGTGCGTTACCGCGACACCACCGGGGTGAGCAAGGAAGTGTACCGCGACCTGTTGGCCGTTCCCGACCGCTCGACTCTCAAGGGGAAACGGGACTACGCCATCCTGCGATTGCTCTGGGATAACGCCCTCCGGCGGGGGGAGATCGAGAGTGCGGACATCAAGGATCTCGATACCGAGGGTCGAACGTTGGCCATCTTCGGTAAGGGCCGGGGTCAACAGAAAGAAACCGTCAGCCTGTCGCGTCCGACCCTCGACGCACTTGTGGATTGGTTACAGGAGCGGCGGGAACTGGATATCCGTCAACCCCTCTTTATCGCCCTCGATCGCTGTAGTTGCGGCCATAGACTGACCGGCTCGGCGATCCATAAACTGGTGGCGAAAATCGCTACCGCGGCCGGGGTGAGCAAGAAAATGTCGCCCCACCGGGTACGTCATTCGGGAATAACCGCCGCTCTCGACGCAACGAACGGGGACGTGCGGCGGGTGCAGAAATTGAGCCGTCACGCCGACCTCAATACTTTAATGATCTACGACGATAACCGAAAAGACTTGCAGGGGGAAATATCCGACCTGTTAGCGGGGTTGGTCTGAGCCGGTCGCGAACTGGCTACACCATATCTACCCTATAGGGCTGGCAAAATTCCTTTGACGCTCCCATCGCACTCAAGCGAGGGATTCCCTGTTCATCCAGTTACCTTATCTATTAGGCTTTCACCTAATAGACAGAGGGTAGTCTGTAGTCGGGCTTGAATTTCTGTCCGCCCGACAGTATTTGCTCTCTGAAGTATGTTGATAGCGGCGTTTTCATCTCTGTCTAGAACACAGCCACAAGAACAAATATGAGTTCTAACAG